>NZ_JBBKZU010000001.1:0-903410 GCF_037889935.1 Variovorax ureilyticus
GCTGCCCAGCAAAACGATGCCGAGCTTGCTCGAATGAGCAAAGCGGATGCATCGTCATCGTCGGGTTCATTCAATCGCGTCCGCAGATCACGTTCTGCAGACCATCCCTAGCGAACTCCCTGAACGCGGTCTCCGCGGACGACTTCAAGGGCACCCCTCAGGAGGCCGCTGCGCAACTCATGTCGCAGTACCAACTGATGCGCCACACGAAGACCCTGCCGGACTCCGCCGCGAAGGGTGCGATGGGCGAGATGGTCGCCCGCATGGCTGGCTCGGGGCGCAAGGACCTCCTCAACGCTTTCTTCGATACCGACATGGAGGGCATCGGCAAGGTCCGTGGCTTCCTCGGAGAGGCGAAGGCCCAGACGTTCCTCAACCACGCCACCACGGTGTTCGATGGTCAGCAGCGCAAGCGCATCGATGATGAGGTCCTGCCCTTCTACCGAGCCGCGGACAACGGGGAACTCAACCCCGAGAAGTTCAACGCTTGGCACACCGCCCCGGGCAACAAGGACTACATCTCCGCGGCCACCGTCCACTCCATCGAGCGGGCCAACATGGCGGCTCTCGCCCGTCAGCAGAACGAGCTCTACAAGTCGTCCATGGCGGGCGCCATTCAGGCATCCCAAGCGGAGGCCGAGCGGCGGGTTGAAGCGGCCCTCGTGAACGGCCAACTGCCTACCGTGATGGGCACCAACAAGCCCCAGGTGCTGGACAAGCACGGGGAGCCCAAGGACCTGTCCGACAAGGACGTGCAGGACATGGCCGAGAAGATCGCCGTGCGCCGCACCCAAGGGATGCCCTTCGATCAGCAAGTGGGCTTCTTCGCACAGAACGGGCTCAAGAACCCGAACTGGGAAGCGACGATTCAGGCATCGTTCTTCAACCTCAACACCATCGGGGTGGACTCCAACGGGAAACCGCGGGGGCAACTGAACGATGCCGGGAAGGCGGGCCTGGAGTTGTTCAAGCAATTGAACCTCTACGGGGACTACGCCAAGACCCTGATGCCCGAGAAGCAATACAACCGCTTCGACAACATCGCGTTCCTCACGAAGATGGGCCGCAGCGTGGACGATGCCGCAGGGCTCGCTACCGCCGTGGACATGCCTGTGGTCGAAGGCTCGGACGTGGACAAGCTGGTGAAGGGCGTGCGCTCGCAAGTCGGCAAGATTCAGGCGGACCCCTTCTACAAGTTCGACTGGGCGCAGCGCCTGTGGGGCGACAACACCGTGGCGAACACCGCGCAGATGACCGGCACCCTGCGCCGCTACTCGGAACTACTCGTGCATAGCGGGCAGTACCCGGATGCGCCCTCCGCCATTGAGGCATCGTTCAAGTACCTCGCCAACCCTGCGGTTACAGCGAAGATCAACGGCACGGTGTACCTCCGTTCGGAGATGCCGATGGGTCCCCCGTCCAAGACGCAGGAGGAGTGGTTCGAGCGGTTCATCAACGAGGTCCCCAAGGGCCGCGCGAAGGAGCAATATGGGAAGCCCCAGGATGTTCGCCTCGAATGGAACCCCGCCTCGCGTGCCTATCAGGCGTTTGTCGGCGCCGTCCCGTTGACCAATGCGGACAACACCCTCGCGGTGTACTCGAAGGAGAACATCCAGAAGTGGTACGCGACGAAGGAACAGGCGGACGTGATGGATGCCATCTCGAAGCGCCCGGACGCCAAGCAGAAGGCCGCGGACGAGCAACGCCACGCCACGCGGAAGGCTGAGATGAAGAAGACGGTCAGCACGATGGAGGCCCTCACGCCCCGTGCCCCCGGCCCCCTGCCGGAGATCGACTTCAGCGGGATCACCAATCCCGACCGCAGCGCCCGACCGGGCCAGCGGCAACCGTAGCCCTCGCGGCTCCCCCACCAGACCCCACATGGTGACCCTCAGACGGTTGCCGTGTGGGGTCTTTCCATTTCTACGTCATGAACACTTCAACATTGATGGGCGCAAGCTCGTCATCCCGGGGCGCCGTTCGCGATGGGCGCTCCCTCATCAGCACCATCAACACGGTGCCGACTTCCACCATGCTCACGCTCGGGCTGACACCTTCGCAAGCAGAGCGCATCATTCGAGTTCGCCGTGTGCTGCCGCTGGTCGAAGACCGCAGGGCGCCATGCCTCGACGCTCGCAAGTTGTGGGAGCGCATCGGCAAGCCGCACAGGCGCTTTCGTGATTGGGCTGCGGCCTACATCAAGCCGCTGCTGGCGGCGGGCGAATTAAGCGCGGAAATTTCCGCTCTAACGGTTCCAGCCCGAGGGACGCCTCGCACAGACTACATGCTGAGTCGCTACGTGGCTGCGCAGCTTGCCATGATGGCGAACACCCGCGAGGGCGCCGACATCCGGGATTACTTCTTGGACATGGAAGACCTCGCGCAACGGCTCGCCGTCCACCTCGGGGTTCGCGTTACGGCCATCGTGGAGACGGATCGAGAGGTCACCCACATGATGCGCAGGCGGGCCGGTGATGACGCCAAGGCAGGCCGCATTCCAAAAGCCGCCGTCCGACCCAAAGCAACGGAACGCGAGAAGCGCCTCAAGGACACCGTGTGTTTCGTCCTCACGGGGCACCGGGCGGGGTGGTGGAGGGAGACCTTCGGGCGCGGCGTTCGGGATGTTCTCGATACCGCTGATGCAGCCCTATACGCCAAATGCTACGAATCGGCCCTCGCGGCCATTGGATCGGGCTTGGTCAACAACCAGGACGTGCTAGTGCGGTTCCTCACGCCGACCTATGGCGGAAAGGTCGCCCCCGGCAAGTACCAGACACGGACGCCGGCGCATTGATCTGGGGGCGGGCGGAAGCTCGCTCCTATCGTCTGTGGCTTTGCTATCAAAATGATAGCGTCCCTGAGAGTATCTGTCGGACCCCCTCAAGGGCATCTTCCGGGCGCCCCTACGGAGGTCGGCCTAGACGTTGTAGCCCGAGGCCCTCAAGTCCTTGAGGATCGGATAGGCCACCTCTTCGATACTCCTCTCGTACCGCTTGTAAACCATGCCGCTCAGATCGCTCGGGATGACGACATCCCCGGTGTAAAGGCAGCAGACGCGCGCCCTTCCCAGACGTCCCACGAAGTAGCCAAACTCAAAGATCACATTTGGACGTGCGCGGAACTCTTTCCGGCGCTCCGCATCCGGTTTCACCTCTTCCGCAGCGAGGTACGCAATCTCATCCGGCGTGAGGAGAATGAATGCGTAACCCACGTCGCCGTGCTTCTCAAATTTCTCGATGATGGTCATGCCTTCGTCTGCCTGACGATGTAGCACGATGGGCTCCAGCTTGTTCTCGTGCAGGAAGACCTCAAGGTTTGTTTTGGCGACCTCATCGCGTCCGTGGACAACGAACACCTTGTTGCTGACCTTCGAGGCCGGTCGATCGCTGCGAGTCGCTGACTCAGCTACGGCGGCGCTGCCCGCCATGGGGATCAGTTCGAGCCTCTCAATGATGGAATCGATCCGATGTATCTTGCCGTCAATGTCTTTGAACAGGTCGGCAATCATCTCGCCGAGGGTGTCCACGCCGCCGACGCTGAGCAGGCCGACAAAGTGGCTGTACTCATCCGCGAGTTCGGTGGTGGTGAAGGTGCGCTTGAGCAACTCCGTATTGAATGCATCCCACTTGTAGAACTCATTTTGTAGGTGCTCGTATTCCTCGCGGGAACGCACCGACCCTCTCTTGATCTCCATGCCTTTTGCAATCCGTTCTTGCAGCCTAGCCTTGGCGGCGTCGTGAGCGATCGTCAGTTCCAGGGGGGGAGGCAGGCTGGTCGAGCCTGTTTTTCTTGTTGCCACTTGGTTTCCAGAAGCCGAAGGAGTCGCGATCATAAAAGCCGAGACCGGGGCCATGCTCAGGCACCGCCTTCCCGGACTGCTGCCGTCACGGAGCCTTCGAAGGTCAGGGCCTCTGCCGCCGAAGGCGACCCTCAGGCCCCGTAAGGCCCCACAACGGCCAGTTTGAGGGCAGGGTACTGGATCGCCTCTACGGCCTCCTGAACCTCGCTCAGCGTGCGATGGTCATAAACCACGGTCCCGATGCTGCCTACGGTCTTGTGCCCGGTTACCTTGTCCATGGTTCCCTCGCTATGACCCGCCTTGCGCATCAGCGGGCGCACCGTGTGGCGAAGGTAATGAAAGGTGGGCGCGAGCCCCAATGCCCTGCAATGGTCGCCAAACCAACGGCCGAAGAAGTCGCTCGGCTTCCCCTTGCGCAGCGGCAGGGCGGGCCATAGGGAGTCGCCGCGGGTCTTCTTGATGGCCTCAACGTACTTGAGGAACCCGAGCCGGATGAGTTCGCTGTGAATCGGGACACTGCGATGGCCGGCATCGCTCTTGATGCTCTGCCCCTCGCCCTCGTTCGTCAGCACCAGCACATCGATGCCCTCGACCTTCTGCACGTCAGCCGTCCGCAGTTGGCAGAGTTCCCCCAGGCGGGTCCCCGTGAAGAGCCCCAAGAGGGGAATCCAGTACGCAGCCTCCCGGCCCCCATAGCGGGCCTCGGGAAGGGCATACGCGGTGTGCAGCGGTGCGGCGAACAGCGTTTTCAGTTCCTCCGTGGTCCACGGTCGGCGCTTGTTCGTCGTCGGGGCCTTGATGTCCAAGCCTCGCCAAGGCTGCTTGGGGACCCATTCAAGGGTCTCATGCGCGTACTTCAGCAGGGACTTGATAGCGGTGAGACGGTCACGTGCGGTCTTCGGCGTAGCGCAGTTTTCCCGGAGCCACGTTCGGTAGGCGTCGCCGATCTCCCGTGTGACGCCCTCCAGGGGGAGGCCCTTGTGCTGCCCCTCGAATTGCTTCAGGGCGCGGTCGTAGGCCCCGATGGAATCGGCGGAGCGTGCCGAGTCGCCGGAGGTCTTCCACTTGTCGAAAACGTCACGCAGCGTTCGCGGCTTGACGGGCTTCAGGGCTTCGGGCCTTGCGAAGACCACAGGCGTATCGACTACCTCCCCGGCATCCCTCAGGGTCACCTCTTTGTGCGCCGTGCGGTAAGCCTTCAGGCACGCGAGCAGGGCACCCCGAGCGCCCGGTGTCTTGGCATCGAATGAGACCCCGAGCTTTGCCGCCTCGGCCTTCACGAGGGGTAGAACAGTGCGGAGGTCCCCGCCTGCCTGCGCAATCGCGGCCTTGCCGTCCAGATAGGCATTCAGGCCCTCCAGCTCTTGGCGCTCCTCTGCGGTGGCACCGCTCAGGTCATCTATGCGGGGCTCAGGCAGGTCCCATTGAGGGATCAGCAAAGGGTTTGCATCGCGGCGCCTCAGTTCGCGGCGGATGTGGACCATCTCAGCCAGCAACGGCAGGTCGGAGCGCACCCGGTCATCGTCTGCCAGAACGAAAGCGCGAACCCGTTCGGCAAGGAGAGCGGCAAGCTCAGGGGTGACCGCATCGATTGCGGACGGCGCCAGTTCGCTCCGCTTGGCTTCAAATTCCGCACCCCATTCGGCCCGCTTTATGGTCGCCAGAAGGGTTGCCTCGCGGTAGTCGCCGGTCCCCAAAGCGGGATTTACACGTGTCTTTCCGTAGACCTTCTGGAGGTCGTCGGGGATGACGATGCGAACGAAGTATCGAGAACCCCTGCGGTTCAGTGCGGGCACCTTTGCCATGTCGTTTCCCGTGTTCGTGGCGGGTTTTCCGCCGCGCTTGTTGCGAGGAAGTGACACAGCTAGGTGATACAGGGAGGAGCTTGTAAGTCCTTGATAGCACGTAAGTTCTTCAGAACTCACGGCTTTTTGGAATGAAGATGACGAGCCTTACCCCCGGCACTGGCTACGCAGTTAGGGCTGCTTGGTTCCCCACCTGACCCGGTTGGCCACTTCACCATGCGGGGAGGCCCGTCAACCGACGATTGTAGGCGACGATTCACCACACCATCAGGGAGGTCTCGAGCGCCGCATCGGCGTAGTACAGCCGCACCCCGATCTGGTAGCGCCGTCCCTTCTGCAGGCGCATGCTGACCTTGGCATTGAGATCCGTGCCGCTGTCGTCGGCCCCGGCGATCTGGACGTTGCCGGCTGGCGTGACCTCGAACAGCACGAGGACCGTGTCGGACGTGCCGAAGGTCCCGATGTTGTAGGTGCGCGTGCGGGGCGGCGAGAAATCGAAGACGCGTGTCTCGCCGGCGTTGAGCTTCAGCAACTGCGACAGTCCGACGGTGAGTGCCGGAACGTCAGGTGCCTTGACGCCGGGATACGAAGCCAGCACCCACGACTTGTCCGCGGCGGACAGGCCGCCCTTCGGCTTGATCCCCGCCTTGTAGGCGGCCGGGGCGTCGATCAGTCCGGCGTCGAACTGGTATTCCATGACCGAATCGGGGTCCCAGGTCGTTCCCTTGATCTCCGAGGCCGGGATCTTGCGCAGGATGTTCCACTCGATCTGCGCGTCGTCCCAGTTGTTCGGCGGTCCCTTGAAGTAGTCGATCACCGCCTGCCGGTTCCAGGTGATGCCGGCGTTGGGGTTCTGGTGCTCGTGCTCCAGGCCGATGGTGTGGCCGATCTCGTGCAGCGCGGTGTCGCGGCCGTACGCGGTCGTGAGCGGCCAGCCGAAGTTCATCGTGCGTTCCTGCAGCGACTTGATGTTGAGCACGTCGCGGCCCACGTAGGACCACGAGCCGTCGTTCGGGTTGAATCCGATTCGCACCATGGCGTCTTCCGGCGTGCTGACGCGGCGGAAGCCGATCCCGATGCCCAGCTTGGCCCAGGTATCGAAAGCCTCGGCGACCACCCCAACGTCCGCATTGCCGCCGAGCCATGCAGCGGGCACCGAGTCGCCGCTCTTGAAGCAGTAGTAGGTGATCTGCGTGCCGCTCACCCATTTCTTGCTCGCAGCCAGGATGGCGCGGGTGCGGCCGGCGGGCATGCCGACTTCGAACTGGCGCAGCGGCTGGATGGGTTGGGCGCAGTAACGGCGCGGGCCGGTGTCCTCGGCGGGCGGGGATGTCCGGGCGACGGCGGTGCCTGCGGACTTGCGCGATGCAGTGGCCATGGTGGTCTCCTCCAACGGATTTCATGCTAGGACACGCAGTCGGGATTTCCATCTGAAAGATGGCCTAGTTCGTGGCCGGGGCGCCCGGGCGGGCGACCTAAAATGCGCCGATGGCCTATCTCGTGCTCGCTCGCAAACACCGTCCGAAAACCTTCAGCGAGATGGTGGGGCAGGAGCATGTCGTGCAGGCGCTCGAAAACGCGCTGACCTCGCAGCGCCTGCATCACGCCTATCTCTTCACCGGTACGCGCGGCGTCGGCAAGACGACCGTCTCGCGCATTCTTGCCAAATCGCTCAACTGTCAGGGCCCCGACGGTCAGGGCGGCATCACCGCCACGCCCTGCGGCATATGCCAGGCGTGCAGGGACATCGACGCGGGCCGGTTCGTCGACTACACCGAGCTCGATGCGGCGTCCAACCGCGGCGTGGACGAAGTGCAGGCCCTGCTCGAACAGGCGGTCTACAAGCCGGTGCAGGGCCGCTTCAAGGTCTTCATGATCGACGAAGTGCACATGCTCACCGGGCACGCCTTCAACGCGATGCTGAAGACGCTGGAAGAGCCGCCGGAGTACCTCAAGTTCGTGCTCGCGACGACCGATCCGCAGAAGGTGCCGGTCACCGTGCTGTCGCGCTGCCTGCAGTTCAACCTGCGGCCGATGGCGCCCGAGACCGTGCTCGAACATCTCACGCGCGTGCTGCAGACCGAGTCGGTCCCCGCCGAGCCGCAGGCGCTGCGGCTGATTGCGCGTGCCGCGCGGGGGTCGATGCGCGATGCACTGTCGCTCACCGACCAGGCGATCGCCTTCGGCAACGGCGAACTCCAGGAAGGCGGCGTGCGCCACATGCTGGGCAGCGTGGACCGGGGCCATGTGTTCAGGCTCATCGAGGCGCTGTCTCAGGGCGACGGCAAGACCGTCGTCGAAACGGCCGAGGGCTTGCGGCGCGACGGTTTGTCGGCCGCGTCGACGCTCGAGGAAATGACGGCGGTGCTGCAGGCCATGGCCGTGCTTCAGGCCGTGCCCTCGCGCGCGGGCGCAGATGCGGGTGGCGACCCCGATGCGGCCGAAACGGCCCGCCTCGCTGCGCTGATGCCGGCCGACGAGACGCAACTGCTCTACAGCCTGTGCCTGCACGGCCGCACCGAACTGGGACTCGCGCCCGACGAATACGCGGCGCTCACGATGGTCCTGCTGCGGCTGCTGGCATTCAAGCCAAGCGGGTCGGTCGCCGAGGAAAAAAAAACTCTGAATGAAGCGCCGCGGCGCGAACCACCGGTGGTGCCCGTTGCGCGCGTCGCGCCCGCGGAAGCCGCGCCGCCAGTGGCCGAAGCGCCCCCGCGCGTGGATTCGGCGGCGCCTGCTGCGCGGCCGGGCCATCGTCTGCCGGTGGTCGATGCACCGGCGCTCAATACAGCGGCTTCGCCGCGACCGAGGGCTATCGACGAGCCCGGGCCGGCCCCGACCCAGGTCATGGCCGTGCCCGTGCGCGTTCAGCCGCCTGCGGGTGCGCGTGAGGGCGAATCGACGGCTTCGGCCGCATCGCACCCGATCCCGCCCAGTGAGGAGGGGGATTTCTGGCACGCCACAGTCACGCAGATGGTGGCGGCCGAATCCATTGCGGCGCTGGCGCGGGAGCTTGCGCTGCAGTCGCAACTGGTCGCTCGCGACGTCGACCAGTGGCTGCTGCGCGTCGAGCGAGAATCGCTCAATCAGTCGGGCAGCCGGGACAAGGTCCAGGCGGCGCTTGCGGCCCTCGGCCATGACGTGAAAATCGTGATCGAGATCGGCAGCGTCGTCGACAGCCCGGCGCGGCGCAACAAGCAGGCTGCCGAGGAGCGCCAGCGCGTCGCCGAAGAGGCGATACGCAACGATCCAGACGTGCAATCGATGATGCGCGAGTGGGACGCAAGGATCGTCCCGGGCACGCTTCGACCCGCCTAGTGTTTCCAATTTCTTTCAACGATCGACAGGACCAACGATGTTCAACAAAGGACAACTGGCCGGCCTCATGAAGCAGGCGCAGGCGATGCAGGACAACCTCAAGAAGGCACAGGAAGAGCTCGCCACGATCGAGGTCGAAGGCGAATCGGGTGCCGGCCTCGTGAAAGTGGTGATGACGTGCAAGCACGACGTCAAGCGCATCACGATTGACCCGAGCCTGCTGACCGACGACAAGGACATGCTCGAAGACCTCGTGGCGGCCGCCTTCAACGCCGCGGTGCGCAAGGCCGAGGAAACCAGCGAGCAGAAGATGGGCAAGCTCGCAGCCGGCATGCCTGGCCTGCCGCCCGGCATGAAGCTGCCGTTCTGAGCGCGCGAGCCTGAATGGCGGATTCCGGCTCGCTCGATGCGCTGGTCGATGCATTGCGCCGGCTCCCCGGCGTCGGTGCGAAGTCGGCCTCGCGCATGGCCTTCCATTTGCTGCAGCACGACCGCGAGGGCGCGCAGATGCTCGCGCGCGCGCTGCAGCAGGCGGCGAGCAGCGTGCGGCATTGTTCTCGGTGCAACACCTTCACGGAAGCAGCGATCTGCAACGTGTGCAGCGATCCGCGCCGCGATGCGACCAAGCTCTGCGTGATCGAGACGCCCGCCGACCAGGCGGCACTCGAGCGCACCGGCGCGTTCAAGGGCTACTACTTCGTGCTGATGGGCAAGCTCAGCCCGCTCGACGGCATCGGGCCCAAGGACATCGGGCTTGCCAAGCTGTTCGAGCGCGCCCTCGACGGCACGGTGAGCGAAGTGATCCTCGCGACCAACTTCACCGCCGAAGGCGAGGCGACCGCGCATGTCATCGGCGAGGCGCTCAAGCAGCGCGGCCTCACGGTGACGCGCCTGGCGCGCGGCGTGCCGGCCGGCAGCGAGCTCGAATACGTCGACCTGGGCACCATTGCGCACGCACTGGTCGATCGTCGCTGAGCGAAAAGTCATCGCGAGGAGACGCGCGCATAGCCTCCCCCATCTGACGCTGGCCTACTGGTGTGTCCTGGCCGCTGCGGTGCTGCCCCATATCTCGGCCTACATCGCGAAGGCCGGCGCATTCGGTCTCAAGGACAACAAGGCCCCGTGCGAATGGGGCAGCCGGCAGCGACTCTCGACATGCTGACCCTCGCGTTACGTGGTGCTGCGCGTTGTCTACATCGGCGTGTATATCTGGGGCATCGGAACCGTGCGCAGCGCCGTGTGGGCGCTGGGCTTTCTGGTGAACATCGCGATCCTCTTCGCGGGCCGATAGAGGTCTTCATGTTTACGTAAAAACCCGCACGGGATGTTCCCGATGCAGGCGCCCAACCGCGCCCCTAAGCTCGTTTCGAACCACGAAAACAGAGCCTCAGGCGTCGTCATCCATGCTGCTCAATCGCCGTACCTTCACCGTCGCTGCGGCACTGGGAGCCGCTGCCATCGGGGCGCCGCTGGTCCATGGACAGCCGAAGCTGGAGAAGTCGAAGATCTCGATCGCCGTCGGGGGCAAGGCGGCGTTCTACTACCTGCCGCTGACCATCTCCGAGCAGCTCGGCTACTTCCAGGCTGAAGGCCTTGAAGTCGAGATCTCGGATTTCGCAGGCGGCTCACGTGCGCTGCAGGCGGTCGTGGGCGGATCCGCCGACGTGTGCTCCGGCGCCTTCGAGCACACCATCAACCTGCAGGCCAAGAACCAGTACTTCCAGTCCTTCGTACTGCAAGGGCGCGCACCGCAGATCGCGATCGGCGTATCGACGAAGAACATGCCGGCCTACGGCGGTGTCGCCGATCTCAAGGGCAAGAAGATCGGTGTCTCCGCGCCCGGTTCCTCGACCAACATGGTGGCGAACCTGGTCCTCTCGCGGGGTGGACTCAAGGCCAGCGACGTGAGCTATATCGGCGTGGGCGTTGCGGCCGGCGCATTGACGGCGCTGCGCTCGGGGCAGATCGATGCCATCAGCAACACTGACCCGGTCATGACGATGCTCGAGCAGAAAGGCGACGTGAAGATCATCAGCGACACGCGCACGCTCAAGGGTACGCAGGACGTATTCGGCGGACTGATGCCGGCGGCATGCCTCTATGCGTCCTCGGAGTTCGTGCAGAAGCATCCGAACACCTGCCAGGCGCTGGCCAATGCCATCGTGCATGGCCTCAAGTGGCTGCAGACGGCAGGGCCGGGGGACATCATCAAGACGGTGCCCGAGACCTATCTGCTCGGCGACCGGGCGCTGTATCTCGCTTCGTTCGACAAGGTGCGCGAGGCGATCGCCACCGACGGGATCGTTCCGGCAGACGGGCCGAAGACCGCATTGAACGCCATCGCGAGCTTCGACCCGACGGTCAAGGCCGACAAGATCGACCTCTCGAAGCTCTATACCAACGAGTTTGCGCGGCGTGCGAAGGACAGGTTCAAGGCCTGACTTGCGCGTCCAGCAACCCGGCTCCGGCCGGGTTTTTTATTTGACCTCATGGTGGACCACGCACTCGAACTCTTGAACATCAGTTGCATCTTCCGCGCGAAGGACGACCGGGCGCAGCGCTACACGGCCGTCGCGGATGCCACCCTGCGCGTGCGCGCGGGAGAGTTCGTGTCGGTGGTGGGGCCGACGGGGTGTGGCAAATCGACGCTGCTCAACGTGGGTGCCGGCCTTCTCGAACCTTCATCGGGCGAGGTGAAGGTCTTTGGGCGGCCGCTCGAAGGCATCAACGCGCGCGCGGGGTACATGTTCCAGAGCGAAGCGCTCATGCCTTGGCGCAGTGCGATGGACAACGTGATGCTCGGCCTGCAGTACCGCGGCATGCCCGAAGCGAAGGCGCGCGCACTGGCCAGCGAGTGGCTCGCGCGCGTGGGCCTCGCGGGCTTCGGCGACAGCTATCCGCACCAGCTTTCCGGCGGCATGCGCAAGCGGGCGGCGCTGGCGCAGGTGCTGGCGCTGGACCCGGACATCATTCTTATGGACGAGCCTTTCAGCGCGCTCGACGTCCAGACGCGGCAACTCATGGAAAACGAGGTGCTCGCGCTCTGGGCGAGCAAGAAGAAGGCGGTGCTCTTCATCACCCACGACCTCGACGAGGCCATCGCGATGAGCGACCGCGTCGTCGTGCTGTCCGCGGGGCCGGCCACGCGGCCGATCGGCGAGTTCGAGATCGACCTGCCGCGTCCGCGCGACGTGGCCGAGGTTCGTACGCATCCACGATTCGTCGAACTGCATTCGCAGATCTGGGCCGTGCTTCGCGATGAAGTCCTGAAGGGTTACGCGCAGCAATTGAAGAAGGCGGCCTGACATGAGCCTTCGGCCCAACGAAAGCAATGCGCGCTTCTGGCAGGTCTTGCTGCTGCTGCTCCTGCTGGTGGTGTGGCATCTCTCGTCGCGCAACGAACAATTCGCGTTCTTCGTCGGCGAACCGATCAAGGTCGCGGGCCGGATCTGGAGCTGGTTCATGCCGGTCGCGATCCCTCCGAACCCCTTGTTTCCCGAAGGGCTGCCGGGCAACGCGGATGTCTACCTGCACCTCGGCGTGACGCTGCTCGAAACGGTGCTGGCCTTCGTCATCGGCACGGTGCTGGGGCTGGCCTTCGGCCTGTGGCTCGCTCTGGCGCCGACCGCGAGCCTCGTCTTCGATCCCTACATCAAGGCGGCGAACTCGATGCCGCGCGTCATCCTCGCGCCGATCTTCGCGCTGTGGTTCGGCCTCGGGATCTGGAGCAAGGTGGCGCTGGCGGTCACGCTGGTGTTCTTCATCGTGTTCTTCAACGTCTACCAGGGCGTGAGGGAGGTGAGTCCGGTCGTGCTCGCCAATGCGCGCATGCTGGGCGCGAACCAGCGCCAGCTTCTGCGCACGGTGTACCTGCCGAGTGCGACGAGCTGGGTGTTCTCGAGCCTGCACACCTCGGTCGGCCTCGCATTCGTGGGCGCGGTCGTCGGCGAGTACCTGGGCTCCGCGCGCGGGGTGGGCTACCTCATCCTGCAGGCCGAAGGCACCTTCGATGTCAACACGGTGTTCGCCGGCATCGTGGTGCTGACCGGCTTTGCGCTGGTGCTCGACGGCATCGTCGGTGTGCTGGAACGGCGGCTGATGAAATGGCAGCCGCGCAGCGGCGAAACGGAAAAGCTCTGACCGCGTGCTGCCCGATCAGCGCTTCTTCTTGGAAGGCGTTCCGCCGCGCGGCTCGCGCACGACCTGCTTCTCGGCTGGCTTCTTCGTCACCTTGGAAGCCTTCGGCTCCCTCGAAATCACGCTGTTGGCCTTGAGCGTCTTGCCGCCCGTCAGGTGCGCGAGTCCGGCGCCGACGCGGGTGGCAGGGGCCGCTTTCACCGGCAGGTAGACAACCACGTCGTAGCCCTTGGGGAATGCGTGGTTGGTCTTCACGTCATTCCATTCGGCCACGCTGGCCGGGCTCAGGCGATAGCGCTGGGCAATGCTCGCGACGCTGTCCCGCTTGCCCGCCTTGATGACGGTGCGGCGCGTGACGATCTCGGGCTGGAAGCTCAGGTGGCCGCTGTCGGCGACGGCCGCATCGACGTCTTCCTGCATGCGCGCGGTGCGCGGCACGATCAGCGTCGAGCCGGCCTTGATCAGCATCCGCGGCGGCACGCTGTTGATCGCGCGCAGATCGGCTTCGCTCATGCCCGAGCGCTGGGCCGCGTCCGCGACCGTCATGGTGCTGGGCACGGTCCATGCGGTCCAACTCGCGTACTGGCCTTGCGAATAGGCCTCGAAGTTGCGCTGGAAAACTGCCGCGTTGTCCCACGGCAGCAGGATCTCCGGCGTGCCCGCGGCCAGCAGCACAGGCTTGTGGGCGGACGGATTGAGCGCGCGGAAGTCCTCGATCTTGACGTCCGCCAGCTTCGCCGCAAGGTCGACGTCGAGGTCGCGCTTGAGCTCGACGGTCTGGAAGTACGGGTGGTTCGCGATCAGAGGCAGGTCGGTGTTGAAGCGATCCGGGCTGGCCACGATGTTCTTCACCGCCTGCAGCTTCGGCACGTACATGCGTGTTTCGGCGGGCATCGACAGGTCGGTGTAGCCGGTGGGCAGTCCGGCCCGCTGGTTCTTCGCGATGGCGCGGCTCACATTGCCTTCGCCCCAGTTGTAGGCGGCGAGCGCGAGATGCCAGTCGCCGAACATGCCGTAGAGCTTCTGCAGGTAGTCGAGCGCCGCGCGCGTGGAGGCGACCACGTCGCGACGATCGTCGCGGAAGATGTTCTGCTTGAGGTCGTAGTCGGTGCCGGTGGCGGGCATGAACTGCCACATGCCAGCCGCTCGGGCGCTGGACACCGCCTGCGGGTTGAAGGCGCTTTCGACGAACGGCAGCAGCGCGATCTCGGTCGGCATGTCGCGGCGCTCGAGTTCCTCGACGATATGGAAGATATAGCGGCTGGAGCGCGCGGTCATGCGCTGCATGTAGTCGGGCCGGCTCGCATACCACTGCTCGCGGTCATGCACGAGGTCGTTGTCGAGGTCGGGCATCTTGAAGCCGCGGCGGATGCGGTCCCACATGTCGGTGGGCGGCGCGAGCGTGACGACGGCGCGCGATTTCGTCTGGCCGGAGGTGATCGGCTTGAGTGCCCCGTCCGGATAGACGGGCGCGGCGGCAGTGCCCGATGCAGAGGACGAAGGACCCGTACCGGTGGCGCAGCCCGCGAGAAACAGGGAGCCCGCGAGGCAGGCGGCAACGATGAGTCTCATCGAAAATTGTTCTTCCATTGGCGCAGCGCAGCGAACACCTCGGCTTCGGCGGCCTGTGTCGACAGGCCGGCCTGGGCCTGGACTGCCAGGCGGACGGAGGATTCGCGGCTGCGAAGAAAAGGGTTGACACGGCGCTCGGTCGCGAGCTGCGACGGCAGCGTCGGTTCATCGCGCGCACGCAAGGCTTCGCATTGCGCCGTGTACTGAGCGAGATCGGCGTTGCCGGGTTCCACGGCATGGGCGAATCTCAGGTTAGCAAGTGTGTATTCGTGGGCGCAGCACACGCGGGTGTCGCCCGGCAGCGTGGACAGTGCATCGAGCGATGCAAGCATCTGCGCGGGTGTGCCCTCGAAAAGCCGGCCGCAGCCGCCTGAAAACAAAGTGTCACCACAAAAGACCAGCGGAGCGATGTCGCCCGCCGATGCGTTGCGTGCGTCGGCCGGCAGGAAGTAGGCGATGTGTCCGGCGGTGTGCCCCGGAACCTCGATCACTTCGAAGCGAAGGCCCAGCACCTCGGCGTGATCGCCTGCGACGAGCGGGGTGTAGGGCTGCGGAATGCGTTCGCGCGCAGGGCCGAACACCGGTGCGCCGGTGGCTTCGCGCAACGCGTCGACACCGCCGGTGTGATCGGCGTGATGGTGCGTGACTAGAATCGCGGCCAACTGCAGATTGTCGTGCCGGAGTGCTTCGAACACTGGCCCGGCATCCCCTGGGTCGACCACGATCGCGTTGCGTCCGTCCTGCAGCATCCAGATGTAGTTGTCGGCAAAAGCGGGCAGCGGAACGAGGGTCATGAGCGGTCAAATTATAGGTTTGCACGATTGGTTCGAGACCCCTCCAGGGCGCTACCTGCTGGACTGGGAGCAGGATCAGTTCGACCAGGCCGTGGCGGACGTCTTTGGCTACCACGCGCTCCAGCTCGGGCTGCCCGAGGTGCAGGCACTGCGCGCCAACCGCATGCCGCATCGCTGGCTGGCGCTTTCCGAGTCGGACATGGCGCCGCGCAGTTCGCTTGTCACCGACTTCTCGGCGCTGCCGTTTCCGGCCAACAGCCTCGATCTCGTCGTGCTGCCGCACACGCTCGAACTGAGTCCGGACCCGCACGCGACGCTGCGGGAGGTAGAACGGGTGCTGGTGCCTGAAGGACGGGTCGTGATCTGCGGACTGAATCCGGCGAGCCTCTGGGGCATGCGGCAGCGGCGGGCACGCATCTACCAGCGGCTGGGGTTCGGCGAACTCTTCCTGCCGGATGCCGGCGAGTTCATCGGCTATCGGCGGATGCGCGACTGGCTGCGGCTGCTGAGCTTCGAGGTCGAATCGGGCCGCTTCGGTATCTATCGGCCGGCGGTCCGCAGCGAGGCCTGGCTCGAGCGCTGCCACTGGTTCGATTCCGCCGGGGAGCGCTGGTGGCCGATTTTCGGCGCGGTGTATTTCCTGGTGGCGGTCAAGCGGGTTCGCGGCATGCGGCTTTTGAGCGCCGACTGGCGACGCGCAGCGGCAAGGGCCAGCGCGCCGGTGCCGATCGCAGGAAGGGTGCATCGCGAGCACCGCGACCATCGCGACCACGTCCGCCGCTCACCTCATCGAAAGAAACAAGGAAAAGGTTCTTGAACGAAGTACAGATCTACACCGATGGCGCCTGCAAGGGCAATCCCGGCCCCGGCGGCTGGGGCGCATGGCTGAAATCGGGAGCGACCGAAAAGGAATTGTTCGGCGGCGAACTCAACACCACCAACAACCGCATGGAGCTCCAGGCGGTCATCGAGGGGCTCGCGGCGCTGAAGCGGCCGTGCAAGGTCGTCCTCTATCTCGACAGCCAGTACGTGCGCATGGGCATCACCGAGTGGATCCGCGGCTGGAAGGCCAAGGGCTGGCGCACCTCGACCAAGCAGGCGGTCAAGAACGTGGAGCTCTGGCAACAGCTGGACAAGCTGGTATCGGAAGGCGGCCACCAGATCGAATGGCGCTGGGTCAAGGGGCACTCGGGCGATCCGGGCAACGAGCGCGCGGACGCACTGGCGAACAAGGGCGTCGAGCGCGCGCTCGGACGCATCTAGAGGCGTTCCGGCGCTTCCAGCGCCTCGCCCATTTGAGCGCGGAACAGCAGGTCGTCGGTGACGCGCAGGCGGCGGCTCATCTCGCGGGCGATGTTCATCTGGATCAGCGCGAACTGCTCGACGTCGTGCTCGAACAGCCGGTAGAGGTTGTCGGAGGTCAATTCGATCGCCCTGCAGTCCTCGTCGGCCCGTACCGTGGCGCTGCGGGGGCAGAGGTCGAGCAGGGCCATCTCGCCAAAGCAGTCGCCCGGGCCCAGGCGCCGGATGAGCAGCTCGTGGTCCTGCCAGCTCTTCGAGACCGTGACATGGCCGCTCTCCAGCACGAACATGCAGGTGGGCGTGTCGTTCTCGTGGAAGAAGAAGTCGCCGCGCCGTACATGGCTCACGGGTGCTTCGCCGAGCAGGAATTCGATGGTTTCACCACCGATGGCGCCGAAGATGGGCATCTGCTGGATCAGCTCGATTCTTGATGCCATGCACAGCTCCTTGCCGGTTGGAAAGCTGACGCTAGATCACGCCGTCGAACATCATGACATCGACGGGGTCGCCGTCTGCCACGCTGCCCTGGTCGTGATGCAGAACGACGAGGCCGTTGGCTTCGACCATCGAGCTCAGGACGCCCGAGCCCTGGTTGCCCGCGATGCGCACTTCGGGCAATGACCCGGCCACCGGCTGGACGTGGCCGCGCTGGTATTCGGTGCGCCCGGGCTTCTTGCGGATGGCGCCTACGCTCCGCGCGCGAAGCAGCGGCGGTGGGGCGGCGCAGGCATCGTTGCAGCCCATCATGCGAAGAAGTGCGGGCCGCACGAAGGCCAGGAAGGTGACCATGACCGCGACCGGATTGCCGGGCAGCCCGAAGAGCACGGCGGGGCCGCGATCCGGCCTCTCCGTCGGGATCAGGCCGACCGCCATCGGCCGGCCCGGCCGCATCGCCACGCGCCAGAACGCCATGTCGCCCAGGCGCTGCATCACGGCTCGTGTGTGATCGGCCTCACCGACGCTGACGCCGCCGCTGGTGATGATCGCGTCGGCTTCGCTCGCGGCGCGGCGGAGCGCCGATTCGAGGGCGGCCGGATCGTCGCGCACGAGGCCGAGGTCGATCACCTCGCAGCCGAGCCGCGTCAGCAGCCCGAAGACGGTGTAGCGGTTGCTGTCGTACACCGCGCCTTCGCGCGGCAGCTCGCCGAGGCTCAGGATTTCGTCGCCGGTCGAGAAGTAGGCCACGCGCAGGCGCCGCAGCACCGGCACCATCGGCAGGCCCAGGCTCGCGACCATGCCGAGCGCGGCGGGGGAAATGATCTCGCCGCGCCGCAGCGCAGGCTTGCCCTGCATCAGGTCCTCGCCGGCCAGGCGCCGGTTGTCGCCCCGGCGCAGCGCCTTGGCGGGGAAGCGGACGCTCTCGCCCTCGACCGAACAGAACTCCTGGGGGATGACGGTGTCGAGGCCGGCGGGCATCACGGCGCCGGTCATGATCTTCACCGCGTCGCCGGCGCCCACGTTGCCGCGCCACGCCGCGCCGGCCAGTGCCGTGCCGACGACGCGCAGTTCGACCGTCGCGTCGTTCGCGAGCCCCTCCAGCAGGCGGCCGTCGAAGGCGAAGCCGTCCATCGCCGAGTTGTCGTGCGGCGGCACGCTGACGGGCGAGACGATGTCCTCTGCCAGCACCCGGCCGAGGGCATCGCGCAAGGCAATGCGCTCGGCCTGCGTGAGGACGGCCGGCTCGGCCAGCTGCGCGAGGAAGGCCTGTACCGCATCGACGCCCAGGGCCTTCGGGTCGTAGCCCGCCAGTGCGGCGGCGATATCTGCGATACGGCTCATGGAGGCAGCAGGAGATCAGTTGCGCTGGGATTCGAGCGAGTGCAGCTCGGCCAGCGTGTTGGCATTGAAGAATGCATCCGGCGCGTCACCGGGCTGGTCGAAGGGCACCAGCACCGTGCGATGCTCGGCCGTCCATTTGTCGATCTTCCGGCCGCCGGCCTGGGTGAAGCGCACGAGGCTTTCGAGCAGGGTGGCGTTCAGCAGGCAGAACACGGGCTGCGCGCGCAGGGCGGTGGCGCCCCCGGGGTCTTCCGAGGGCTCGGGCGCTGACACCATGGCGATTTCCGCATCGTTCGCAACCAGTGCCTCAGAGAGGCGGCTTGCCAGATCGAGCGGAAAGAGCGGCGTGTCGCACGGCACGGTCAGGAGGTAGGGCGTCTCGCAATGCTCGAGCCCGGTAAGGAACCCTGCGAGCGGCCCTGCATAGTCGGCCAGCCCGTCGGGCCAGACCGGCACGCCGAACGACTCGTAGGCCGAGAGATTCCGGTTGGCGTTGATCATCAACTCGCCGACCTGCATGCCGAGCCGCATGACGGCATGCATGGCGAGCGCGGTGCCGTTGAAGTTCTGCAGGCCCTTGTCGACCCCGCCCATGCGGGTGCCGCGGCCGCCCGCGAGCACGAGGCCGGTGATGTCGCCGGTGGTGATGGCTGGTGGGGTGGTCATCCGCCGATGTAGCTCATTTCGACCCGCCGCGGCGCAGCGCCGTCGGTGTCGGGTGCGCGCAGGGCGCGGAGTTCGGAATAGCGATCGGCCCGGCCTTGCCAGATGTGGCCGATCGCCGAGGTGATCTGTTCGTCGCTGGACCCGCCGCGCAGGAGCGGGCGCAGGTCATGGCCCGCATTCGCGAAGAGGCACAGGTAGAGCTTGCCTTCGGTCGACAGGCGCGCGCGACTGCAGTCGCGGCAGAAAGCCTGCGTGACGCTGCTGATCACGCCGATTTCGCCGCCGCCGTCCTGGTAGGCCCAGCGCTGGGCGGTTTCGCCCGGTGCGGTCGCTTCGAGGGGCGTGAGAGGAAATTCCTCCGCGATGCGGCGCACGACTTCAGCCGAAGGCAGCACCTCGTCCATGCGCCAGCCGTTGGTGGCGCCGACGTCCATGTACTCGATGAAGCGCAACACCGCGCCGGTGCCGCGGAAGTGGCGGGCCATCGGCAGGATCTCCTGCTCGTTGGTGCCGCGCTTGACGACCATGTTGACCTTGATCGGGCCCAGTCCCGCGGCCTTGGCAGCGTCGATGCCGGCCAGGACTTCCGCGACCGGGAAGTCCACGTCGTTCATGCTGCGGAAGGTGAGGTCGTCGAGGCCGTCGAGGCTGACCGTGACGCGCCGCAGCCCGGCCGCCTTGAGCGCCTGGGCCTTGCGGGCGAGCAGCGAGCCGTTGGTCGTCAGCGTGAGGTCGAGCGGCTGGCCCTCCGGCGTGCGCAATGCGGCGAGCTGCTCGATCAGCACTTCGAGATTCTTGCGAAGCAGCGGCTCGCCGCCGGTGAGCCGGATCTTGTGCACGCCGTGCGCGGCGAAGAGGCGCGCGAGCCGCGTGATTTCCTCGAAGCTCAGCAGTGCGCTGTGCGGAAGGTACTGGTAGTCCTTGTCGAAGACTTCCTTCGGCATGCAGTAGCTGCAGCGGAAGTTGCACCGGTCGGTGACGCTGATGCGCAGGTCGGTCAGCGGCCGTTGAAGGCGATCGAGCAGCACGCCGGTGGCCGGCACCCCGACGTCGGCCATCGCCGCCGCGGGCCGGGCGCGGCCAATATCGGAAACGGGGATGACATGCTGGCTCATGGGGGAGGCAATTTAACCCATCCCCTCGCGCGGCGACATGCCGAGACCGCTTGACCCTGAGGCGAAGAGGCGGCGCGGATTCACCCGTGCCGGATCGCGACGGTCTTGAGCGTCGTGAATCCGTAGAGCGCCTCGAAGCCCTTTTCGCGCCCGTAGCCGGAGGACTTGACGCCGCCGAAGGGCAATTCGACACCGCCGCCGGCGCCGTAGTTGTTGATGAACACCTGGCCGCTCTTCACGCGCTTGGCCATGCGAAGTTGGCGCGAGCCGTTCTCGGTCCAGATGCCGGCGACCAGGCCGAAACGCGTGGCGTTGGCGAGCGCTACGGCTTCGTCTTCGTCATGGAAGCGCATCGCGGCGAGCACCGGGCCGAAGACTTCCTCCTGCGCGAGCCGATGATCGACCGGCACGTCGCGCAGCAGGGTCGGCGCCTGATAGAAGCCACTTTGGGGCGCCTCGTCGACCACGGTGCCTTGGCCGACCATCGGGATGCCGGCGACCTGGGCATCCGACAGGAAATCCCACACGCGCTGCTGCTGCGTCTGGCGGATCAGGGGACCGACGTCGAGGTCCATGGCCGCCGGGCCCACGCGCAGTGCTTCGAAGGCGTGCCCGAGGCGTTCGAGCAGCGGCTCGTAGATGTCACGCTGGATCAGCACGCGCGAGCCCGCCGAACAGGTCTGGCCCGCGTTCTGCACGATCGCGTTGATCAGCACCGGGATGGCCGCGTTCAGGTCGGCATCGGCGAAGATGATCTGCGGGCTCTTGCCGCCGAGTTCGAGCGTGACAGGGCAATGCCGCTCGGCGGCCACCTGCTGGATGAGCGTGCCCACCGACGGGCTGCCGGTGAAGCTGATGTGGTCGATGCCTTCGTGCCGCGCCAGCGCGTCGCCGACTTCGTGGCCGTAGCCGGTCACGATGTTGATGGCGCCGGGCGGAAAGCCGACCTCGGCCGCCAGCTGCGCCACGCGGATCAGCGACAGGCAGGCGTCTTCCGACGGCTTGACCACGCAGACGTTGCCGGCCGCCAGGGCGCCGCCGACGCTGCGCCCGAAGATCTGCATCGGGTAGTTCCAGGGCACGATGTGGCCGGTCACGCCATGCGGCTCGCGCCACGTCAGCACGCTGTAGCCGTCCTGGTAGGGGATGGTTTCGCCGTGCAGCTTGTCGCAGGCGCCGGCGTAGAACTCGAAGTAGCGCACCAGCGCCAATGCATCGGCTCGGGCCTGCTTGACGGGCTTGCCGCAGTCGCGCTGCTCGATGAGCGCGAGCTCGTCGGTGTGGGCCGCGATCTTCTGCGAGAGCTTGTAGAGCAGGCGTCCGCGCTCGGCGGCGCTGACCTTCTGCCAGCTCGTCTCGAAACAATGGCGTGCAGCCTGAACGGCGGCGTCGATATCTGCCGCGTTGCTACGCTGCAGTTCGTCGAAGGTCTGACCGTCGGAGGGGTCGATCACCGGCAGCGTGCGGCCGGAAGAGGAAGCAACGCTCTCGTTGCCGATGTAGTTGAGTTGCATGGGAGAAATCTTAGCGCTCACCGCGCCGCGGTCGCCCGGGGCAGGGCGCGCAGCGCATTGAGCATGCGCTCGACGTGCTTGTCGGGATTGAGGTTCTGGTAGTAGTACGCAACGCGGCCGTTGGGGGTGACCACGTACGAGAGCCGGTTTGCGAAATCCGGCCGGGTCTGCATCACCGCGTCGAAGCCCTGGATGACCGTCTTGGACAGGTCGGACGCCACCGGGAAGCGGCTCTGGCAGGACTTGACCGAGAACTTGGCGAGCGTGTCGATGTCGTCGGCCGAGATGCCGATCACCGTGGCGCCGAGGGCGGCGAACTGGTCGATGGCTTCGGCGAACGCGTGCGCCTCGATCGAGCAGTCGGCAGTGTCCGCCGCCGGAAAGAAATACACCACCACCGGTCCTTTGGCGAGCGCCTCCGCGAGCGAGTAGCTGAAGACTTTGCCGCCCAGCGCCGCGGTCGCGGTGAACTTCGGGACGGCATCGCCGATGTCGAGCGCGGCGAAGGCCGTCGGCGCCACGGCAGCGACCAGAGCAAAAAGCGCGGCGCGCACGGGAGTGTGGAGCATCATCATGTAACCCCGAAGGAAGGCGTTCCGAATTCTAGGACCGAGGGGCTGATGCCGTCGGCAGCCGACCTGAAGAAAAGAGGGACTGAACATGACGTCCAAGGCTTTCGCTTTCGCCCGTTTTCTGGGCATCGTGAGCTTGTCCGCGGTGATCGCCGTGCTCACCGCCTGCGGCGCGCTGCCGAGGATGCCAGAGCGGCCCGATGAACGCGCCGCCGCGCCGGATCCGTCGACCCCGCTCGCGAAGATCGTTGCGGCCTCCACGCCGCCCGGCGAGCACTCCGGCTTCCGCCTGATGCCGCTGGGTGTCTATTCGCTCGATGCCCGCATCCAGCTGGCGCAGCGCGCACAGCGCTCGCTCGTGGTGCAGTACTACCAGTTCGAGAACGACGCCACCGGGCGCCTGCTGATGCGCGCGCTGCGCGAGGCCGGTGCGCGCGGCGTGAAAGTCCGGGTGCTGGTTGACGACCTCTACACGAGCAAGAGCCAGCAGCCGCTGCTGGCGTTCGCGCAGACGCCGAACGTGGAGGTGCGACTTTTCAATCCCTTCTGCTGCGGCCGGGGCGGGATCGTGTCGCGCTTCGCGGCATCACCGCAGGACATCCCGCGGCTCAACCACCGCATGCACAACAAGCTGTTCATCGCCGACGGGGTCGCCGCGGTGGTCGGCGGACGCAACATCGCGGACGAATATTTCGTCTTGAGCCAGGCGCAGAACTTCATCGACATGGACGCGCTCGTGGTCGGCAAGGTGGTGGCTGAACTGGAGGCGGTCTTCGATGCCTTCTGGAACGCCGAGCAGGTCTGGCCGATCGGGGACATCGTGACGGGAGAGGGCGGGCGCAAACCCACCGCACGGGAGTTCGACGACTGGATCGGGATGGCCGCGCCCCCGCCCAGGCTGGAAATCCCGCCGGTCGACGTGCTGGGTTACGGCCCGATCGCCGAGGAACTCGATGCCGGCCGCATGGGCCTGCTGTGGGGTGAGGCCCATGCCATTGCCGATCCGCCGAGCAAGCCGAAGTACATGACGCCCGATGAGGCGCTCGCGACCAGCGTGACGATGAAGGTCTGGGGACTGCTGCTCGATGCGAAGTCCGAGGTCGACCTGACCTCGCCCTATCTGGTGCCGGGCGAGAAAGGCATGGCGGCCTTCGACGACCTGATGCGGCGCAAGGTCAAGCTGACGCTCCTGACCAACTCGCTGGCGGCCAACGACGAACCGCTGGTCCACACCGGCTATGCGCGCTACCGCGAGCGGCTGTTGCGCAGCGGCGCGGATCTCTACGAGCTCAGCCCGGAACGCACCACCGCCAACAAGCGCCTGGGCATGTTCGGCAATTCGCTGGGCCGGCTGCATGCGAAGACGGCGGCGATCGACAAGGAACGCATCTTCGTCGGCTCGATGAACCTCGATCCGCGCTCGGCCACGCAGAACACGGAGATGGGCGTCGTCGTCGACAGTCCGCAACTCGCGCGAGAAATGCTGCGCGTCATCAACATCAGCAAATTGCAGAATTCCTATCGACTGCGGCTGGACGGCGAAACCGGCGCATTGCAATGGCTGACGACGGATGGGGAAAAGGAAATGATCCTGACCTCGGAGCCGGAAGCGGGGTTTTTCCAGCGCTTCTACAACACCCTCGTGGCGCCGATCATCCCGGAAATGCTGTTGTAATCCCGGGATGCTCCTGTCGCTCCCTCCCCCTTGCAATCCTCCGGTGGCGCCCCACATGCTTCGCATGAACGCTACCAACACCCCTGCTCACAAGGCCGATCTGGCGGTGACGCACGTCCTGGCCCAGCTCCTCGAGCGGCTCGAGCACAGCCCCGTTCCCGTCGGCGCCGAGCAATACCGTTCGGTCGTGATGCACCTGGTCGACGAGTTCCGCGATGTGGAACCCGGCGTGCAGTTGGGTCAGTTGCTGGATGCCTATCCGGCTGCGGCCGAGGTGTACGAGAACATGAACTACCAGCACGCCGGGCTATGCCGCTCGGGGCTGGATGCATCGCTGACCGCGGAACTGGCGGCCAGGAGTGCGATCGAGCGCGCCATGCGCCGTGGCCCGGAGACCGCGCATGAGTAAGGCCGACGTCAAGACGACCGTGCTGGCCGACGGGCTGCGCTACAAGGCGAAGGCACCGGGTTCGCCGTTCCGCGCTTCCGCCTCGTTCAGCGGAGCGACGATGTCGTGCTTCATGTGCGGCAAGCATCGCGTTCGCTCGCAATTGCGTACGCGGCAGCTCCTGGGCAAGGCCCAAACGGTGTGCGCACCGTCCTGCAAGGCGCTCGACGAGCTGGTGGCCAACGGCGGGGGCTGAACGCCTGGGCCCGTGATTTGTTTCACGAATGGGCCAATTCAGCGCGCTGAATTTAGTACTTCATACCGCCTATCAAATCGGGAAAAATCAATCTACAGTTAGAAACAATTGATGTGAATTGCATCAATACCAAAGTTCTAATTGATGATCGATTCAATGATCCCGATGAAATCGAAGGCCGGCGAGGCCGTGGGTCTGTTTCGATTGAATGCGAAAGGACGGGCCCAGTGAGCCGACAACGCCACGTCATCATGCAAGTCGTCAAGCGATCCGGCGGATCGACGCATCACGTCGAGTTCGTGATGGACGACAACTTCGCGGAACGGCTGAGGCAACTGCGTTCGCTGGTGCCGCCCCTCAATTCGCTCAACAAGCAGCGCGATCTGGTGATCGACAAGGTCCGGGTGCGCCTGCCCTCGGCGGTGTGGCGCTACGGAAGCGACATCGACAGCCAAGTCGACGGCTCGTGCATCGTCATCGCGTCGGAGGGCTACTTCAATTGCGGCGCGAAGGACCGCAAGACGAAGGAAAAGCTGGTGACCTACACCTTCCCGATCGCACGCCTGCTCGAACTGCACATGGAACGCCCGGACGGGGAAATCTTCTACATCCGCGACGGCATCTTCACCAACGACGAGCCGGCGGAATCGGCGGCGGGCCGCTGGGTGCAGTCCCTGCACGAACTCGAGGAAATGCAGATGCGTCCGCCCGAGGCATCGTCGGACTTCGATACCCTGCAAGGTGTGCCGCTGCGCAGCGAGCCTTCGCGCACCATCAGCCTGAACTGATCGCACTCGTTTCCACGAAGTCCCGCACCGGCCGGTGCGGGACTTTTTTCTTTCTATCGCACCTTCACTTCGATGCGCTGCCGTCTGCGGCGGCCACGGGCGCCGCCGATGCGGGCGCCGCGGCCTGGGGTGCGCCAGACGCTGCCGGCGCGGTCACTGGTGCCGGTGCAGGCGCCGCATGGGCACCGACATCGCCGGCGTGGAACTTCACCACCAGCGGCACGATGAGCAGCGCCACGATGTTGATGATCTTGATCAGCGGATTCACCGCCGGGCCTGCCGTGTCCTTGTACGGGTCGCCGACCGTGTCGCCGGTCACCGCCGCCTTGTGCGCCTCCGAGCCCTTGCCGCCGTGATGGCCGTCCTCGATGTACTTCTTGGCGTTGTCCCATGCACCGCCGCCCGTGCACATCGAGATCGCGACGAAGAGGCCGGTGACGATAGTGCCCATCAGCAGACCGCCGAGCGCCTTCGGCCCGAGCAGCAGGCCGACCAGGATCGGCACCACCACCGGCAGCAGCGAAGGGATCATCATTTCCTTGATTGCGGCACCCGTCAGCATGCTCACGGCGCGGCCGTATTCGGGCTTGCCGGTGCCTTCCATGATCCCCTTGATCTCGCGGAACTGGCGGCGCACTTCCTCCACCACCGAACCCGCTGCGCGGCCGACGGCTTCCATCGCCATCGCGCCGAAGAGGTAGGGGATCAGGCCGCCGATGAAGAGGCCCACGATCACCATCGGATCGCTCAGGTTGAAGCTGATTTCCTGCCCGAAGCTTTCGAGCTTGTGCGTGTAATCCGCGAAGAGCACCAGCGAGGCCAGGCCCGCCGAGCCGATCGCGTAGCCCTTGGTCACGGCCTTGGTGGTGTTGCCCACCGCATCGAGCGGATCGGTGATGTCGCGCACCGACGCCGGCAGTTCCGACATCTCTGCGATGCCGCCGGCGTTGTCGGTGATCGGGCCGTAGGCGTCGAGTGCGACCACGATGCCGGCCATGCTCAGCATCGAGGTGGCGGCGACTGCGATGCCATAGAGGCCCGCGAGCGTGTACGACACGATGATCGCGATGCACACGAAGATCACCGGCCATGCGGTCGAGCGCATCGACACGCCGAGGCCCGCGATGATGTTCGTGCCGTGACCCGTCGTAGATGCCTGCGCGATGTGACGCACCGGCGAGTATTGCGTGCCGGTGTAGAACTCGGTGATCCACACCAGCGCCGCGGTGAGCGCAAGACCCACGAAGCACGCGCCGAAGAGCTTGAGCTGGCTGCCGGTCGCCGCGATCGCGTTGTCCGGAATCAGCCATGCGGTCACGAACCAGAACGCGATCAGCGACAGGATGCCCGCCACCGCGAGGCCCTTGTAGAGCGCCGGCATCACATTGACCATGCCCGGCTTCGCCTTCACGAAGAAGCAGCCGATGATCGACGCGATGATCGATACGGCGCCGAGCGCGAGCGGGTACATCACCGCGTTGACCGGCGCCGAGGCGACCATCAGCGCACCGAGCACCATGGTCGCGATCAGCGTCACCGCGTAGGTCTCGAACAGGTCGGCGGCCATGCCGGCGCAGTCGCCGACGTTGTCGCCCACGTTGTCGGCGATCACGGCGGGGTTGCGCGGATCGTCCTCGGGGATGCCGGCTTCCACCTTGCCGACGAGGTCCGCGCCCACGTCGGCGCCCTTGGTGAAGATGCCGCCGCCGAGCCGCGCGAAGATCGAGATGAGCGATGAGCCGAAGGCGAAGCCGATCAGCGGATTGAGGACCGCGGAAAGCTTCCTGTCCGGCGTCAGCACGCCGTTGCCCGCGAGGAACCAGTAGAAGGCCGTGACACCCAGCAGGCCCAGGCCGACCACCAGCATGCCGGTGATCGCCCCGCCGCGGAACGCGACGTCGAGCGCGGGGCTGATGCCCTGCGTGGCGGCCTGCGCCGTGCGCACATTGGCGCGAACCGACACATTCATGCCGATGAACCCGCAGGCGCCCGAGAGCACTGCGCCGACCACGAAGCCCACGGCCGTGGTCCCGTCGAGGAAGATACCGATGAGTATCGCGAGCACCACACCGACGATCGCGATGGTGCGGTACTGCTTTGCGAGATAGGCCGCCGCGCCGGTCTGGATCGCCGCGGCGATCTCCTGCATTCGTGCGTTGCCCGCGTCTTTCGAGAGGATCCAACTGCGTGCCCAGAAGCCATAGGCTACGGCCACGAGGCCGCAGACGATGGCGAGGACGAGTGGGGTGTTGCCAGTCATGCGTTGCTTCTCCAGTAGTTCGTCAAACTTGGTGGAGACGTAGGCCGGACCCTGTGCGCAACGCGTACGGGTCAGTGCTTCCGTCGCGTTGCTTCCTCGAGGCCCGGTGCCTTGACGGCTGGGAACGATTGGCCAACGAGGCCAATTTACAGGCAAATCCACGGTTCTGTGCGACCGGTCCGTGACATGGAAAGTAAACTTCGGGTTTGTCCGCATCCCACTAACACTTTCAAACTACGAAGCCAGACCATGTCCCTCGGCAAAGTTTCCCCCGGCAAAAACGCTCCCGAAGCCTTCAACGTCGTCATCGAGATTCCGATGAACGCCGATCCGATCAAGTACGAAGTCGACAAGGAATCGGGCGCGATCTTCGTCGACCGCTTCATGACCACCGCCATGCATTACCCGACGAACTACGGCTACGTGCCGCAGACGCTGTCGGGCGACGGCGATCCGGTCGACGTGCTGGTCATCACTCCCTATGCGCTGGTGCCTGGCGTCGTGGTGCCATGCCGTCCGCTCGGCATCCTGATGATGGAAGACGAAGCAGGCGTCGACGGCAAGGTGCTCGCCGTGCCGACCGACAAGGTGCTGCCCATCTACAGCCACTGGAAGAAGGTCGAGGACGTCAACCCGATGCGCCTGAAGGCCATCACGCACTTCTTCGAGCACTACAAGGACCTTGAAGCCGGCAAGTGGGTCAAGGTGCTCGGCTGGGAAGGCATCGATGCCGCGAAGAAGGAAATCACGGACGGCATCGCGAACTACAAGAAAGAAGAATCGAAGTAAGTTTCGGCACCGGACGTTTTCGTGAAGAGCGCCTCGCGGTATGTGCCGCGAGGCGCTTTTTCTTTTGGGGCCGCCTGCGGACTTGACCTGGATCAAAGCCGTCGTGCATCGAGGTGGCTAGCCTTGCCCCATGCAAGCTGCGCTCACGCACGGCCCGGCCGCGCGCTCGTTCCCACATCGCCCCGAAGAGGCGGCGACGCAGCCGGACTGGTTGCTGCTCGACGATCCGGCCGAGTGGCCGATGTTCGGCCGACCGGTCGAAGGCGACGGGGCGGACGGCCGTTGGGAATCGCAGGTGGTGGTCGAAGGCATGCATTGCGCCGCGTGCGCGCTCTCGGTGGAAGAGGCCGTGGGTCGCGTTCCCGGTGTCGAGTGCGTGGAAGTGAATGCCGCCAGCCATCGAGCACGCATCGTCTGGTCTTCCGCCGTCGTCAAGCCATCGCGCTGGTTCGAGGCCTCGGCCGCCGCCGGCTACGCGTTGGTGCCGGCGGGCGACATGTCGGCGCGCGGCAGACGTTCCCGCGAAGCCCGGCTGGCGCTCTGGCGCTGGCTCGTCGCGGGCTTCTGCATGATGCAGGTCATGATGTACGCCTACCCCGCGTACATCGCGCAGCCCGGCGACATGTCGGCCGATGCGGCGCAGTTGCTGCGATGGGCTTCCTGGGTGCTCACGCTGCCCGTGATGCTGTTTTCCTGCGGTCCGTTCTTCCGCAGTGCCTGGCGCGATCTGCGCGCGCGCCGCATCGGCATGGACCTCCCGGTGTCGCTGGGCATCGCGATCGCCTTCATCGTGAGTACCTCCGCGACCTTCGACGCCGGGGGCGCGCTCGGCCACGAGGTGTACTTCGATTCGCTCACGATGTTCGTTTTCTTCCTGCTCACCGGCCGCTGGCTGGAGACGCGGCTGCGCGACCGCACCGCCGGCGCGCTCGAAGCGTTGATGAACCGGCTGCCGGACAGCGTCGAGCGTCTCGGCGAGGGTGGCGTCTTCACGCGTGTTTCGGTTCGCCGTCTGGCCGTGGGCGACGTGATCCGTGTGCTGCCGGGAGAGGCTTTCCCTGCGGATGGTGTCGTGATCGCAGGCGACACGAGCGCCGACGAGGCATTGTTGACCGGCGAGTCGCGCCCCGTGCCGCGGCTTTGCGGGGATCGCGTGCTGGCGGGCAGCCACAACATCGCGTCCGCGGTGCGGGTGCGGATCGAATCGATCGGGCAGGGCACGCGCTTCGCGCAGATCGTCGCGCTGATGGAAAGCGCCTCGCTGCAGAAGCCGCGGCTTGCGCAACTGGCCGATCGGGCCGCGCGGCCTTTCCTGTTCGCGGTCCTCGTGGCTGCGGCGCTGGCGGCGGCATTGTGGTGGCACATCGATTCAGGCAAGGCGCTGATGGTGGCGGTCTCGGTGTTGATCGTCACCTGTCCGTGTGCGCTGTCGCTGGCGACGCCGGCAGCAATGCTCGCGAGTGCCGGCTCGCTCGCCCGGCACGGTGTGATGGTGCACAACCTGCAGGCGCTCGAGACGCTGGCTTCGGTCGACACCGTGGTGTTCGACAAGACCGGCACGCTCACGCGCGAGGTGCCGCGCCTGGAGCGCGTCTATTGCCGCAAGGGCCTGCGGCCCGGCGATGCGGTCGAACTCGCCGCCGCGTTGGCTGCGCAGTCGCTGCATCCCGCCTCTCGCGCGTTGGTGAATGCGTGGAATGGGCAGTTCCGTTCACCACCGTCATGGGATCTGGTCGAAGCGAAGGAGCACGCCGGCGAAGGAATCGCCGGCCGCCTGCGTCGCCGGTGCGAGGCAGGCGGCAAGGTGCGGGCCGTTCGTTTGGGAGCAGCGGCCTTCTGCGGTGTCGAACCCCTGCAGTCGGCCGCGGCGCAGGTTCATCTGGCGGACGAGGAGGGCTGGATCGCGAGCTTCGTGCTGGCCGAGGACTTGCGTGCCGACGCTGCATCGGTCGTGGCCGAGTTGGAGCGGCAGGGACTGTCGGTACAGCTTCTTTCCGGCGATCGCGATGCGGCGGCCAAGGAAGTTGCGCAGCGAGCCGGCATCCGTAACGCGAGCGGCGAATGCCTCCCGGAAGAGAAGCTTCGCGTCCTGCGGCAACGGCAGGCGCAGGGGCATCGCGTCGTGATGGTCGGCGACGGCCTCAACGACGGCCCGGTGATCGCGCAGGCGGATGCCTCCTTCGCATTCGGGGATGCGGTGCCGCTGACCCAGGCACGCGCGGATTTCATCGTCATGGGCGGCGAGCTTTCGGCCATCGTGCAGACGATCGCCCAGGCGAAGCGCACCTTGCGGGTGGTTCGGCAGAACCTCTGGTGGGCTGGCGGCTACAACGCGCTGTGCGTGCCGCTGGCACTGGCGGGTTGGCTGCCGCCTTGGCTCGCGGGGCTCGGCATGGCGGCCAGTTCGCTGTTCGTGGTGCTCAACGCGGCGCGGCTCGCGCACGTCGCGCATCCCGCGAATGGCGCGAATGGCGCGAATGCCGCGCTTCAGCCCGGCGCCTGATCCCCATGGACATTCTCTTTCTCCTCATCCCGTTCTCCGTGGTGCTCGTGCTGATGATCCTCGGCGGGCTCTGGTGGGCGGTGCACTGTGGTCAGTTCGACAACGTCGACCACGAGGGCGAGCGCATTCTGCGCAACGATTGATCTGCATCAATCCCGCTCTGGCGGGCCACTTGGAAACTCGGATGAGTTCCACAAGAGTTTCAAGAACAGAGGTCCGACGATGCAATCTCCGAATCCTCCCGCAGCGGTCTACAGCGACACCGCGGTGCGGCAGTTCGCCATCATGTCGGTGGTCTGGGGCGTCGTGGGCATGCTCGTCGGCGTGGTCATCGCCTCGCAGCTGGCGTGGCCCGAGCTCAACTTCGGCATCCCGTGGCTCAGCTACGGCCGGCTGCGTCCGCTGCACACCAATGCGGTGATCTTCGCGTTCGGTGGATGCGCGCTGATGGCGACGAGCTTCCACGTGGTGCAGCGCACCTGCCAGGTCCGCCTCTTCGCACCGGCACTGGCTTCCTTCGTGTTCTGGGGCTGGCAGGCCGTGATCGTGGCCGCCGCCATCAGCCTGCCGCTGGGCTACACCAGCGGCAAGGAATACGCCGAACTCGAATGGCCGATCGACATCCTGATCGCGGCGGTGTGGGTGGCCTATGCAATCGTGTTCTTCGGCACGATCGGCATCCGCAAGGTCAAGCACATCTACGTGGCCAACTGGTTCTACGGTGCGTTCATCATCGCGGTGGCCTTGCTGCACATCGTCAACAGCGCCGCCGTTCCTGCGGGCTGGATGAAGAGCTACTCGGCCTATGCGGGCGTGCAGGACGCGATGGTGCAGTGGTGGTACGGTCACAACGCAGTGGGCTTCTTCCTCACCGCGGGCTTCCTCGGGATGATGTACTACTACATCCCCAAGCAGGCGGGCCGGCCGGTGTATTCGTACCGGCTGTCGATCGTGCACTTCTGGGCACTGATCTTCACCTACATGTGGGCGGGTCCGCACCATCTGCACTACACCGCACTGCCCGACTGGACGCAGTCCATCGGCATGGTGTTCTCGCTGATCCTGCTGGCGCCGAGCTGGGGCGGGATGATCAACGGGATCATGACGCTCTCGGGTGCATGGCACAAGCTGCGCACCGACCCGATCATCCGCTTCCTGATCGTGGCGCTGTCCTTCTACGGCATGGCGACCTTCGAGGGCCCGATGATGTCGGTGAAGACGGTGAACGCGCTGTCGCACTACACCGAGTGGACCATCGGCCACGTGCATGCCGGCGCGCTCGGTTGGGTCGGCCTCATCACGATGGGCTCTCTCTACTACCTGATCCCGCGCCTGTACAACCGCACCGAGATGTACAGCATGAAGGCGATCGAGCTGCACTTCTGGATGTCGACCGTGGGCATCGTGCTCTACATCGCCGCGATGTGGATCGCCGGCGTGATGCAGGGGCTGATGTGGCGCTCGATCAACCCCGACGGCACGCTCACCTACACCTTCGTCGAAGGCGTGAAGGCCACCTATCCGTACTACGTGGTGCGCCTGATCGGCGGCCTCCTGTATCTCGCCGGCATGCTGGTGATGGCGTGGAACGTCGTCATGACGATCGGCGCCGGCCACTCGGTGCGGGCGCGCATCCCCGTGCCTGCCGCGGCCCATGCCTGAAGGAATCGAGGAAACAACAATGAGCTCCCGCACCCCCGAACCCTCCACCTTCTCGCATCAGAAGATCGAGACCAACAACTTCCTGATGATCGTGCTGATCCTGCTGGTCGTCGCCGTCGGCGGCCTGGTCGAGATCGTGCCGCTCTTCTTCCAGAAGTCGACCACGGAGCCGATCACCGGCCTCGCGCCGCCTACCGCACTGCAGGTGCTCGGCCGAGACGTATACGTGCGCGAGGGTTGCTACAACTGCCATTCGCAGATGATCCGTCCGTTCCGCGCGGAGACGCTGCGCTACGGCCACTACTCGGTGGCGGGCGAATTCGTGTACGACCATCCCTTCCAGTGGGGTAGCAAGCGCACCGGCCCGGACCTGCATCGCGTGGGCGGCCGCTACAGCGATGAGTGGCACCGCATCCACCTGAACAACCCGCGCGACGTGGTGCCCGAATCGAACATGCCCGCGTACCCGTGGCTCGACAAGACGCAGGTCACGCCGTCCGAGGCCGCGGACCACATGCGCGCGCTGCGCCGCGTGGGTGTGCCGTTCACCGACGAGCAGATCGCCGCCGCGCCGGGCGAGGTCAAGGGCAAGACGGAGTTGGATGCGCTGGTGGCGTATCTGCAATCGCTGGGCCTTGCGCTCAAGTGAAGGAGCACACGATGGACATCACCACCCTGCGCATCGTGGCCACGCTGGCTTCTTTCGCGACCTTCATCGGCATCCTCGTGTGGGCCTATTCGCGCCGCCGCGCCGCAGCCTTCGAGGCGGCGGCCCGCTTGCCCTTCGAGCAGGACTGACACCATGAGCGATTTCATTCACGATTTCTGGTCGCACTACGTCGCGATCGCCACCCTCGCAAGCATCCTCGCGTGCCTGCTGCTGCTGTGGATCACCGCGCGCGCCAAGACGCCCGCCAGCGAAGACAACACCACCGGCCACGTCTGGGACGAGGACCTGCGCGAGATGAACAACCCGATGCCGCGCTGGTGGATGGGCCTGTTCGTGCTGACCATCGTGTTCGGGCTCGGCTACCTTTTCGTCTTCCCGGGGCTCGGCAGCTACAAGGGACGGCTCGAATGGAGCACCGACGGCGAATACACCAAGGACCTCGCGAAGGCCAACCGCGAACTCGAGCCGGTCTATGCCGCCTACACCGCACTGCCGGTGGAGAAGGTGGCGACTGATCCCGGGGCGATGGCGATCGGCGAGCGCCTCTTCCTCAACAACTGTGCACAGTGCCATGGCTCCGATGCGCGCGGCGGCAAGGGCTTCCCGAACCTCACCGACAACGACTGGCTGCACGGCGGCTCGCCCGAAAAGATCAAGGAGTCGATCACGCGAGGGCGCATCGGCGTGATGCCGCCGATGGCCGAGGCGGTCGGCACGCCGGAGGACGTGAAGAACCTCGCCAACTACGTGCTGAGTCTTTCCGGCAGTCCGCACGACTCGGTGCGCGCCGGGCTGGGCAAGAGCAAGTTCACCGTCTGCGCGTCCTGCCATGGCATCGGCGGCGTCGGCAACACGGCAGTCGGCGCGCCCAATCTATCGGACCGGATCTGGCTGCACGGTTACGGCCTGGACGCGATCATTCAGATGATCAACACGGGCAAGACCAATCAGATGCCGGCGCAGCAGGGCCGCCTGACGGAGGCGCAGATCCATGTGCTGACCGGGTACGTGTGGGGCTTGTCGAACGCCAAGACCCCCGGTGCCGGCGCACCCTGAGGGTGAGGGGTCGCGACGTGACGGACTCCGCGCCGAGACCGCGCCGCGTGATTCCGATCGCGGCGGCCGAGAAGAACGTGGGCCTCTACCAGGCCCACAAGAAGGTCTACCCGCGCTCGATCGACGGCGTGTTCGCGCGATGGCGCTGGGTGATGGTGTTCGTCACCCAACTCGTGTTCTACGGCATGCCGTGGCTCGAATGGGGGCAGCGGCAGGCGGTGCTCTTCGACCTGGCCTCGCGGCGCTTCTACATCTTCGGGCTGGTGCTGTACCCGCAGGACCTGATCTACCTGACCGGGCTGCTGGTCATCTCGGCGTTGTCGCTGTTCCTCTTCACTGCAGTGGCCGGTCGGCTGTGGTGCGGCTACACCTGCCCGCAGACGGTCTACTCGGAGATGTTCCTGTGGATCGAGCAGAAGATCGAGGGCAACCGCACCGCGCGCATACGACTGGACGACAGTGACCTGTCGATCGAGAAGCTCGTCAAGAAGTGGTTCAAACACGTGGTGTGGCTGGGCATCGCCCTGTGGACCGGCTTCAGCTTCGTCGGTTATTTCACCCCGATCCGCGACCTGGGGATGGCCTTCCTGCAGACGCGCATGACCGGATGGGAAATCTTCTGGGTGCTGTTCTACGGCTTCGCGACCTATGGCAACGCGGGCTTCATGCGCGAGCAGGTCTGCATGTACATGTGCCCCTATGCGCGTTTCCAGAGCGCGATGTTCGACCGCGACACGCTGATCGTCAGTTACGACGCGGCGCGGGGCGAGCCTCGCGGCGTGCGGGCCAAAGGCACGGATGCGCGTGCGCAGGGCCAGGGCGACTGCATCGACTGCTCATTGTGCGTGCAGGTGTGCCCGACGGGCATCGACATCCGGCAGGGCTTGCAATACGAGTGCATTGGCTGCGGCCTGTGCGTGGATGCCTGCAACACGGTCATGGACAAACTCGCCTCGCCGCGCGGCCTGATCCGTTACGCCACGCAGAACAGCATGGCGGGCGGATGGTCATCGCGGCAGATCCTTCGGCGCGTGCTGCGTCCACGGGTGCTGATCTACAGCGGCATCCTGGTCGCGCTCTGCATCGGCCTGCTGGCCAGCCTGGTCATCCGCACGCCATTCAAGGTGGACGTGGTGCGCGACCGTGGCACGCTGGCGCGCATCGCCGAAGGCGGACGTATCGAGAACGTCTACCGCCTGCAGATCATGAATGCCACCGAAAAGACGCAGCACTATCGCATCGAGGCTCGTGGCCTCGACGGACTGCAGGCGTCGCCCGAGCAGCCTGTGGAGGTGGGGCCTGCGCAATCGCGCTGGGTGGCGGTTCGCCTGCAACTGCCATATGGCGGAGCGCAGCCGGGCTCGCATCCGGTCTATTTCGACGTGCGTGCGGCCGAAGGCGGCGCGCAGGTCTCGGAGAAGGCGACCTTCATGGTCCCCCGGTGATGCCGATCAAGGAGATGACGATGAGCGCAACGAACGATACGAAACAGGCGAACGAAGCGGCCCGGAGCGAACCCTGGTGGCGCTTCCCGTTGCTGTGGATGGTCCTGGCCGGTCCAGCGGTGGTGGTGGTCGCGAGTTTCGTGACCCTGTGGCTTGCCATGCGCTCGCCCGACCCCGTGATCGCGGAGGACTACTATCGGCAGGGTATCGAGATCAACAGGACGCTGGCCGACAAGAAGCTCATGCCGGCGCTCACCGGCCGCAACCACGCGGCAACCCCGGCAGATGACGTGCCAGCGCCAAAGCGCTGAAAATTGGAATCAGCAGGCCGCCGGCGTGATCAGCCGGCGAAGTCCCTCGGAGTCGACGATCCGCAGGTTGCGCTGCTGGACTTCGATGAGGCCGTCGTCCATGAACTTGGACAGGGTGCGGCTCACGGTCTCGAGCTTGAGCCCGAGGTAGCTGCCGATTTCCTCGCGCGTCATGCGCAGCACGAGCTCGGAGCGCGAGAACCCGCGTGCGTGCAGGCGCTGCGCGAGGTTCAGAAGGAAGGCCGCCAGGCGCTCTTCGGCCCGCATGCTCCCCAGCAGCATCATCACGCCGTGCTCGCGCACGATCTCGCGGCTCATGATCTGGTGCACGTGCCGCTGCAGCGCCGTGACCTCGCGGGACAGTTCTTCGATACGGTCGAAGGGCATCACGCAGACTTCGGAATCCTCCAGCGCCACCGCGTCGCAGGTGTGCTGGTCGTTGACGATGCCGTCGAGGCCGATGATCTCGCCGGCCATCTGGAAACCCGTCACCTGGTCGCGGCCGTCCTGGCTGGCCACCCGGGTCTTGAAGACGCCGGTGCGGATCGCGTAGAGCGAGGTGAACCGGTCGCCGTTCCGAAAGAGCATCTCGCGACGGCGGACCTTGCGACGCTTGGCCACGATGTCGTCGATACGCTGCAGTTCGGTGGGCTCGAGGCCGACCGGCATGCACAGCTCCCGCAGATTGCAACTGGAGCAGGCGACCTTGATGTTTTCGGTTTTCATTGATGTATGTCGAGTATGTGCCGATTCTGTAACGGGGCGTTGGCATGGGGCTTGATCCACATCAAGGATCCGGGGGCGGCCCGGCGGCATAGTGGTCCGCACACCGCCTCTGATCGCCTGCGATGAACTCTTCCCCTGCATTCGCGACCGCTTCGCATTCCCAGGAGCTGCCGTCGCCCGCCGTGCTGCGGCGCTTTGATGTCGCCGGCCCGCGTTATACCTCCTACCCGACGGCGGATCGATTCGTGGATGCCTTTACCGCCGACGACTACGTCCAGGCAGTGCATCAGCGCAACGCGACCGGGATGAACGGGCGGCCGCTGTCGCTGTACGTGCACCTGCCGTTCTGCGAGTCGCTCTGCTATTACTGTGCCTGCAACAAGATCGTCACCCGCCACAAGCACTGGGCGGCCGAATACATCGATTACCTCGAGCGGGAGGTGGCGCTGCAGGTCGCCGAACTGGGGCGCGGCGTGGTGGTCAGCCAGTTGCATCTGGGCGGCGGAACGCCGACCTTCCTTGACGACGAGGGGCTGAGAAGGCTGCTGGCGTTGCTCGGGCGCGAGTTCACGCTCTCGCCCGAGCGCGAGCAGTCCATCGAGATCGACCCGCGCACCGTGGACGGTGGACGCCTGGAACGGTTGGCCGAAATGGGCTTCAACCGGCTGAGCTTCGGTGTGCAGGACTTCGACCCCGACGTGCAGAAGGCGGTCCATCGCATCCAGCCTGCCAGGGAGGTCTTCGACCTGATGGGAAGCGCGCGGGCGCTCGGCTACCGCTCGATCAACATCGACCTCATCTACGGTTTGCCTAAGCAGAGCCGGGCCTCTTTCGACCGCACGCTGGCGCAGGTGTGCGACTTGCGGCCGGACCGGATCGCCCTCTATGCCTACGCGCACCTGCCGGAGCGTTTCAAGCCGCAGCGGCGCATTGCGGCAGAGGACCTCCCGGACGCGAAGACCAAGGTCGAGATGCTGTCGCGCGCGATTGCCGCTTTCACCGCCGCTGGCTATGTCTACATCGGCATGGACCATTTCGCGCTGCCGGACGACCCGCTCGCGATCGCCAAGCGGCAGGGCCGGCTGCACCGCAATTTCCAGGGCTACAGCACGCAGCCGGACTGCGACCTTGTGGCGCTGGGCGTGTCGGCCATCGGCCGCGTCGGCGCGACCTACAGCCAGAACGCCAAGACGCTCGAGGAGTACTACGACCTGCTCGAGCAGGGGCGTCTTCCGGTGGTGCGGGGCCTGGCGCTCACGCGCGACGACGTGCTTCGCCGCGCGGTCATCATGGCGATCATGTGCCAGGGGCATGTCGACTTCGAGGCCGTCAACCTCGCGCATCTGATCGACTTCAAGGACCATTTCGCGCCCGAACTCGCCGCGCTCGCGCCGCTGGCCGCGCAGGGGCTGGTGCGAATCAGGGACCATGACATCGAGGTGACACCGACCGGCTGGTTCTTCGTGCGCGCCGTGGCGATGGTCTTCGACCGCTATCTGCAGGCCGACCGCAACCGCACCCGCTTCTCCCGGATCGTCTGAACGATGCAGACGGCGCTACTCGGAACGGCGCTTCTGATGGGGCTCGCCGGCGGCCCGCACTGTGTCGCAATGTGTGGCGCGGCCTGCGCGGGCGTCATCCGGATCGTTCAAGCGCCGCAGGGCGGGGCTGCGTCGGTGGTCAGCGGCCTTCAGGGGCAGCGGGCGACGCTGGCGTTTCACGCCGGGCGCATCGCGAGCTACGCCGCGGCCGGTGCTGTCGCCGCCATGGCGGTGCAGGGCGTCGGGCTTGCGAGCGAGCACCTTGCGGCCTTGCGGCCGTTCTGGGTACTTTTGCACGTCGCAGCGCTGATGTGGGGCCTCTCCCTCGCGGTGCTCGGGCGCCAGCCGGTCTGGGCGCATCGCCTCGGAGGCGCGCTCCAGGCGCGGCTTCGGCCGCTGACGGGCCGGGCGGCCGGGGTGCTGGCGACCGGCGCGCTCTGGGTCGCCATGCCATGCGGCCTTCTCTATTCCGCCCTCATGCTGGCCGGGCTGGCCGAGGGACCCTTGCAAGGCGCGATCGCGATGGCTTGCTTCGCGGCCGGGAGCGGTCTCTCGCTCATCGCCGCGCCGTGGCTTTGGCAACACCTGAACACCGGCGCCGTCTTCGCGCGCAGGGAGTGGGGGAGCCGTCTTGCCGGCGCCTTGCTCGCCGCCGTGGCTTTTCACGCGCTGTGGTCCGATCTCGGCCGGCAGATCGATCAATGGTGCCGCTGAACGGGGTTCCCGAAACCGGCCGATCGCGCGCAAACTCGAATTCGAAAAGGAGTAAATGATGAAAATGAAAATGAAAATGAAAATGACATGCGCTGCGGCGCTCTGGCTGGCATTGTTGGGTACGGCATCGGCCGCCACCTGCGATGTGGAGATCGAAGGCAACGACGCGATGCAGTTCAACAAGAGCAGCATCGATGTGCCGCAGAGCTGCAAGCAGTTCACGGTGAAGCTCAAGCATGCCGGCAAGCTGCCCAAGTCGGCCATGGGTCACAACTGGGTGCTGACGACATCTGCCGATGCGCAGGCGGTGGCGACCGACGGCATTGCCGCCGGTCTCGACAAGAATTATCTGAAGCCCGGCGACGCACGGGTCATCGCCGCCTCGCCGATCGTCGGCGGCGGCGAGTCGACCTCGGTGACTTTCGACACCAGCAAACTCAAGGCCGACCAGAGCTACATGTACATCTGCTCGTTCCCGGGTCACTCGGCCTTGATGAAGGGCACGCTGAAGCTCGTCAAGTAAGCCGGCGGATGCGTGCCGCCGTGCACGCGTTTGATCTGCCTCAAGGTTGTGAAGCACTTGGCGTGCGAAGCTGCCAGCAACCACGGAGAGAGGCATGACACACGCCACCTTGCGAATCATTCGGGACGAACATTCGGCCCTTTCGGCCATGCTGCGGTCGATCGTCCTGTTGCTCGCGGAGCATCGCTCCAAGCGAACGCTGCCCGACTTCGCGGCGTTGCGCGCGATGCTGTTCTACGTCGACGAGTTCCCCGAGAAGCGGCACCATCGCAAGGAATCCGAGCTGCTGTTCCCGAAGCTGCGCGCGCGCACGCCGATCTCGCGCGAACTGCTCGACAGGCTGGACGACGATCACGCCCGCGGCGAACGCAGGATCCGCGAGGTGGAGCACGCGCTGCTCGCCTTCGAGATGATCGGCGAGCCGCGCCGACAGGCCTTCGAGCAGGCGGTCGAGCGCTACGTCGAGTTCTATCTGTCACACATGGCGTTGGAAGAACGGGAGATTCTTCCGCTTGCCGAGAAGGTGCTCACCAAGGACGACTGGGCACAGCTCGACGAGGCCTTTCTCGCCAATCGCGATCCGCTGACCGGCTGCGAACCCGAACCGGACTATGCGGCGCTCTTCAGGCGCATCGTCAACGCCGTGCCGGCGCCAATCGGGTTGGGCGCGCAGCGCTGAACCTCATTCTTCGTGACGGAAGGGACTGCGGTCCCCGAGGTGGTCTACGTAGTTCTGGATACCTGCGTCTTCGCGTTCGAGAAAGCGCTCCACCGCATCCGCGAATGCCGGATGGGCCAGCCAGTGGGCGCTGGTGGTCTTGACCGGCATCAGGGCGCGGGCCATCTTGTGTTCGCCCTGCGCGCCGCCTTCGAGGCGTCGCACGCCATGCTCGATGCACCACCGCAGCGGTTGGTAGTAACAGGCCTCGAAGTGCAGGCAGTCCACGCGTTCGAGCGCGCCCCAGTAGCGCCCGTAGGCCAGCAGCGGATGGTCGGACGCGTTGTCTCCGGCCAGACCCGCCGATAGCGCGATCAGGCTCGACGCGATCGGCTTGCCTTCGCGCTCCGCAATGAAGAGCAGCCACGCCTCCGGCATCGTCGCCGCCATGCGATGGAAGAAATCGCGGTTCAGGTAGGGCGGATTTCCGTGCTCGCGATAGGTGCGGGCGTAGCAGCGATAGAAGAAATCCCAGTCCGCATTGGAGATGTCCGCGCCGCGCGACCAGCGGAAGCTCACGCCCGCGTCGCGGACCTTGCGGCGCTCCTGCCGGATCTTCTTGCGCTTGTCGTGCGAGAGGTTCGCGAGGAAGGCGTCAAAATCGCGCCAGCCCTCGTTGGTCCAGTGGAACTGGACCGTATGGCGAAGCATCAGCCCGGCGTCGGCGCAGGCCGCGATGTCGTCGTCGGCGCCGAAGAGCAGGTGCAGCGAGGACACCTGCGTCTGCTCGCACCACGCGACCAGTGCGCGCAGAAGCAGCGCACGGCTGAGCGCATCGCGCGCGAGGACGCGGGCGCCGGGCACCGGCGTGAAGGGAACGGCGACGACCGCCTTGGGATAGTAATGCAGCCCATGCTGCTCATAGGCGTTGGCCCAGGCCCAATCGAAGACGTACTCGCCATATGAATGGTCCTTGACGTAGAGCGGGCACGCGGCCATGAGCACATCGTCCTGCCACAGCGTGATGAAGTGCGGCGCCCAACCGGTGCGAGGCGATGCGCTGCCGCTCGCGTCCAATGCGTCCAGGTAGGCGTGGCGCATGAAGGGCGAGGGTGCCGCCTGCCGGGCGAGCAGGCCGTCCCAGGCGGCAGCGTCGATCTCGGCGACCGAACGGTGGATGCGGACGAACGGTTCGCTCACGGGAGTCCCATCAGTTCCTTCGGGCGCCGAGCGTCTCGGCCACGTAGATGCCGCCGAGCACGAGGGCCAGTGCGGCCGCGTGATACAGCGACAGCGGCTCGCCAAGGATGAGCACCGCGAGCAGCGGCCCGAAGATCGGCACCAGATTGAGAAACACGCCGGCCCGCGCGGGGCCGATCAGCCCGACGGCGTGGATGAAGGTGATCTGTGACACGAAGGAGGGCAGGAGGCCGATGAAGACGATCAGCGCGAGACCCTTGAGGGTCGGCATGAAGAACTGGCCCATCGCGATCTCTGCCGCGACCAGTGGCAGCGAGACCACGCAGGCCACGGTGGCGGTCGCGGCAAAGAACACGATCGCCGGCACGGCCGGCCGGTGACGCAGGCCCAATGCGTAGCCGGCGTACAGCAGGCAGGCCACGATCATCCAGACGTCGCCGATGTTGAAGCCCAGGCTCGCGAGCAGCGCCAGATCGCCGCGCGAGGCCACGACGCCGATGCCGGCGACCGTCATCACGACGCCGATGATCTGCAGGCTGCGAATTCTCGCGCCGAGAAAGAGAAAGCAGCCGACAAGCACCAGCACCGGAATGGTGCCCTGGATGATCGCAATGTTGATGGCGGTCGTGTGGTGTGCCGCCGCATAGAAGAGCGCGTTGAATCCGGTGAAGCCCAGCGTACCCATCAGCGCAATGGCGCGCCACGACGGCAGCAGCGTTCGCCAGTGCGCTGCGATCTCGCGCCGCGATGTGAAGCCGAGCGCCACACAGCAGACGATCCAGCGCGAAAAGGTGAGCATCATCGGCGAGACCTCGCCGACCGCAAGCCGCGCGGCGACCGCATTGGCGCCCCAGATCAGCGTGGTGAAGACCAGCAGGACGTAGGCCTGGCCTTGCGGGCTCGGGATGACCGAGTCGAAGAAATTGGCAAAGGGGGAACCGGTGCGCATGGCTGGGTGAGGGTAACAGCCCATGCGATCACGCGTGGCTTGAGGGTTGCGCGGCGGAGGCGAGAAACGCGGATGACATAATCGTTCGGCCGTTCCCCGCTTTGAATGAAAGACCGTATGAAGCAAATCACAGCCATCCTCAAACCGTTCAAGCTCGATGATGTGCGCGAGGCCTTGGCCGAGGTGGGCGTCACCGGGCTCACCGTGACCGAAGTGAAGGGCTTCGGCCGCCAGAAGGGGCACACCGAGCTTTATAGGGGCGCCGAATACGTCGTGGATTTTCTGCCGAAGATGAAGGTCGAGGTCGTGGTCAACGAGAACGACGTCGATCGCTGCGTCGACGCGATCGTCAGTGCGGCGCGTACCGGCAAGATCGGTGACGGCAAGATTTTCGTGACGAATGTCGAGCGGGTCGTTCGTATCCGCACCGGCGAGGAAGACGAAGCGGCGGTATAAGCTCGCCCCCAGGCTGCGCGCACTTCGTGTCGCTTCGCCAACCCCCTTCCGGGGGCAGCACCGGTGGACCGGCGGAGTCGGGTCCACGGTGCTTCCCGCATCTTGTGCGGGTCTGATTTATAGGACTTCGGCGAGCTTGTCGCCTCGGGGGTGGCGGCCGGCTTCTTCGACGAGGGCTTCGAGCAAGGCCGGGGCATCGTTGTCGGAGCGCACGAGATCCATCTGCCATTCGCCCATGAAGCCTTCGCGCACGCTGTGCGCCAGGAAGCCGAGCAGGGCGTCGTAGTAGCCGCCTGCGTTCAGGATGCCGACCGGCTTGTCGTGATAGCCGAGTTGGCGCCAGGTCCAGATTTCGAACAATTCCTCCAGGGTGCCGATGCCACCCGGCAGCGCCAGGAAGGCGTCGGCGCGTTCGCCCATCATGGCCTTGCGCTCATGCATGGTGTCGACAACGTGGAGTTCGTCGCTCTGGCGGTTGGCCAGTTCCTTGTCGACCAGCGCCTTGGGAATGACGCCCACCACGCGGCCGCCTGCGCTACGGGTAGCCTCGGCGACCGTGCCCATCAGGCCGGTTCGCCCGCCGCCGTAGACCAGTTGCCCGCCGCGTTCGCCGATCCAGCGGCCGACGGCCTGCGCCACCTGAACGAATTCCGGACGCTCGCCAGGGCGGGAGCCGCAATAGACGCAAATTGAAAAAGAAGGAGTCATCCCCCGATCATGCCCGGCTCGGGCGTCGGCTATGTGGCAAACCGTTGCCACAGCGCGGCGATCCACACGCCGCCGCACAGGAGGATCGACAGGAGGACGGCGGCGCTGCCGAGATCCTTCGCTTTCTTGGAGAAGCTGTGCCATTCGGGCCCGACGCGGTCGATCGCCGCTTCGATGCCGCTGTTGAGCAGTTCGACGATCAGGACAATCGCCACCAGGGCGATGAGCAGCGCGGTTTCGACCCAACTGCGACCGATCCAGAACGCCGCGGGCAGCATCACGATCGCGAAGAGGACTTCCTGGCGGAATGCAGGCTCGCGCCAGCCTTCCCGTAAGCCGTGGAGCGAAATCATGGTTGCGTGCCACACGCGGATCAGTCCGCGGCGGCTTTTTTGCGGATTGACAAGGGGGTCGGTGGCGCTCACGACTTGCTCAGCGGCTTCGAGGTAACGAGCCGGGTGCCCGCCCATACATCGTGCCAGAACTGCTGTTCGGCCTGAAAGCGCGCCAGGAGTGCCCACACGATAACCCAGCCGAAGATGAGCACTGCCGATTCACCGGCGCCCAGGCCGAAGGGCGAGATGGCTGCGAGCGGCGGCAGGAACCAGATCCAACTCAGCAAGTAGCGCAGCAGCGCCCGGCCCTGGGTGAGCGCCCGGCCGTGCCGGTCGACGATCCGTATGCCCCAGGTCTTCATCGCCAGGGTTTGCCCATGGGCCCAGAACCAGACGAAATAGACCCCGAAGACGATGAAAAGGAAGGCCTGAAGAAGATGGCGTCGTGAATCCATGCCGCTGCGCATCTGGCTCAGGGTGCTGAACAGCCAGCCGGCGATGAACACGACGGCGAAAAGCAGCATGCCCTCGTAGAGCCAGCAAGCCATGCGGCGCCAGAGTCCGGGTGCCGCAAGGTGCGGGGCTGCGGTGTCGTCGGCGGGCGGTCGAAGGGACCCGGGATTGCCGGGAGGCGCGGAACGCATTGGCACCTGTGTCAGGGCGCCGAAGCAGGCTGGTCCGGCGCCTTCGGCGCGACGTCCGTCGCGCTCGGCGGCGGAAACTGCGCCTCGGCGCTCACCGGTGGAAGGCTCGGTGCCGGAGACGCGACGGGTGCTGATGCGGGCACGGGCGCCGACGCAGGACGCTGGGCTGACGCGACCGGCGCGGGCGGCGGAGCGAGCTGAATCCTCGGCGTGTGCTGGCCGTCTTGCCCGGCGGCCGGGATGGGAACGAGTTTCTGCTCGGGCACGGGGCGGATCGTCGGCGCCGCGCCGGGTGCCTTCACGCTCTTGGCGCGCTCGGCCAGCTTGCTCTTTTCCTCGTCGCTGAGTGCCTGGTAGGCCTCCCACTTCGCCTTGCGCTCATCGACCGGGACCTGCTTGACGTTGGCGAAATTGACCCTCGCCTGAGCGCGCTGCTGGTTGGTCAGGCCCGCCCAATCGGTCATGCGGCTATGGAGCATCTCCTGCTCCTCGGGGGACATCTTGGCGTAGTCGCGTGAAACTGCCAGCCACTTTCGCTTGTGGGGTTCCGTCAGTTCGTCCCAATAGGGCGCGAGCGGCTGCAGGGCCTTCTGCTGGCGTGCAGTGAGATCGCGCCACAGCGGCTTGGAGACGACCGGCGGCTTCGCCGGAGCCGTCGCCTGTGGGGGCGCTGAACTCTTGACGGATTGGGCGTGGACAGGCGAGGCGGCAAGACCAGCGGCGCCAATCAGGAGGCCCGTGCTCAGCCAGACGGCCGTCGCCCGCGGGCGAGCGCGCTCGAGACCGAGCGCTTCAGCGCGGGAAGGGCGGCGTCGATGCATTCGGTTGCCGGGCGATCAGCGTTCGGACGAGTCGTCCGACGTCTTCAGGAACTGCGCAAATCCCGGATCGGTATAGGCCGCGGGAGGGAGGTCGTCGGTCAGCAGCGCGGAGTCGATCGCGGCGAGCTCGTTGGTGCGGTTGTCTTCCTGCATCACGCTGATCGCCACGAGGCCGGCGACAAGCGCGACCAGCGGGATCACCGAGCCGATCCGCGTCCACCAACTGCCGCCGAGCACTGCCGTGCCGCCGCGCGAGAGCACCACGGGCGCCGGGCGAAGCTGCTGGGCGACCTTGCGGCGGGCGACGGCCTGCACCCTCGCGGCTCGCAAGCGCTCGCCGACCTCGTGCGACAACTCGCCATTGCCGGCGGTCAGGCGCGCGGCCACCTGGCGGCCGAACCGCTCCTCGAGTGCGGCGGAAGAGGCAGTTTGCGTAGTGTTCATAGCGAAATTCCCTTGGCTTTGAGCGCCTTGCTCAAGGCGTGGACGGCGCGCGAACAGTGGGTCTTGACGCTCCCTTCGGAACACCCCATGGCGGCCGCCGTCTCTGCGACATCCATTTCCTCCCAGTAACGCATCAGAAAGGCCTCGCGTTGACGACCCGGCAGCGCTGCGATTTGTTCCTCGATCTCGCGAAAAATCTGCGCCCGCCTCGTCGTGTCCTCGGCACTCTCGGATTCCTGGGATTCCGACGAAAGCTGGATGTGCTCGAGGAGGTCGAAATCACCGTCGTCGTCCAGATTCTCGAAATCGCTCAGGTTGGAGAAAAGAGCCTTGCGGGTCTTTTGCCGCCGGAACCAGTCGAGGGTGCAATTCGAAAGGATGCGCTGGAACAGAAGCGGCAGTTCGTTCACTGGCTTGTCGCCGTAGTGCTCGGCCAGCTTCATCATGCTGTCCTGCACGATGTCCAGCGCCGCTTCTTCGTCCCGGACGTGGTAGACGGACCGCTTGAAGGCCCGTCGTTCGACGCTCTTCAGGAAATCGGATAGTTCTTTTTCAGTGGCCAAGCGAGTCCGGCGCCGGGGGTGCGCCGCGTGCGAAGTATCTCGGAGGGAACGGTGTCTTTTTCGCCGCGGATTATGCCTGCGAGCCTTAATTGACTGTGTCTTGGCCCTTCGGGTGCCTTCCGATGTCATAATCCGCGCTGCAAGTCAAAAGGCAAACGGGTCACGACTCGGTGGTATGACAAATCCGCCCATGGTTATGGCCTCAAGTCCCGATGCGGCTTCAAAAGAGCTGGCGAAGGGGCACCCAAGGTTTTTCGTTCCCGAAAATCGCAAAGGTTCATCATGGAAATGTCAAAGGCGGAACTTGCTTCCGCAGCAGCCGTCACCGGCAGTCAAACGCAAGAACTCATGGGCGCCGAGGTGCTGGTCAAGGCACTTCAGGCTGAAGGCGTCAAGTACGTCTGGGGCTACCCCGGCGGCGCGGTTCTCTACATCTACGACGCTTTCTACAAGCAGGACACCATCCAGCACGTGCTGGTTCGCCATGAGCAGGCTGCGGTTCATGCGGCCGACGGCTATGCGCGAGCCACCGGCGACGTGGGCGTGGCACTCGTGACGTCCGGACCAGGCCTCACGAACGCCGTGACCGGCATCGCGACCGCGTACATGGACAGCATCCCGATGGTCATCATTTCCGGCCAGGTGCCCACGGCGGCGATTGGTCTCGATGCTTTCCAGGAATGCGACACGGTCGGTATCACCCGGCCCATCGTCAAGCACAACTTCCTGGTCAAGGACCCGAAGGATCTGGCCCTGACGATGAAGAAGGCCTTCCACATCGCCCGCAGCGGCCGCCCGGGCCCTGTGGTGGTGGACGTGCCGAAGGATGTCTCCTTCAAGAAGGTTCCGTACAGCGGCTATCCCGAGAAGGTCGAGATGCGCTCGTACAACCCGGTGCGCAAGGGGCATGGCGGCCAGATCCGCAAGGCGCTGCAGCTGCTGCTGAACGCCAAGCGTCCCTATATCTATACCGGCGGCGGTGTGCTGCTCGGCAACGCGACGAGCGAGCTGCGCACGCTGGTCGACATGCTCGGCTATCCGGTCACGAACACGCTGATGGGCCTGGGCGCCTATCCTGCGTCGGACCGCAAGTTCCTCGGCATGCTGGGCATGCACGGCACCATCGAGGCCAACAACGCGATGCAGAACTGCGACGTGCTGCTGGCCGTGGGTGCGCGCTTCGACGACCGCGTGATCGGCAACCCGAAGCACTTCGCGCAGAACGAACGCAAGATCATCCACATCGACATCGATCCGTCGAGCATCTCCAAGCGCGTGAAGGTCGACATCCCGATCGTCGGCGACGTGAAGGACGTGCTCACCGAGCTGATCTCGATGATCCGCGAAAGCACCACCCGTCCCGATGCAGGCGCTCTCGCGAGCTGGTGGGACACCATCGAAGGCTGGCGCAGCAAGGACTGCCTCAAGTACGACCGCGGCAACAAGGACGTGATCAAGCCGCAGCGCGTGATCGAGACCCTCTGGAACATGACCAAGGACACCGACACGTACATCACGTCGGATGTCGGCCAGCACCAGATGTGGGCCGCGCAGTACTACCGCTTCGACGAGCCGCGCCGCTGGATCAACTCGGGCGGGCTGGGCACGATGGGCGTGGGCATCCCCTACGCCATGGGCATCAAGCTCGCCAAGCCGGATTCGGAAGTGTTCTGCGTCACCGGCGAGGGCTCGGTGCAGATGTGCATCCAGGAGCTCTCGACCTGCCTGCAGTACAACACGCCGATCAAGATCGTCTCGCTCAACAACCGCTACCTGGGCATGGTGCGGCAGTGGCAGGAGATCGAGTATTCGGGCCGCTACAGCCACAGCTACATGGACGCGCTGCCCAACTTCGTGAAGCTGGCCGAAGCCTACGGCCATGTCGGCATGCTGATCGAGCGCCCGCAGGACGTGGAACCGGCGCTGCGCGAGGCGCGCAAGCTCAAGGACCGCACGGTGTTCATGGACTTCCGCACCGATCCCACCGAGAACGTGTTCCCGATGGTCAAGGCGGGCATGGGCATCACCGAAATGCTGCTCGGCTCCGAAGACCTCTGATACGCCAGTCCAAAGTCCCCGTGTCCGAAGGACCGGGTTGTTGTCCAATTCATTGACGAATCTATTGCCCGCCAAGCCCGCGCATTACCGTGCGCGGGGGAGGGCGGCGAAAAGAGGAGTCCTATCGCCATGAAACACATCATTGCCGTGCTGCTCGAGAACGAGCCCGGTGCACTTTCCCGCGTCGTCGGCCTGTTTTCCGCCCGCGGCTACAACATCGAATCGCTCACCGTCGCGCCCACCGAGGACCCGAGCCTCTCCCGGATGACCATCGTCACGGCGGGGTCCGACGACGTGATCGAGCAGATCACCAAGCATCTCAACAGGCTCATCGAGGTCGTCAAGGTCGTCGATCTCACCGAAGGTGCCTACACCGAGCGCGAGCTCATGATGGTGAAGGTGCGCGCCGTCGGCAAGGAGCGCGAAGAGATGATGCGCATGGCGGAGATCTTCCGCGGCCGCATCATCGACGTGACCGACAAGAGCTACACCATCGAGCTCACCGGCGATCACGGAAAGAACGACGCTTTCCTCGAGGCCATCGATCGCGGCGCGATCCTCGAGACTGTCCGTACCGGCGCCAGCGGCATCGGCCGCGGCGAGCGCATCTTGCGCGTCTGACAACCACCGTTCCACATCCACTGAATCAACGAAGGAGAAATCTCATGAAGGTCTACTACGACAAGGACGCCGATCTCAGTCTCATCAAGGGCAAGACGGTTGCAATCATCGGCTACGGCAGCCAGGGTCACGCGCACGCGCAGAACCTGAACGACAGCGGCGTCAAGGTCGTCGTCGGCCTGCGCAAGGGCGGCGCATCGTGGTCGAAGGTCGAGAAGGCCGGTCTCAAGGTGGCCGAGGTCGCCGAGGCCGTGAAGTCGGCCGACGTCGTCATGATCCTCCTGCCGGATGAGCAGATCGCCAGCGTCTACAAGAACGACGTCGCGCCGCACATCAAGGAAGGCGCTTCGCTCGTCTTCGCGCACGGCTTCAACGTGCACTATGGTTTCGTCCAGCCGCGCGCCGATCTCGACGTGTGGATGGTCGCGCCCAAAGCCCCCGGCCACACGGTTCGCAGCACCTACACGCAAGGCGGCGGGGTTCCGCATCTGATCGCCGTCCATGCCGATCGCAGCGGCAAGGCCCGTGATCTCGCGCTGTCCTACGCCACCGCCAACGGCGGCGGCAAGGCCGGCATCATCGAGACCAACTTCCGCGAAGAGACCGAAACCGACCTGTTCGGCGAGCAGGCCGTTCTGTGCGGTGGCACCGTCGAGCTGATCAAGGCCGGTTTCGAGACGCTGGTGGAAGCCGGCTACGCGCCCGAAATGGCGTACTTCGAATGCCTGCACGAACTGAAGCTCATCGTCGACCTGATCTATGAAGGCGGCATCGCCAACATGAACTACTCGATCTCGAACAACGCCGAGTATGGCGAGTACGTGACGGGTCCGCGCGTCGTGACCGAAGAAACCAAGAAGGTCATGAAGCAGGTCCTGAAGGACATCCAGACCGGCGAGTACGCGAAGAGCTTCGTGCTGGAAAACGCAGCCGGCGCGCCGACGCTCATCAGCCGCCGCCGCCTCAACGCCGAGCACCAGATCGAAGTGGTCGGCGAGAAGCTGCGCGCGATGATGCCGTGGATCAAGAAGAACAAGCTGGTCGACCAGACCCGCAACTGATCGGGATCTCTCCGAGCATGATCAGGGCCACCATCCGGTGGCCCTTTTCTTTCTGAGCGCCATGGCGCCTGAACTACACTGAGACCGATGCAATCGACCCCCTCATTCGTCCTGAATCCGACAGTCCATGGCGCCGCGGCGCGCGCTGGAGGACGGCGGAATGCATGACGACACGATGCCCGAGGAACTGGCGCCCAAGAAGCGCCGGAAGGGTATCTACATCCTGCCGAACCTGTTCACGCTCGCGGCCTTGTTCGGGGGGTTCTACGCCATCGTGATGGCGATGAATGCGCGATTCGATCTGGCTGCGCTGGGTGTCTTCGCTGCCATGATCCTCGACAGCCTCGACGGTCGCGTCGCTCGGCTCACCAACACGCAGAGTGCGTTCGGCGAGCAGATGGATTCGCTGTCCGACATGGTGTCCTTCGGTGCCGCGCCGGCGTTGATCGCCTACGAGTGGTCGCTGAAGGGATTGGGCCGGTGGGGCTGGATCGCCGCTTTCGTCTACTGCGCATGCGCTGCATTGCGACTCGCTCGGTTCAACGTCAACACGGGTGTCGTCGACAAGCGCTGGTTCCAGGGGCTGCCGTCGCCCGCGGCTGCGGCACTGGTCGCAGGCTTCATCTGGTTGGTGACCGAATGGGGCAAGCGCGGCGGCGAAGTGCTGTACCTCTCGTGGCAGCAGATCACCTGGATCACCTTCGCCTTTACGCTGTATGCGGGGCTGTCGATGGTGACCAATGCGCCGTTCTACAGCTTCAAGGACGTGCAGGTGAAGCGGAGCGTGCCCTTTGCCGTCATCGTGCTGATCGCGCTGGCGATCGCCATCATCAACATCCATCCTCCAACGGTGCTCTTCGGCGTGTTCGTTGCCTATGGCCTCAGCGGCTATGTCGTCTACGGATGGCGCAAGGCCAAGGGACAGCATGTCAGCGTCATCAGCATCTCGACGGATGAACCTGATGAAAGAGGGCTGCACAAGTAGCCACTGCTGTGCTACATTCAGGCCTCCTATGAACAAGATTTCGCTGGCCCTACTACTGATCCCCTACGGGCGGAGAAGGTAGCGCGCGCGCAAATTCCTGACAACGGCCCGTTCGCACCAGCAACGGGCCGTTTGTCTTTGGGTTGCTGGTTGATCCAACCACAGCGAGAAATATCAGATGTTGAAGCAACCCGACCTCAAGTACCGTGCGTTTGCGCCGGTCGGCCTCAAAGATCGCACCTGGCCCGATGCCGTGCTGACGAAGGCCCCGATCTGGCTGTCGACCGATCTGCGCGACGGCAATCAGGCACTGGTCGAGCCGATGGACATCACTCGCAAGATGCGGATGTTCGAGATGCTGGTTGAGATCGGCTTCAAGGAGATCGAGATCGGCTTTCCGTCGGCCTCGCAGATCGAGTTCGACTTCGTGCGCAAGCTCATCGAAGAGGACCGCATTCCGGACGACGTGACGATCCAGGTTCTGACGCAGGCTCGCGATCACCTGATCGAGCGCACCTTCGAGGCCTTGCAGGGTGCGCCGCGCGCGATCGTCCACCTGTACAACGCCGTGGCGCCGATCATGCGCCGCGTGGTGCTCGGCATGGACGAGGCCGAGATCGTGGAGCTTGCGACGACGCATGCGCGGATGTTCAACGAACTCGCAGCAAGGCAGCCGAACACGCAGTGGACGTTCCAGTATTCGCCGGAGATGTTCTCGGGCACGGACCTCGGATTCTCCAAGCGCGTCGTCGATGCGGTGACGGAGGTGTGGGCACCGACGCCGGAGAGGAAGTGCATCGTCAACCTGCCGTCGACGGTCGAGCACTCGACCCCGAACATCTTCGCGGACATGATCGAGTGGATGCACCGCCATCTCGCGCGCCGCGACTCGATCGTGCTGTCGGTCCACCCGCACAACGATCGCGGCACCGGCACCGCGGCCGGCGAATTCGCTCTCATGGCCGGCGCGGACCGGATCGAAGGCTGCCTCTTCGGCAACGGCGAGCGCACCGGGAATCTCGACCTCGTGAACGTGGCCCTCAACCTCTATACGCAGGGCGTGTCCCCCGATCTCGATTTCTCGAACATCGATGAGATCCGCGCCACCGTGGAGCACTGCAACCAGTTGCCCGTGCATCCGCGTCACCCCTATGTGGGCGATCTGGTCTACACCTCTTTCTCGGGCTCGCACCAGGATGCGATCAGGAAGGCGTTCGCCGCGCGCAAGGACGGCGACGTCTGGGACATGCCCTATCTGCCGATCGATCCCAAGGACGTGGGGCGCACCTACGAAGCGGTGATTCGGGTCAACAGCCAGTCGGGCAAGGGCGGCATCGCCTATCTTCTCGAGAGCGAATACGGGCTCGAACTGCCGCGACGCCTGCAGATGGAATTCAGTCAGATCGTGCAACGTGTGATGGACGTCGCCGGCAAGGAACTTACGGCCGCCGATCTCTGGGCGCTCTTCGAAGGCGAATATCGGATTCGGGAAGCGGCGGGCCCGCAGCATCGGGTGCTCGAAGAGCAGGGCGAAGGAGCCGACGCTTCCGTGGTCCTTCGTGCCGACTTGCCTTGGGAAGGCGAAGTCCGACGGATCGAAGGGCGAGGCAACGGCCCGATCGACGCTTTCATCCATGCGTTGGCGCAGGCCACGGGGCACTCGATCCGCGTCATCGACTATCACCAGCACGCGATCGGCTCCGGTGCCGACGCCCAGGCGGTCGCGTACCTCGAACTGCGGGTCGACGAATCCAAGACGCTGTTCGGCGTCGGGATGGATGCGAACATCATCTCGGCCTCGTTGAAGGCCATCGTCTCGGGGTTGACGAGGGCTCGGACGCAGCCCGCGGCCAGCGCACAATCGGTGGCTGAACCCGCCTGAGCCGGCGGAAGGGCCGCGGCGCGGCCTTCGCCCGGCAGTGTGCGCACTGCCGGGCCGTGACATGGAACAAAGGAGATCCACGATGGCCGACAAACTGATCATTTTCGACACCACCTTGCGCGACGGCGAGCAGTCGCCCGGTGCCTCCATGACCAAGGACGAGAAGCTGCGCATCGCGCGCCAGCTCGAGCGTCTCCGGGTCGACGTGATCGAGGCCGGATTTCCCGCGAGCTCGAACGGCGACTTCGAAGCGGTGGTCGCGATCGCCAACGCGATCAAGGAATCGATCGTCTGCGGCCTGTCGCGCGCCAATGACCGCGACATTTCGCGCGCGGCCGAAGCGCTCAAGGGCGCGGCCCGTGGGCGGATCCACACGTTCATTGCGACCTCGCCGTTGCACATGGAGAAGAAGCTGCGGATGACGCCCGACGAGGTGTTCGAACAGGCGAAGCTGTCGGTGCGCTTTGCGCGCAATCTGATCGCCGATGTCGAGTTCAGCCCGGAGGACGGCTATCGAAGCGACCCGGACTTCCTGTGCCGGGTGCTGGAGGCAGTCATTAACGAGGGTGCCACCACGATCAATGTTCCCGACACCGTCGGCTACGCGATCCCGGAGCTCTACGGCAATTTCATCAAGACGCTGCGCGAGAGAATCCCGAACAGCGACAAGGCGATCTGGTCCGTCCACTGCCACAACGACCTGGGCATGGCGGTCGCCAATTCACTCGCCGGAGTGAAGATCGGCGGCGCCCGGCAGGTCGAATGCACCATCAACGGCCTGGGCGAGCGCGCCGGCAACTGCTCCCTGGAAGAGATCGTGATGGCGGTGAAGACCCGCAAGGACTATTTCGGTCTGGATCTGGGCATCGACACCCGGCACATCGTGGCGGCGAGCCGCATGGTCAGCCAGACGACCGGTTTCGTGGTGCAGCCGAACAAGGCGGTCGTTGGGGCGAACGCCTTTGCGCACGCGTCGGGCATCCACCAGGACGGCGTCCTCAAGGCGCGCGATACCTACGAAATCATGCGTGCCGAGGACGTGGGCTGGACCGCCAACAAGATCGTGCTCGGCAAGCTCAGCGGCCGCAATGCGTTCAAGCAGCGCCTTCAAGAACTGGGCGTGACCATGGAAAGCGAAGCGGACATCAACGCCGCGTTTGCGCGCTTCAAGGAACTCGCCGATCGCAAAAGTGAGATTTTTGACGAAGACATCCTCGCGCTGGTCAGCGACGAGGATCACTCGCACGTTGGGGAACAGTTTGGTTTTGTTTCCCTGGCGCAACATAGTGAAACAGGTGAGCGGCCTCAGGCGCGCATCGTCTTCACCGTGAACGGCAAGGAGGTCACCGGGGAGTCGGACGGCAATGGTCCGGTCGATGCTTCGCTGAAGGCGATCGAAGCGCACGTCAAGAGTGGAGCCGAGATGGTGCTGTATTCGGTCAATGCCATCAGCGGATCGACTGAAAGTCAGGGAGAGGTGACCGTGCGCCTGCAAAATGCGGGCCGGGTCGTCAACGGTGTTGGGGCGGACCCCGATATCGTGGTGGCGTCGGCCAAGGCTTATTTGAGTGCGCTCAACAAGTTGCAGAGCCAAGCTGAGAGAGTTGCGGCACAAGGTTGAAAATTAAAGTGCTCCTTGTTTTCGAATGAAGAAGAGGATGCAAGTAACTGATATTGCGTGCCTTTTTTGATTTCGATACACTGCGGAACCTTATCGTCCGCTGGAGAGTTTTTAATGCCCGAAGCCCGTACAAATCGAGTTTCAAGCCAGCGGTTCCTTCCCGCGTTTCGCATGCTCGCCGTCGCGCTCTGCGCCACGGCGTTTTTGTTGCCTGCCGCCCAAGCCGAGAAGAAGGGACCGGCAACCAAGAAAACGGCTACCGCCGACACCAAGCGTAAGACCGCGTCGGTGCCGACACGTGAAACCGCGTCTTCCGCATCCTCGAAGCGGAAGGCTGGCGCGGACAAGGACGAGAAAGTTGTCAGTGGCGGTCGGAACGTGGTTGCAACGGTTCGCCAAAAGAATGGCCGCACCGTCGTGGCCGTGCAACGCCGTTCCGTCGTACGCGTTGCAGAATCGCCGCGCCTTTCGTTCGGCCAATTGGCCGGACTGCATCAAACACCGGATGCACTCGATCTGAAGTCCAGCGTGGCCCTGGTGATCGACCAGGACACCCATGAAGTGCTCCTGAGCAAGAACGACCACGCCGTTCTTCCCATCGCTTCGTTGACCAAGCTCATGACCGGCCTGCTCATCAGCGAGGCCAAGCTGCCGTCGGATGAACTGATCACCATCACGCAGGACGACGTCGACACCGAGAAGCGAAGCGGCTCGCGCCTGAGCGTCGGGACGACCCTGCCGCGGGGCGAACTCCTTCATCTCGCGCTGATGTCCAGCGAGAACCGCGCCGCGCATGCGCTCGGCCGCACCTATCCCGGTGGTCTCGAAACCTTCGTGAGCGTCATGAACGCGAAGGCGAAGATGCTGGGCATGAAGGACACGAGCTACGTCGAACCGACTGGCCTGTCGAGCCGTAACCAGTCGAGCGCGCAGGATCTGGCCCTGCTGGTGAACGCCGCCTATGCGGACGCCACCGTTCGCCAATTGTCGACCTCGCCGGAGTATCAAGTCGAAGTCGGCAATCGTGTGCTCCAGTTCAATACCACCAATCGGCTGGTGAAGAACCCGGATTGGGATATTGGCGTCCAGAAGACCGGCTACATCAGCGAGGCAGGGCAGTGCCTCGTGATGCAGGCGAAGATTGCAGGCCGCAAGCTGATCATGGTGTTTCTCGATTCGGCAGGGAAGTTGAGCCGTATCGGCGATGCCGAGCGCGTTCGCCGCTGGGTGGAGGCCAATCACATGATCAACAGGGCCGCGCAGCAGCACGTGGCCTCGAGCAACGCGACCTGATTGCCTTCGACCTGATCCCCCGAGCGGGCCGCGTCATCCGTCAGGATCGCGGCCTTTTGCTTTCAGGTTGCGCTTGCCGGACTCGCCTTGTAGCCCAGCGCACTGGAGATCTCGTTCGCGGTAGCCTGCAGCTTCGGCAGCCAGCCGTCGTCCAGCCGGTCGGCGGGAGCGGAGATCGAGAGACCGGCAACCAGCTTTCCCTGGTCGTCATAGATTCCCGCCGCCATGCAGCGAACGCCGAGTTCGAGCTCCTCGTTGTCGCGCGCGATGCCGTACTGGCGCGCCTTCGACAGTTCGCGTTCGAGAACAGGCAACTGCGTGATGCTGTTGCGCGTATGGCCGGCCAGGCCGGTGCGCGTGGCGTAGCTGCGAACACGCTGGGGCTCATCCACCGCGAGGAATAGCTTGCCGGTCGAAGTCAGGTGCAGAGGCGCCCGCCCGCCGATCGCGCGGACCACCTGCATGCCGGAGCGCTCGCTGTAGGCGCGCTCGATGTAGACGATCTCGTCGCCTTGCCGCATGCTCAGGTTCACCGGCTGCTGCGTGAGCTTGTGGAGCTCGCGCATCGGCGCCATCGCGGCATCGCGGACATTCAAGCGGCCTTTGACCAGGTTGCCGAGCTCCAGCAAGCGCATGCCGAGCCGATAGCTTCCAGCCTCCGGGCGGTCGACGAAGCGACCGACCGCCAGGTCATTCAGGATGCGGTGGGTGGTGGACGGGTGCAACCCTGTCTTCTCGCTGATCTCCTTGAGCGAAATCGCTTCTTCCCGCGACGCGAGTACGTCGATCAGCGCGAACATGCGCTCGATCACCTGGATCACGGGAGTAGCGGGAACGTCGGATTGGAGCTTTTTCATTTGCAACACGGTTCGAAGCCGGTCGCGATTTTACTTGGTGAAATGACTCGGTGGTAACCGCCATTGGCCGTCGAGAAGAACTTCGTGCGGGCTGTACCGCGCCTTGTAGTTCATCTTGGCACTGCCCTCGATCCAGTAGCCCAGGTACACATGGGGCAGCCCAAGCTTGCGGGCCTGCTCGATCTGCCAGAGCACGCTGAAGTTGCCGTAGCTCGCGCCAGTCTCCGGCTCATAGAAGGTGTACACCGCGGACAGTCCGTCGTTGAGGACGTCGAGGATGGACACCATCTTGAGCGCACCGGCACTGCCGTCCGGCCGCGTCTCGCGAAACTCCACCAACCGCGAGTTGACGCGGCTTTGCAGCAGGAACTGCGTGTACTGGTCGATGCTGTCATGGTCCATGCCGCCGCCCGCATGTCGGCCGTTCTGGTAGCGCAGGTAGAGCTGGTAGTGCTCGGGCACGAAACACAGCTTGAGCACCCGCGCCTGGAGATCCGAGTGCCGCGACAGCGCACGGCGCTGGCTCCGGTTGGGGGTGAATCCATTGACCAGCACCCGCAGCGGAACGCATGCATTGCACCCGTCGCAATACGGTCGGTACGTGAACATGCCGCTGCGACGGAACCCGCTCAACACCAGATCCGAGTAGGCGTCGTTGTGAATGAGGTGGCTTGGCGTGGCGACCTGGGATCGCGCCTGACGGTCAGGCAGATAGCTGCACGGATAGGGTGCCGTCGCGTAGAACTGCAGCGTGTGGAGCGGGAGGTCCTTGAGGTGCGTCACGTCGTCAAGAAATTTCGCGCGGACAGGAGTTGATCCCAGTATACGGGCTCGAAGCGCCAGGCAGGACCGGGCAATTCGCGGGCGCGGGCCACGTGCGACACGAAGTCGGCTCGCGGCATTTCGTGCGCACCGAGACTGGCGAGGTGGGCCGTGTTCTGCTGGCAATCGATCATCGGGATCCCATGACGCAGGCAGAAGCAAACCAGCGCCGACAGAGCGATCTTGGAGGCGTCCCTCCGCCGCGCGAACATTGATTCGCCGAAGACTGCGCGCCCGATGGCCACGCAATAGAGGCCGCCGACAAGTTCGCCGCCCATCCAGGTCTCGACGCTGTGGGCATGGCCTGCACGGTGGAGCGCGGTGTAGGCGCGCACCATGTCGGGCAGGATCCAGGTTCCGGTCTGGCCGGGGCGGGGCGACTGCGAGCAGTGCGAAATCACCGTTCCGAATGCATGGTCTATGCGGATTTCGCACCGGTTGTCTGCGACAAAGCGGGCAAGCGTCTTGCGCAGGGAGCGGTGCAGGCGGAATTTGCCGACCTGGAGCACCATGCGCGGATCGGGACTCCACCAAAGAATGGGCTGGCCCTCGCTGAACCACGGAAAGATGCCGCTGGCGTAGGCCTGAAGGAGGTTGGCGACATCGAGCGATCCGCCGGCCGCCAGCAGGCCAGGCACGGGGTCGGTATCACCCCACGCCATGGCGGCGTCAGGGAGAGGATCGTTGGGCTCGAGCCAAGGCAGTTGCATGTTCGAATATTTGCACGCTTTGGCTCGAGCGGGATCGCATCGAGCCGAAAGTACCCGAAGACCCTATAGTCGTTCGTGGCCCCGACAAATTCCCACGACCCCAACAAAGGACGACGGTGACAACTGAAACGAACCCCACGCGCTTCGGAAGCGGTCAGGCAGTCAAGCGACTGGAGGATGAAGCCCTGCTGGCCGGCGCCGGCCGCTATACCGACGATGTCTCGGTGCCGGGCCAGGCCTGGCTGAGCTTCGTCCGGTCACCCTACCCCCACGCGAAGGTCGTGTCGATCGATCGTGAATCGGCGGCAGCGATGCCCGGTGTGCTCGGCGTCTTTACCGGTGCGGACCTGGCTGCGGCCGGTGTTCAACCGATGCCCGGTGCCGCAGCCTTCAAGCGCGCCGACGGTTCGGACTGCGCGACGCCCGACCGGCATGTTCTGGCGCAGGACAGGGTACGTTTCGTCGGCGAGCCGGTGGCGATCGTGGTCGCCGAGACGGCGCAGCTGGCGCGCGATGCCGCCGAAGCGGTGATGGTCGAGTACGCGGAACTGCCGATGGTCGTCGACATCGCGGGTGCGACGGCCGGCGGCGCACCGCTCGTCTTCGACGCCGCGACGGGAAACATCGCTGCCGAGATGCGGCACGGCAGTGCGGAAGCAACTGCCCAGGCCTTCGCCAAGGCGAGCCATGTCGTGGAACTCGACATCGTCAACCAGCGCGTCGTTGCGCTCACGATCGAGCCGCGCTCGGTGCTGGCGGACTTCGATGCCGCGTCAGGCCGCATCACCATCCGGATGAGTACGCAGATGCCTTCGGGTGTGCGCGATTCCGTGTGCGCGGCCCTCGGCCTGCCCAAGGAAAAGGTGCGGGTGGTCGTCGGCGACGTCGGCGGCGGCTTCGGCATGAAGACCGGCGCCTATCCGGAGGACATCGCGGTCGCTTTTGCGGCGCATACCTTGAAGCGCGCGGTCAAATGGATCGCGGACCGGAGCGAGGAATTCCTCTCCACGTCGCACGGGCGCGACATCGAGGCGCACGCCGAGCTGGCGCTCGATGCCAACGGAAAGATTCTCGGCCTGCGCATCAGGACACACGCCAACGTCGGCGCCTACGCGACGGGGACGGGGGTGGCGATCCAGCTACTGATCGGACCATGGGTCCAGACCAGCGTCTACGACATCCAGACCATCGATTTCCACTTCAAGGCAGTGCTGACCAACACGGCACCGACCGGCGCCTATCGCGGCGCCGGACGACCGGAGGCGATCTACAACATGGAGCGCCTGATGGACGAGGCGGCTCGCCAGACAGGCATCGACCGCGTCGAGCTCCGTCGCCGGAATTTCATCCGCCCCGAGCAGATGCCGTACAAGAACCCGATGCAGCAGACCTATGACACGGGCCAGTTCGAGTCCGTCATGGACCAGGCGCTGAAGCTCGCCGACTGGGGCGGTTTCGAGGCGCGGGCCGCCGAGTCGAAGCGCGCGGGCCGCGTGCGCGGGCTGGGCATTGCGACCTTCCTCGAATGGACGGGCGGCAATGTCTTCGAGGAGCGTGTCACGGTATCCGTGCAGTCCGATGGCGTCATCGAGGTGTACTCGGCCGTGAACGCCATGGGGCAGGGCATCGCGACCACGCTCGCCCAACTGGTGGTGGACGCCTTCGACGTGCCGATCGAGAAGGTGCGCATCGTTCTCGGCGACACCGATCGCGGCGACGGGTTCGGGAGCGCCGGTTCGCGATCGCTCTTCACCGGCGGTTCGGCGGTGCGGATCGGCGCCGAGCGGACGATCGACAAGGCCCGTGAACTCGCGGCGAAGGAGTTCGAGGTTTCCCCCGCCGATGTTCAGTACGCCGCGGGCCTTTTCAATGTCGCCGGGACCGACCTTCAGCTCGACCTTTTCACGCTGGCAAGCCGGCAGCCCGAGGGCGAAATCTTCGTGGATTCGACCAGCACGGTGTCCGGTCCGACGTGGCCGAACGGCTGTCACATCACTGAGGTGGAACTCGATCCGGCGACGGGCGAGGTGGGCGTGATGACGTACGCATCGGTCAACGACGTCGGCCGGGTCGTCAACCCGCTGATCGTGCGCGGCCAGCTCGAGGGCGGGGCGGTTCAGGGCATCGGGCAGGCGCTCTGCGAGCGCGTCGTGTACGACCCGCAGACCGGCCAGCCGCTGACCGGCAGCCTGATGGACTACGCCGCGCCGCGCGCGGACATCATCGCCACCATGTTCCGCATGGAAATGGACGAATCCACGCCCTGCAAGAACAACCCGCTGGGGGTCAAGGGTGTCGGGGAACTGGGCACCATCGGTGCCACGCCTGCCATCGTGAACGCTGTGGCCGATGCACTGGCGCGCAATGGCATGGCCAAGCTGTCGCCGCGCCTGGACATGCCGTTGACCCCGGACCGGCTCTGGCAGTTGATGAGTTCAGCTGCCTGAAGGCGCCGGCCAGGTCGCTCAGAAGTCTTCGAGCGGCAGGCCGACGTAGTTTTCGGCCAGCGACGTCGACGCGGCGCGGGAGTTGACCAGGTAGTCGAGCTCGGCTTCCTGGATCTTCTGGCCGAATTCGCCGGTTTCGGGAAAGCGGTGCATCAGCGAGGTGAACCACCACGAGAATCGCTCGGCCTTCCAGACGCGGCGCAGGCACAGGTCGGAATAGCGATCGAGCGCGGAGGCCGACTTCTCCGCATAGAAGATCTCGAACGCGCGCGAGAGGTAGCCGACGTCAGCGGTCGCGAGGTTCAGGCCCTTCGCGCCGGTGGGCGGCACGATGTGCGCCGCGTCCCCAGCCAGGAACAGGCTGCCGAAGCGCATGGGCTCGGCCACGAAGCTGCGCAGTGGCGCGATGCTCTTTTCGAGCGATGGGCCGGTGACCAGGCGTTCGCGCGCCTCGGGGTCCAGCCGTAGACGCAGTTCGTTCCAGAATGCGTCGTCGCTCCAGTTCTCGACGCGTTCCTCGGTCGGCACCTGCACGTAGTAGCGGCTGCGCGTGGCGCTGCGCATGCTGCACAGGGCGAAACCGCGCGAGGTGTTGGCATAGATCAACTCGTGCGAAACGGGTGGTACGTCCGCCAGCACGCCGAGCCAGCCGAACGGGTAGATCTTTTCGTACGTGTGGATCGATTGCGACGGCACGCTCGCGCGGCTCACGCCGTGGTAGCCGTCACAGCCGGCGATGAAGTCGCACTCGATTTCATGCGTGGTGCCGTCCTTCTCGTAGCGGACGCGGGGCTTGGCGGTATCGAAATCGTGCAGGCTGACCGATGCCGCGCTGTAGATCGTGGTGAGGCCTTCTGCGTCGCGCGCGGCCATGAGGTCGCGCGTGACTTCGGTCTGTCCGTAGACAGTCACCTGTTTTCCGTCGGTCAGGCCGTGCATGTCGATGCGGTGGCGGGCGCCCTTGAACAGCAGTTCGATGCCCTCGTGCGGGAGCCCTTCCTCGATGGCGCGGGCATCGACGCCGGCCCGCTTGAGCAGGTCCATCGTGACCTGCTCCAGGACGCCGGCTCGAATGCGGCCGAGCACGTAGTCGGCGGTCTGCCGCTCCACGATGATGTTGTCGATGCCGGCCTTGTGCAGCAGCTGCCCGAGCAGCAGTCCTGCCGGTCCGGCCCCGATGATGGCTACTTGTGTTCGCATGGTTGTCTCCAGATGGCAATCCGCGAGCGTAGGGCGGGCCATGGGGTGTTGTCTCGGCGGATGTGCAGGCTGTGTGCGATCATGAGGCCACCTGCGCGATGATCGCGCAACTCTTTCGCCAAATGACCATCGCAAAGCCCGACTTCATCGAAGGCATCGCCAAGGGAATGGCCGTGCTCGAGAGCTTCGACACCGAACGCCAGCGGCTCAATGCCACGCTGGCTGCCGAACGCGCCGGCCTGACCCGTGCCGCAGCCCGGCGGCATCTGCTGACGCTGGCGCATCTCGGCTACCTCGAAACCGACGGCAGCTACTTCTGGATGGCGCCAAAGGTGCTGCGCTTTTCAGGCAGCTACCTGGCGTCCTCGCGCCTGCCGCGCGCGCTGCAGCCCACCCTCAACCGGCTCGCGGCGCAGACGCAGGAGTCGTTCTCGGCGGTGGTGCTCGATGGCGAAGAGGTGGTCATCGTCGCGCGCAGCGGCAGCTACGGCGCGCCGACCCGCGTGCTGGCGTATGGACTGCACCTGGGTGCGCGGCTTCCTGCGCACGCCACGTCGACCGGGCGTGTCCTGCTGGCCGGCCTCGCCACCGCCGAACTCTCGCAATGGCTGAAGGGGCGCACGCTCCCGCGCCTGACGCCCCACACGGTCACGAAGACGAGCGTGCTCCGGCAACGGATCGCCCAGGCCCGCAAGGACGACTTCTGCTTTGCCAGCGAAGAGCACGAACTCGGCGTCCAGGCGCTGGCGGTGCCGCTGCGCGACATGCAGGGGCACACCGTCGCCGCGCTCAACGTGGTGCTTTCGGGCAGTCACCACAACGAAGAGACGCTGCGGCGCGACATGCTCCCGCTGCTCTTCGAGGCGGCGCGGGAAGTCCGGGCGCTTCTCTAGGTGCCGGCGAGCGGCGCTACGATCTCCCGCACTGCGTCCGGAGGACCCAATAGCCATGCGACTCCTGCTGCTTGAAGACGATGTGATGATCGGCGAGACCGTGCTCGACCTCCTGCGAGCCGAGCAGTACGCCGTCGACTGGGTCAAGGACGGCGAGATGGCCGACAGCGCGCTGCGCTCCCAGCAGTACGACCTGGTCCTGCTCGACTTGGGTGTGCCGCGCCGCGACGGGCTGGACGTCCTGCGCGCGTTGCGGGCCCGCAAGCAGCGGATGCCCGTGCTGATCGCGACCGCGCGCGATTCCGTGCAGCAGCGCATCGAAGGTCTCGATGCCGGCGCGGACGACTACGTGCTGAAACCCTACGACCTCGACGAACTCCTCGCCCGCATCCGGGCCTTGCTGCGCCGCGCATCCGGGCGCGCGGAGCCGGTGTACGAGCACATGGGCGTCACGGTGAATCCGACCACCCGCGAAGTCTCGGTGCGTGGCCAGCCGGTGACGCTTTCCGCGCGCGAATGGGCGGTGCTCGAACCGTTGATCGCCCGACCGGGCATGGTGCTTTCCCGTGCCCAGCTCGAGGAAAAGCTCTACAGCTGGAAGGACGAGATCAGCAGCAATGCCGTGGAGGTCTACGTCCATGGACTGCGCAAGAAGCTGGGCGCGGACCTGATCCGCAACGTGCGCGGCGTCGGCTACATGGTGCCGAAGGAATGACCGGCCGATGAAATCCCTGCGTGCGCGCCTGTTGTGGTTCCTCCTGGCCACGATCGTGGTGGCCGCCGGTATCCAGGCGTTCGTGGCCTATCGCACGGTGCTGGAAGAGGCCGACGACATCTTCGACCACCACATGCAGCAGATGGCGCTGTCGCTGCGCGCGGGGTTGCCGCCGAGTGCCACGGTCGGCGGGCTCGGGAATCTCGGGACAGGGGAGGAGAACTTCGAGTTCATCGTCCAGGTCTGGACGGCGGACGGCCTGCTGATCTTCCAGTCCGCGTCGCACCCGGCGCTGCCGCAGCGTGCGGTGCTCGGCTTCTCGAATGTCCAGGCTCGCGGAACCACCTATCGGGTGTTTTCGATGCAGGCCGGCCCGCTGGTGATCCAGGTCGCGCAGGACATGGCGGCGCGTCGGCGGATGGCCGGCTCGCTCGCGCTGCGCACCGTGGGGCCGATCGCGCTGGCGGCGCCGCTGCTCATGCTGGTGGTCTGGTGGGTGGTCAGCTTTTCACTCGCGCCGGTGGCGCGGGTGCGGCGACAGGTTGCGGAGCGGCAGGCGGACGACCTCTCCCCGCTGAGCGAGAGCGATCTTCCCGAGGAAGTCCGACCGCTGGTCCATGAACTCAACCTGCTGTTCGCCCGCGTCCAGAAGGCCTTCGAAGCCCAGAAGCATTTCGTCGCCGATGCGGCGCACGAACTGCGTTCACCTCTCGCTGCGCTGAAGCTTCAGGTGCAGGGTTTGCAGCGTGCAACCGAGGAACCCACCCGCGAGCTTGCAGTGGCGCGTCTCGCTGCGGGCATCGATCGTGCGAGTCGGCTCGTCGAGCAGATGCTCGCGCTCGCGCGCCACGAAGCCAGTGCCGCTTCGGGCGCCGAACGTGAAGAGGTCAGTCTGTCCGAGGTCGCGCGTCTTGCGATCTCCGACGCGATCGCGGGCGCGCAGGCCCGGCATATCGACGTCGGCATCGTGCAGGCCGATCCGGTGAAGGTGGCGGGACAGCCGGAGGCACTCCGGATGCTGCTTCGCAATCTGCTCGACAACGCCATCAAGTACACGCCGGAGGGCGGGCGGGTGGACGTGAACATCGCCGCGCTCCCAGATGGCGCAGAACTGAGTGTGGACGACAACGGTCCGGGCATCGACGCCCCGGAGCGCGAACGGGTGCTGGATCGCTTCTATCGATCCGGCGAACCACAGGCTCCCGGCAGCGGGCTCGGGCTGGCCATCGTGAAGTCGATTGCCGACCTGCATGGCGCGGCCGTGAAACTGGAACGCTCGGAGTCACTTGGCGGGCTTCGCGTGGTGGTGCGCTTTCGGCCCCCGGCCTGAACCGGCGTCGCGGTATATCGCGCATGCGTGCGTGTTTAAGTCGGGCTTAAGCGGGAGCCACGACATTCCTTTCGTCGATTCCCAAAACCTCGAAAGGATCTCAAATGAAGAAAAGTCTGACTTCGCCCCGCGCGCTCGTCCTTTCGCTGGCGGCCGCCGGCGTGATCGGCGCGGCCGCCACCGGCGCGTACACCAGCGCGAACGCAGTCGCGTCCGCCCAGCCGGCCGCAGCCGCGGCTGCGCCGTCCGCGCCGCTGGTTTCCATGCCCGATTTCTCCACCGTCACCGCCCAGACCGGACCGGCGGTGGTCAACATCAGCGTCGTCGGAACCACCAAGACCGCTGCCGCAGAAAGCCCGCAGGGCATCCCCGGCATGGACCCGGATGATCCGATGTACGACTTCTTCCGACGTTTCCAGGGCCAGGGCATGCCGCGCGGCAAGCAACAGCAGCAGCGCGAGGTGCCGGTGCGCGGCCAGGGCTCCGGCTTCATCGTGAGCGCTGACGGCATCATCCTGACCAATGCACACGTCGTGAAGGATGCGACGGAAGTGACCGTCAAGCTGACCGACCGCCGCGAGTTCCGCGCGAAGGTGCTGGGCTCCGATCCGAAGACCGATGTCGCGGTCATCAAGATCGATGCGAAGAACCTGCCGACGCTGTCCATGGGCAAGACCAAGGATCTGAAGGTCGGCGAATGGGTGCTGGCAATCGGTTCGCCTTTCGGCTTCGAGAACACCGTGACTGCGGGCGTCGTCAGCGCCAAGGGCCGCACGCTGCCGGACGACAGCTACGTGCCGTTCATTCAGACCGACGTGGCGGTGAACCCCGGCAACTCCGGCGGTCCGCTGATCAACACGCGCGGCGAGGTGGTCGGCATCAATTCGCAGATCTACAGCCGCAGCGGCGGCTACCAGGGCGTTTCGTTCGCGATCCCCATCGATGTGGCGATCCAGATCAAGGACCAGATCGTCGCCACCGGCAAGGCCAGCCACGCCCGTCTTGGCGTGGCGGTGCAGGAGGTCAATCAGACCTTCGCCGACTCCTTCAAGCTCGACAAGCCGGAAGGCGCCCTGGTGTCGAACGTGGAGAAGGGCAGTCCCGCGGACCAGGCCGGCCTGCGCTCGGGCGACGTGATCCGCAAGGTCGATGGCGATCCGATCGTGGCCTCAGGTGATCTTCCGGCCCTGATCGGGCAGAAGAAGCCGGGCAGCAAGGTCACGCTCGAGGTGTGGCGCCAGGGATCGCGTGAGGAACTCACCGCGAAGCTGGGCGATGCAGCCGAGAAGACTGCGACGGTCGCCAAGAACGAGGATGGCGCATCGCAGGGCAAGCTGGGTCTTGCATTGCGTCCGCTCCAGCCCGAGGAGCAGCGCCAAGCATCGGTCGAGGGTGGTCTGTTGATCGTGAATGTGGGGGGGCCTGCCGCCATGGCAGGCGTTCAGAGCGGCGACGTGCTGCTGGCCATCAACGGCACGCCCGCGAAGAACATCGAGCAGGTTCGCGAAGCGGTGGCGAAGTCCGACAAGTCCGTCGCGTTGCTCATCCAGCGCGACGGCGACAAGATCTTCGTGCCGGTCCGCCTGGGCTGATCGTGCGGTTCGCGAGCCGGGGTCCTTTGAGACTTTGTTCCGGTTCGCGGCCCCTCGTACGGCCCGATGTGCAAAAGTGCCTTGGTCGAAGTTTCTTGCAGCTGTAACAATTCGTGAAACAACTGAATAAGAGATTTCCCTATGGCACTTCGCGATATTGCTCTGACCGTTCTCGAACTGGAACCCAATGAGTTTCATTGGGTCCTGATGGAGCCGGTGCAGGCCGAGTCCGAGGAGTGCCTGGGCTATCGCCCCATCGATTCGTCGACCCAGGGGCTGCCCGACTACTCCGAAGCGCTGATTCAAGGCGCCTCGGCCCTTCGCGTCCTTCAAGGGCTCGCGCCGTTCGGAAAACCGGTCAATGCAGTCGGCTTCGGAGAAACCGGCGGATCCGCGGAAGATCCGATGTCCTTGCCGGACGGCCCCGACTCCTGCATGTTCTCGACCACCGATCACCCGGCGCTGTAATTCTTCGGCACGCGGGTCCTAACGAAGGCCGATGCCGAAATCGATCGCCGTCACTGCGATCACCTTGGCGGCGCGCGAGCGGATGGTCTCCCTTTGCGAAACCCCGCGCAGCACGATCAGGGGCTGCGGGGTCCGGATGCATTCAGGCTTTCGCGGCCGACGCACGAACGGCGAAGAAAACGCGCTCCGAAATCGGGTTGCCAGCACGGCGATCTGTTGCATTCACCGAAATTACGCGAGGCCGGCTGTGTCGGGAATCTCTCTAATGGGGCAATGATCGTCCAGGCGGCATACTCCGGAAGGTCGGAGGATTGGTGTGAGGCAAGCACCAGCGAAAGGGACTGAAGAATGCCAAGACTCATCGTGCTGCAGAAAAACGGATCCGCGCGGCAGGTCACCATCACCACCACCCCATTCGTAATTGGGCGATCGGACGCTAGCGACCTCGTGCTCGACAACCAACTGGTCAGCCGGTCGCACGCAGTGTTCGAGATGGTCGGCGCCGCGATGACGATCCGTGACCTCCATAGTCACAACGGAACCTACGTGAATGGCGAGCGCCGGCAATCGGTCGCCTTGAACAATGGCGATGAAATCAAGATCGGCAGCTACCAAATCCGATTTCTCGGAAACAGCGGGCCTATCGGCGAGGCGCAAGCGCTTCGACTGGTGACGATCCCGGGCAGATTGGACGAAATCGACCTCATCAAACTCGGTGTCAAGCCCGAGTCTTGAAGCGGCCGCTGAGGGCTCCACAGGCGCAGTGTGATACTTTTGGCGGGCGAATCTCTCGCTGACGCCAAAGGGGGGCACATGCGACAAAAACGTAACGACAGTGGCGAGCTGAACTTCCACCTCTTGAAGTGCCTGGTCGCGTTGGTCGACCATTCGCATGTTTCACGCGCAGCCGATGCGTTGTTGATCAGTCAACCTGCCATGAGCCGGGCAATGAGCCAGTTGCGCGCAGTCACCAATGACCCCATCCTCGTCAAAGGCGGCAGCGGCCTCATTCCCACGGCCAAGGCCGTTCAACTGCGCGAATTCGCCGACCGAATCCTTCAGGAAATGGAGCGGCTGCTCGGTAATGCAACGGCTTTCGATCCCACCGTGACCCGGCACGAATTCCGGATGGTCGTTTCGGACTACATGGAGGCGATCTTCATGGAACGCCTGCTGCGGCACCTCGGTGCCGCATTTCCGGGCATTGGCGTCTCGGTTCGACATCCAGTTCATCCGTCGCAATTCACCAAGGTGCTCGAAACCGGCGAAGTCGATTTTGCAATCGGAATACTGCCGTCGGCGCTCCACGATCTTCGTCATCGTCCATTGTTCAAGGACAGGATCGTCTGTGCAGCCAGGGCAGGGCATCGGGCCGCGGGAAAGAAACTCAGCATAGAGGAATTCGCGGCGCTCGAGCACCTCGTCATCAAGCCGAATACCGTGACCTGTTTCGGTGAAATCGTCGACGTGGCGCTCGAAAAGCATGATGTCAGTCGCAACAGCCGTTACGTCACGCCCAACTATCTGACCGCGCCCCAACTGGTTGGAAGCTCCGACATGGTGGCGCTCCTTCCCGAGTTGCTGTTGACGCGCTTTCGTTCGCACATGGATCTGATCGAGATTCAGATGCCGATCGAAGTGCCTCCCCTTGATATCTATTTGTCATGGCACGACCGGACACATCGCCATGCCGCGCACATGTGGTTTCGTGATCAGGTCGTGAAAAGTCTCGATCACGACAATGTGTACTCCTTCGATCAGGTCGTGAAGCAAGAAAATTCGATACGTGCATAGCGATCATTCGCTATCGGCATGGACATCTGATCGGTGACTCTCAATACTTAGCCACCGCCGGAACTTGGCGGCGAGTCGCTGTTCGCGTACCCGCTGAAGTCGTTTGTGTGTTGTATCCGAGCCTCGACGGCACGCGCGGCTGCACGATTCAGAGAGGTCCTTGTGTCAAATCGAACCATCCGATCCGTTGACGATCTGGCGCAACTGCCAGACGGAGAGTTGCTGTCATGCCTTGGCGCATTGCGTGCAGGCATTGTCGAAGCGAAGCGCCAGCATGCCATCGCGCTGCGGGAACACCTCATTCCTGTCGATTCGCCCTTCGTATTCTCTTCATTCAACTGGCGACCCAAGGGGCCGCAGAGACTCGATACACCGATTCAGCTGAAGCCCGACACGCCGATCGACGAGATTTCCGTTCGCGCGAGTGCGCGTGAAGCATTGAGAGAACTGAGCATCTTCTGCATCGAAGATCTCTCCGCGATCAGCGAGCAGGAGTTGTTGCAGGAAGAGGCGATCGGCGCCAAGACCGTGGGACGTCTGAGGGAGATCCTGGCGCGCGTCGGGCTGGATTTCCTTCCGAATCCGAATACGGAAGAGCGTGCGCGCGAGCAGAGCAAGGCCGTGCTCGCGCTTCCCTACGAGGCGCGTGCGCTTGCATTGCGCAACCTTGAAGATTCCGCGCCGGTGTCGGCGTTGGGTCTGCGTTCATCCACCTTGAGCCGCGCCTTGGCGAATGGCCATGACATGGTGGGCGACCTGCGCCGCCTTCCGCTGCTCGTGCTGTGCGAGAACTACGGCAAGCGCGAGGCGCGCGAGATCTACGATCTGCTGATGCTGACGGACCGCCCGTTTGCCGGTTCTGCGGCCCCGATCGAACTGTGGCGACATGGCTTGGCCTCGACCAAGGAACTGTCGATTCCAACGGCGCCGGAAACACCGATCGGGGAATTGCGCCCTTGGCTCGGCACGTCCGTCGACTCCCTGGGGGCGTGCGGAATTCATACCCTCGGAGCCCTGCGCGTCGCGGCCTCGCGCGGTGACGTTGCCTCATTCAGGGGAATCGGCCGAGTCACCGCCGAGCGCGTGGTGGGCTTCCTTGGCGCTTATGTCACGCCTCAGCCCTATCGCCGTGGGGTGTCGGCCACGGCAGGCTGAATCCGGTTCCTCGATGCGGGGACTTGGTGCAACATGTCGCATCCGATGACCCGAACCAACCCATGAAACTGCACCTGTGCCTTGCTTCTCTGGCGATGAGCCTGCTCGTTTCGCTGCCGGCGAACGCCCAGCCGGAACCATCGAAAAAGACGGAGGCCGATTGCTATGCCCAGCAGGCGGCCCTCGAAAAGGACATGAGGGATGCGCGTTCCAGAGGACAGATGCTGCGCCGCCGGCAACTTCAGGAGTCGCTGGACGCGCTGCGTGCTCGCTGCGATGAAATCGCGTCCAGGGATACGCACGAAGCCCGCGTGATGCGACAGAAGAACGTGATCATGCAGCTCCGGCTCGACCTCGCCAGCGCCGAAGACGAGCTGCGGCGGCTTGTTTCCGAGAAGAAGAAATAAAAGCGCGAGACGACTGTCGCTGTCCGCTACGTCATTTCTTCGAAGACAGCCGATCACGTACCGCGGTGACGTGATCGCCGACGTGGCTGATGGCGTCGTGCAATTGCGCTTCGGTGCAATGCAGTTCCCGGCACCAGTACTGCAACTCGACAGGGTCCAGCGTATTGATCCGTCCGGGATCCAGCGGCTTGAAGTGGTTCATATCGACAGACATGTCTGCTCCTTCACGATTCCCCAAGCAAGTCTTATAGGAGGGGAGCGCGGCGACTTCAAGTCCGATGCGTCGAAATGCATTGATGGCCGGCAAAGACCACCAAAAGAAAATGCCCCGCCATCGTTTGGATAGCGGGGCATTCCAGAGGCCTTGCGGCTTGTAGTGGCTCCTCGACCTGGGCTCGAACCAGGGACCTACGGATTAACAGTCCGGCGCTCTACCGACTGAGCTATCGAGGAACAAGACTTAAATTATAGCGTCTTTTTTTGGCCTTCCCGAAGGCATGAAAAAATCTTTGAAGTTCTTTATCGTGCGTTCGCCGGGTCGGCGACGATGCGCATGAGTTTAGCCGCTGCAGCTTCGGGATCCGGGTCGGCGACCAGCGCGCGAACCACCGCGACCGAGCCGACGCCGGTGTCCAACACTTCGGGCATGCGTGCGACGTCGACACCGCCTATGCCGACTTGCGGATAGCCGCGCATCAGCCGTGCATAGGCTGCGAGCCGCGCAACGCCTTGCGGCGCGGTGGCCATCTGCTTGAGCGTGGTGGGATAGATCGCACCCATCGCGATGTAGCTCGGGCTCACCGCGTCGGCGCGGACCATTTCCGCGTAGCCGTGCGTGCTCACGCCGAGGCGGATGCCGGAGGCGCGGATGGTCTTCAGGGCCTCGGGTGTCAGCGCATCGAGGTCTTCCTGCCCGAGGTGCAAGCCGTAGGCTTGCGCCTCGATGGCCGCACGCCAGTGATCGTTGATGAAGAGCAGGCTGCCGGTGCCCTGGACCGCCCGGACTGCCGCGCTCACTTCGCGCGCAATCGCCTGGTCATCGCTCGACTTGAAACGCAGCTGAACGGTGGGAACGCCCGCGCGCGCCATGCGACCGACCCACTGCGCATCCGGCAGCACCGCATAGAGACCGAGCTTCTCCGGGCAGGGTGGGAATGCGTCTTCCCGAACTCCCGGAGGAAACGGCCGCATGCCGAAGTCGGCTGGATGTTCGGGCCATGCGTTAGCGTCGAACCTTCCAGCGCGTTGGGTCTGTGCCTGCCAGGCCCGCGCGAGGCATTCGGCATCGATGTCGATGAATCCGAGTGTGGTGCATGCCTGCTTGGCGCCGCGATAGATGGGATCTTCCGACGAGAAAGAGGCAGCGTCGCCGGCGAACTCGCCGAAGCGCGAGGCGTGTGCCGCGACGATGGATCGCGCAATCACGTCGGGTGTGTCAAGTTCAGTCATCGCGTTCGATGTGTTCATTGCGTGGAAGCGTGATGCCAGAACGGCGTGCCCAGCACGGGGGTGCTCGGCTGTGCGGACTCCTGCGCGGCCATGGCGCCCGCGAGGTGCGCCCCGCGGCCGGCCTGCACGGCATCCGCGAACGCGCCTGCCATGGCGACCGGGTCCTGCGCCAGTGCCACCGCGGTATTGAGCAGCACGCCGTCGAATCCCCACTCCATGACCTGGCATGCGTGAGAGGGCAGGCCCAGCCCGGCATCGACGAGCAGCGGAACATCGAGACGTTCGCGCAGCACCTGCAATGCGTAGGGATTGACGGGTCCGCGCCCGGTGCCGATCGGCGCTGCCCACGGCATCACCGCCTGGCAGCCGACGTCGACCAGCCGCTGGCACAGCACGAGGTCTTCGGTGCAATAGGGCAGCACCTGAAAGCCGTCGCGGATCAGTCGCGAGGCGGCATCGACGAGGTTCAGGGTGTCCGGCTGCAGGGTGTAGTCGTCGCCGATCAGTTCGAGCTTGATCCACGGCGTCTCGAAAAGCTCGCGCGCCATCTGCGCAGTGGCGATCACTTCCTGCACGCTGTGGCAGCCGGCGGTGTTGGGAAGCATCGGCACATCGAGGCGCTTCATCAGCTCCCAGAAGCCGTTGTCGGTGCCCGGCCCGTTCGGCGTTGCGGTCTGCCTGCGCAATGACGCGGTCAGCATCGCGGGCTTGGCGCGCCGTACCGCGGCCTCGAGAACATCGGGCGAGGGGTAGCGCGCCGTGCCGAGCAGAAGGCGGCTTTGAAAGCGCTGTCCGTAGAGAACGAGCGTGTCGCTGTCGTTTGGATGTGTCATGGTTCTTCTCAGCCCCCGGTGACCGGTCGGATGACTTCGATGCGATCGTCAGTCTGCAGCGCATGCGATTCATAGTGGGAGCGGGGCACGAACTGGCGATTCACCGCCGCGGCGAACGGCGGCGTGGCATTGATGAGGCGCAGCGCATCGGCGAGCTTCGCTTCCGGCGGCAGCGTGTGAGGAATGTCGTTGATCAGGATGTTCATGGGAGGATTTCTTCCAGGCCGGACGCCAGGTCGAATCGGCTCGCGAGGGATGAATGCCCGGTCGCGAGCAGTTCCACCGCCACGTCGAGCACCGCCGGCGCGATCATGAAGCCGTGCCTGTAGAGGCCGTTGATCTGCATGACGCCGGGCCGGGGCTGCCGCACGGCAGGCAGGTTGTCGGGCAGGGTGGGGCGGCACTGCGTCGCGATCTCGATGATGCGCGCTTCGGCAAAACCGCTGTGCACTGCGTACGCAGCACTCAGGAGTTCGAGCGTCGAACGCACGCTCGCGGGCGACATGTCGTCCGATTCGATCTCGGTGGCGCCGATCACGAACACGCTGCCGGGCTTCGGCGCGATGTAGAGCGGATAGCGCGGATGCACCAGCCGCGTGGGCCGATGCAGCGTGACCTCCGGCGCATGCACGCGGATCACTTCGCCGCGCACCCCACGCAGGGCGCTCCATTCAGGGCGCGCGCCGAGGCCGCGGCAGTCGATAACGCGGTCGGGCTGCCCGGCCTCGCCTGGCCTGAACTCATCGAGCGTGCGCGGCGAATCCCAGTGCAGGCGGACCTGCGGCATGGCCTGCAGCGTGGCGAGAAGCGCTGCGAGCAGCTCGCGGTTGTCGAGCTGGCCTTCGTCCGGCAGCAGCAGTCCTTGCGCGAACCGACGGCCGAGCGATGGTTCCAGGGCATCGATGGCGGCCGCATCCAGCTTCTGCATGGCCGGCAGTTCGGGGACGGCATCGTTCGTTCCCGTCAGCACACGGGCCAGCCGTGCCGCTTCGGAAGCGTCCTGACGATGCCAGAGCACCAGCGTGCCTTCGCGTTGAAAGAACACGGGCCTGTCGAGCGACGCGATCAGCGCGGGCCAGCGCGAAAGCGCGTAGTGCCCCATCCGGACGACCGAAGGCGGCGCCACGGCGGACTCGGCCAAGGGCGCCAGCATCGCGGCAGCCACGCGGGCCGCCGCACCGTTCGCGTCCGGGCCGCCGGCTTCGTAGAGATCCACCTTGCAGCCGGCCTGAGCCAGCGTCAGTGCGAGAAGACGCCCCATGAGGCCGGCACCAAGGATCGCGGCATGGCGGAAAGGAAATTCGATACGGCTGGTCATCGATCCCTCACGCGACACGTACGGCGTGGCCGATAATTTTCATCATGACCCATGCATTCTCCCGCTACGCCCGTGTGCTCTCGATCGCGGGCTCCGACAGCGGCGGCGGCGCCGGCATCCAGGCGGACCTCAAGACCTTTGCGGCCCTTGGCTGCTACGGCATGACCGCCATCACGGCGCTGACCGCGCAGAACACGCTGGGTGTCTCGGGCATCCACGGCGTCCCTCCCGAGTTCCTCAAGGCGCAGATCCAGGCCGTCGTCGAGGACATCGGCGTGGACGCGGTCAAGCTCGGCATGCTGCACGCGCCCGAAGTCGTCGAAGTCGTCGCCTGGGCAATCGACCACTACAAGCTGCCCAACGTGGTTCTGGATCCCGTGATGGTCGCCACGAGCGGCGACCGGCTCATCGCCGCCGAAACGGTGCAGGTGCTGGTGCGCGAGCTGTTCCCACGCGCGATGGTGGTCACGCCCAATCTGGACGAGGCCGCGCTGCTGATCGGCCATGCGATCGACAGCGTCGACGCACTGGACGACGCGGCGAGCGAGCTGCTTGCCCTGGGCGCCAGCGCGGTTCTTCTCAAGGGCGGTCATCTGCCTGGGGAGGACGTGGTCGATCTGCTCGCGCAATCCAATGGGGACCGCCTGCAGCTGGCTTCGACGCGCATCGTGAGCCGCAATCTGCACGGCACCGGGTGCACGCTGTCGTCTGCCATTGCGTCGCACCTGGCGCTCGGCTACGACCTCGCACAGGCGGTCGAGCGCGCGCGCAACTACGTCGTTGCCGCGATGGCGGCGGGCGCGGACGTGAAAGTTGGAAGCGGACATGGCCCCCTCAACCACGGGTTTGCGCCAGTGCCGACGTTCCGCCTGCCGGCGACGGGCGCGTGACCCAGGCCAGCACGAAGGTGACCGCGAGGGTCGGCAGCGCGGAACCCCACTGAGGCACCCACGCGGCGCACGAGTGGTAGATCGCGATACCGCCGATCCAGATGGCTGCCGCGGCGATGTCCACGCGCCGCGCATCGATCGCATTGACGCTGACGCTGACGCCCAGCCGCCCGAGGATCACGCCGTAGAGTGGCACGAAGACCGAGCTCAACAGCAGCAGGAACGGCTCCAGCGAGTGCATCGGGAGCACCAGCGCGAGGGCGATGCACATCGCGGCGAGCATCAGTCCCCAGCGGCGGATGCTCCATTGCGGGAACAGGCTGTGCGAAGAGACGGAGCCCGAGTAGACATCGCCGTAGGCATTGTCTAGCTCGTCGACCAGGATCAACCCCAACGCCACCAGCCCGCCCTGCGCGAGCAACAGGGCAGCGAGCATGTCGGTGCCCGGTTCCGCCACGCTGACGACCATCACGCCGAGCGCATAGCACCAGACGTTCGCGACGGCATAGCCGAGCCAGGTGCCGCCGAACGCGCCACCCAGACCGCTCCTGCTGCGTTTGCCGTGGCGGGCGTAGTCGGCAACGAGCGGCAGCCACGAGACGGGCATCGCGATCACCAGGTCCAGTGCGCCGAACATGCCCATGCTTCCATCGCCGGGGCGTGACCAGAACGCTTCGAGCCCCTTTGCATGGAGGCGCGCAGCGAACTGCCAGCTCAGCCACACCAGCGACAGGATCACGAGCGGCAGCCCGAACCGGCTGACGAAGCGCCGCACGAGCTTCACCATCGAGCCGGCGAGAAGGGCCAGCAGCACCGCACCCCAGACCAGCGTGGTGATCACCGTGCCGATGCTGCCGTCCAGCGACCAGCCGAACGCCTGCTTGCCGATGGCCTGTGTGCCTTCGCGCATGATGACGATCTCGAAGGTGGTCCAGCCGATCAGCTGGACGATGTTCAGGATCACCGGCAGTCGGGCGAATGCGCTGCCGTAGGTGGCATGCATGAGCCCTGCGCTGGCGAGGCCGCTCTCGCAGCCGATGCGGGCGGTCCAGGCCAGCAGGCCCGCGCCGATGCACGAGCCCAGCACGATCGCCACCGCGGCATCGCGTGTGCCGACCGCCGGTACGAGGAAGGCGCCGACCTGCATGACCAGCAGGCCGACCCCCAGGCTGAACCAGAGCGCCATGTGGTCGTGCCACCGGAAAACGCGTCCGGCTTCGCGAAGCGGCGTGAGCGCTTCATTGGCGCCCAAGGGCGCCTCGGTGTTGTCGGTGTTTGCCATCCATTTGCTCCAGTGCAAATTGTTTGGCAGGTGGGCGAGGCCACGGCGACGGATCCGGCACGCGAGAAAACGTGCGGCCGCCGGACCAGCTTCCCTGCGCGAGGATTACCTCAGTCAGGTTCAAAGGGACTCTCTCAGCCGACTCATCGATGAACGATGGGCCGGCACCCCTAGCGTTGCTTCAGTCTGGCGAAGCAGGATGGATTGTAGGCCCGTGGCGCGGCGCGTACGCGAGGGCGGCGGTCAGTGCTTCACGCCGAGCAGCTCGTGCAGGCGGGTGCTCGTAGTCGTGTACTGCAGCGGAATCGATTTGTCGGGAAAGACAATCGCCGTCGCGCCCCAAGCGGCCAGCGTGGCCTCGTGGAAGCCGCAGACGATCAGCTTCTTCTTGCCCGGGTAGGTGTTGATATCGCCGATCGCGAAGATGCCGCGTTCGCGCGTCTCGTACTTCTCGGTGTCGACGGGGATCTGCTTGCGGACCAGTTCGAGGCCCCAGTGGGCGATCGGTCCGAGGCGGGGGGAGATGCCGAGGCACCCGACGATCGCGTCGAAAGGTAGGAAGAGGTTCTGTGCCTCCGGCGTGATGAGCTTCAAGCCCGCATCGTCGACGGCGGAAGGCTGGCCGATGGCAAGCCGGATCGAGCCCTCCGCGACGCGCCGACGCAGCATGGCGACGGTGGCCTCGTCGCCCTGGAAGACATCGCGCCGGTGGACGAGCGTGACCTGCTTCGCAACGGACGCGAGCGCCAGTGCGGTTTCGACCGCTGCTTCGTCGCCGCCGTTGACCACGACCGTCTGCCCGGTGAAGCGGCCGAGCGCTTCACTGTCGGGGTGGTAGAAGAGCTTCGTGCCCTCCAGCCGCTCGATGCCCTCGACAGCGATCCGCTTGGGTACGAAGGCGCCGACCCCGGCCGCGATGAAAACCGTCCTGGCCAGAAAGCGCTTGCCGCGATGGGTCGCCAGCAGAATCCGTCCGTCATCCTGCCGCGCGAGCGTTTCGATCTGCTCGCCGAGGTGGAACCGGGGCTTGAAAGGTGCGACCTGCTCCAGCAGCGATTCCACCAGGCCGCGCCCGGTGGTCTTCGGCGTGCCGGGAATGTCGTAGATCGGCTTGTCGCCATACAGCTCGACGCACTGGCCGCCAGCGCGGGGCAGTGCGTCGACGATGTGACAGGAAACTTCGAGCAGGCCCAGCTGGAAGGCCTGGAACAGCCCGACCGGTCCGGCGCCGATGATCAGCGCGTCGGTTTCGATCGGGGCGGGTGCCGTGCTCAGCGCACCAGCTCCGAGATCTTGCCGGTCTTGTCCTTCCACTCTTCAGCGTCGGGCAGCGCCGGCTTGCGCTTGGTGATGCTCTTCCAGCCGTCGGCCAGGGCCAACTCGGCGTTGAGCTTGATGAAGGCGAGCTGGTCGGCCGGGAGGTCTTCCTCGGCGTAGATCGCGTTGACCGGGCATTCGGGGATGCAGACGGCGCAATCGATGCATTCGTCCGGGTCGATCACCAGCATGTTCGGCCCCTCGCGGAAGCAATCGACCGGGCATACGTCGACGCAGTCGGTGTATTTGCAGCGGATGCAGGCTTCGGAGACGACGTGGGTCATGGTGAGCTGGACGAGTGTGTGATCGGGAAAACCCCGAATTTTAGGCGTTTGTGACAGAGGGCTGCACGAGCACGGCTGCGGAGGTCCGGTGCGAGGCGGTATCGACCAGGATCAGCGAGCCCAGCGCACGCGATTGCGTGAACGGCAGCACCGCGAGCGGCTGCTGCAGGCTGAGCACCACGTCGCCGATCGCATTGGCTTCGAGCTGGTCTGCCGGCTCGGATTCGAGCGTGGTGATGTTGACCCGGTCGACGATGCGCGCGACCTTGGCCTTCACCCAGCGATGACCCTGCAGCGCCCAGTAGACGCGGCCCGCCACCAGCGGCTCGTCGTCGAGCCATGCGATGGTCGCGGTGATCTCGCGCTGCGGCTCGAACGCGCCCGGTTCCAGCAGCCAGTCGCCGCGTGACACATCGAGTTCGCGATCGAGCACGATGCCGGCGCTGTGGCCCGCATGCACGGTCTTGGGCTGGCGGGTGTGGCTCAGCACCTGCGCGACGGTGGCGGTCTGATTGCCGGGCAGCACCGTGATGCGCTGGCCGGGCTCGACGTGGCCGCTGGCGACGCGGCCCCAGAACACGCGGCGGCCGCGCGAGGTATCGGCCGATGCCGAGAACTTCTCGACCCACTGGACCGGGAAGGCAAAGGGAACGGCCTCGTCCTGCGCGGTGACCGGCAGCGATTCGAGCAGTTCGAGCAGGCTCGGGCCTTCGTAGCCTGCCCAGTTGGCGTGTCGGGAAGCCACGTTCCAGCCCTTGAGCGCCGAGATCGGCACGGTCGCGGCGACCTGCACGCCCGCGGCTTCGGCGAAGTTCGCGAGCGCAGCGGAAATGCGCTCGAACGCGAGTTCGGCGTCGTCGATCGCGTCGAGCTTGTTGACCGCGAACACGATCGACTGCACGCGCAGCAGATGGCACAGCAGGGTATGGCGGCGCGTCTGCGGCAGCAGTTCGCGCTTCACGACTTCGCCGTCGCCGACTTCGGCGGCCCAGGGCAGCTTGGTCGCGTCGACCAGCACCACGGCGGCATCGGCGCTCGACGCGGCCGTGACCATGTTGCGGGTGTACTGCTCATGGCCCGGCGCGTCGCCGATCACGAACTTGCGGTGCGCGGTCGAGAAGTAGCGGTACGCCACGTCGATCGTGATGCCTTGCTCGCGCTCGGCCGAAAGGCCGTCGGTGAGCAGTGCCAGATCGACTTCGCCGCCTCGCTGCACGCCGGCCAACTGGTCCTGCAGCACCGTCTTGCTGTCCACCAGCAGGCGGCCGATCAGCGTGCTCTTGCCGTCGTCCACGCTGCCGCAGGTGATGAAGCGCAGCGCGGCGCCGGTTTCAGCTTCAACCTTGTTCATCGTCGTCGTCGCGTTCATCAGAAGTAACCATCCTTCTTGCGCTTCTCCATCGAAGCTTCAGAGGTTTTGTCGTCCATGCGGGTTGCACCGCGCTCGCTCACGTCGGCGGCCAGCGTCTCGACCACGACGTCGGCCGCATCGGCCGCGAGGCTTTCCACCGGGCAGGTGCAGGTGATGTCGCCCACGGTTCGGAAGCGCACGTCGCGCACTTCGACCTTTTCATCGTCGCGCGGCGGGGTGAGTTCGGTCACCGGCACCAGGAGGCCGCGGCGCTCGACCACTTCACGCTTGTGGGTGTAGTAGATCGAGGGCAGGGCGATCTGCTCGCGCTCGATGTACTGCCACACGTCGAGCTCGGTCCAGTTGGAGATCGGGAACACGCGGAAGTGCTCGCCCGGTGCGAGCCGGGTGTTGAACAGCGTCCACAGCTCGGGGCGCTGATCCTTGGGCTGCCACTGGCCGAAGCTGTCGCGGTGCGAAAAGATGCGCTCCTTGGCGCGGGCCTTTTCCTCGTCCCGGCGCGCGCCACCGATCAGCGCGTCGAAGCGGAATTCCTCGATGGCTTCGAGCAAGGTCACCGATTGGTGCACATTGCGCGATTCGCCCGGATGCGCCAGCCGTACCGTGCCGCGCTTCATCGAATCCTCGACGCTGCGCACGATCAGCTCGGCGCCCAGTTCCCTGGCGCGCTGGTCACGGAAGTCCGTCACTTCGGGGAAGTTGTGGCCCGTGTCGATCATCAGGAGCGGATACGGAATGCGGCCGACGCCGAAGGCCTTCTCAGCGCACTTCAGCAGCACCAGCGAATCCTTGCCGCCGGAGAACAGCAGCGTGGGGCGCTCGAAGGAGGCTGCAACTTCGCGCAGGATGAAGATGGTCTCTTCTTCGAGCGCATCGAGGTGCGTGTTGGACAGGCGCGCGAGCGACTGCGAAGTGGTTTGCAGCAGTTCGTGTTCGGTACGGGCATTCATGGGGATGGAGCGCTCGGAAAAATTGTTCGGTGGCGGTGTGAGCTTCAGTGCGCGAGGTGCAGCCCGCACTCCCGGTTGTCCTCGCCCTTGGTCGGATCCACGTAGTCGAAGTTGTTCGGCAGGCCGTGCTTCTGGCAGTACTCGTACAGGTCCTTGGACGACCAATGAAGCAGCGGTGCGACCTTGATCAGGCCATCGGGATTGATGCTGACGGGGTCCATCTGCGCGCGCACCGCAGTGTCCGTGGCACGCAGTGCGGTGAACCAGACCTTCGGCGCCATCTCGCGCAGCGCGCGGGCGAAGGGCTCCAGCTTCACTTCTTCAGTGAAGGCGGCGTGGCGCGGATCGTCGAGCGCCGGCGTCGGGCCTTCCACCGCTTCGCGATGCGCGCGCGAGCGCCGGGGCACGAAGATGCGCAGATCCAGATCGAGCAGCTTCGTCACTTCGTCGGCGAAGCGGTAGGTGGCTTCGGTGTTGTAGCCGTTGTCCATCCAGACCACCGGCACGTCGGGCTTGGCGCGCGTGACCATGTGCAGGATCACGGCCTCGAAGGGCCGGAAGTTGGTGGTGATGATCGCCGACTGGCCCAGGCCGACGGCCCAGTCCACGAGACCTTCGGCGTTGTGGCCGAACTTGGCGTTGACTTGTGCGAGATCGATGCTCATTTGACGAGGATTCCGATGAAGGCCGGGCCGCTCAGGCGCGTGTGAACAGCGGGGCGGTGTCCACCGCATCGCCCTGGTAGTAGGCCGCGAAGCGGTCGAACTGGCGTTGTGCCGCCGTGGCGTCCACGCCTTCCTTCAGCACTGCGCTGGAGAAACCCGTGCGCTGCATCTGGACGAGCTGGTCGATCAGCACATCGCCCGTGGCGCGGATGTCGCCCTTGAAGCCGAGGCGGCGGCGCAGCAGGTAGGCCTGGCTATAGGCGCGGCCATCGGTGAACTTCGGGAAGTCGAGGTCGATGCGTTCCACGTCGTCGAGGCACACCTCGATCGCGAGCGGGTCGGCGTCGTTCGCCAGTTGCAGGACGTTCGGCTCGCCGTTGTCGACGTGTTCTTCGGCTGCAAGGATCTTCAGGGTCTTGTTCACGCTGCGGCCTCCTCGACCTTGAAACGTGCCGCGTTGGCGGCGGTCTTGAAGGGCTCGATGCCCAGGCGACGCAATGCGTCGATGAACGATTCGCCGGATTCGCGCGTGTCGCGGTAGGTGTTGAGCACCGCTTCGATCACGCCGGGCACTTCGGCCGCCGAGAACGACGGGCCCACGACCTTGCCGGCCTGCGCCGGACCGCTGAGGTCCGAGCCGTCGGAGCCGCCGAGCGTGACCTGATACCACTCCTTGCCGTCCTTGTCGACGCCGAGGATGCCGATGTGGCCGCTGTGGTGGTGGCCGCACGAGTTGATGCAGCCGCTGATGTGCAGGTCGATCTCGCCGAGGTCGTCGAGTTCGTCCAGGTCCTGGTAGCGCTCGGTGATCGCTTCGGCGATCGGGATCGAGCGTGCATTCGCCAGCGCGCAGAAGTCGCCGCCGGGGCACGCGATCATGTCCGTGAGCAGGTGCACATTGGCGCTCGCGAAGCCGGCTTCGCGGGCGGCGAGCCACAACGCGTGCAGGTCTTCGGCATGCACCCACGGCAGCAGCACGTTCTGGTCGTGCGTCACGCGGGCCTCGCCGGCGCTGAAGCGGTCGGCCAGTGTGGCAACGGCTTCCAGCTGATCGGCCGACGCATCGCCGGGCGCCTGCAGGCGGCGCTTGAACGACAGCGTCACCGCGCGCAGGGCCGGGTTCTTGTGCGGTGCGACATTGCGGGCCAGCCAGCGCGCGAACATCACGTCGTCGGCGGCTTGCGCGCGCAACTCGGCGTCGGTTTCCTCGGCGCTGCGGAACACGCGGGTGGCGAGCGTGGGCGGTACGAAGGAGGCCTTCACGCGGTCCAGCTCGGCCTGCGAGATGGTGTGCGGCGCGCCGTCGTGTTCGATGATCTGGTTGTACTCGGCCTCGACGTCGTCGATATAGACCTGTCCTTCGGCCTTCACGAGGATCTTGATGCGCGCCTTGTAGATGTTGTCGCGGCGGCCGTAGCGGTTGTAGACCCGGATCACCGCTTCGAGGTAATTCATGATCTGGTTCCACGGCAGGAATTCGCGCAGCACGGTGCCGACGATCGGGGTGCGGCCCATGCCGCCGCCCACCTGCACGCGGAAGCCGATTTCGCCCTTGTCGTTCTTGACGAGACGCAGGCCCACGTCATGCCAGCCGGTCGCGGCGCGGTCTTCGGCGGCGCCGGTGATCGCGATCTTGAACTTGCGCGGCAGGAAGGCGAACTCGGGGTGCAGCGTGCTCCACTGGCGCATGATTTCGGCGTAGGGGCGCGGATCGGCCACTTCGTCGATCGCGACGCCGGCACGTTCGTCGCTCGTGATGTTGCGGATGCAATTGCCGCTGGTCTGGATGCCGTGCATGTCGACCGAAGCGAGCAGCTCCATCACGTCCGCCGACCTGGAAAGCGGGATCCAGTTGTACTGGACGTTCTGGCGGGTGGTGAAGTGCGCGTAGTGCGTCGGCAGCTTGTGCGAGCCCAGCTTGCCCTGCGTGGCCACCGCGTTCTTGTAGACCTCGGCCTCCGGCTCGTCGTACTCGCGGGCGATCTTCGCGAGCACGCGCAGCTGCTTGCTCGACAGCTCGCCGTACGGCACAGCGACGCGCAGCATCGGCGCGTAGCGCTGCACATACCAGCCGTTCTGCAGGCGCAGGGGGCGGAACTCATCCTCGGACAGCTTGCCCGTCTGCCAGCGTTCGAGTTGATCGCGGAATTGCGCCGCGCGCAGGTGCACGAACTGGCGGTCGAAATCTGTGTATTGGTACATCGTGTGTCAGTTGTTGAAGGCAGTGCGTCCACCGGCCCCGGTCAACGAGGCCGCAACTTTAGAAGCGAGCCTTATGAAAACGAACGATTTTTTGGTTCGCGCTTTATGCGGATAAGCTTATTCGCCAGTCCCCATGCGGGTTTGCGGGCGATTGATTGCTTATTCGGGATAAGGCGGACTGGACCGGGACGGCTGTCCGGCGCGGCCGGGCCGCACGCGAATCGGGGCGAATTCTAGGGTCGGGAATCTCGCCGTGGCGCCACTAGAGCACGAACTGGTTGACCGCGACGTAGTGGCACAGCGTGCCGCCGATCACGAACAGGTGCCACGTGCCGTGCGCATGGCGCCAGCCGCGCGGATTGGCATAGAAGATCGTGCCCGCCGAATAGAGCAGGGCGCCGGTCAGCACCCACGCGACGGCGACAGCGTCGAGTCGCTCGACCAGCGGCCCGAGCACCAGCGCGCCGAGCCAACCCATCCCCAGGTAGATGAGCAGCGACGGCTTCGGAGGATCGCCCGGTCGCAGCTCGCGGCCGATGCCGACGATGGCTCCGGCCCAGATGCCCGCGAGCAGTGCCCATCCCCACGGGCCATGGAGGGTGACCAGCGCGAAAGGCGTGTAGCTGCCCGCGATGAGCAGGTAGATCGCGCAATGATCGGCCCGCTGCCAGAACAGCTTCATCGGCCCGCGCGTGCTGTGGAAGAGGGTCGAGGCGGCGTATAGCACCATCATCGAGACGCCGAACACGAGCGCGCTGGCCGTCTTGGCCGGATCGTCGCCGGCGATGGTCTTAGAAATCAGCGTGGCGCATCCGGCGGTTGCGAGAAGAAAGCCGCACAGGTGGCTGTAGCCGTTGAAGCGTTCACCGTGGTACATGATCTTCGCCCCAGGTGTTGCAGTCTTCCCGTAGCGCCGGATGCGCGCAGAAGCACTGCGGTGACCCCATGAGACACCGGTTTACGTTTTCATACATCTACCGTTGGCGCTGGCGGATCGGCAGGGTGCGCCGCGGCGACCTCTGACGATCGGCAGAGCTCGGCCGGAGAGGTGCGTATGGCCTCTGGTCGAGCGGCCCGATCAGCGCCGCTCGCCGAAGACCAGGCTGAGCTGGCGCGGATCGAGCTTCGGGTGGCCGCTGGCAGGGTCCGTCTCATCCTCGCCGGGATGCGGCTCGCGGACGGTCGTCGCGGCTTCGATCTGCTGGCTGCGGAAGGCGGCGAGATGGCGTGCGAGGCTCAGTTCGGAGGGTTCGAAATCGGGGGTGGGCAGTGCGAGTGACATGGCAGGCTCCTTTGTCTTCAAGATAGGCCGTGCGCCACGCCGGGCACGTAGGCGCCCTCAGTCCAGGCAACGCCGCGATGACTGATTTGCCCGTGCCCCCATTCCTACGAAACCGCCGCCTTGTGCGCCCGGTCGTACAGCGGATCGGCGGCATCGCTTGCATGGCCGATCGGGCGTGCAGTGAAATGGCGGGCCAAATCAAGGCCAAGGAGACCTCATGCCCGTGTTCAACACCGTTGTGATCGACAAGGACCCTGCTCATCCACGCATCGCGCGGCTGCTGCTGAATCGTCCGGAAAAGCTCAACGCCATCGGCGAAACCACGCCGTCGGACATCCGGCAGGCCGTCGCCTGGGCGCAGGCCGAGGACGAGGTGCATGTCATCGTCGTCGAAGGCGCCGGCCGCGCCTTCTGCGCGGGGTACGACCTGGGCGACTACGCGGAGGGCCATGTCGACCGCGCTGGCGGCGACCACCCCTGTCGGCAGGAGAAGACGCCCTGGGATCCGATGCTCGACTACGCGGCGATGAAGGGCAACACCGAGGACTTCATGTCGCTCTGGCGCTGCACCAAGCCGACCATCGCCAAGGTGCACGGCTACGCGGTCGCGGGCGGCAGCGACATTGCGCTGTGCTGCGACCTGCTCGCGATGGCCGACGACGCGAAGATCGGCTACATGCCCACGCGCGTCTGGGGCTGCCCGACCACCGCGATGTGGACCTACCGGCTCGGCGCGATGCGGGCCAAGCAACTCATGTTCACCGGCGACACCATCACCGGTGCACAGGCTGCCGATTGGGGCCTCGCCAACTTCGCGGTTCCGGCTGGCGAATTGGACGACGCCACGCTGCGACTCGCGCTGCGCATCGCTGGGGTGCCGCGCTCCCATCTCATGATGCACAAGCTGGTGGTCAACCAGGTCTGGCTCTCGATGGGCCTGGAGCAGACGCAGATGTTCGCCACGGTCTTCGACGGCATCACCCGCCATAACCCCGAGGGCCTGTGGTTCCGCCGGCAGGCCGAGGTGGAGGGCTTCAAGAGCGCGGTGGCCTGGCGCGACAGCGGTCGGCCGATTCCCGAGGGCGACGAGGCGAGGGCGCTGGTGGCCGAACTCGAGGCTCGCCTGGCAGAGGCCGGGGCGGCCGCGAAACCGTAGCAGCCACTGCGGCTCCGGGCAAATGTCTACCGCCTTCGCGGTATGGACCTACACGTTCATATGTAATACATAAGTAGTCTTGAAGATGGTCCGCAACTTCAGGAGAACGTGTGCAGCGCGAAAGGAGAGGCGAACTGACCCAGCTCTACCAGGCCGTCGTCGTGAGTCGCCTTGCGGTGGAAGCCGCGCGTGGCGAACTCATCGAGGCGCTGGGCGATTGGCTCTGCGGCGCCGACACGCAGCCGCCCGGGTCCGTGGAGATGCAGGCGCTCGCGCGCCTGTGCGAGGCGCAGGAGAAGGCCGAGGCGGAATACGCGAAATGCGTCGCGGTGCTGTCCGAGAAGCTCGTCCACCGCGCCCGGGTCGCGTGAGGCGCCCGGCGATTCAGAACGACCCGAAGGTCGACCCCAGCACGATCACCGCGACCAGCGCCAGCAGCGCGCCGACGATGCCTACCATCACGATGTCGAAGTAGCTCTCCTTGTGGCCCGTGCCGCACACGGCGAGCAGCGTGACCACGGCGCCGTTGTGCGGCAGGCTGTCGAGCGTCCCCGCCCCGATCACCGCGACCCGGTGCATCAGCGCCGGATCGAGCCCGGTCGTGGCGGCCAGCTGCATGTAGGTCGCGCCGAGCGCATCGAGCGCGATCGTCAGGCCACCCGAGGCCGAACCGGTGAGCGCGGCCAGGATGTTGGTCGACAGCGCCAGTGACACCAGCGGCCCGCCGCCGATGCCCAGCACCCATTCGCGCACCATCTCGAAGGCCGGCATGGCGGCCACCACCGCGCCGAAGCCCACCAGGCTCGCCACCGACACGACCGGCAGCACCGAGGCATTGGCGCCCGCGTCGATCGTCTCGCGCAGCGAAGGCAGCCGGTTCCAGTTGCAGGCGATCAGCACCACGATCGCCGCCATCAGCGCCACCAGCACCGCCCAGACGCCGCCCACGTTGGCGATCGAGATGCCGCCGAAGCGCGGCTCGGCGAGGTAGTCGGTATCGAGCCGCGGAAGCACCACCAGTGCCATCAGCAGATTGACCAGAACGACCACGATCAGGGGCAGCAGGGCGATGAAGACGCCGGGCTCCCTGTCGCTGTGACCGCCGCGCGTGGCCTCGGCGGGATCGAAGCTGCCGGACGTGCTCGCGCGCTCGCGCACCACCGGGTCGGCAGAGGCGTCCATGTGCTTGTCCACCGTGACGGTGCCGAAGCCTTCGCCGGCCTTGCGTGCGGCGTTCTCGGCGCGGCGCAGCCACCACATCCCGAAGCCCAGCATGATGGCGGCGGCGATCACGCCCAGCCCGGGCGCGGCGAACGCGGTGGTCCCGAAGAAGGGCATCGGGATCGCGTTCTGGATCGCCGGCGTGCCTGGCAGTGCGGACATCGTGAAGGTCGACGTGCCGAGCGCGATCGCCGCGGGCATCAGCCGCGCGGGTACGTTGGCCGCGCGAAACAGCGCCTGTGCCATCGGCGCGAGCACGAAGAAGGCGACGAAGAGGCTCACTCCGCCATACGTCACCATCGCACCCGCCAGCACCACCGCGAGCATCGCCCGCTGCGGGCCGAGCTTCTCGGTCATGAAGCGCGCGATGGTCTGCACCGAGCCGCTGTCGTCCATGAGCTTGCCGAAGATCGCGCCCAGCAGGAAGAGCGGAAAGAAACTGGCAAGAAAGCCTGCCGCGGAACCCATGAAGGTCTGCGTCCAGTGCGCGAGCAGCGGTTCGCGCGCGAACAGCGCTGCGATGAGTGCTGCGAGCGGCGCGAGCACCAGCACGCTCCAGCCGCGGTAGGAAAGCCAGATCAGCAGGCCGAGGCCGGCGAAGATTCCTGCGAGTCCCATCGGTTCAAACCCCTTCGAGCAGTGCGTCGAGATCGAGCGTCGAGCGCTTGCCGATGTCGCCCGCGTGCGCCGCGAGGAAGGCGGTGGCTGCACGCCGGCCCTCGTCGCGCAGCTTGCACAGGAAGGCCCATTCCGCGATCAGCTTCGACGAATAGCCCAGATCGAGCATCGCATCGGTCGCGATACGGTGGATGCGCATGCGCGCCCATGCCGCGCCTTCGCCGTGGCCGGGGTCGGCCACCTGGTGCAGCATCGCGATCATGCGCAGTTCCTTCAGCAGCGGCGAATTGAAGGAGATCTCGTTGAGCCGGTTGTTGATTTCCTGCGCGCTGCGCGGGACGCCCGGACGCTCCACCGGATTGATCTGCACCAGGATGGTGTCGCTGGAGGAGCATTCGCGAATCAGCGGGGTCATCGTCGGGTTGCCTGCGTAGCCGCCATCCCAGTAGGGGTCGCCGTCGATCTCCACCGCATGGAACATCGACGGCAGGCAGGCCGACGCGAGCAGGACGTCGGGGCTGATCTCGGCATTGCGGAACACGCGCCCCCGGCCGGTGCGCACGTTGGTCGCGGTCACGAAGAGCTTGATGGGCGACGAAGCCAGGCGCTCGAAGTCGATCAGCTCCCGGAGGATGCCGCGCAGCGGGTTCATGCCCTGCGGGTTGAGGTTGTAGGGCGACCACACGCGCATCGCGAGGTCCGCGGCGAGGAAGGTCGGAGAGTTGTCGAGCGTCCAGCGGCCGGAGATCATCTCGATCCAGCTGCGCTGGAAGGGGCTGAACCGGGCCGCTTCCGATACGCCGCGCCAGAACTTCTCCAGCGATTCGCGCGCGCCCTCGGCGCCGCCGCCCGCATGTCCGCAGGCCAGCACAGCGGCGTTCATCGCGCCCGCGGAAGTGCCGGAGACGCCGTCGATGCGCAGCCACGATTCCTCGAGGAGACGATCGAGTACGCCCCAGGTGAATGCGCCGTGGGCGCCACCGCCTTGCAATGCAAGGTCAATCGGAAGTGTTTTCAAACGATTCCTCCAAGCGCATCGCGCCGTCATGCACACCAAGCAATGCCCGCGCCAGCGCGATGGCCGGGCCATCCTATGTGAGTGGTGGGTCCGACTCAAGGCGATCGTTTGACCATCGTCAAGCGTGCGGCGAACAGGAAAAGGTGGTAGCGGCGGATCATGGCGGGGCCGCATGACAGTCCCGCGTCGGCCTGGGCGGGGCTCGGGAATTGCACCAAGGGGCCATTGCCTGCGCGGTGCTTTGAAGCGACATTAGCGTTTCACTGAACAGCCTGCGTCGGGTCGGTCGTCGTGCGTGGCCGCGTGGGCGAGGAGGATGGTCTATGGGTTTGTCGAGTGACGTGGCCTTGCGAGCACGACGTGCGGGCCTCTTCCGGACAGGTGCTGTGCGGAGTGTTCACGGCCTGCTCCCGCTGTTATGCGCCGCGGTGCTCCTGTCCGCCTGTTCGAAGTCCGAACCTGAAAAGGCTGCTCCACCTCCCACCGAAGTCTCCGCCCTGGCCGTCAAGGCGCAGACCGTTCCCGTGACCTACGAGTTCGTCGGCCAGACCGAGAGTTCGCAGCAGGTGGAGATCCGGGCCCGGGTCAACGGTTTTCTGGAAAAGAGGGTCTACACCGAAGGCACGTTCGTCGAGCCCGGCCAGGTCCTTTTCAGGATGGACGTGAAGCCCTTCGAGGCCAGCCTGAAGGCCGCGAAGGCGGAGCTTGCGCAGCAGCAGGCTCGCCTTGCCACCGCGCGCGCGAACCTCGCGCGGGTCAAGCCGCTCGTCGCCGACAACGCCCTGGCGGTCAAGGATCTCGACGACGCCACCGGCACCGAACAGGCCGCCTCTGCCGCGGTAGAGGCCGCGGCCGCGAAGGTCACCGATGCGCAGTTGAACCTCGGCTACACCACGATCACCTCGCCGGTGGCCGGCCAGTCGTCGTTCGCCAAGGTCCAGGACGGCGCCTACGTGAACGCCGAGAACAGCTTGCTCACCTACGTGGCGAAGCTCGACCCGATGCGGGTGAACTTCAGCCTCTCGGAAAACGAGTCGCTGCGCCTGCAGGACGAGATCGCCAAAGGCAAGCTGATCAAGGCGCTGCGCGACGACTACGCGGTGGAACTGCTGCTGGCCGACGGCTCGAGCTTTCCCGCGCAGGGGCGCATCACCTTTGCAGATGCCTCCTTCAGCCAGGAGACGGGCACCTTCCTGCTGCGCGCCGAGCTGCCCAATCCGAAAGGCGAACTGCGCCCGGGACAGTTCGTGCGGGTCAAGGTCCACGGCTTCCAGCGACCCAACTCGATCATCGTGCCGCAGCGCGCGGTGCAGGAGGGCCCGCGCGGCGAGTACGTCTGGGTCGTCGATGGCGAGGGCAAGGCGTCCCAGCGGCTGGTGAGTGTCGGCGACTGGATGGGCGATCAATGGCTGGTGACTGCCGGCCTGAAGGACGGGGAGCGCGTCGTGGTCGACGGCTTCATGCGGCTCGCGCCGGGTGCGCCGGTCAAGGTGAAGGACGTGCCGCCGGATCCGCTGCCGGAGGGAAAGGCAACCGAACGCCCGGCGGGGCCGACGCCTGCGGGCGCGGTGGCCGCCGCGGCTTCGGTGATGCCGAATTCGGGCGCAGGCCCGGCGGGCGGCACCGCGAAGGCTGCTGCGGCGTCGCCGCCCGCGGGCTCGGCGTCCGCGTCCGGCAGTGCGGGCGCCAACGGCGATGCCGTCTACTTCGACCGCGGCCGCACCGCGCTCGACGCGACGGGCCAGGTGCGGCTGGTCTCGATCATCGCTGCGCTGAAAGCCAAGCCCGACCTGCGCGTCGTCCTGCACGGCTACGTCGATTCGAGCGGTGATCCGAAGGTCAACGCAGCGCTCGCCAAGCGGCGCGCGGAAGCGGTCCGCGATGCGCTGCTGGCGGCCGATGTGCCGGCCAAGCAGATCGAGATGAAGGCGCCGGCGAACATCGTCGGCGGCGATTCGCCCGCCATGGCGCGCCGCGTCGATGTCATCCTGGCGGAGGCACGATGAAGTTCGCGCACTTCTTCATCGACCGTCCCATCTTCGCGTCCGTCATCTCGATCATCCTGGTCATCGCCGGGGTGGTGGCGATGTTCAATCTGCCGATCGCGCAGTTTCCGGACATCACCCCGCCGCAGATTTCCGTCAGTGCCACCTACCCGGGCGCGAGTTCGTCGGTGGTGGCCGAGAACGTGGCCGCGCCGATCGAGCAGCAGGTCAACGGCGCCGACCGCATGATGTACATGAACTCCACGTCGAGCTCGACGGGGAACATGACGCTGTCGGTCTACTTCGAGATCGGCACCGACCCCTCGCTCGCGCAGGTCGACGTGCAGAACCGCGTGAACCTCGCGCTGCCGCAGTTGCCCTCGGCGGTGAGCCAGCAGGGCGTGAGCGTGCAGAAGAAGTCGCAGGCCTTCATGCTGATCGTGGCGATCTATTCGCCCGACAACAGCCAGGACCCGACCTTCGTCGCGAACTACGCCAACATCAACGTGCTCGATGCGATCAAGCGCATCCCGGGTGCCAACCAGAGCTCGATCTTCGGCTCGCCCGACTACGCGATGCGCCTGTGGCTCAAGCCCGACCGCATGGCGAGCCTGGGCATGACCGCGACCGACGTGCAGAACGCGGTCGCCGCGCAGAACCAGCAGTACGCCGCGGGCCGGCTCGGCGCCTCGCCGACGGTCACGCCGGTGCAGCAGACCATTCCGGTGGCGACCTCGGGTCGCATGACCGAGCCCACGCAGTTCGACAACATCATCCTGCGCGCCTCGCAGCAGGGCACCGGCGCCATCGTGCGCGTCAAGGACATCGGCCGCGCCGAGCTGGGCTCCAAGGACTACTCCATCCGTTCGAAGTACAACGGCAAGACCGCGACGCTGATCGCGATCTACCAGCAGCCCGGCGCCAATGCGCTGCAGGTCGCGAAGGACACGCGCGCGCTGATGACCGAGCTGAAGAAGTCCTTCCCGGCCGGGCTGGACTACGACATCGCGCTGGACACCACCGAGTTCGTGCAGGAATCGATCAACGAAGTGGTCCACACCTTCTTCGAGGCCGTGGTGCTGGTGGTGATCGTGGTGTTCGTGTTCCTGCAGAGCTTCCGCGCGACCCTGGTGCCGATCCTGGCGGTGCCGGTCTCGATCCTCGGGGCCTTCATCGGCATGACCGCGATGGGCTTCTCGATCAACATGCTCACATTGTTCGGCATGGTGCTCGCGATCGGCATCGTGGTGGACGATGCGATCGTGGTGGTCGAGAACGTCGAGCGCAACATGAGCGAGTTCGGCTTGTCGCCCAAGGACGCGGCCAAGCGCGCGATGGATGAAGTGAGCGGGCCGGTGATCGCCATCGTGCTCGTGCTGTGCGCGGTGTTCATCCCGGTCGCGTTCCTCTCGGGCATCACCGGGCAGCTCTACAAGCAGTTCGCGATCACGATCGCGGTGTCCGTGGTGCTGTCCGGTCTGGTGGCGCTGACGCTGTCGCCCGCACTTGCCGCGCTGCTGCTGAAGCCGCCGAAAGCGGGTGAGCACGAGAAGAAGGGCTTCTTCGGCTGGTTCAACCGCAGCTTCGACCGGGTGACCGAAGGCTATACGTCGACGACCAAGCTGGCGATCAAGCGCGTGCTGGTTTCGGTGCTCCTGATCGCCGGCATGATCGTCGTCATGATGGGCCTGTTCAGGAAGGTGCCGACCACCTTCCTGCCGGTGGAGGACCAGGGCTACATCTTCACCGCGGTCATCATGCCGGACGCCGCGAGCCTGGATCGCACCGAAGCCATCACCGACCGCGCGCAGCAGTGGTTCAGCAAGCAGCCCGGCGTGAAAGCGGTGGCGACCGTGCCTGGCTACAGCCTGATCGATTCGCAGAACAAATCCAACGCGGGCGTTCTGTTCGTGTCGCTCAAGAGCTTCGCGGAGCGGCAGTCGCCGGACGATCGCGCCGACGCGCTGATCGGGCAGGCCAGCGCGGAGTTCTCGACCTTCAAGGAGGCCGTGCTGGTGCCGGTCAATCCGCCGTCCATCCCGGGCCTGGGCACGACCGGCGGCTTCGAGTTCTGGATCCAGAGCGAGGGCGACGCGCCGCTGCAGCGGGTGGAGCAGGTCACGCGCGACTTCATCGCCAAGGCCAGGCAGCGGCCCGAACTCAGAGGCCTGAACTCGACCATCAACACGCGCTCGCGCCAGTTGATGGTGGATGTCGACCGCGACAAGGCCGAGAGCCTCGGCGTGCCGACGCAGGACGTCTATTCCACCCTGCAGACGCTGTTCGGCTCGCTCTACGTGAGCCAGTTCCCGAAGAACAGCCGGCTGTTCCAGGTGATCCTGCAGGCGGAGCCGGACTTCCGCACCAAGCCCGAAGACCTGCAGAACATGTACGTGCGCAACAAGGAGGGCAAGATGGTGCCGCTCAAGGCGGTCGCGACCACGCGGTACGTGACCGGCGCCGACATCGTCACCCGCTTCAACAACTTCGTCGCGGCCAAGGTCACGGGCGACGCGGGCATCGGCTACAGCTCGGGGCAGGCGCTGGCCGCGATGGAAGAGATTGCGCACGAGGTGCTGCCGGCGGGCTTCTCGTTCGCATGGTCCGGCGAGGCCTACGAAGAGCGCAAGGCCGGCTCGACGGCCGGATTGGTGTTCGCCTTCGCGCTGGTGATGGTGTTCCTGATCCTCGCGGCGCAGTACGAGAAATGGTCCTTGCCCTTCGGTGTGCTGCTCGCGGTGCCGTTCGCGCTGTTCGGTGCCATCGCGGCGATCTGGCTGCGCGGCATCCAGAACGACGTGTACTTCCAGATCGGCCTCACGGTGCTGATCGCGCTGGCGGCCAAGAACGCCATCCTGATCTTCGAATTCGCGGTCGAGCTGCGCCACAAGGAAGGGCTCTCGCCCTACGACGCGGCGGTCGGCGCGGCCAAGCTGCGTTTGCGGCCGATCATCATGACGTCGCTGGCCTTCATCCTCGGGTGTATTCCGCTCGCGATCGCCAGCGGCGCTTCGGCCGCCAGCCGGCAGTCGCTCGGCACCGGCGTGATCGGCGGCATGCTCGGCGCGACCGTGATCGCGATCTTCTTCATCCCGATGTTCTTCTGGGGCCTGGAAACGTTCAGCGATCGCATGAGCGGCAAGAAGGCCGAGCATGCGAAGGGCGAGGGTCCGGAAGCGACCGGACAGGGAGCCACCGATGCGCCGCACTGATGCGACTTGTCGCGGCGCGGCGGCACTGGTGTGCGCGCTGTTCCTGGGCCTGCCGCTCGGCGGCTGCATGCTCGGCCCGGACTACAAGCGGCCCGATCTCGACGTTCCGACGCAATACCGCAGTGCCACGCCGATGGGCGCGGTCGATGCGGCTGCCACCGAATCGGCATGGTGGCAGCAGTTCAACGATCCGGCGCTCGATGCCCTGATCAGCGAGGGTCTGCGCAACAACCAGGACCTGGTCGCCGCGGCCGCGCGCGTGGAGCAGTTCTACGGCGTGCTCGGCACCACGCGCTCGCAGCTCTTCCCGCAGGTGGGCGCGCAGGTGAGTGGCAGCCGCACGCGCGCGAGCGAGCACGCGATTCCCGGGGCGCCGTTGACCAATCCGTACAACGCGGTGCAGGCGAGTCTGCTCCTGAGCTGGGAGATCGACCTCTTCGGCCGTACCCGGCGGCTTACCGAAGCCGCGACGGCGGAACTGGAGGCGAGCGAAGCCTTCCGCCGCGGCACCGTGCTTTCGGTCGTGACGGCGATCACCTCGGGCTACGTCAACCTGCGCGAGCAGGATCGCGAGTTGGAGGTGTCGCGCGAGACGCTGGGCCTGCGGCTCGATGCCTTGAACCTCTTCGAGCGGCGCTTCAAGGGCGGCGTGGTGTCCGAGGTCGAGGTCAGCCAGGCACGGTCGGAATACGCGACGGCGCTGCGGGCGATCCCGTTGCTCGAACAGTCGATCGTGCAACTGGAGAACGCGCTCGCCAACCTGGTCGGCCGCAATCCGGGCCCGATCGCGCGCGGCAAGGCGATCGACCAGCTCATGCTGCCGCCGGTGCCGGCGGGCCTGCCGTCCGATCTGCTGGAGCGGCGCCCCGACATCCGGCAGGCGGAGCAATCGATGATCGCTGCCAATGCCCGCATCGGTGCGGCGAAGGCGGCGTATTTCCCGACGATCTCGCTCACCGGCGCGTTCGGTCAGGCAAGCCGTTCGCTGTCCGATCTGTGGGAAGGACCGTCGCGCCTGTGGACCTATGGCGCGAACATCACGATGCCGATCTTTACCGCCGGTGCGATCGCGGGCCAGGTCACGAGCGCCGAAGCGGCGCAGCGGGCGTCGGTTGCGCAGTACCGCAAGGCGGTGCAGGCCGCGTTCGGCGAAACGGAGAACGCGCTGTCCGGCATCACCACCTCGCGCACCGCGCTCGATGCGCAGCTGATGCAGGTCGCCGCGCTCGACAACTACGCCCGGCTCGCGCGCAGGCGGTTCGAAGGCGGCTACACCAGCTATCTCGAAGTGCTCGACGCCGATCGCGCGCTGTTCAGCGCACGCCTGCAGCTGGCCCAGCAGCAGGGCAGCGTGCTGCTCCAGTCGGCGGCGCTCTATCGTTCGCTCGGCGGCGGCTGGGTCGACGTCGCGGACAAGGAAGCGCCGCAGCCCGGCGTGAACGTGAGCGAGCGGCCCCGCGCCTTTCCGTGAGACCGGCTCAGTCCCTCACTTTCCGCACCACGACGGAAGCCTCCAGGCCTTCGTAGTGCCCGGCGTCCCCGTACCAGGTGCCTGAGATGGGAGCGGCCAACGACGGGTCGCGAGCGACCGCGACGCGGATCAACTGGCCGCCGCCCATGAGGTTGTTGGTGGGATCGAACGCGATCCAGCCCGCCCCGGGCAGATAGGCATGCAGCCATGCGTGAGTCGTTCCCGCGCCGATCACCGACTCTTCCGCGGATTCGCCTTCGACGTCGAGCGCAGCGTCGTACAAGTAGCCCGTCACGAAACGCGTCGCCACGCCGAGCCTTCGAACGGCCTCCATCATCAGCAGTGCGTAGTCGCGGCAGCTCCCGCTGCCCAGGTCGAGCGTCTGCAGCGGGGTCTGGGTGCCTTCTTCATCGCGCGCCGCGTAGGTGAAGTTCTGGCCGATGTAGGCATTCATCCGGGCGAGCACCTCGCGCGTGTCGTTGCCGTCTTCCAGAAACTGATGCGCCCAGCGGATCAGACGGCCGTCGGGATCGTCATGATGGGGACGAAGGTAGCGCTCGAGATCGAAGCGGTCGTCCACGGAGTAAGCGAAGGGCAGCCGTTCGGCGGACGGATCGAGCGCCAGTTGGTCGACGCTGGTCGGCACGTGCTCGATCGAGAAGCGGCAGACGATGCGCAGCTCTGTCGCCTCGCCGATCGGCTGTACCAGCGCGACGGAGTTGGAATGCGGATCCTGGATCATGCGGATGCTCGCGTCCGGGCTCACCTGGAGATCGGTCGCCAGCACGCGCAGGTCATGGCTCTCGCGCGGCCGGAACATCACCCGGTGCAGGCCGAAACGCACCGGCTTCTTGTAGCGGTAGACCGTGGTGTGGGTGATGTCGTAGTGGATGGGCATGGTTTTCTCCCCCTGGGTGTTCTCTCTCGGATCTCGATCCTGTGGGGATGCCGGTGACGTGGGATGCATTGTGAAATGGTTGCGTCGTGCAGCGCACACGAAACCAGAAGAGGTTGATGGACAAGGAGTCGAAATCCGGGTCCAGTGGCTTGCCGGGCAATGGCATCGTGGCGATCGTGCTGCTTGCCGCGGGGGTGCTGTTCGTTCGGGAGATGCGGTGGACTTCTCGAAAGCCGCTTCGAAGACCTGCACGAGGGCGCTTTCGCGCCGTTCTGGCAGCAGCCCTTGCTCAAGGCGCTGCTGCTGCCGTTCGCCACGCTCGGCGGAACGACGGTGCTCGACTACATGGCGCTCGCCAATCTCTGAGCTTCGGCCGGCCACGCGCGCCGCGTGTCGAGCGCGCCCGCGAGCCGCGCGGGCAGCGGCAAAGGCTCGCCGTGCCAGCGCGCGGCAAGCAGTTCGGCGCACAGCGCGGCGAAGGTCATGCCGCGCGAGCCCAACGCGGTGCAGACCCAGGGGCCGCGCTCCGCCCCGGCTTGCAGAGGTCCGACCAGCGGCCGCCGGTCGGCGGATGCGCAGCGCACACCGGCCCAGGCATGCGCCCGTCCGCTCTCGAAAGCGGGGAACAGTCGCGCCGCCGCATGGGGGTGGAGGCGGCGGAGCTTTTCGAGGTTGATCGCGTTGTCTTCCGCCCGCAGCGTTCGGTCGTCGCTGTCGCGATCGAAGGTCGCTCCGGTGAGCCACAGTTCGCCGCCTGCATCGGGCACATGCGCGACCAGGTGGCCGTCGCCGTTCAGCGGCACCGCAGGGAGCAGGGCGTCGGGGTCCGTGACGCCCCAGGCGACCTGGCCGCGCACCGGCTGCAGGGGCAGCGCCGGTGCGAAGCCGCGACTGTCGATGCCTGCGGCGAGGACGACCCTGTCGGCTTCTGCTAGGCGCCTGTCGTTCTCTCCGTGCACGGCCCAGCGCGGCGCACCATCGGACGGCGCGGGCGAGGGTTCGATACGGACCACGCGGGCACCGGTCATCACGCGGATGCCGGGTTGCGCAAGCCAGGCTCGCACGAGCGAGGCAGGGCGTACCCATCCGGCGCGGGCATGGCGGATGGCGTCGGCGTCGTCCGGCACGCCCAGCGCGCGAAGCTGCTCCGGCGTCGCGTGCCACGATTCGTTCGGACCTTCGGCGGTCCAACTGCGCGGCAGGCGCGCATCACCCGGCGCGCGCCGTTCGACCACGCCGGTCGCGCCCCAGTCGCGGCCTTCGACCAGCCACTGCTCGAGCTGCGGCCATGTGGCCCGAATGCCGGCGCGCGTCAGGCGCGAGAGCAGCGCATCGTCCGGCGACACATGGGGCGCCAGCACACCCACCGGCAGGCCCGATGCGCCGGTGGCAGGCTGCGCGGATGCTTCGAGAACCGTCACGCGCCAGCCCCGCCGCGCGAGGCTCGATGCGACCGCGGCACCGGCGAGGCCTGCGCCGATCACGACGCAATGGCCGGGCTGCGCGATCTCCTCGGGCGACGGATCACGGCGGCGCAGTTCCCAGGCAGGGTCGTAGATTCCCTGGAGGCAGTCGCGCTTCGGAGGCAGCCCCGGCGTCTTCTCGACCTGAAAGCCGCACTGCGCCAACGCATCCCGCACCGCCCGTGCGATGGTCCAGGTCGCGATGCGCGTGCCGCGCCGGGCGAAACGCGAGACCGACTTCAGCGTCTCGGCCGACCACATCTGCGGATTGCGCTGGGGACTGAAACCGTCGAGATAGATGCTGTCCGCCTCGAAGCGCTGCGCGCGCAGCATCGGCTGCACATCGCCGACGCACAGGGTCAGCAACACCTGGCCCTCGTCGAGCCAGAGCCGTTGAAATCCCGGCAGCAGGCCGTGCCATTGCGCTGCCAGTTCCTCCGCCAGCGCAAGCAGCTCAGGAGAGGCGGCGGCCGCGCGCAGCAGATCCTCGCGCGAGACCGGATAGGCCTCGATCGAGACGAAGTGCAGCAGCCGGCAGCGGTTCGGGTCCGCGCGCCAGGCCTGCCAGGTTGTCAGGAAGTTGAGCCCGAAGCCGAAGCCGGTTTCGAGAACCCGCCACTGCGGCTTCCCCGACCAGGCCGCCGGCAGGCCGCAGCCGCCCAGGAAGACGTGCCGGGCCTGTGCGGCTGCGCCGCTTTCGGAGTGGTAGATGTCGTCGAACCGCGGGCTGCGCGGGATGCCGTCCGCGCGCCATTCGACCGGTTCGGCCATGCGCGCGCGTGGATCAGTTGCTGGGGGGAACGTATCCCTGCGCCACGTCGGCGCCGTCGCCGAAGAAGTGCTTTTCCATCTGGCGGGCCAGGTACTGGCGCGCGCGGGCATCGGCGAGGTTCAGGCGGTTTTCGTTGACCAGCATGGTCTGCTGCTTGAGCCAGGCGGCCCAGGCCTCCTTGCTCACGCTCTCCCAGATGCGTTTGCCGAGCTCGCCGGGGTAGGGCGGGAAGTCGAGACCTTCGGCTTCTTTGCCGAGCTTGATGCACTGGACCATGCGTGCCATTTGGATGCCTTTGGGGTGTCTTAGTTGATTTCGCTATTTAGAACTGAAAACTCGGTCGTTCCGGTTTCCATATGCTCTATCCAGAATACGCGGCATCTGCTTTATGCCATTTACGAGCACAAGACCATGAGCCTTCGCCGCGACTTTATCAAGCTTTCCCTGGGTGCCGCCGCTGTGGCGGGCATCGCCCTGACGGCATTGCCGTCGTTCGCCCAAGGCGGCGTGACGCTGCTGAACGTGTCCTACGACCCGACGCGCGAGCTGTATGTGGACTACAACCAGGCCTTTGCGAAGTACTGGAAGGGCAAGACCGGGCAGGACGTGACGATCAAGCAATCGCACGGCGGTTCGGGCAAGCAGGCCCGCTCGATCATCGACGGCATCGATGCCGACGTCGCGACGCTTGCGCTGGCCGGCGATACCGACGCGCTCGTCACGCACGGGGGCCTGGTCAAGCCCGACTGGCAAAAGCGCCTGCCGCAGAACTCGGCGCCGTACACCTCGACCATCGTCTTCCTCGTGAAGAAGGGCAATCCGAAGGGCCTGAAGGACTGGGACGACCTCGCGAAGCCGGGCGTGCAGGTGATCACGCCCAACCCGAAGACCTCCGGCGGTGCCCGCTGGAACTACCTCGCTGCATGGGAGTTCGCCAAGCGCAAGTACGGCGGCGACGCCAAGGCCAAGGAATTCGTCGGCAAGCTCTACAAGAACGTGCCCGTGCTCGACACCGGCGCGCGCGGCTCGACCATCACCTTCGTGCAGCGCGGCGTGGGCGACGTGCTGCTCGCCTGGGAGAACGAAGCCTTCCTCGCATTGAAGGAATTCGGCCCCGACAAGTTCGACATCGTCGTGCCGTCGATCAGCATCCTCGCGGAACCGACCGTGACGGTGGTCGACAAGGTGGTCGACAAGAAAGGCACGCGTGCCGTCGCAGAGGAATACCTGAAGTACCTCTACTCGGACGAAGGCCAGGACATCGCCGGCCGCAACTACTACCGTCCGACGTCCGACAAGGCCAAGGCCAAGTACGCGAACCAGTTCCCGAAGCTCACGCTGTTCACGATCGACGAAGCCTTCGGCGGCTGGACCAAGGCCGACAAGGCGCACTTCGCGGATGGTGGCTCGTTCGACCAGATCTATCTGAACAAGTGACCCCGCTCACGCGAACTGCCTGAAAGATTTCCGAAGTGTCCGTTCTCCTGATCGCCGGCAGTCCCTCTGCGCCGTCCCGCTCGGCGGTCCTGCTGGATGCCGTGGCGGCGCGGCTGGCGCTGCGCAAAGTCAAAGTGGATCGTCTCGCGATCCGCGAACTCGCCGCGCATGCGCTGCTGCTGGGCGAAGCCTCGCACCCCACGGTGCAGCAAGCGGCCGAGCAGGTGCATCGCGCCGACGTGATCGTGATCGCGACGCCCGTCTACAAGGCCGCGTACAGCGGCGTGCTGAAGGTGTTCCTCGACCTGCTGCCGCAATCCGCGTTGAAGGGCAAGACGGTCCTTCCGCTCGCGACCGGCGGCAGCCCGCATCACATGCTGGCGCTCGATTACGCGCTGCGGCCGGTGCTGCAGTCGCTTGCCGCGCGGCACATCCTGCCGGGCGTCTACGCGACCGACGGGCAGGTCACGCTGCAACCCGAAGGCGCCTATCAGTTGCAGGCGGACCTGTCGCAGCGTCTGGACGATGCGGTCGAGACGCTTGCCAAGGAAGGCCTCAGGCTGCCGGCGACCTGGGGCTTCGAGCCCGTGGCTTTCGAACAGGTGCGATGTAGCGTCTGACGGTCGTCCGTCGTCCGTCGTCCGGGCGCCCGAGCGGCGCCGCCTCCGTACAACTTCCGTCCCGACCCATTGGGCTGCTGCCATGCGGCCAGGGGACGCCTACGTCCGAAGAAAGAAGAACATGCCTCCTTTGACCTCGAACACCCTGACGCCGCCGCGCTCCGCGTGGTGGGTCGTCGCGGACCTCGCCATCAGCGCGCTGGTGGTCGTCGCAGTCGCGCTCATCACCGGCTTCATCGCCGCCACGTCATGAGCACGCGGACGATCGCGCGCCGCCGCCTGCTGCAACTGCTCGCGGTCACGGCTTCGACCTGGGGGCTGGGCGGGCCTGTTGCGCTGGCGCAGCCGACCTCGTCGGCTTCGTCGGCCTCGTCCGAGCCACTCCAGCAGCTTCGGATCGGCTACCAGAAGTCCGCTGCCAACCTCGTGATCGTGAAGCAGTCCGGCTGGCTGGAGAAGCGCTTCCCGAACGCGAAGATCACGTGGATCGAGTTCCCGGCCGGGCCTCAATTGCTGGAGGCGCTCTCGGTCGGCAGCCTCGAGTTCGGGCTCACCGGCGATTCGCCGCCGGTGTTCGCGCAGGCCGCGGGCAAGGACCTCGTCTACGTCGGCGCCGAGCCGCCGAAACCCGACAGCTCCGCCGTGCTGGTGCTGAAGGAATCGACGATCAGGACGCTCGCCGACCTCAAGGGCCGCAAGGTGGCGCTGCAGAAAGGGTCGAGCGCGCACTACCTGCTGGTGCGCGCGGTCGAGAAGGCCGGCCTGCAATGGAGCGACATTCAGCCCGTCTATCTGGCGCCGGCCGACGCGCGCGCAGCCTTCGAGCGAGGCAGCGTCGACGCGTGGGCGATCTGGGACCCGTTCTATGCGGCGACCGAACTCGCAATCCAGCCGCGGGCGCTGACCACCGGCCGCGGACTGTCGGGAAACAACTCCTTCTATCTCGCGTCGCGGCCGTTCGCGGACAAACATGCAGCCGTGATCGCCGCGCTCTTCGAGGAATTGACCCGCGCCGATCGCCTGGTGCAGCAGGCGCGCGCTGCCGCCATCAAGCTGATCGCCGACTTCAGCGGCCTCGACGCAGGCATCGTGAGCCTGTTTCTTCAACGGCGGCCGCCGTCGCCCGTGGGGCCGATCCAGCCCGCGACGGTGATCGACCAGCAGCGTGTCGCCGATGCCTTCCACAAGCTCGGACTCATTCCGAAGCCCGTGGAGGTCGCGCGCATCGTGTGGCGCCCGGACACGCGTCTCGCCTCCACCAAACCCTGACGACGAAGCACGGACAACGGCATGAACATCTTCTGGTTCCTCCCCACGCACGGCGACAGCCGCTATCTCGGCACGACCGAGGGCGCGCGTCCGGTCGATCTGGCGTACCTGCAACAGATTGCGGGTGCGGCCGATCGACTGGGCTACGAAGGCGTGCTGATCCCGACGGGCCGCTCGTGCGAGGACCCGTGGGTCGTCGCCGCGAGCCTGATCGGCGCCACGGAGCGGCTGCGTTTCCTGGTCGCCGTGCGGCCCGGCTTGCATCAGCCGAGCCTTGCGGCGCGCATGGCCGCGACCTTCGACCGGCTTTCGGGTGGCCGCGTGCTGGTCAATCTCGTGACCGGCGGCGATCAGGCGGAGCTCGAAGGCGATGGCGTGTTTCTGCCGCACGCCGAGCGCTACGAACAATCGGCCGAGTTCATCCGCATCTGGCGCGAGATCATCGCGCGCAGCCATGACGGCCAGAGCTTCGACTACGAGGGCAAGCACCTCTGCGTCAAGGGTGCGAAGCTGCTGTTCCCGCCGACGCAGAAGCCGTATCCGCCGGTGTGGTTCGGCGGCTCGTCCGAAGCGGCGCACGAACTCGCCGCCGAGCAGGTCGATGCCTATCTGACCTGGGGCGAAACGCCTGCAGAGGTGGCGAAGAAGATCGCCGATGTCCGCCAGCGCGCAGCACGCAAGGGCCGCACGGTCAAGTTCGGCATCCGCCTGCACGTCATCGTGCGCGAGACCGAGGACGAAGCCTGGCGCGCCGCCGAATCGCTGATCAGCCGCGTGAATGACGACACCGTCATCCGCGCACAAGCCGCCTTCGCGCGCATGGATTCCGAAGGCCAGCGCCGCATGGCCGCGCTGCATGCGGGCGGTGCCAGGCGCAGCCGCGCCGACCTGGAGATCAGCCCGAACCTGTGGGCGGGTGTTGGGTTGGTGCGCGGCGGTGCGGGCACTGCGCTGGTCGGTGATCCGAAGACGGTCGCGGCGCGCATCGAGGAATACGCGTCGCTGGGCATCGAAAGCTTCATCCTCTCGGGCTATCCGCACCTGGAAGAGTCCTACCGCTTTGCCGAGCTCGTCTTCCCGCTGCTGCCGCGCAAGCAACGCGCCCACGCGCCGTCGCAGGCGCTGACCGGGCCTTTCGGCGAAGTGGTCGCGAATCTCGATGCGCCTTCGAGGCTGCTCTCGCAGAGCTGACCGGCGACGCGCACAAAGGAACCCCATGACAGAACAAGTACAAACACAGCCGCTGCCAGCGCCCGTGCCATCGCTGAACGGTGCGAAGGCGTTTGGCCTCTCGGTGGCGAAGCGGCTCGTCCCGTGGCTCGTGCCGGTGGGCCTCGTCGCGGCCTGGCAGATCGCATCCTCGCTCGGCTGGCTGTCGACCCGCGTGCTGCCGGCGCCCGTCGACGTGGTGAAGGCGGCGTGGAATCTCTCGGTCTCCGGCGAGCTGTGGACCCATGTGAAGGTGAGCGCCGGGCGCGCGCTCGCCGGCCTCGCGATCGGCGGCGGGCTCGGGCTCGCGCTGGGGCTGCTCACCGGTTCGATCCGCTTCTTCGAGACGCTGCTTGATTCGAGCATCCAGATGGTGCGCAACATCCCGGCGCTGGCGCTGATTCCGCTGGTGATCCTGTGGTTCGGCATCGACGAATCGGCCAAGCTGTTCCTGATCTCGGTGTCGGTGTTCTTCCCGATCTACCTGAACACCTTCCACGGCATCCGCAACGTCGATCCGCAACTGATCGAGATGGGCCGCACCTACGGGCTCTCGCGCCGGCAGCTCTACAAGGAAGTGATCCTGCCGGGGGCGACCTCGTCGATCCTCGTGGGCCTGCGCTTCTCGCTGGGGCTGATGTGGGTGATCCTGATCGTGGCGGAGACCATCTCCGCGCAGTCGGGCATCGGCTACCTGACGATGAACGCACGCGAGTTCCTGCAGACCGACATCGTGCTCGTGGGCATCCTGCTCTACGCGCTGCTGGGCAAGCTGGCCGACCTGTTCGCCCGGGCGCTGGAGCGCTGGTGGCTGCGCTGGCATCCGGGCTACCAATCCGCAAAGTGAGGAAGAGAAGACCATGAGTGCCATCCCCCAGACCGCGCAGCGCGAGGCCGACGTGCCCGGCGGCGTGCGCCTCGACATCCGCGGCCTGTCCAAGCGCTACGGCGAACGCGAGGTGCTGAGCAATACGCAACTGACGGTCGAGCCCGGCCAGTTCGTTGCGATCGTGGGCCGCAGCGGCTGCGGCAAGAGCACCTTGCTGCGTCTGGTCGCGGGACTGGAGCAGGCGTCCGAAGGCGCGCTCTACACCGACGGCAAGGCGGTCGACGGACTGCACGACGACACGCGGATCATGTTCCAGGAAGCGCGCCTGTTGCCGTGGCGGCGCGTGCTCGACAACGTGACCCTGGGCCTGCCGGCCGGGCTCAGGGCGCGCGGCGCCGAGGTGCTGGCGCAGGTCGGGCTCGCGGAGCGCAAGGACGATTGGCCCGCGCGCCTCTCCGGCGGCCAGCGGCAGCGCGTGGCGCTGGCGCGTGCTTTGGTGCATCACCCGCGGCTGCTGCTGCTCGACGAGCCGCTGGGCGCGCTCGATGCCTTGACGCGCATCGAGATGCATCGGCTCATCGAGAGCCTCTGGCGGCGTCACCGCTTCACCGCGCTGCTGGTCACGCACGACGTGCAGGAGGCCGTCGCGCTGGCGGACCGCGTGATCCTCATCGAGGACGGCCGCATCGCGCTCGACGAGAACATCACGCTCGCGCGGCCTCGCTCGCAGGGCGATCCGTCGTTCGCCGCGATCGAGAAGCGCATCCTCGATCGCGTGCTGCAGAAGCCCGATGCGCCCGAGCCCGCCAATGACACCCGTTGGGCCGATGGACCCGCGCATGCACTGCGCTGGGCCGTCTGACCCCGACATCCTTTTCCCAACCCACAAGGAGTTCCTCATGTCCATCCAAGCCATCAACGTCCGCAACCAGTTCAAGGGCAAGGTCCGCGAGATCATCCGCGGCGACGTCGTCTCCGAAGTCGACGTCGAGACCGCCTGGGGCATCGTGACCTCGGTCATCACCACGCGCTCCGTCGACGAACTGCAGCTCAAGGTCGGATCCGACGTGGTTGCCCTGGTGAAGTCGACCGAGGTGTCGATCGCCAAGCTCTAAAATGGGGATGATCCAACTCTCTGACATTCACCAGATCTATCAAGGCCCGAGCGGGCCGGTCGAGGCCCTCAAGGGCATCGATCTGACGGTGGCGCCGGGCGAAGTGTTCGGCGTGATCGGGCGCAGCGGGGCGGGCAAGAGCTCGCTGGTGCGCACCATCAATCTTCTCAATCGTCCCGTGCGCGGCAGCGTGCGCGTGGACGGGCGCGAACTCACCGCGCTCGATGACGCCGAACTGCGCGCTGCGCGCCAGGGCATCGGCATGATCTTCCAGCACTTCAACCTGCTCGCCTCGCGCACCGTCTACGAGAACGTGGCGCTGCCACTCGAGCTTGCGGGTCTGCCGCCGTCGGACGTCCGCGGTCGCGTCGAGCCGCTGCTCGAACTGGTGGGCCTGACCGGCCTGCGTGATCGCTACCCGGCGCAGATCAGCGGCGGGCAGAAGCAGCGCGTAGGCATTGCGCGTGCGCTCGCGAATCGGCCGAAGGTGCTCCTGTCGGACGAGGCCACCTCGGCGCTGGACCCCGAGACCACGCGCTCCATCCTCGCGCTGCTGCAGCAGATCAACCGCGAGTTCGGCCTGACGGTCGTGCTCATCACGCACGAGATGCAGGTCATCAAGCAGCTCGCGCAACAGGTCGCGGTGATCGACCATGGCCGCATCGTGGAGCAGGGCGCCGTGCTCGATGTCTTCACCCGCCCACAGCACGAGACCACGCGCAGCCTGCTCGACGACATCGCGCCGCAGGAACTCCCCGAAAGCGTGCTGGCGCGCATCCGTACCCTGATGCACGACGGCAGCAGCGAGGCGCCCCAGCTCTTGCGACTGGCCTTCGCGGGCGACGATGCCGCCGATCAGCCGCTGCTCTCGCAGGTGATTCGGCGCTTCGGCATCGATCTGTCGATCGTGCATGGGCAGGTCGACGAGATCCAGGGGCGGCCTTTCGGGTCGCTCGCCGTGCTGGCGCGCGGCGCGGGCGAATCGGTGGCATCGGCCGTCGCCTATCTGCGCGGCGCCGGCGTGGCGGTGCAGGAGGTGGCGCATGTTTGACGTCTTCACCGGCCCCATGCTGGAACTCTTCGCGACCTCGCTGTGGGAAACCATCGTGATGGTCGGCATCTCGGGCCTGATCGGCGCGGCGGTCGGCGTGCCGCTGGGCGTGTACCTGCATCTCACGGACACCGGCGGCGTGCTCGAGAACCGGCCGGCCAACCGCATCGTGGGCGCCATCGTGAATGCGGTGCGCTCCACGCCCTTCATCATCCTGCTGGTGGCGATCATTCCGCTCACGCGCCTGTTGACGGGCTCGTCGATCGGGACCGCCGCAGCCGTAGTGCCCCTGAGCATCGCCGCCGCGCCCTTCGTCGCGCGGCTGGTCGAGACGTCGCTGCGCGAAGTCGACCGCGGCCTCGTCGAAGCGGCGCAGGCCATGGGCGCGACCACGCGCCAGATCGTCTGGAAGGTGCTGCTGCCCGAAGCCTTGCCCGGGATCGTGGCGGGCGTGACGATCTCCTTCGTGAGCCTCACCGGCTACTCCGCGATGGCGGGCGCGATCGGCGGCGGCGGGCTCGGCGACCTGGGCATCCGCTACGGCTACCAGCGCTTCCTGCCCGAGGTGATGCTGGCCGTGGTGATCGTGCTGATCCTCTTCGTGCAGGCGCTGCAGAGCGGCGGCGACTGGCTGGTGCGCCGGCTCAGCCACAAGTGATCCGATTCTTTCTCCGGGGGCCCACCGGTCCTTCTTTCTCCCTCCCACAAGGAACACGCTTCATGTCTTCATCCAAACGCAAGCTTCTCCAGTCGATCGTCGCACTGGCGATCACGTCGGGCTTCGCGGCCGTGCCGGCATTCGCACAGGACAAGCCGATCAAGGTCGGCGTCACCGGCGGCCCGCACGCGCAGATCTTCGAGCAGGTCAAGAAGGTTGCCGAGAAGGACGGCCTCAAGATCCAGATCGTCGAGTTCAGCGACTACGTGCAGCCGAACGCCGCACTGGCCGCCGGCGATCTCGACGCCAACAGCTACCAGCACAAGCCCTATCTCGACCAGCAGGTCAAGGATCGCAACTACAAGCTCGTGGACGTGGCCTACACGGTCAACTTCCCGATCGGCATCTATTCGAAGAAGGTCAAGAGCCTGAAGGATCTGAAGGACGGCGCGCGTGTGGGCATCCCGAACGACCCGACCAACGGCGGCCGCGTGCTGCTGGTGTTCCAGGACCAGGGCCTGATCAAGCTCAAGCCGGAGGCGGGTCTCAAGGCCACGCCGCTCGACGTGATCGAGAACCCGAAGAAGATCAAGTTTGTCGAAGTCGATGCCGCCCAGCTCCCACGCTCGCTCGACGACCTCGATGCCGCGGGCATCAACACCAACTTCGCGCTCTCGGCCGGCCTCAACCCGGGCAAGGACGCGATCGCGAAGGAAGGCGCGAAGAGCCCCTACGTGAACATCCTCGTCGTGCGCGAGCAGGACAAGAGCAAGCCTTGGGTCGCCAAGCTGGTGAAGGCCTATCACTCGGACGAGGTGCGCAACTACATCCAGAACGAATTCAAGGGCTCGGTGCTGGCCGGCTGGTAAGCCGCGCTTGAGGTTGCCGCCGGGCCGGGCGGGTTTCGTGTAGAAACCCGCTCGAGGTGGGGTTTTGCGCGATGGTGCATGGTCAGACCCACGACCCGGAGGAATGGCATGTCTTTGTTCGATGTGAGCGACATCGTTGCCGCGCTGCATGCGGCACGCGACGAATGGCGCGACGCCCAGAAACGATCGCGCGAGCCCGGCAGCCGCGAATTTCCCTCGCGGGAAGCGCTCGCCGATATCGTCGAATCGCTCAAGGGAGCGCTCTTTCCGATGCGGCTCGGTCCGCCCGACCTGCGCCGCGAGAGCGAGGACTTCTACGTGGGCTATACGCTCGACGCGGTGTTGCAGTCGCTGTGGACGCAGGCCCGCCTGGAACTGCGCTACACCTCGCGCCACGATCCGCGCTCGCCTGAAGAAATCGATGAGCAGGCCACCGCAGCCGTGCGTGAATTCGCGGCGGCGCTGCCGGCCATCCGACGCTTGCTCGACGGCGACGTGCTGGCCGCCTACCAGGGCGACCCGGCGGCGCGCAGCGTGGATGAAGTGCTGCTGTGCTATCCCGGCATCCTCGCGATGATTCACCACCGGCTTGCGCACCAGCTTTACGGCCTGGGCCTGCCGCTGCTCGCGCGCATCGTGGCCGAGCTCGCGCACAGCGTGACGGGCATCGACCTCCATCCCGGCGCGAAGATCGATGCGGGCTTCTTCATCGACCACGGCACCGGTGTCGTGATCGGCGAAACGGCCGTGATCGGCAAGCGCGTGCGGATCTACCAGGCCGTGACATTGGGTGCCAAGCGCTTTCCGACCGATGCCGAAGGCAATCTCCAGAAAGGGCAGCCGCGCCACCCGATCGTGGAAGACGACGTGGTCATCTATGCCGGCGCGACCATCCTGGGGCGGGTGACGCTCGGCAAGGGGGCGACCATCGGCGGCAACGTGTGGATCACCGACGATGTGCCGCCCGGCGCCAGCGTGTCGCAGGCGAGCCTGCAGAACGCCCCGCGCAAGGCGGCCGCCTGAGTCGCACAATCCACACGTCACGACTTCCTTCAACCCGCACCACAAGGAGTTTCCATGGCTCAGAAGAAGATTGCCGTCGTCGTCGGCAGCTTGCGCAAGGATTCGCTCAACCGAAAGCTCGCGCTGGCGATCGCACACCTCGCGCCCCCGGACTTCACCTTCGAGCACGTCCGCATCGATGACCTGCCGCTCTACGACCAGGACCAGGACGGCAACCAGGCGCCCGCGGTCAAGCGGCTCAAGACGGAGATCGCGGCTGCGGACGGCGTGCTGTTCGTGACGCCCGAGTACAACCGCGCGATTCCGGGCGTGCTCAAGAACGCGATCGACAACGCATCGCGTCCCTACGGCCAAAGCGCATGGGCGGGCAAGCCGGCCGGTGTGGTCGGCATCTCCATCGGCCAGATCGGCACGGCCGTCGCCCAGCAGCAACTGCGCGCTGTGCTGGCCTATCTGGACATGCCGACGCTCGGCCAGCCGGAAGTCTTCCTGCAGAACAAGGAGGGGCTCTTCGACGACAAGGGCCACGTGGCCGAAGGCAGCAAGCAATTCCTGCAAGGCTGGGTCGACAAGTACGTCGCCTGGGTCAACGACCACTCCAAGTAATCGACAGACGAGGAAAAGGGCGGGTACCCCATCGGGTACCCGCCCTTTTTCGTTGGGAGCGCCGGATCAGGCGGCCAGGGTGGCCTGGTCCTGGTTGGCGGCCTCGCCGGTCGCCGCAGCGATGTCGGCGCGGGCGGCGGTGAATGCAGCCGCCTTGGCCGCGTCACCCATCCCGATGCCTTCCGCACGCACGAAGCGCACGTCGGTAATGCCGAAGAAACCGAAGATCACCTTCAGGTAGCTTTCCTGGTGCTCCATGGCCTGACCGCCTTCGCTGGTCGAGTACATGCCGCCGCGCGTCGAAGCCACGATCACCGTCTTGCCGCCGGCGAGACCGACCGGGCCCTTGTCGGTGTACTTGAAGGTGCGGCCGGTCTGGGCGAGGCGGTCGATCCATGCCTTGAGCTGGGTCGGCACGGTGAAGTTGTAGAGCGGCGCGCCGATGACGATCACGTCGGAGGCGAGGAACTGGCTCACCAGGCGCTCGGACACTTCGTTCTCGCGACGCTGGGCTTCGGTCGGTTCGGCCTGGACGCCCACCTTGATGCCGAGCGCGTCGGCGCTGAAGTGGTTGGGCGTGTCCACCGCCAGGTCGAGGTAGTCGACCGTGGTGTTCGGGTGGGTCTTGCGCCATTCGGCCACGATCTCGGCCGTGAGTTGGCGCGAGACGGAGTTGGTACCCAGGACGCTGGAGTCGACGTGCAGCAGTTTCATGATCGATGGTCTTTCTTGAACAGTGCCGGCACGGAAATCGGTCGGCGTGGAGAGAATTCTATTTTTGTGGCGATTCGCTGATAAGTCGGCAAAACTGCTCCAGTTCGTTCCACCGATAGGACAATCGACTCTATGCAAGACCTGAACGACATGGTGTTCTTCGCCGAAGTCGCCGAGCGAGGCGGCTTTGCCGCCGCGAGCCGCGCGCTCGGCATTCCCAAATCACGGCTCTCGCGGCGCGTGGCGGACCTCGAGGCGCAACTGGGCGTGCAACTGATGCAGCGAAGCACCCGGCGCCTTTCGCTGACGCCCGCCGGCGAGATCTACCTGAAGCACTGCGCGGCCATGCGCGACGCTGCACAGGCCGCCTCCGAGGCCGTGGCCCAGGTGCAGACCGAGCCGCACGGCACGGTGCGGCTGAGTTGCCCGGTCACGCTCGCGCAAGGCAGCGTCGGCCCCTTGCTGCCGCGCTTCATGGCGCGTTTTCCTGCTGTGCGCGTCGAGATGCGGGTGCTCAACCGGCCGGTCGATCCGGTCGAGGAGGGCGTCGATCTCGCTTTGCGCGTGCGGCCCGAGATCGAGGACAGTGCCACGCTGGTCGCCAGGACCTTCGGCATCAGCCGCGGCATCCTGGTCGCGAGCCCCGACCTGCTGCGCCGGCAGGGTCCGGTGCAGACGCCGTCGGATCTGGGGAGGCTGGACACCGTCTCGATGTCCACTGGCGACGGGCGTGCCAACTGGCGGCTCGAAGGCCCGGCCGGCAAGGTGGTGGTGCACACGCACGTTCCGCGCTATGTGGCGGACGATCTGCTGACGCTGAAGTTCGCGGTGGTGCAGGGCACGGGCGCCTCGGTCCTGCCTGATTACATGTGCCGGGCCGAACTCAAGGCCGGGACCCTGGTGGAGGTCCTGCCCGGCTGGGGACCGGCGCCGGGCATCACCCACGCGATGTTTCCGGCGCGGCGCGCGCTGGTGCCGGCGGTTCGGCAGCTCATCGATTTCCTGGTCGAAAACCTCGACCGCGAAGAGCCGCACGACTACGTGATCTAATCTCTTATGCTGAAAACGTCATATTCAAACAATCAGATATTCGTTTGTCTTTGAAGGAAGGCTTCGGAGAATCGCCGGTTCCCCATCATCGAGAGCGAGCAAGAGGAACCATGGCCCACGTGGCGAAGCCGACCATCATCATCGTGCCGGGCTGGCGCGATTCCGGTCCTGGCCACTGGCAGAGCTTGTGGGCCGAGCGGATGCAGGGCGCCGTCCGCGTCACACAGGACGACTGGCTCACCCCGCGCCGCGAGGCGTGGGTGGCGTCGCTCGAAAAGCTCGTGCTCGGCAGCCCTCAGCCGGTGGTCATCGTTGCGCACAGCCTTGGCTGCATCGCGACCGCGCATCTGTCCGAAGCGGCCACGGCCCGGATCAGCGGTGCGCTGCTGGTCGCGCCCGCCGATCCCGAACGCCGCGCGGTGCTTTCCGATTTCGCGCCGGTCCCGTACGCGAAGCTGCCGTACCGCAGCATCGTCGTGGCCAGCAGCAACGACCCCTATTGCCCGGTGCGTCTCGCGGGCGCCTATGCCCGCGCTTGGGGAAGCGAATTCGTCCGGATGCAGAATGCCGGGCACATCAACATCGAATCGGGCCATGGTGACTGGCCGCTCGGCCTCGCGCTGCTGCAATCGTTGACGGACGAGCCGTTTCCCCTCCTGGACGGCCGCAAGAATCTGGAACCCCTGGCAACCCTATGACTTCAAGAATCAAGACCCTCATCGGCGCTTTCGCGCTGGCCACCGCCGGCATCGCTTCCGCGCAGCCGACGACCCTGCTCAACGTGTCTTATGACGTGGCGCGCGAGTTCTACAAGGACTACAACGCCGCGTTCGTGGCGCACTACAAGCAGACCACCGGCAAGGACGTCAAGGTCGACCAGTCGCACGCCGGCTCCAGCGCGCAGGCGCGCGCGGTGGCCGACGGCCTCGATGCCGACGTAGTGACGATGAACACCAGCACCGACATCGATTTCCTCGCCAACGCCGGCGTGGTCGCGAAGGACTGGCCCAAGCGCTTCCCGTACAACGCATCGCCGACCACCTCGACCATGCTGTTCCTGACGCGCAACGGCAACCCGAAGGGCATCAAGGACTGGGATGACCTGGTCAAGCCCGGCGTGCAGGTCGTGATCGTGAACCCCAAGACCGGCGGCAACGGCCGCTACGCCTACCTCGCTGCATGGGGCTATGTGAAGAAGAAGGGCGGAACGGACGCCCAGGCAGCCGAGTTCGTTGGCAAGCTGTTCAAGAACGTGCCGGTGCTCGCGCGCGGCGGCCGTGACGCGACGACCGCCTTCCTGCAACGCAACATCGGGGACGTGCTGATCACCTTCGAATCGGAAGTGGTCTCGATCGACCGCGAGTTCGGTGCGGGCAAGGTCGATGCGGTCTACCCGTCGATCAGCATCCTCGCGGAGAACCCGGTGGCCGTGGTCGAACGCACGACCAACAAGCGTGGTTCGGGTGATCTGGCGAAGGCCTATCTCGACTATCTCTATTCCGACGAGGCGCAGGAAATCGCCGCCAAGCACGCGCTGCGTCCGCGCTCCGAAGCCGTGCTCAAGAAGCATGCCGCGACCTTCAAGCCGCTGCAGCTCTTCACGGTGCAGGAACTGTTCGGCAGCCTGGGTGAAGCGCAGAAGGTGCACTTCAACGACGGCGGGCAGTTCGACAAGATCTATACGCCTGGCGCCAAGTAATGAGCGCCGCGCTGAACCGCTTCGAGCAAGCGAACGCCCCCTCGGGGGGCAGCCACGACAACACAGTGCTGAGCGCGGGGGGCCGATGAGCGGCGCAGTCTCCTCGGCGCTGCCGTCTTCGGCGGCGCCGCTCGCGCGCTCTGGCGGCACAGGTGTGTCCCGGCGCGTGCTGCCGGGCTTTCATCTGACGCTCGGCTATTCGCTGCTGTACCTCGGCCTGATCGTGCTGATCCCGCTGTCGGCGCTGGTCTTCAAGACCTTCGCGCTGACCTGGGAGCAGTTCTGGGCGGCGGTCACGGCGCCGCGCGTGATGGCTTCATATCGGCTGACCTTCGGCGCTTCGTTCATCGCGGCGCTGGTCAATCTCGTGTTCGGGCTGCTCGTGGCCTGGGTGCTGGTGCGCTACAAGTTCCCGGGCAAGCGCATCGTCGATGCGCTGGTCGATCTGCCTTTTGCGCTGCCCACCGCGGTGGCCGGCATTTCGCTCACCGCGCTGCTCGCAGGCAACGGCTGGATCGGGCAGTACCTCGAGCCGCTGGGCATCAAGCTCGCGTTCACGCCTGCGGGCGTGGTGATCGCGCTCATCTTCATCGGCCTGCCTTTCGTGGTTCGCACGGTGCAGCCGGTGCTCGAAGACACCGAAAAGGAACTGGAAGAAGCCGCGACCAGCCTCGGTGCGACACGCCTGCAGACCTTTACCAAGGTGATCCTGCCGTCGATCACGCCGGCGCTGCTCACTGGCTTCGCGATGGCTTTCGCGCGCGCGATCGGCGAGTACGGCTCCGTCATCTTCATCGCCGGCAACATGCCGATGATCTCGGAGATCACGCCGCTCATCATCATCGGCAAGCTCGAGCAGTACGACTTCGCAGGCGCGACCGCGGTGGCGCTGGTGATGCTTGTGATCTCGTTCGTGATGCTGCTCGTCATCAATGGCCTGCAGGCGTGGCAGCGCCGCCGCTCCGGAGCGCCGGCATGAACGCGACGACAAAGATCGTCCGCCGAGCGCAGGCGGGCACGACCGAATCCGCATGGGTGCGCTGGACGCTGACCGGCGTCGCGCTGCTCTTCATGCTGCTGTTCCTGCTGCTGCCGCTCGCTGCGGTCGCGACCGAGGCGCTGCGCAAGGGCTTCGGTGCCTACTTCGAGGCGCTCAAGGAGCCCGACGCATGGAGCGCGATCCGCCTGACCCTGCTGACCGCGGCAATCGCGGTGCCGTTGAACCTCGTCTTCGGCATCTGCGCCGCGTGGGCGATCGCCAAGTTCGAGTTCCGCGGCAAGGCGTTCCTGACCACGCTGGTCGACCTGCCGTTCGCGGTGTCGCCGGTGGTCGCGGGCCTGATCTACGTGCTGGTGTTCGGCGCGCAGGGCTGGTTCGGGCCGTGGCTCGCCGAGCACGACATCAAGATCATCTTCGCCGTGCCGGGCATCGTGCTCGCAACGATCTTCGTGACCTTCCCGTTCATCGCGCGCGAACTGATCCCGCTGATGCAGGCGCAGGGCACCGATGAAGAGCAGGCGGCGATCGTGCTCGGTGCGACGGGCTGGCAGACGTTCTGGCGCGTGACCTTGCCCAACATCAAGTGGGGCCTGATCTACGGCGTGATCCTCTGCAATGCGCGGGCGATGGGCGAGTTCGGCGCGGTGTCGGTGGTCTCGGGCCACATCCGCGGCCAGACCAACACCATGCCGCTGCACGTGGAAGTGCTCTACAACGAATACCAGTCCGTCGCGGCCTTCGCGGTGGCCTCGCTGCTGGCCATCCTGGCGCTGGTCACGCTGGTGATCAAGTCCTTCGTCGAGTGGCGCCACGAGCGTGAGATGAAGGCGATTGCCGACTTGCCGCCTGAACGGCCAGTATGAAGCTCACCCCCCAGCCTCGCCCACTTCGTGTGGCTCTGCACCCCCCTGCCGGGGGGCAACACCAGTGGCCCGGCAGAGCCGGTTCCGCGGTGTTCCTGGGATGGGACAGGCAAAGTGAAAGAGAGAAATCATGAGTATCGAAATCCGCAACGTCAGCAAGCGCTTCGGCGACTTCCACGCCCTGCGCGACGTGAGCCTGGATGTGTCGTCGGGCGAACTGATCGCGCTGCTCGGCCCCTCGGGCTGCGGCAAGACTACGCTGCTGCGCATCATCGCGGGGCTCGAAACCGCGGACACGGGCAGCATTCTTTTCTCGGGCGAAGACACCACGGACGTGCATGTGCGCGAGCGCCAGGTCGGCTTCGTGTTCCAGCACTACGCGCTGTTCCGCCATATGTCGGTGTTCGAGAACGTGGCCTTCGGCCTGCGCGTGAAGCCCAGGAGCCTCAGGCCCAGCGAGGCGCAGATCAAGGCCAAGGTGACCGATCTGCTGAAGCTGGTGCAGCTCGACTGGCTGGCAGACCGCTATCCCTCCCAGCTCTCGGGTGGCCAGCGGCAGCGCATTGCGCTGGCGCGAGCGCTCGCGGTGGAGCCCAAGGTGCTGCTGCTCGACGAGCCTTTCGGCGCGCTCGACGCCAAGGTGCGCAAGGAGCTTCGCCGCTGGCTGCGGCGCCTGCACGACGAACTGCACGTCACCAGCATCTTCGTCACGCACGACCAGGAGGAGGCGCTCGAAGTCGCCGACCGCGTCGTGCTGATGAACAGCGGCAAGGTGGAGCAGACCGGTTCGCCGCAGGACGTGTGGGACCACCCGGCCAGCCCGTTCGTCTACGGCTTCCTCGGCGACGTGAACCTGTTCCATGGCCGGGCCCACGAGGGCGAAGTGCATGTCGAGGGCTTTCGCATCGATTCGCCCGAGCATCGCGACCTGCGCGACGGCAAGGCCCTGGCCTATGTGCGTCCGCACGATCTCGATGTCGTGCCGTACAAGCAAGGTGTCTCGGGCATCGTGTCGACTTTGTCACGAGCGATCGTCGTCGGACCCATCGCGCGTCTGGAACTCGAACCCGTCGAATCGAATCCTGATAATCCGGGCTCCGGAACCATCATCGAGGCGCAACTCCCTGCGCAACAGTTCCGGGAACTGGGTCTTCGTGAGGGCGACAAGGTCGTCGCCACGCCGCGCAAGGCCCGGGTGTTCGTAGAGGACTGGGTATCACCTTGATCGATTGGTATTTCGGCGCGCCGCGGCGTGCACTTGCGTTGATCTGTGCCGCATGCATCGCCATGCTGGCGTTCGGCATGTACCTTCAGCATGTGGTGGGGCTCGAGCCGTGTCCGATGTGCATCGTGCAGCGCTATGCCCTCGTGCTGGTCGCGCTGTTCGCAGGGTTGGCCGCCATGAGCCGCCGCAGAGGCCTGCAGATCACCGGCTCGCTGCTTGGCCTGGTCATGGCCATCGGCGGCGCCTACACCGCGGCTCGACAAAGCTGGTTGCAGTGGCACCCGCCGGAAGTGGTTTCCTGCGGCCGCGACATCTACGGAATGATCGAGATGTTCCCGCTGCAGCGCGCGGTCCCGATGATCTTCCGTGGGGCAGGGGACTGCACCAAGGTCGACTGGACCTTCCTCGGCCTTTCGATCGCCAACTGGTCGTTCATCGCGTTCAGCGTTTTCGCGGTGCTGCTGCTGGTTCTGATGTTCCGGCGCGGAACCCGCTGAATCCGGCGCTCCGGTTTCCAGTTCCAGTCGAGAGTTTTCGTTGGCGTAGTCCGACGTTCCCTCGCGCTCATGGGGCAGGGCGTGAGGCGCAGGGCGGTAAATTTGATCTGTCAAATAACACGCCCTGGCAAGTCCCCGTCTCCCCACGATTCCATCGCAGCTCGTCGTGCCAACGCATGGCTTGAGCGTTGCTTCCCTCGGGACGCTTTGATGGCTGAATAGGCTGCCAGGCCAGCCCCCGCTGTCACCTCATGAACATCAACGCCACGGGCGAGGTCTCCCTCCCGTTCGCGCATCCCGTCTACGTCCGAAGCGTCCTTGATTGCCTGAACAGCCGCGGCGTGCGGCCCTCGACCGTCCTCGAACGAGCGGGTCTCGCTTGGCACGATCTGCACGACGGAAAGCACATGGTCGACTTCGCCCTCTTTCGCCGCTTTGTCGCGCACGCGGTCGAGGCCAGCGGCGAGCCCGCGCTGGGCTTGATGGCAGGATCGATGCTCCAGCCGTATCACAGCCCTGTCGGCATCGCCGCCGTGAGCAGCGAAACGCTCGGCAAGGGGCTGCAGTTCCTCAGCCGTTACTCCAAGTTGATCTTCGGAAGCCTGGAGTTCCATCTCGAAACCGGTCCGAGGGTGAGCACGCTGAGGGTCAGGCCGACGCGTCCTCTGTTCGAAACGCTCGTTTTCGTGATGCAGTCGATCGTCGGTGCCTATTGCCGCCTGCTGGAGGCGATCCTGGGCCGCCCGGCAGATGAACTCGCGGTGGGGCTGCCGTATTCCCATCCCGACGGCACCGACGTGCCGTGCTTGCGGTACGTGCGAAGGGCGGTGTTCGGGCAAGAGCACCTGACGCTCCAACTGCCGTCCGAATTGCTCCATCTGCCTTGTGTCTCGGCCGATGCGAAGGTGTTTTTCGACGCCGCGCAGACCTGCCAGAAGCTGGAATCCGAAATGCGGCATGGCGGCTTCGTCCAGCGCGTGCGCGGCGCGCTGCTCGACCAGTTGACGACCAATCCCGATGTCGCCGAACTGGCGTCCTGCCTGGGAATCTCGGCCCGCACGCTGGTCCGCAGGCTCGGCGAGGTCGGTGTGACGTTCTCCGACATCAAGGACGACCTGCGCAAGACGCATGCGGCCTGGTATTTGCAGCACACGGAACTGCCGGTCGAAACGATCGCTTCGCAACTCGGCTATGCGGACCCGACCAGCTTCGGGCGCAAGTTCAAGAGCTGGTATCAGGTCGCGCCGAGCAAGATGCGGCAGGCATTGCGCGGCGGTCTGCAGTGGAGCGGGGCGGCCGCCCGATAAGGAAAAGCGGACGGCGGCGAGAAGCCGCGCGTCCCGACATCGGCGCTAGGTCGCGGCCGGCTCCATCGAAGCCGACGCAGCCGCGCGGCCGTTTTTTCGACCTCGCGCCAATTCCTTCTGCGTCGTCGTCACGAAATTGATCGTCTCGTTCACCTGGGAGACGATTTCAAGACACCGCTCCCGCAACGCAATGCCGCGGCCGGTCAATTCCACCTTGCGCGTCGTGCGCTGGATCAATGGCGTTTCCAGCATTGATTCAAGCCGGGCAATGCTGCGGCTGACGCTCGATTTGTGGATTTTCAATGCGTCAGCGGCCAATGAAAAGCTGGCGAATGAGGCCACATAGGCAAAGACGCGGAGATCGTTCAGGTCGATCATTTCATCCGCGGTATGGATGGACAGAATATTGTTGTTCGGCATTCGGAAATTCCCTGGCCGGATTCTTCTTGTTGGTTTTTTCCGGCAATGCGAAAAAGGCTGCCCGGCTTTCGCCGGGGCAGCCTTCAGGATCAGACCTGGATGATCGAAGCGGGTCGCCTGATCAGAATGTGTGACGGATGCCGATGTCGTAGCCGGTCGACGTCTTCGGCGTCAGGGCAGCGGCTTGCGCTGTGCTGAAGGTGGGGCGGTACGACTGCGCGAAGCCGAGATCGCCGTTCACGGACAGGCCTGCGCCATCCTTGTTGCTCACGCGCGCCACCGTGGCGTACAGGGCCGTGCGCTTCGACAGGTTGTGCACGTAGCCGATCGCGAACTTGTTGGCCTTCGGGTCCGGGTTCGACACGTAGGGGTTGAAGATCGGATCGAAAGCTGCGCCCGGGTTCGCCAGAGTCGTGGCTTCGTCGAGGTCGTATTTGACCGACGAGTAGGACACGCGGACGAGGCCGGCACCGACGGGGACGGTCGCGCCGACCAGCCAACCCTTGACCGAGGGCTCGTTGGGCGAGCGGAAGCCCATCAGCGGGTCGGTGATGCTGTCCGACACCCTGTTCTTGGCCTGCGAGTATTCGCCGAACAGCTTGACGGGGCCGAAATCGTACGAAGCGCCGAGGTTCCAGGTGTTGACCTTGCTGGTCAGGCCGTCATGGAAGTTGTCACCCACGGTGGAAGAACCGATCGATGCTGCAACATCCAGCGATCCGGTCGCATAGCCGAAGCGTCCACCGACGTAGCGGCCGGTGCGAGAGTTGTTGAGTTCATCGGGGGTGGCGTTGCCGGGGGTGTACTTGACCTGCTCGTGGAACGAGTACATCACCTGGCCGTAGAAACCACCAAGGTTCGGAGGCAGGAAGTAGCCCACCGAGTTGCTGGCGCGGTCATAGTTCGTGTTGCCCTTGTACCCGTTGTTGGCCGAATAGATGAGGCTGGTGCCCACGCCGCTGGTGCCGAACGGATCGAACACGGTGTCGTTCCAGTACGTCGGGGTGTAGTCGCGGCCGAGGCGGACTTCACCGAACGGGCCCGACAGGCTGACCGTCGAGCGACGATTGAAGGCCAGGCCGCTCTTGCCTGCGGTGCCCTGGTCGTTCCCAAGGCCGGCCTCCAGCCAGAAGCTGGCAGCCATGCCCCCGCCCAGGTCTTCCGTGCCGCGGAAGCCCAGACGGCTCGCGTTGTAGCCGGAATTGCCCAGCCCCGTGCGGCTGGTCGTCACGGTACCGACGTTGAAATAGTTCGGGTTCGCTACGGTGGGGTATTTTCTGTCTTCAGCCTTGTTCGAATAGCTGCTGATCGAGGCATCCACGACGCCGAAAATTGTGACAGACGATTGAGCCGAGGCAGTGCCGATGGCGGCCAGAGCGGCCACGGCGACCAGAGTTTTTTTCATTGCAAATTACTCCAAGGTTAAACATAGGGCGCCGGTCTTTACCGGGCCCGGCCAACCTCCTTTTGGGAAGTTGGTGTGATTCCATCAGAGCGATTTGCAAATGGCTGGCGCAATCCTGCTGAATTGCGTCACGATCCTGCAGGATCGACGCGTCTAATTCGGTGCCGCGTTGCGGAATTGCTACAGGCTCGTGCAGTCGAGCCCAAATAAGCTTTCGCGGGCAATTACGGAATTACGCAATTGCGCGACGCGTCAAAGCGGCAGCGTATCGAACGCCGCGTAGGCGGTTGCCAGCCAGGTCTTCACGCGTTGGCGTTCCAGCAGGCCCAGCGCATGCGGGCCCTCGCGGTCGTTGACCGCCTTCCAGAAGCTGGTGTTGTGCGCGTCGATCTTGCGCATGCTGGCTTCGTGCAGGCGCGGCAGGGTGATCACGCGCGCGCCGTGCGCGGTTGCCTTGGCCAGCGATTGGGATCCGAGCAGCATGCCGAAGTCGCTGCCGCGGCCGTAGTTCTGCACCACGATGTAGTTCGGCCGATTGCCGAAGGTATCGATCAGGACGCCGAGCAGGTCGGTGGAGTCCCTGCCGTCGTCGAGCACATGCCAGAAGTTCACCGACACGCCAAGTTCGGCGAAAAGGTCGAAGAGGTCCGACTCCTTGATCCAGCGGGCAAGCGGCGCCAGCGTCTGCGCGGCGAGGTCGACGATGACGTTCTGCTGCGGGTTGTGCTCGAAGCCGTTCACCACGGTGTCGAGACCCTCGAAGCTGTCCACCACCACCTGCGACGCAAAGCCTTCGTAGAAGCGGGTGAAGGAGCTGTGCGAGCGATCGGTGTCGAAACCCACGAAAGGCCGGCTGTGATCGATGAAGTACTGCGCCAGCACGCGCGCCGTCACCGATTTGCCGACACCGCCCTTTTCACCGCCGATGAAGTTCAGGGAGCTCATGAAGGTTCCTGCAGAGTGGGAATGGATGAGTGCGAAGCATTCTATGGGCCGGCCCTGCGGGGGCTTTCATCTCGATTCCGACCAGTGCCCGAGTTCGACCTTCATGCGCATCTGCAGCTTGTCGATCATGGCGTCGGACGCAAGGATGGAGCTGTGGTCCTCGTCGAATCCGAAGATGAAATTGGCGCGCGACTGAAGCTCGGGCGGGAGCATGCTGCGCATCGACACGACACCGTCGTTGTTACCCGAGGCGAAGCTGGATCGCCCGCCGTAGCCGAAGAACAGCGTGTAGCGGATGTCGGGCGGACGCCGCACGACGGTGAGCTCGCTCAGGTACTGCGAGCCCGGCGCCATGTCGAGCCACGAAGCCGGCACGCGCGTGGGGCCGACGTCGGCCCAGCGAGCGCTTTCCTGTCCGAGCCAAGGCGTGGAGATCGTGATCACATGATGGACCGGGGGCTCGCGGCCTTCGCGCAGGATGATGTTCAGTGCACCACGCGCGACCAGGCCGCCCATGCTGTGCGCCACCACGATGCTGGTCGGGAAGCCGTGGCGGAACTGCAGTTCGTCGACCGCGTTGTTCAGCATCATGGCCGACAGGCCGATCGAGAAGCCGCTGGGGTAGTAGAAGACCCAGGGCTGAAACCTCGTGCGATCGAGCTTCTCGATCACATGCTCCCAGTCGCGCGGGGAACCGCCGATGCCGTGCACCAAGATCACCGGCACTCGCTGGGGGTCGTAGGGTTCGAGCATGAACAGGCCGGAACGCCCCTCTTCGAGGAACCGGAAGGGTTGAAACATGCCTTCCCGGATGAGCGGCGGGGAGAACCGCTCTTCGCTGATGCTGGCCGCAGAGCCGAATTCCTGGCGCCGTCGCTGCACCAGCGCGGCATACGTCTCGGGCGGGAACACCGGCAGCCCGGCAGCCGGCGCGCCGGAGGGGATCCTGATGTGGTCCAGTCCGCTCGACGCGGTCGGTGGATCGTTGACCGCGTCGATGCCGAGGGCTGTTCCCTCGTAGTCCACGCCGGGCTCGCCGGGTTGGCGCGTCATGTCGCCATCGATGTCCTCGAACGCCAGGATCCGGTATCGGGCCGGCGCGCCGGCCAGGTGGTAGACGCCGCGGCTTCGGGGCACCACATCGAGGAAGACCGGCCTCGGTGTCGGTGTCGTGTCCACCTCGTAGAGCACGACCACGATCGGGCCGCGGGCTTCGTTCTCCGTCTGGACGATCCCGGTGAAGTACATCGAGTTGTCCAGCCGCCGCATCTGCCGGTCCGCCTGCAGGAGCGAACAACCGGCCGCCAGGGTGCAGAGCGCCAGCATCGCGAGCCATCGAACGCGCAACGAAGCCTTGGCATCCGGCATGGGCGACCCTCCTAGTTTTTGGGCAACATCGAGAAGAACGGACCGAGGTTTCCGAGAAGCCAGTTCTGACTGAAGTCCAGCGCGGCCCGACGGTATTTCTCGTCGGCCTGCGCGGCCAGCAGATCGAGTCGAGCGACCACCTTCGACAGTTCGCGATCGATCAGCAGATTCCGGCCCCGGTCGCTGATTTCGGTCGCAAGCAGCAGCGGTTGTCCATCCGGACCGACCTTGGAGCTGATGAGCCAGAGCGAGATCTCGAAGTTGCGCGCCGCCCGGTAGCTGTTCTCGGCGTTCACGCCGTCGATCATGGTCTGCTCCCAGGTGTTGCCGTTGGCCTGCTTGAGCAGGCTCGCCCATCCGACCACCAGCGCGGCCACGCGATCGCCTCCGTAGGGCTTGGGAGCAGTCTCGAATGCGAGGCGGATGGCGTCGATGCCCGTGTTCCCCTGCACGGCGGGCAGCGGCTGCTCCTGGGTGATCGCATTCCAGGTGCGGTTGGTGGCGTCCTCGGCGCTGGTGGCCCATTTGTGCCATTCGCGCGGATTGCGCCGGTAGAGCGACAACTGCACGCGTTTGACGGACTGGATGTTGTCGCGCAGCGCCAGATTGGCGATGCGGTTGGTGCTGGTCTGAAGCCATTCCTTGTTTTCGTAAGGCTCCGCGCGCTGGGTCGAGGCGCAACCCATGACCAGCAGGGCCGCGGCGCAGGTCAGGGGCAGCCAGAAAAGACGTCGAACGAGGGGGAAATCGAGAGGGAAATCGAGAGGGGAACGGGACAGGGCACGCATGGTCCGCACGTTATCATCCCCGCCTCGGGTGGCGGCCGCGCTAGTCCGTGCCGGTCAGTGAAATTTCCCTTACAAATCAACACCTTGGCTTAGGGCCGACCTGTCGTGCGTCTTAACTCCATCAAGCTCTCCGGCTTCAAGTCGTTCGCCGAACCCACCAATTTCCTGCTTCCCGGCCAACTCGTCGGCGTCGTCGGCCCCAACGGCTGCGGCAAGTCGAACATCATGGACGCGGTGCGCTGGGTGCTCGGCGAATCGCGCGCGTCCGAACTGCGCGGCGAGTCGATGCAGGACGTGATCTTCAACGGCACGACCAGCCGCAAGCAGGCGAGCCGTTCGAGCGTCGAGTTGGTCTTCGACAACGCCGATCACCGCGCCGGCGGCCAGTGGTCGCAGTTCGCCGAAATCGCGGTCAAGCGCGTGCTGACGCGCGACGGCAATTCGAGCTACTACATCAACAACCAGCCGGTGCGCCGCCGCGACGTGCAGGACGTGTTCCTCGGCACCGGCCTCGGCCCGCGCGCCTACGCGATCATCGGGCAGGGCACGATCAGCCGGATCATCGAATCCAAGCCCGAGGAACTGCGCCTCTTTCTCGAAGAAGCCGCGGGCGTTTCCAAATACAAGGAACGCCGCCGCGAGACCGAGAACCGCCTCGGCGACACGCGCGAGAACCTCACCCGTGTCGAAGACATCCTGCGCGAGCTCAACAGCAACCTCGAGAAGCTCGAGAAGCAGGCCGAGGTCGCCGCGCGCTACAACACGCTGCACGCCGATGCGACGCGCAAGCAGCACCAGCTCTGGTTCCTGAAGCGCGGCGAAAGCGAATCGGACCAGACCCGCATCAAGCTCGACGCCGAAAAGGCGATCAACGACCTCGAATCGCGCACGGCCGACCTACGCCACGTCGAGGCCGAACTCGAAACCATCCGCCAGGCGCACTACGCGTCGGGCGACCAGGTCAACCAGGCGCAGGGCAAGCTGTACGAAGCCAGCGCCGAGGTGGGCCGGCTCGAAGGCGAGATCCGCTTCGTGGTCGAAGGACGCCAGCGCGTCGAGCAGCGGCTCGTGCAGTTGCGCGAGCAGATCGCGCAATGGAATGCGCGCCGCGAAGACGCCGAAGCCGAGATCGAGACCCTCGCCGGGCAGGGTGTGAACGCCGAGGAGCAGGCCGAACTGCTCGCCGCGCAGCTCGAAGAGCACGACGCGCGCATGCCCGAACTGGAAGACGCGCAGCAGCGCGCGCAGAACGAGGCCAATGCACAACGCGCCGCGGTCGCGCAGGTGCAGCAGCAGATCCAGGTGCTGGCCGCCGACCAGCGCAACATCGAAGAGCAGAGCCGCCAGCTCAACCAGCGCGCCGAGCGGCTGCGCAGCGACCAGAACGCGCTTGCCGTGCCCGACGAAGCGCGTCTGCAGGACATGCAGGAGCAACTGGCCGCCGCGCAGGAAGCTTCCGCGGAAGCCGAAGCGCGCCTGCATGAGCTGCAGGACTCCGTTCCGCAGCTCGACGAGGACCGCCGCAACCGCCAGCAGACGGTGAACGCCGAAGGCGCACGGCATGCGGAACTCGCCGCGCGTCTCGAAGCGCTGAAGGCGCTGCAGGAAAAGGTCAAGACCGACGGCAAGCTCGCGCCCTGGCTCGCCAAGCACGGACTCGAAAGCCTGCACGGCCTGTGGAGCCGCATCCACATCGAGCAGGGCTGGGAGAACGCGCTCGAAGCCGCGCTGCGCGAACGCCTGGGCGCGCTCGAAGTCAGCCGGCTCGACATGGTGCGCGCGTTCGGCAACGACGCGCCGCCGGCCAAGCTTGCTTTCTATACGCCGCCATCGGCTGCCGCGCCGCAGGGCGAGGGCGCATTGCCGCGGCTCGCTGCGCTGCTTCGTCTCAGCGACGCCGGCCAGCAGGCGCTGTTCGAAGAATGGCTGCACGGCTGCTTCACCGCGCAAACGCTGGAAGAGGCGCTTGCGCAGCGCGAGCAGCTCCAGGCCGGGCAGGCCATCTATGTCAAGAGCGGCCATGCGGTCACCGCGCACAGCGTGAGCTTCTACGCGCAGGATTCCGAACAGGCCGGCCTGCTCGCGCGCCAGCAGGAAATGGAAAACCTGGAGCGCCAGCTGCGCGCGCAGACGCTGATCGCCGAAGAGTCGCGCACGGCGCTCTCGCGCGCCGAGTCGGCGTATGCCGATGCGGCGCAGCGGCTCGTCACCGCGCGCCGCGAGGCCACGGACACGCAATCGCGCGCGCACGAACTGCAGGTCGAGACGCTGCGCCTCACGCAGTTGGCCGAACAGACCCGCGCGCGCAGCGAGCAGCTCTCCAGCGATCTCGGCGAAGTCACCGCTCAGCTCGAAGAACTGCAGGAACGCCGCATCACCGCCGAGTCGCGCTTCGAAGAACTCGACATGCAGCTCGCCGACAGCCAGGAGCGCCATGCCCAACTCGACGAGCGCGTGATCGAAGCAGCACGGGTGCTCGCCGCGAGCCGCGAACAGCATCGCAGCCTCGAACGCCAGGCGCAGGAAGCCACCTTCGCGCAGCGGACGCTCGAGGCGCGCCGCGCCGAGCTCAGCCGCGCCATCGAGACGGCCTCGCAGCAGACCACCTCGCTCGCCGATGAAGACGAACGCGCGCGCGCCGAGCTGGGGCGCCTGTCGGATGCCGCGGCGCAAGCCGGCCTGCAGGACGCCCTGTCGGTCAAGCTCGAACGCGAAGCCGCGTTGGGGGCGGCGCGCAGCCAGTACGACGACCTCACGCTCAAGCTGCGCGCGAGCGACGAGCGCCGGCTCCAGCTCGAACGCGGACTCGATCCGCTGCGCCAGCGCATCACGGAGTTCCAGCTCAAGGAACAGGCCGCGCGCCTGGGCTTCGAGCAGTACCAGCAGCTGCTGGCCGATGCGCAGGCCGACCTCGAAGCCGTTGCGCAGTCGATCGAGACCGACAAGGTGCGCCTCACGGGCCTGCAAGGCGAGATCGACAGGCTCAACCGCGAAGTGGCCGGGCTCGGTGCGGTCAATCTCGCGGCCCTGGACGAACTCGCGGTGGCGCGCGAGCGCAAGACCTTCCTCGATTCGCAGTCGGCCGACCTGAACGAGGCCATCGGCACGCTGGAAGACGCGATCCGCAAGATCGACGGCGAGACCCGCGAACTGCTCGGCGGCACCTTCAAGACGGTCAACGACCACTTCAGCCGCATGTTCCCCGAGCTGTTCGGTGGCGGCAATGCCAGGCTCATGATGACCGGGGACGAGATCCTCGACTCGGGCGTGCAGGTCATGGCACAACCGCCAGGCAAGAAGAACCAGACCATCCACCTGCTCTCGGGCGGCGAGAAGGCGCTCACGGCCATTGCGCTCGTGTTCGCGATCTTCCAGCTCAACCCGGCGCCGTTCTGCCTGTTGGACGAAGTGGATGCGCCGCTCGACGACGCGAACACTGAGCGCTACGCCAAGCTCGTGACCTCGATGAGCCGCGAAACCCAGTTCCTCTTCATCAGCCACAACAAGATCGCGATGGAAATGGCGGAACAGCTCATCGGCGTGACCATGCAGGAGCAGGGCGTCTCGCGCATCGTCGCGGTGGACATGGAATCGGCCGTTTCGATGGTCGAGGCTGCATGAGCCGCCGGGCCGCCCCAAGGCGAATCCCGGAGCGCCGCTGCGCGGAGGTTTCTCCCATGAGCCGCCGGGCCGCCCCAAGGCGAATCCCGGAGCGCCGCTGCGCGGAGGTTTCCCCCATGAGCCGCCGGGCCGCCCCAAGGCGAATCCCGGAGCGCCGCTGCGCGAGGGGGCTCCAATGAGCAGTCTCACGGTCGCACTCGCCATCCTCGGCGGGCTCACCTTGGCCGCGGTGGTCGGCTACAACGCATGGACCTCGCACCGCAATGCGCCGCGTCAGCCGGACGCGCGGAACACGCAGCCTCCCGAATCGGAGGGCGACGCGCCGCAGGAAGACCGCGAGCCGGTGCTCCGCGTCGATCCTCACCAGGTCGCCGGTGCCGAGCGGCACGAACCGCTATTCGATCCGGCGCTGCCGGCGCCGAGCGCCGTGCCCGCGCCATCGGCCGAGCGCCGCGGGGGCCTCGATCCGCTGATCGACGTGATCGCACCGATCTCCCTCGACGGACTGGCCTCGGGGGACGCGGCGATGGCCGCGATGCCGGCCACGCGCCGGGCCGGCAGCAAGCCGGTGGCGGTCGAGGGACTCAACGAACACACGGGCGTGTGGGAGCCTGCGGTGCAGGGCCAGCGCTACAGCGCATTCCAGGTCGGCGTGCAACTGGCCAATCGCACCGGCGCACTCAACGAGATCGAGTACTCGGAATTCGTCGTCAAGGCCCAGGCCTTCGCGGATGCGGTGAACGGCGCGCTGGAGTTCCCCGAGATGCTCGACGAAGTCGCCCGGGCACGCGAGCTCGACCAGTTCGCCAGCTCGCACGACGCGCAACTGAGCTTCGTGCTGCGGGCGCGGCACGCCGCATGGAGCCCGGGCTACGTGCAGCAGAACGCCGCGCGCCTGGGCTTCGTGCCGGGCATGATCCCCGGCCGCATGGTGCTGCCGGCGGCTGAACTGGGCCTGCCGCCGATCCTCGGACTGTCGTTCGATACGCAGGCCGCGCTGGCCGACGATCCGGCGCAATCGGCGATCCGCCAGCTCTCGATCAGCCTCGACGTGCCGCAGGTCGACCGTGCTGAAAAGCCGTTCGAGCGGATGCGCAATGCCGCTTCGGTGCTGGCGCACGACATGGACGGCATCGTGACCGACAGCGATGGCCAGCCGCTGCGCGGCGAGACCATGGACGCGATCGGCGTCGATCTCGAACAGCTCTACGACACCCTCGACGCGCGTGACCTGTCGGCCGGATCGCCGCTGGCACGTCGCTTGTTCAGTTGACCGCCCCAGGGTTGCCCACTTCGTGTGGCCGCCACCCTTCTCGACGGGCGATACCAGCGGCCCGGCGGTCCGCGGTATCCCAGGCGGGAAATGGGAAAAAGGACAGTGATGAAGACCGGTTTTGAAGACGCGGCCCGCGAGGCCGCCGCATTGAGCGAGCAGCTCCACCGCCACTCGCACCTTTACTACGTTCTCGACGCGCCGGAAATCCCGGACGCGGAGTACGACAGGCTCTTCCAGCGCCTGCAGGCGCTCGAGGCCGAATACCCCGAGCTGCGCACGCCCGACTCCCCGACCCAGCGCGTGGGCGGCAAGCCGCTCGAAGGCTTCACCAAGGTGCGCCACAAGGTGCCGATGCTGTCCATCCGCACCGAGACCGACATCACGCCGGCCGGCGCCAGCGCCTTCGATGCGCGCGTGCGGCGGGAACTGGGCCTCGCCGAAGACGGGCCGCAGGTCGACTACGTGTGCGAGCTCAAGTTCGATGGCTTGGCCATCAACCTGCGCTACGAGAACGGTGTGCTGGTGCAGGCCGCGACGCGCGGCGACGGCGAGATCGGCGAGGAGGTCACGCAGAACATCCGCACGGTGCAACAGATTCCGTTGCGGCTGCATGGTGAGCCTTCGAAGGTTCCCGCGGTGGTGGAGGTGCGCGGCGAGATCTACATGCGCCGGGACGATTTCGAGTCGCTCAACGAACGGCAGCGCCAGAAGATCGCCGACGGCCAGAAGAACGAGAAGGTGTTCGTCAATCCGCGCAACGCGGCGGCCGGCGCTGTTCGCCAGCTCGATCCGGCGATTGCCGCGGATCGGCCGCTGAGCTTTTTCGCCTACGGGCTCGGCGAGGTGACGCCGCCGGAGCAGGGCGGGCCCGCGTTTGCCACTCAGTTCGAATGGCTGCAGCAGTTCGGCGCCTGGGGCTTTCCTGTCGCCCAGCAGACGGCGCGCGCGCGCGGGGCGCTCGAGTTGATCGCCTTCCACGAAACGATCGGTCGCCAGCGCGATGCCTTGCCCTACGACATCGACGGCGTGGTCTACAAGGTCGACAGCCTCGAACTGCAGCGGCAGCTCGGCTTCGTCTCGCGCGAGCCGCGCTGGGCGGTCGCGCACAAATACCCGGCGCAGGAACAGCTCACGCAGGTGCTCGGCATCGAAGTACAGGTGGGCCGCACCGGCAAGCTCACGCCGGTCGCCAAGCTCGCCCCGGTGTTCGTCGGCGGCGTCACGGTGACCAATGCCACCCTGCACAACGAGGACGAAGCCCGCCGCAAGGACGTGCGCGTGGGCGACACCGTGATCGTCCGGCGCGCCGGCGACGTGATTCCCGAGGTGGTCGGCGTCGTGCCTGAAAGCGCGCAGCGGCCCGACAGCGAGCGCGGCCCCGTCTTCACGATGCCGCACAAGTGCCCGGTCTGCGATTCCGATGCGGTGCGGGAAGAGGGCGAAGTCGACTATCGCTGCACCGGCGGGCTGTTCTGCGGCGCGCAGCGCAAGGAGGCGATCCTGCACTACGCGCAGCGCCGTGCACTGGACATCGAAGGCCTGGGCGACAAGCTGGTCGAGCAAATGGTCGACGGCAGCCTGATCCGGACGCTGCCCGATCTCTACAAGCTGGGGCTGGTGACGCTCGCCGGCCTCGACCGCATGGCCGAGAAATCGGCTCGGAACCTCATCGACGCGCTGGAGTCCTCGAAGAAGACCACGTTGCCGCGCTTCCTCTTCGGCCTGGGCATCCGGCACATCGGCGAAAGCACCGCGAAGGACCTCGCGCGGCATTTCGGCAAGCTCGACGCGATCATGGACGCGACCGAGGAGCAGCTGCTCGAAGTCAACGACGTCGGCCCGGTGGTTGCGCAGAGCCTGCACACCTTCTTCGACCAGCCGCACAACCGCGAAGTGGTCGAGCAGCTTCGTGCCGCCGGCGTGCACTGGGAGGAATCCGAGCCCGAAGCGCGCGCGCCCAAGCCGCTGGCGGGCAAGACCTTCGTGTTGACCGGCACGCTACCTACGCTGAGTCGCGACGAGGCCAAGGACATGCTGGAGTCGGCGGGCGCCAAGGTGGCCGGTTCGGTCAGCAAGAAGACCGACTACGTGGTCGCCGGCGCCGAGGCGGGCAGCAAGCTGGAAAAGGCGCAGAGCCTGAGCGTGGCGGTGATCGACGAAGCGGGAATGCTGGAGATTCTGCGGAACGGACTCTGAGCAGTCTTCCTGAAGGCTGACGACCCGGCTTTACAAGGCCGGGTGAGCGCGCTGTCAACAACAGTGGCATGCTGGCGTTGAACATCGGTGGTGTGACCAGGAGTGCGTCATGAACGGAGTTCGTCTTCTCGTAGCATGCATCGTGGCGGGCGGCACTGCCGTGCTGGGTGGCTGCGTGGCCGTCCCTGCGGGCCCGTACTACGGCAGCGGTGCCGTGTATTCACAGCCTGCCTACGCCTATCCCTATTCCTCTTATCCCTATTACTACCCCTACTACGGGTGGCCCTCGATCTACCTCAGCGGATCCTATGGCTACTACGGTCATGGGTACTACGGTCATGGGTACTACGGGCGACCGTACTACGGGTACGGGCGGTATCCGTACTGGGGCCACGCAGGCTACTACGGCGGCTATCGCGGTGGCGCGGGTTGGGCGCGAAGGGGACGCGTCTGAAGGCTGAATGCGGCGTCACGATAATGGCGCGATGGCCATCCGCGAAATCCTGAAAATGGGCGATCCCCGGCTGCTGCGCATCGCGCAGCCGGTCGCCGACTTCGACACTGACGAACTTCACCTGCTGGTGCGGGACATGTTCGAAACCATGCACGCGGTCAACGGCGCCGGGCTGGCCGCGCCTCAGATCGGGGTCGATCTGCAGGTCGTGATCTTCGGGACCGACACGGTCAATCCGCGCTATCCGGACGCGCCGATCGTGCCGCGCACGGTTCTTGTGAATCCCGTGATCACGCCGATCGGCGACGACGAGGAAGAGGGCTGGGAGGGCTGCCTGTCGGTGCCGGGCCTGCGCGGCGTCGTGCCGCGTTTCGCCAACATCCGCTACACCGGCTTCGACCCTTACGGCGATCCGATCGACCGCACGGTGAGCGGCTTCCATGCCCGCGTGGTCCAGCACGAGGTCGACCACCTGCTGGGCAAGCTCTACCCGATGCGGGTGCGCGATTTCTCGCGCTTCGGCTTCACCGAGGTCCTCTTCCCGGGCCTGGACGCCGGCGAAGACGACTGAACAGCAGGGCCGCGCAGCAGGCCCCCTCGCAGGCACCCGCGGAACCGGCTCTGCCGGGCCGCCGGGTGCGCCCCCTCGAGGGGGGATGCGGCTACACGAAGTGAGCAAGCAACGGGGGTGGGCTCAGTTATACCGGCCGCCGGTGCCGCCGACGCTGAAGCGGCCCGCGCCGAGGAAGGCGCAGGCGATGGCGCCGAAGAGGTACATGCCCTGGAGCTCGAGTGCCCAGCCGCCGCTCTTGCCGAGGTCCCAGACCTGGCCCGTATGCACCAGCCAGATCGCGAAGACCATGTTGATCGCCACGACCCAGGCGGCTGTCCGCGTGTAGATGCCGGCGATCAGCAGCACCGGTGCCAGTATCTCGCCCACATAGACCAGATAGGCCACGGCGCCGGGAATGCCGTGCGAGCTCAGCATGTTCGCGATGCCGCCAACGCCGCCGCCGGTGAGCTTGGCAATGCCATGCAGCAGGATCAGAGCGCCGAGCGCGACGCGCAGAACGAACTTGCCGGTGTCATCGGAACGAATCATGGTCGAGTCATCCTCTTTTCGAGTCGAGTTGGAGTTGAAGAAAGGCGAGATTGTGGTCGATGTCGATGCACCGAAATGGCATGTGCTGCCAACCCGCGGTTCTTTGGCAGATGTCCTCGAGCCCTCGTAAACTGCCCGCTGCCGTCAATTCCGACACAACAAATCAAGAGGGGTTCCGAATGAACAAGGCTTTCCGTCCCATGCTGGCTTCCGTGGCCGCCGTCCTGGCCTTCGCTGCCACACCGGCGTTTGCGGGCAAGACGCTCGATGCGGTGAAGCAGCGTGGCACCGTCAAGTGCGGTGTGACGAACGGCGTGGCCGGTTTCTCCGCGCCCGACACGCAGGGCAACTGGTCGGGCCTCGACGTCGACACCTGCCGTGCAGTGGCCGCCGCGGTACTCGGTGACGGCAAGAAGGTGGAATTCGTGCCGCTCAACTCGCAGCAGCGCTTCTCGGCACTGCAGGCCGGCGAGATCGACATCCTCGCGCGCAACACCACCTGGACGCTCACGCGCGATGCGTCGCTCGGCTTCCATTTCACGACCATCACCTACTTCGACGGCCAGGGCTTCCTGGTGCCGAAGAAGCTCAAGGTGACGAGCGCCAAGCAGCTCAAGAACGCCACGATCTGCACGCAGGCCGGCACCACCAACGAGAAGAACGTCGCCGATTACTTCAAGGCGCAGAACATCCCGGTGAAGACAGTGGTGTTCGAGAGTTTCGAGGCATCGTTCAAGGCCTTCTTCGCCGGTCGCTGCCAGGCTTTCACGACCGACACCTCCGCGCTCGCAGGCCTGCGCAACAAAGAAGCGCCGAACCCCGACGACTACGTCATCCTGCCCGAACTGATCTCCAAGGAGCCGCTGGCGCCGCTGGTGCGCCGCGGCGACGACGAGTGGTTCGCCATCGTCAAATGGGTGCCCAATGCGCTCATCGAGGCCGAGGAGTTCGGCGTCACGCAGGCCAACATCGACGACCTGAAGGCCAACAGCAAGGATCCGGCGCAGATGCGCCTGGTCGGCACCGGTGACGACCTCGGCAAGCTCCTGGGCCTGGACAAGGAATGGTCGTACCGCGCGATCAAGGCCGTGGGCAACTACGGCGAGATCTTCGAGCGCAACGTCGGGCCGAAGTCCGTGCTGAAGCTGCCGCGCGGCACGAACAACCTCTGGAACAAGGGCGGCCAGATGTACGGATTGCCGGTTCGGTGAGCGCCGTACGGCCGCCCGAAGGCGCTCGCGGGCGCCGCGCCGTCTGGCTGGCCTGGATGGTGCAGGTGCTGCTGATCGCGGCGGTGGTCGGCGGGGTCTTGTGGTTGGTGAACCACGCCCTGGAAGTGCTGCGTGCGCGCGGCGTGCGTTCGGGTTTCGACTTTCTGCTGCAGCCGGCCGGCTTCGAGATCTCCGAGGGCTGGCTGGACTTCAGCTCGGGCCAGCCGTTCTGGCGTGCGTTCCTCGCCGGGCTGGTCAACACGATCCGGGCGGCGATCCCGGCCGCCGCGATGGCGGTCGTCCTGGGCACGTTCCTGGGTATCGGCCGGCTGGCGCCGCACGTGCTGGTGCGCGGGCTTTGCGGGTTCTATGTGCAGGTGGTGCGCAACGTGCCGCTGCTCGTGCAGTTGCTGATGCTGTACTTCGCGCTCACGCAACTGCTGCCGGACTCGACCGAGCCGATCGAACTGGTCGACGGTTTCTGGCTCAGCAAGGGGGGCTTGTCCATGCCCTGGCCGGTCGCGGACGAGGGGAGCTTCTGGCCGAGCCATTTCGAATGGCCCGAGCGCGGCAGCTTCAACGTCAGCGGCGGCGCGGCGCTGAGCCCGGAATACCTTGCGGTGGTGATCGCGCTGGCCCTCTACACGGCCGCTTTCGTTGCGGAGATCGTGCGGGCGGGGATCACCTCGGTATCAGAGGGGCAGAAGCTCGCGGCGCAGGCGCTGGGCCTTGCGCCGGTGCAACAGCTTCGCATCGTGGTGCTGCCGCAGGCGCTGCGGGTGATCGTCCCGGCGCTGACGAACCAGTTGTTGAGCCTGACCAAGAACTCCTCGCTCGCGGTGGCGGTCGGCTATCCGGAACTGGTGTCGGTGGCGAACACCTCGCTCAACTCGACGGGGCGCGCCTTCGAGTGCATCGCGGTGATCATGGCGGTGTACCTCGCGCTCTCGCTGCTCATTTCGGCCGCGATGAACCGCTACAACGCGCGTGTCGCACTGAGGGGGTGGCATTGATCGGCGCGGCGCGTTCTCCCATCGAATGGCGCAAGGAGTTGTGGGGTTCGCCGCTGCGGGCGGTGTTCACCGCCGTGCTCGCGGCGGGGTTCGCGTGGGGCGGCTTGCACGTGCTCGAGTGGGCGGTGGTCCATGCGGTGTTCCGGCCCGACGCACAGGCGTGCCGCGCAGTGCCGCATGGCGCTTGCTGGGGCGTGATTGCCGAGAAATGGCGGCCGATCCTTTTCGGCCGCTATCCGTATGAAGACCAATGGCGACCGGCGGTCGCGGTCGTCGTGCTGTCGCTCACCACGATGCTGAGCGCCTGGCCGCGCACCTGGCGGTGGTGGCTCCTGCCTGTCTGGCTGGTTTCGCTCGTGTTCTTCCTGGTGCTCATGCGCGGCGGTGTGCTGGGACTCGAATCCGTGCCGACGAACCGCTGGGGCGGCTTGCCGCTGACCATCGGCCTCGCCGTCGTCGGGCTGGCCCTGGCGTTTCCGCTGTCGCTGGCGCTGGCACTGGGCAGGCGCTCGCAATGGCCGGTGGTGCGCACGCTCTGCGCCACCTACATCGAGCTGGTGCGCGGCGTGCCGTTGATCTCGGTGCTGTTCATGGCCTCGTTCCTGCTGCCGCTGCTTTGGCCGGCGGGCTGGCAGCCCGATGTGCTGCTGCGGGTGCTGGCCGGGCTGTCGCTGTTCGTCGCTGCCTATCTGGCCGAGATCATCCGCGGCGGCCTGCAGGCCGTGCCGCGCGGCCAGACCGAAGTGGCGATGGCGCTCGGCTTCGGCCGCTGGCCGGTGCAGCGCGACATCGTGCTGCCGCAGGCGCTGCGGCTGGTCGTCCCCGCACTGACCAACAGCGTGGTCGGTACGCTGAAGGACACGTCGCTGGTCACGGTCGTCGGCCTGTTCGAGTTGACCGGCGCCCTCGGCCTGGCGCTCGGCGGCGATCCGACCTGGCGGCCGTTCTACCTCGAGGGCTACCTGTTCATCGCGCTGGTGTACTGGGTGCTGTGCTTCGGGCTGTCGCGGTACAGCGCCTGGCTGGAGCGGCGGCTTGCCGCGGGGCACCTCCAGCTGGAGTCCTGATCAGGCCTTGCGTGCCATCAGTTCGGCGTAGCCGGTCCGTGCGTCCGGCTCGCGGCTGAAGCGCCATTCGGGCAGCCACGCGATCAGCAGTTCGGCCGTCGTGCGGACGATGCAGCCCGGAGCGACATGGCCGCCGAGCACCCGCCCGCCAGCGTCGGCGATGCTCATGTGCAGATGCGAGCCATCGACGGAGAGCGTTCCGCAGAGCGTGAGGATCTCCAGGTCGCCGGCCAGCGATTGCGGCTCCTTGGCGCCGGCAAGCCGCAGGCGCGCGGTGCTCAGGCTGCCGATGCCTGCCACGACGAACGCGGCTTCGCATCCGTGCGCCGCGCGGGCCGCATCCAGCGCGGCGCGAAGATCGTCACCGGGGTTCAGGCGCAGCGGGACGGCATCCAAGATCGGCGACCCGTATCAGCTTTCCACCACGCTGACGCATGACCGGCGACGTATGAAACTGACACGCCCGAGGCCAGGAACCCCGCGGAACCGGCTTAGCCGGGCCGCCGGGGTTGCCCCCGGAGACGGGATGTCCGAGCGACACGCAGTGGGCGAGGCTGGGGGTGAGTCCATGCTATGCCGCGAGCGCGTCCAGGAGCTCGGTTTCGATCGCCGCCTGCGCGCGCTGGCCCTGCAATTCGGGCCCGCTGATCAGGAAGGTGTCTTCCACCCGCTCGCCCAGCGTCGTGACCTTGGCGAGCTGCAGGTTCAGATGGTGCCGCGCCAGCACCCGCGCGACCGAGTAGAGCAGCCCCGCGCGGTCGCTGGCGGAGATGTTGAGCAGCCAGCGCTGCGCCTTCTCGTCCGGCAGCAGGCTGACGCGCGGCTTGATCGGGAAGCTGCGCACGCGGCGCGACACGCGGCCCTTGCTCGGCGTCGGCAGCGGTCCGGCTTCGCTCAGGGTCTTGGCGAGGCCCGCCTCGACCATGTTGATGAGGTCGCGGTAGTGCTCGGGAATGAAGGTCGTGATGACCTGGAACGTGTCCAGCGCGAAGCCGTTGCTCGTCGTGTAGACCTTGGCATCGAGGATGCTGAACGAGGCCTGGTCGAAGTAGCCGCAGATGCGCACGAACAGGTCCGGCTGGTCGGGCGTGTAGACCGCCACCTGCAGCCCTTCGCCCACTGGCGAAATCCGCGCGCGCACGATGGGCGGCCGGTGCAGGTCGACCGGCACGCCCGCGGGCGGCACATGGTAGGAGAGCTGCCGCGCGTGCCATGCGATCTCCGAAGGGTCGTGGCGCATGAAATAGCTCACGTCGAGCGTGTCCCACAGCGCCTTGTGCGCGTCGAGCGGCTCGGCATGCAGGGCGAGCTGCGCGATCGCCTCGCGCTTGCGCGCTTCGATCTCGGCGCCTGGATCGGGCATGCGGCCTCCCAGGGCGCGCAGCGTGAAGCGGTAGAGGTCCTCGAGAAGCTTGCCCTTCCACGCATTCCACACGCGCGGCGAGGTGCCGCGGATGTCGGCCACCGTGAGCAGGTAGAGGGCCGTGAGATAGCGCTCGTTGCCCACGCGCTTCGCGAAGGCGCCGATCACTTCCGGATCGCCCAGGTCCTGCTTCTGCGCGACCTGGCTCATCACCAGATGCTCGGCCACGAGGAATTCGATCAGCTTCGCGTCCTCTCGCGCGATCTCGTGCTGGCGGCAGAAGCGCCGCACGTCGCGCGCGCCGAGCGTCGAATGGTCGCCGCCGCGCCCCTTGGCGATGTCATGGAAGAGCGCCGCGATGTAGAGGATCCAGGGCTTGTCCCACCCCGCCGCCAGTTGGGAGCAGCCGGGATATTCGTGCGCATGTTCGGCGATGAAGAAGCGCCGTACATTGCGCAGCACCATCAGGATGTGCTGGTCCACCGTGTAGACGTGGAACAGGTCGTGCTGCATCTGCCCCACGATGCTTCGGAACACGCGCAGATAACGGCCCAGTACCGAGGTCTGGTTCATGAGCCGCAGCGCGTGCGTGATGCCGCGCGGCTGCAGCAGCATCCGCATGAAAGTCTTGTGGTTCTCCGGATCGTTGCGGAACTTGCTGTCCATCACATGGCGCGCGTTGTAGAGCGCGCGCAGCGTGCGGGCCGACAGGCCGGTGACGCCGATGGTCTTCTGGTAGAGCAGGAAGGTCTCGAGGATCGCGTGCGGTTCCTTGAGGTAGAGGTCGTCGCTCGCGACCTCGATCATTCCGCCTTTTTCGAAGAAGCGCTCGTTGATCGGCGTCGGCTGGTCGGCCTGCGGCTGCAGCCGGTCGGCGATGTTGAGCAGCAGGATCTGGTTGAGCTGCGACACTGCCTTGGCGGCCCAGTAGTAGCGCCGCATCAGCGCCTCGCTGGCCTTGCGCTGCGATTCGCCGACGTAGCCGAAGGTGGCGGCGACGGCGGTCTGCAGGTCGAACACCAGCCGGTCCTCGCGGCGGTTCGCGGTCACGTGCAGGCGCGCGCGGATCAGGCTCAGCAAGGCCTCGTTGCGCTTGATCTGCTGCACCTCGAAGGTGGTGGCCAGGCCGTTCTTGGCGAGGTCGTCCCAGCGGTTGCCGAACCCGGCCGCCTTGGTCGCCCAGAGGATGATCTGCAGATCGCGCAGTCCGCCGGGCGATTCCTTGCAGTTGGGCTCGAGCGCGTAGGGCGTGTTCTCGAACTTCTGGTGGCGATGACGCATTTCCTGCGTCTTGGCCGTGAAGAAGGCCTGCGGGTCGATGGCCGCGAGGAAGCGCTTGCGGAAGGCGGAATAGAGCTTCTTGTCGCCGGCGATGAGGCGCGATTCCAGCAGGGAGGTCTGGACGGTCACGTCCTTCGCCGCTTCGGCCAGGCATTCGGAGACGGTTCGCACGCTGGAGCCGATCTCCAGGCCGGCGTCCCAGCAATGGCCGATGAAGGCCTCGATGCGTGCAGGGTCGATCCGGGCGCCTCCTTCGGGGAGCAGCAGCAGCACGTCGACGTCGGAGTAGGGGAAGAGCTCGCCCCGCCCGAAGCCGCCGACCGCGACGAGCGCGAACTCGGTGCCGAAGTCCGCATCGGTCCAGAGCGCGGTGAGGGTTTCGTCCGCCAGCGCCGAAAGCTGGCGCAGCACCGTGTGGACACTGCGCGTCGGGGCGCGGGCGCTGCGCAGCTGGTCGAACAGCGCCAGCTTGTGCGTGCGATAGGCGTCGCGCAGCGATGGGATGTCCATCATGGCTCCCCTGAAGAGCACGCCCGGTTTCAAGCCGCGGCGGTCACGAAGTCGGGGGGTGGCGGGCTTCCGGCCGACAGCGTGAGGACCTCGTAGCCGGTCTCGGTGACCAGCACCGTGTGCTCCCACTGCGCGGAGAGCGAATGGTCGCGCGTGACGATGGTCCAGCCGTCGTACTGCCCGCCCTTGGCGTCTTCCTTGATGTCGCGCTTGCCGGCGTTGATCATCGGCTCGATGGTGAAGGTCATGCCGGGCTTGAGTTCTTCGAGCGTGCCGGGCCGGCCGTAGTGCAGCACCTGCGGTTCTTCATGAAAACCGCGCCCGATGCCGTGGCCGCAGAACTCGCGCACCACCGAGAAGCCGTTGCCTTCGGCAAAGCGCTGGATCGCGTGGCCGATGTCCCCGAGATGGATGCCCGGCCTGACCTTGACAATGCCGTGCCACATGGCTTCGTACGTCATCGCGCACAGGCGCTTGGCCGCGATCGAAGCGTCGCCGACGATGAACATGCGGCTGGTGTCGCCGTGCCAGCCGTCCTTGATGACGGTGATGTCGAGGTTGACGATGTCGCCCTTCTTGAGCGGCTTGTCGTTCGGGATGCCGTGGCAGACCACGTGGTTGACCGAGGTGCAGATCGACTTCGGGTAGGGCACGCTGCTGGCGCCCATGTAGTTCAGCGGGGCGGGGATCGCGCCCTGGACCTGCGTGATGTAGTCGTGGGCGAGCTTGTCGATCTCGTTGGTGGTGACGCCGGGCTTGATGTGAGGGGTCAGGTGGTCCAGCACTTCGGACGCGAGGCGGCACGCCACGCGCATGCCGGCCACGCCTTCGGCGTCTTTGTAGGTAATGCTCATGGGCCGGAATTATCCCATTGACATCTCGATCCTGCCCCGGGCCGGGCACTTCGCGCCCTCGCGGCCCCCGAGGAGCTGCGGCCACCTTCGGAGCGGCCCGGCGGTGGCCTAAAATTCAGGGTTCGCGCGGATGGCCCCAGTCAGCGGCTGCCGCCGTCTACGCTTTCTTCATCCTCAATCCGGCCACCCGGCCAAGCCGAACGTGACGTTGCCCGTGAACCCGTCTTCCCATCCCGCCCATGTGGTGACTTTCTTCGAGGGCGGCAGCGCACTCAGCGACTTCCGGGCACGGCAACTCCTGCCGAAGCTTCAGGCCGTGGAGCCCCGCATCGAAGGCGTCGGTGCCCGGTTCGTGCACCTGGTCAGCACCGACAAGGCGCCGGACGCGGCGGCGCGCGAGCAGTTTTCGGCGCTCCTGGGCTACGGGGAGCCCTTCGTCGCCCCGGCGAAGACCGGCGCGACCGTCGTGGTCACGCCGCGCCTGGGCACCGTGTCGCCCTGGGCGTCCAAGGCCACCGACATCGCCCACAACTGCGGGTTGGCCCTGCACCGGGTCGAGCGGGTCACCGAATACCACCTGACGCTGAAGGCGCCGCTGCTGGACAAGGCGCTCGGCAAGTCGGCCGCGCTCGACGGCGACAAGTTCGCTGCCGTCGCAGCGCTTTTGCATGACAGGATGACCGAGTCCGTGCTGCCGCGCCTCGACGCCGCCGCCGGTCTCTTCGCCGAACTGCCCCCGCAGCCGATGGCCCATGTCGATGTGCAGGGCGGCGGACGTGCCGCGCTGGTCGAAGCCAACAAGACCTTCGGCCTCGCGCTGGCCGAGGACGAGATCGACTACCTCGTCGATGCGTTCACCAGGCTGGGCCGCAACCCGAGCGACGTCGAGCTGATGATGTTCGCGCAGGCCAACAGCGAGCATTGCCGCCACAAGATCTTCAACGCCGACTTCATCATCGACGGCCAGCCGCAGCCGCAGAGCCTGTTCTCGATGATCCGGCACACCGAGCGGCAGAACCCGCAGCACACCATCGTCGCCTACGCGGATAACGCCTCGATCATGGAAGGCCATGCGGTCGAGCGCTTCGTGCCGGCAGCCGGTTCGGCCTGCTACGGCAAGACCGACGCGACTCACCATGTGCTGATGAAGGTCGAGACGCACAACCACCCGACCGCGATTTCGCCTTTCCCTGGCGCATCGACCGGCGCGGGCGGCGAGATCCGCGACGAAGGCGCCACCGGGCGCGGTTCGCGTCCCAAGGCGGGCCTGACCGGCTTCACCGTCTCGAAGCTCTGGCCGAAGGAGGGCAGCTACGGCAAGCCCGAGCACATCGCCAGCCCGCTCCAGATCATGACCGAGGGCCCGCTCGGCGGCGCCGCGTTCAACAACGAATTCGGCCGGCCGAACCTGCTCGGCTACTTCCGCGAGTACGAGCAGACCGCGGCGAGCGACGTCGACACCGTGCAGCGCGGCTATCACAAGCCGATCATGATCGCGGGCGGCCTCGGCAGCATCGACGCGGCGCAGACCAAGAAGATCCAGTTCCCGGCCGGCACGCTCCTGATCCAGCTCGGCGGGCCCGGCATGCGTATCGGCATGGGCGGCAGCGCCGCCAGCTCGATGGCGACCGGCGCGAACGCGGCCGAACTCGACTTCGACTCCGTCCAGCGCGGCAACCCCGAGATCGAGCGTCGTGCGCAGGAGGTCATCAACCACTGCTGGCAGCAGGGCGCGGCCAACCCGATCCTCGCGATCCACGACGTCGGTGCAGGCGGCCTGAGCAACGCCTTCCCCGAAATCACCAACGACGCCGGCCGTGGCGCGCGCTTCGACCTGCGGGCGGTGCCGCTCGAAGAATCCGGCATGGCGCCCAAGGAAATCTGGTGCAACGAGAGCCAGGAGCGCTATGTGCTGGCGATCGCTCCCGAATCGCTCGACCTGTTCCGCAGTTTCTGCGAGCGTGAGCGCTGCCCGTTCGCCGTCGTGGGCGTTGCCACCGACGAACGCCAGCTGCTGCTGGCCGACGAGGGCGCTGAAGACCAGCCGGTCGACATGCCGATGGACGTGCTGCTCGGCAAGCCGCCCAAGATGCTGCGCGACGTGAAGTCGATCGTGCGCCGCTTCAAGCCGCTCGACCTGACCGGCGTCGATCTGCAAAAGGCCGCGATAGACGTGCTTTCGCACCCCACCGTGGCATCGAAGCGCTTCCTGGTCACCATCGGCGACCGCACGGTCGGCGGGATGAGCCACCGCGACCAGATGGTCGGACCGTGGCAGGTGCCGGTGGCCGATTGCGCGGTCACGCTGGCCGACTACAAGGGATTCGCCGGCGAGGCGATGAGCATGGGCGAGCGCACGCCGCTCGCCGCGCTCGACGCACCGGCTTCCGGCCGCATGGCGGTGGCCGAGGCGATCACGAACCTGCTGGCCGCGCCGATCGAGTTGTCGCGCGTCAAGCTGTCCGCCAACTGGATGGCTGCCTGCGGCGAGGCCGGCGAGGATGCGGCGCTCTACGAAACCGTGAAGGCGGTGGGCCTCGAACTCTGCCCGGCGCTCGGCATCTCGATTCCGGTCGGCAAGGATTCGCTGTCGATGCGTACGCAGTGGAAGGAAGGCGCCGCGGACAAGAAAGTCACCTCGCCGGTCAGCCTGATCGTGAGCGCCTTTGCGACGGTCGCGGATGTGCGAGGCACGCTCACGCCCCAGCTCGATGCCACCGAGCCCGACAGCACGCTGGTGCTCATCGACCTTGGACGCGGCAAGCTGCGCATGGCCGGCAGCATCCTCGCGCAGACGCTGGAGCAGAGCGGCGATGCAGTGCCTGACCTCGACGATCCGCAGGATCTCGTGAAGCTGGTGAGCGCGGTCAATGCACTGCGCGCCCAAGGCAAGATCCTCGCGATGCACGACCGCAGCGACGGCGGCCTCTTCGCGGCGGCCTGCGAAATGGCCTTTGCGGGCCACGTCGGGGTCGCGCTCAATGTCGACATGCTGGTCACCGAAGGCGACGGCATCAGCGACAGCCGCGCCGAGTACGGCGATGCCAAGAACTGGGCCGGGCAGGTCAGCGCGCGGCGCGAGGAACTCACGCTCAAGGCGCTCTTCAACGAAGAACTGGGCATGCTGCTGCAGGTGCGCACCGCGGACCGCAATGACGTCATGCAGACTCTGCGCGCTCATGGTCTGAGCACCCACAGCCATTTCGTCGGCAAGACCCGTCCCGAGAGTTCGTCGATGGACGCGGGCAAGGGCAAGGTCGAGGTGTGGCGCGACGCCAAGTCGGTCTTCAGCGCAAGTCTCAGCGACCTGCACCAGGTCTGGGATTCGGTGAGCTGGCAGATCTGCCGCGACCGCGACAACCCGGACTGCGCCGACGCCGAGCACGCGGCCGCCGGCGATCCGCAGGACCCTGGCATGCACGTGCATCTGGCCGCTGGCGTTCTCGAAAACGTCGCCGCGCCGTTCCTGAACCTCGCGCGTCCCAAGGTCGCGATCCTGCGCGAGCAGGGCGTCAACTCGCACGTCGAGATGGCCTACGCCTTCACCGAAGCCGGCTTCGAGGCCTTTGATGTCCACATGACCGACCTGCAGACGGGCAGGGCGGATCTGGCGGACTTCAAGGGGGTGGTGGCCTGCGGCGGCTTCAGCTACGGGGACACGCTGGGCGCCGGCATCGGCTGGGCGCGCAGCATCACCTTCAACCCGCGTCTGGCCGAGCAGTTCAAGGGCTTCTTCGGCCGCAGCGATACCTTCGGCCTGGGCGTGTGCAACGGCTGCCAGATGTTCGCCGAGCTGGCCGACATCATCCCGGGCGCCGAGGCGTGGCCGCGTTTCACCACCAACCAGAGCGAACGCTTCGAGGCCCGCCTGTCGATGGTCGAGGTGCTGGATTCGCCGAGCCTCTTCTTCGCCGGCATGGCCGGCAGCCGCCTGCCGATCGCGGTCGCGCACGGCGAGGGCTATGCCAACTTCCGTCACCGCGGCGATGCGGCCAAGGCCATCGCGGCCATGCGCTACGTGGACAACCATGGCCAGCCGACCGAGCGCTACCCATTCAATCCCAACGGCAGCGCCGGTGGACTGACTTCGGTGACGACGCCCGATGGCCGCTTCACCGCGCTGATGCCGCATCCGGAGCGCGTCTTCCGCAACATCCAGATGAGCTGGACTTCGGCCAACCGGAGCGAGCTCAGCCCATGGATGCGTATCTGGCGCAACGCGCGCAAGTGGGTCGGCTGACGCCGCCCATCCTCTCTTTCAGCGTTTGATCGGCCCCTGCTGTCGCCCTTCGGGGCGGCTGCAGGGGCATGCATTTCCGCCCGGGCCACACGGCCGCCGCCCTCGAGGGGCGCGCGGCCGCGCTCGCTTTCTCTGGTGCTTTTCCCATCGCCTATAGAGAAAGTTCTTGATTTTTGAGAAAGTTCTTATTCATCCGGATCGACCATTTAATTACAGTTGAGTCATGGTTGAGTTGATCAATAAATATTGATCTTCGAAGACCGAGGCAGGAAGACATCGCAAAGACAAGAATAATTAATTTGTGGATTCTTTCCTTTTGATGGGTGGTGCGAAATGTCAAAATCGAGCCATCAAATTTTTCAACATTTCAATTAAAGGTATTTCCATGAACAAGTCGATTCTCTTCGCAGCCCTCGTCTCCACCCCCTTCTTCGCCTTTGCTCAAAGTGCGAACACCATCACCTTCCAGGGCGAAGTCGCCGCGCAGACCTGCTCGGTGGCCGTGAACGGCAATGCGACCAATCCGGTCGTCCTGTTGCCGACGGTCAGCCAGTCCGAACTCAATGTCCTGGGCAAGTCGGCCGGTGAGACCGAATTCACCGTTTCCGTCAGCGGTTGCGCGACCAGCGGATCGGCGCAGGCTATCAATACGACGTTCATGCCGAATACCGTGACCGGCAGCGGCAATCTCGCGAATACCGGCACCGCCTCGAACGTGAGCCTGCAATTGCTCGATCCGCAGGGCGGCACGCCGTTCAATCTGACCGGCGGTCATTCGGCCCCGGGCCTGGTCGTGGCGGCGAACGAAACCACGGCTTCGCATCAATTCGCGGTGCGCTATTACGCGGAAGGCGCGGCCACGCCGGGCAGCGTGATCAGCGCGGTTCAATACGCGGTGACCTACCCGTAAGCTGCAGTTCCCCGGCGTGTCGGACAGGGCCGGGGAAGCTTGTCAAGGTCAACGGGAAAAGATCGATTCACGCGGATTCGCAGTAGGCTGCGAAAAATTGCCGATCGCCGGAGGGCGATCGGCATTGCGCTCTGGAGGGGGTATCCGTATGAGACGCAAGGTTCGCTTGCTGCTGTCACTCTTCGTGGCCGGGTTCGCGGCCTTTTCCTCCTTGGCCAGCGTGGTGATGACCGGCACGCGAGTCATCTATCCGGGCGGCGCTGCGGAACGCAGCATCCAGTTCACCAACCAGGACGATGTTCCTAACGTCGTCCAGGTCTGGGTCGACAGCGGCGATCCCAACTCCACGCCGGAGACCGCGAAGGCGCCCTTCGTGGTGACGCCGCCCGTTTTCCGTATGGAGTCCAAGGCCGGGCAAACCGCACGCCTCATCTTCACCGGCAAGGACCTGCCGCAGGATCGCGAATCCGTCTTCTTCATCAATGCGGTGCAGATTCCGGCACTGAGCCAGGCGGAGGCCGATCGCAACAAGATGCTGTTGCTGCTGCGCAATCGGGTGAAGCTGTTCTACCGGCCGAGCGGCTTGGCGGGCGAGCCCGAACGCGCGGCGGAAAAGCTCAGGTTCGGCCTTACTCGCGAGGGCAGCGAATGGAAGGTCGTGGCAACGAACGACTCGGCATTCCATGTATCCCTGACGAATGCGCAGATCGTCAAGTCCGGGCGGGGCGGCGTCGCCCTTCAGCCGGACATGGTGGCGCCCAAGTCCACGTTCGAATGGCGCATCAAGAGCGATGAAGATCTCGCGGCCGGCGGGTGGAGCGTCAAGTTCGTCTTCGTCAACGACTATGGCGGCGAAAACAACGCCGAGGTGCCTCTCCTCGTCGGCCGCTAGGGCGCGAATCCGACTTCCTGATGCGAGCACGGCCGGCGTTTTTTTGGGGGTCCGCCATCGGCGCAGCGCTGTTTTCGTCTTCGGGCCAGGCCGCGGAGCCCGAAGCGCCGGCGGCCTACCAGTTCGACAGCCGTTTCCTGCTGGGTTCTTCGCTCGGGGCCGGCGACATCGAGCGCTTCAATCGGGTCCAGGCGGTCGACCCTGGCGTGTACCAGGTCGACGTCTTCGTCAACGGCATGTTCCGCTCGCGCAAGAACGTGGAATTCCGCGCGGTCGGCAACGAGGTGGCGCCGTGCCTGGAGACGTCGTTTCTCGTGGCTGCCGGCGTGCTGCCCTCCAGTTTCACGGCGCCCGCGGAGGGGGCGGCGGACGACGCCACGCAGGCCTGCCGGCCCCTCGGCCAGCGCATTCCCGGCGCGCGCACGAGTTTCGATGTGCCCCGGCTGCGGCTGGACCTGTCGATCCCGCAGGCACTGATGAAGCGAACGATCCGCGGGGCGGTCGATCGGGCGGACATCGATCCGGGCGTCACCGCGGGTTTTCTCAACTACGACGCCAACTACTTCCGCGCGAGCAGCCAGGGCACTTCCAACGAATCGATGTTCCTCGGGATGAACTTCGGCGCGAACCTTGGCATGTGGCGCTTCCGGCAGCAGTCCAGCTACAGCTATTTCGCCGGCCGCGACACCAGCGAAGGCCACTGGAACTCCATCCGCGCCTACGCCCAGCGGGCCTTGCCGGACTGGGGCAGCGAACTGACCATCGGCCAGAGCTTCACGACCGGACGCCTGTTCGGCACGGTCGGCTTCGAGGGCGTCCAGGTCGCCACGGACGAGCGCATGCTGCCCGACTCCCAGCGGGGGTTCGCGCCGGTGGTGCGCGGTGTTGCATTGACGAATGCGCGCGTGACAGTGCGGCAAGCGGGCAACGAGATCTACCAGACGACGGTGGCCCCCGGTCCGTTCTCGATCGAGGACCTGTACCCCACCAGCTTCCAGGGCGACCTGCAGGTGACGGTCACCGAGGCGGACGGCCGGGTGTCGACTTTCACGGTGCCGTTCGCGGCGGTTCCGGGCTCGATGCGGCCCGGCACGTCGCGGTACGCAGCCACCGTGGGCCGCGTGCGCAACATCGAGGACAGCCGCGCCGTCTTCGGCGAAGGCGTGTACCAGCATGGCCTCTCGAACGAACTGACTGCAAACCTCGGCGTACGCGGCGCGAGCGACTACCAGGCCCTGCTCGGCGGGGTGGTCTGGGGAACCTCGTTCGGTGCGTTGGGAAGCGACGCGACCTATGCGGTTTCGAAGAACCCCTCGGGCGACGGCAACCTGACCGGCTGGCGCGTCGGCGTGTCGTACAGCCAGTCGTTCCAGCCGATGGGCACGAGCCTCGCACTGACGGGTTACCACTACTCGCAGGGCTATCGGGAGATGTCCGATGCGCTGGCTTCGCTGGCCGCGCAGCCGAACCTGACCATTCTTCAGTCGACCACGTACCTGCTGCGCAACCAACTCGTCGCCAATGCGAACCAGAGCCTGGGCAGCTACGGGCAACTGTTCCTCACCGCATCGCTGAGCGACTACCACGGCCGGCTGAAGGACCGCGACACGCAATTCCAGCTCAGCTACAGCAACGTGTTTCGGTCGATCAGCTACGGCGTCAACATCTCCCGCCAACGTACCGGGGCGCTCTTCGGCACGAACACGGCGGCTGCGGCATTCCCCAACTTCACAGCGCCTGCCGTGCTGGCGATCGATTCGCGACTCGTCAACGTGGTGATGTTCACCGTCTCGATTCCGCTGGGCTCGGGGCCGCGCACCGCGTCGGCGTCGGGATCGGTGGTCCGCAGAAGCGGTGGCGGCACGAGCTACCAGACCTCGGTCTCCGGTGTCGCGGACGAGGCGCAGACGCTCAGCTACGGCATCAGCGCGACGCATGACGCCTACGACAGTGCCGAGTCCGGCGGAACGTCGTCGTCGGCGACGAGCGTCAGCGGCAACCTGCAGAAGCGGCTGTCCATTGCCAGCGTCGGCGCGAGCTATTCGCGCGGCACCGGCTTCTGGCAGGCGGGCGCCAGCGCGCGCGGTGCGCTGGTCGCACATGCCGGAGGCCTGACGCCCGGGCCCTACCTGAGCGAAACCTTCGGAGTGGTCGAGGCGCCAGGCGCCAGCGGTGCCGCGGTGCGCAACGGGCTGGGCGCGCGCGTGGACGGTGCCGGCTTCGCGATCATTCCTTCGCTCGCCCCGTACCGCTACAACGATGTCGGGCTCGACTCGCAAGGCATCAACCGCAACGCCGAACTCGACGGCAGCCTGCAGCGGACCGCACCATCGGCCGGCGCGGCGGTCCACCTCAAGTTCGCCACCCGCATCGGCTATGCGCTGCTGGCGCGTGTCGGCACCGAAAGCGGAAAGCCATTGCCGCTGGGTGCGCCGGTCCTCGCGAGCGATGGCGTGAACGTCGGCATGGTGGGGCAGGGCGGCCAGGTCTATGCGCGGGTCGGCCAAACCGAAGGCGTGCTGACGGTCAAATGGGGCGACGCGCCGTCGGAGCGCTGCGACTTCCCGTTCAACATCGACCCGAAGGCCGATGAACTGCTGCATCGCTTCGAAGCCGCGTGCCGGACGGCCGGGCGTTGAGAGGATGAACATGGCGCCGACATCCATCCCCATCCGTGCCTCCACTTCCATGCTCCGCGCGTGCAGGTGGCTCACCTGGGGAGCGCTGGCTGCGATGCTGAGCCTGTGCGTTCCCGCGTGGGCCACCTGCTACCGGATCAGCTATGCGCCCGGGATGACCTATCCGAGCAACGACGTGTACTACGTCGACCCGGCACACGGCACGCACAACACCTGGACGGGGTCGCTCGACACCGCCGGCGCCAGCGGCCTCGCGGTCTCGTCGGTGAATCTCAACAGCAGCACCTTCCAGCCCGACGGCACCTTGCTGGCCAGCGGCAGCGCCAGCATCCTCATGCTGGGCAACGAGGCCTACACCGCCGAGCAGGTGCTGTTCCGCTGTGATGCGGCGGACGCAGGAAGCCTCTTCGAGTTCTATGCGACCAACGGCGACAACGACTACGGCGGCCGCTACGAGGACGGCGCGAGCTTCGGCTTGCCAGGCGCTTACCGGACCTACTTTCGGGGCATGGTGATCCGCGTCACGCACACGCAGACCGGCAACTACTTCAGCCGCTACTGGCAATCCCGGCCGCTGACCGGCCTGGACCGCGACAGCCAGGGCAAGATCCTGGTCAAGGCCAAGAACTTCAGCGACGTGCGGGTGGAACTGTTCCGTGTCAGCAACACGGAGGGCTCTACCGGTTCTGGCATTTACAGCTATTCCCAGCCGGCGGCCTACATCGCGTTCAAGGGGCCGGGCTGGTCGAACAATCTGGTGGACGGGCGCGACTCGAATTCATACTTCGACGGCTGGTACAACGCCTGGCCCGGCACGATCAATCTGTACAACCGCCTCACCGTGCGCCGCTCGGCCACCTGTGCGGTGACGAACGTGACACCGAATGTCCGCTTCCCGCTGATGACCGTTGCGGAGCTCGAGGCCGGCGCCACGCGGCAGATGCCGATCGACATCACCTTCGAATGCCAGACCGGTGCGCCGGCCAACACCGGGCTGACTGCGCTCGCGAGCGGGGTCAACGCCGGGCAGACCGCGATGGGCGTGCTCGTCCCGGCGGCCAACTACCAGAGCGCGGCTGCTCAGGGCTTGACCACAGCCGGCGGTGGGGCGACCTATCTGCTGCCCGATGGATACGGGACGGATTCCGGCGTCGCGACCGGCGTGGGGATCTCGCTCGCTCTCGCCAATGGCACGCCGCTCAACTTCCTCGGCAACGAGATGGTGACCGGCAGCGGCAACAACGCCGGCTGGTACGCCGTGCTGAGCGACGCGTCCTCCACTGGCGTCGCCGCGGGCGTGACGAGCTACACCAAGCGCCTGCAGGCGACGCTCAAGAGGATCCCGGGCCGCACCGTGACGCCGGGCAAGATCAACGCGCGGGCGCAGGTCGTCATCCGCGTCCAGTAACAGGAGTCGACCTCATGGCGATCCTTCGAATGCCGTTCGCTCGCATCCTCTTCTTGCTGGCAATCGGGTTGTTCGCGGGGCGAAACGCCTTCGCCGGCGTCGTGGCCGAGTCGACCCGGGTCGTCTTCATGGCCGGCGCGGGCGAGCGTTCCCTGCAACTGATCAATCTGAATGACTACCCGGTCGTGGTGGAGGCGTGGGTGGATGACGGCGAACTCGATTCGCTGCCCGAGAACTCGCGCGCGCCGATCCTTCCCTTGCCGCCGATCTTCCGCATGGACCCTCACGGCCAGATCAGCCTGCGCCTGCTGTATTCGGGCGCACCGCTGCCCAAGGATCGCGAGTCGCTGTTCTGGCTGAACCTCTACGAAATTCCGCCCACCGAACTCGACCGTTCGCTCGATACGGCCACGCTCACGGTGGCGATCCGCACGCAGATGAAGGTCTTCGTGCGCCCGCAGGGCTTGTCGGCATCATCGAGCGAGGTGGCGGCCAAGCTCGAATTCCTGCTCGACGACGAACCCGGACGCCCGCACCTGACGGTGAAGAATCCCACGCCGTACTTCGCGAACCTGGCCAAGCTGCAGTTCACGCACGCCGCCGAGGAAGTGGCCGAGGCCCTCACGGTCGCGCCACACGGCGATGCGGACGTGGACATCAAACCGGAGGACGCAGCCAGAACGGAGGCTACGGCCGCCTTCACGCTCATCGACGACGATGGAAATACCGACGTCAGGGCCCGCGCCTGTCGCATCGTCCCGCGATGAGCCCAAAAGAAAAGCGGTCCCGAGGGACCGCTTCGCCTGGAAGGGAGGCCGGGCCGCTTACTCGACCTTCGCCTTCGCGCGCAGGTCTTCCTGGTACTTCTGCAGGCGCTGTTGCTGCAGCTGCTGGACGATCTGCGGCTTCACTTCCTCGAACTTCGGCAGTTGCGCCTGGCGGATGTCGTCCACACGGATGATGTGATAGCCGAACTGCGACTTGACCGGCTTCTGGGTCATCTCGCCCTTGCCGAGCTTGACCATCGCTTCGGAGAACTCGGGCACGAAGCTCGCGGGCGATGCCCAGTCGAGGTCGCCGCCGTTGGCGCCCGATCCCGGGTCCTTGCTCTGCTTCTTGGCGATGTCCTCGAACTTGGCGCCCTTCTTGAGGTCGGCAAGGATCTTGTTGGCCTGGTCTTCGGTCTCGACCAGGATGTGGCGGGCCTTGTATTCCTTGCCGCTGTTGGCGGCGACGAACTTGTCGTACTCGGCCTTGGCGTCGGCGTCCGACACGGTGTTGGTCTTGCGATAGTTCTCGAACAGCTGGCGGATCAGGATTGCCTGGCGCGCGAGTTCGAGCTGGTTCTTGTAGTCGTCGGTGGCATCCAGGCCCTGCTTCTGCGCTTCCTGCATGAAGACCTCGCGGGCGATGACTTCCTCGCGGAGCTGGTCTTGCATCTCGGGCGTGACGGGCCGGCCGGCGGCGGCCAGCTGTTGAGCCAGCACTTCCATGCGCGCCTTCGGAACCGGCTTGCCGTTGACGATGGCCGCGTTCTGCGCCAAGGCGGCCACGGGGACCGCGCCAACGAGTACGGCGGCTGCGACGGCGTGCAGGATATGTTTCTTCATGTTGGGAGCCTCTGTCCTGGGAGGTAGACGCGCCTTGGGCGCGGTTGAGTAAAGCGCTGGATGAAAAAGGGAGGGGAGTTTTTCGCCGCAAGGAGTACGGCCGGGGTGCGATCAGAGCGGCTTAGAACGTCTCGATGGCAATCGCGTGAAGACCCTGTGCGATGAAAAGCTGCAGCGCATCATACACAAGCCGATGGCGCGCCACGCGGGACTTGCCGGCGAAGCGCGGCGAGGCGATTCGCACCCGGAAATGCGTGCCGTACCCCTCTGCGTTGGCGCCCGAATGGCCGGCGTGCGCGGCGCTCTCGTCGATGACTTCGAGCATGGTCGGCTGGAGCGCGTCGCGCAGCCGCGCCTCGAGATCGCGTGAGGTCGGCGGCATCATGTGCGCCCCCATGCTCGGCACTTCGTGTCCTCGCTGCCCCCCGAGGGGGTGCGAGCTTGCTTTGGGCGGCCCGGCGCTGCGCTCATGCGGCGGGCTCGTCGGACTTGAGGTACGGCGAGATGTACAGGCCTTGCGCGACCAGGAACACGATCGGGAAGACGTACCCCCACAACTTGAAATTGACCCACGCCTCAGTGCTGAAATACGCCGCCACATAGCCATTGAGCACGGCCATGAACAAGCAGTACGCGACCCACGCCACGTTGAGCCGGCCCCAGATGTGCGTCGGCAGGTCGAGCTGGGTGCCCAGCAGCATCTTCAGGAAGTTCTTCTTGAAGCCCCATAGCGCCACCGCGAGCGCCAGGGCCATCGCGCCGTACAGCACCGTCGGCTTCCACTTGATGAAGCGGTCGTCGTGCAGCGCCAGCGTCAGCGAGCCGAAGAGCAGGATCAGCACCAGCGTGGCCTTCTGCATCGGCAGCAGCTTGCGCTCGCGCAGCCAGATGATGCTCATCTGGATGACGGTGCCGGCCATCAGCACGCCGGTGGCGGTGTAGATGTCGTAAAGCTTGAACGCCCCGAAGAAGAGCAGGATGGGGAAGAAGTCGAGGATCAGTTTCATGATGGGGCGTTCGGTCTTTCGCGGCGGCTCAGCGCTTCTGGAAGTCCAGCGCGGCCGAATTCATGCAGTAGCGCAGGCCCGTCTCGGTCGGCCCGTCGGGAAACACGTGGCCAAGGTGCGCGCCGCAATTGGCGCACACATTTTCGGTGCGAACCATGCCATGCGAGCGGTCGACGATGTTGCGGATTGCGCCGGGCACCGCCTCCTGCGAGAAGCTGGGCCAGCCGCAGCCTGCGTCGAACTTGGTCGCCGATTCGAACAGCTTGGCCCCGCAGCAGATGCAGTGGTAGGTGCCGTCTTCCCAGTGCGCTTCGTATTTGCCGGTGAAAGGGCGCTCGGTGGCCGCATGGCGCGTGACCTCGAAGGCGCCGCGCTCGGCACCTTTGTCGGCAAGGATGGCTTTCCATTCGGCGTCGGTCTTCTGGATGGGTGCGGTCATGATGAACAGCTGATTTCGATCGTTGAAGCCCAGTCGGGCGGGAAGCCGGCGAAGTCCTCGTGGCCGGCGTGTTCTTCAAATGGGGATTCGAGCAGCGCCAGCAAGGTGGCGACGCCCGAATGGTCCTTGCGCTGGGAGGCTTCGATGGCCTGCTGGCCCAGATGGTTCCGCAGCACGAACTTGGGATTGCTGGCGAGCATCAGGTCGGCCGCCTTCGCCGGGGAAATGTCGGCGTGGCGCTCGGTGAACGACCGGAACCACGCGTCGAAGCCGTCGCGGTCGATGAACAGGTCGCGGACCGTGTCCGGATTGTCGCCGGCCACGACCCGGGAGAGCCGGCGCCAGAAGATCGGGTAGTCGACCTTTTCCTGCGCCAGCAGTTTCAGCAACTGCTCGATCAGCGGGCGATCGGCGTCGGACCGGTCCGGCAGCCCGAGCTTCGCGCGCATGCGCGCTTCATATTCGTCCGGGAAGATGGTCTTGTACGACTCGAGCGCGGCGACCGCGATCTCCTGGTCGCCGACGAGCGGCAGCAGCGCTTGTGCGAGACAGAAGAGATTCCAGTACGCCACGTTGGGCTGCTGGTTGTAGGCATAACGTCCGGACGTGTCGCTGTGGTTGCAGATGTGTCGCGGATCGAAGCCGTCGAGGAACTGGAACGGCCCATAGTCGATGGTGAGCCCGAGGATGCTCATGTTGTCGGTGTTCATCACCCCATGGCAGAAGCCGACAGCCTGCCATTGCGCAAGCAGCGCCGCGGTACGTTCGCTCACCGCTTCGAGCAGCGCGGCGTAGGCGTTGCCGTTGAAGCGGTCGGTGGTGCGACAGGCCGGGTAGTAGCGGTCGATCACGTAGTCGGCCAGGGCGCGCAGTTCCTCGTCGCGCTCGCGGGCGGCGAAGTGCTCGAAATGGCCGAAGCGGATGAAGGTCGGCGCAACCCGGGTCACGACGGCGGAGGTTTCGATTTCCTCGCGGCGCACGGGGGCATCGGAGCCGGTCACGCACAGGGCGCGCGTCGTCGGAATGCCGAGCGCATTCATTGCCTCGCTGCAGAGGAATTCGCGAATGCTGGAGCGCAGGACCGCGCGGCCATCGCCCATGCGGGAGTAGGGCGTGAGCCCGCTGCCCTTGAGCTGGACCTCGAGCCCGCCCTCGGTTTCCCCAAGGAGAATCGCGCGGCCGTCGCCGAGCTGGCCGGCCCACACACCGAATTGGTGCCCGCTATAGACCGTGGCGAGCGTCCGCGTGCCGGCCACGCGCGCATTGCCCGTGAAAGCCGCCAGGGCGTCGTCAGATTCGAACCGGTCGGCATCCAGCCCGAGTTCCATCGCCATGGAGAGGTTCCGGCCCACCCAGTAGGGCTCGGGCAGCGGCGTCGGCCGGAGTTCGGTGAAGAACGCGGGGCCCAGCGACGAGAAGCCAGGAACCCAGCGCAAGCCGAGATCCACGACTTCGGTTTCTTCTGCAAGCGTGCTCATGGGCGGATTGTCCCGCACACGACGTGTGCCGGCTTCGACTGCGGGTTTACTGCGGGTTTCTGTCATTGTGTGACGCGCCCTGCTGGGTGAACCTTTGCCCGCAAGGCGCTGGTGACATCGCGTTGCCGCCGAATCGACAAAGCCCGTTCAAGAAGGAGCCAATAGATGCTGGGTTTGATGCAGGACCAACCGTTGCTGATCTCGTCGCTGATCGAGTTCGCCGAGCGCCACCACGGCGACGCCGAGATCGTCTCGCGCAGGGTGGAAGGCGATATCCACCGCACCACATGGCGGCAGGTCGCCGCACGGTCGCGACAGGTGGCCAATGCGCTCGAGGACGAACAACTGCTGTTCAGCGATCGCGTCGCGACGCTGGCGTGGAACGGCTACCGCCACCTGGAGCTGTATTACGGCGTCAGCGGTTCCGGCCGCGTGCTGCACACCATCAACCCGCGCCTGCATCCGGACCAGATCGCGTGGATCGCCAACCATGCCGAAGACCAGATCCTCTGCTTCGACATGACCTTCCTGCCGCTGGTGCAGGCGGTGCACGCAAAATGCACCACGGTGAAGAAATGGATCGCGCTGTGCGACGCCGACAAGCTGCCGGCCGACACCGGAATCCCCAATCTGGTGAGTTACGAGGCCTGGATGGGCCAGCGCTCCACCGACTACGCCTGGCCGAGCTTCGACGAGAACTCGGCGTCCAGCATGTGCTACACGAGCGGCACGACCGGCAACCCGAAGGCGGCGCTGTACAGCCATCGCTCGACCTTGCTGCACGCCTATGCGGCGGCCTTGCCCGACGTGATGACGCTGTCCGCGCGCGATTCCGTGCTGCCGGTGGTGCCGATGTTCCACGTCAATGCCTGGGGCATTCCGTACTCGGCCGCGCTGGTCGGCGCCAAGGTGGTGTTCCCGGGCCCGGCGCTCGATGGCAAGTCGGTCTATGAACTGATCGAAGCCGAGAAGGTGAGCTTCGCCGCCGGCGTGCCGACGGTGTGGCAGATGCTGCTCGGCCACCTGCAGGCCAACGGGCTGCGCTTCTCGACGCTCAAGCGCACGGTGATCGGCGGCTCGGCCTGCCCGCCGGCCATGATCAATGCCTTCCAGCAGCAGTACGGCGTCGAAGTGCTGCATGCGTGGGGCATGACCGAGATGTCGCCGCTCGGCACCCTGTGCACGCTGAAGAACAAGCACCTCGCACTGCCGCAGGAAGAGCAGACCGCGATCCGCATGAAGCAGGGCCGGGCGATCTTCGGCGTGGACATGAAGATCATCGACGGCGACGGCCGGGACCTGCCATGGGACGGCAAGGCCTACGGCGATCTGCTGGTCAAGGGCCCCTGGGTGGTCAAGGAATACTTCAAGGGCGAGGGCGGCAATCCGCTCGTCGACGACGAGAACGGACGCGGCTGGTTCCCGACCGGCGACGTCGCGACCATCGACGCGGACGGCTTCCTGCAGATCACCGACCGCAGCAAGGACGTGATCAAGTCCGGCGGCGAATGGATCAGCTCGATCGACGTCGAGAACATCGCTGTGGCCCATCCAGCAATCGCGATGGCGGCATGCATCGGCGTGAAGCATCCGAAGTGGGACGAACGGCCGATCGTGGTGGTGGTGAAGAAGCCCGGCGGCGAGGTCACGCGCGACGAACTGCTCGCCTTCTACGAGGGCAAGACGGCCAAATGGCAGATCCCGGACGACGTGGTCTTCGTCGACGCGATCCCCCTCGGCGCGACGGGCAAGATCCTCAAGGCCCGGCTGCGCGAGCAGCTGCGCGACTACAAGCTTCCGGGCGTCTGAGGCCGGATTTCTACCGCCGGGTAGCACCAACAGGAGGCCCGCTGTCGCCTGGGTGATAGAAACCGGCCCGGCGGCGATTTCCTTACGGGCATTCCCTGACGGGCGAGGTTCCAAACACTTGTAATCTCGTCCCGCATTTCGACAGCTGACCAGGAGACACGCAATGAAGTTCGCTCTGAAATTCGCCACCGCTGCCGTGCTTGCGGCATGCGCCACCGGTGCTCTCGCGCAGAAGGGAGAGACCGTGAAAGTCGCCTGGCTCGACCCGCTCTCTGGGCTGATGGCTGCGGTTGGCACCAACCAGTTGAAGACCTATCAGTTCCTCACGGAGGAGTTCAACAAGAAGAACGCCGCCGGCGTCAAGTTCGAGATCATCGGCATCGACAACAAGCTGAGCCCGCAGGAAACCACCAGCGCGCTGCGCTCGGCCATGGACCAGGGCGCGCGCTACGTGCTGCAGGGCAATGGCTCGGGCGCGGCGCTGGCGATCATCGACGCGCTGGAGAAGAACAACGCGCGCAATCCGGGCAAGGAAGTCCTCTACGTCAACTACGCGGCAGTCGATCCCGACCTGACCAACAGCAAGTGCAGCTACTGGCACTTCCGGCTCGATGCCGACACCTCCATGAAGATGGAAGCATTGACCACCTTCATGAAGGACCAGCCGGACATCAAGAAGGTCTACATCATCGGCCAGAACTATTCGCACGGCGTGCAGGTGGCCAAGTACGCGAAGGAAAATCTCGCCCGCAAGCGCCCCGACATCCAGATCGTCGGCGAAGACCTCCACCCGCTGGCTCAGGTGCGCGACTTCGCGCCGTACATCGCCAAGATCAAGGCATCGGGCGCGGACTCCGTCATCACGGGCAACTGGGGCTCCGACCTCGCGCTCCTGATCAAGGCGGCCAACGACGCAGGCCTCAACAACGTCAAGTTCTTCGTCTACTACGGCAGCGTGAGCGGCACGCCGACGGCCATGGGCGCCGCCTCGGCCGGCAAGGTGTACCAGGTCGCCTACGGCCACACCAACATGGGCGGCGAGATCCAGCGCCTGGGCACCGAGTTCACCAAGAGGTTCAAGGAAGACCTCTACACGCAGTCGGCCTACACTGCCCTGACGATGCTGAGCGAAGCCTTCGCCAAGGCCAAGTCGACCGATCCGGTCAAGGTCGCGCCGGTGCTCGAAGGCATGCGCTTCAAGAGCTTCAACGGCGACGTCGAGATGCGCAAGACCGACCACCAGCTCCAGCAGGGCCTCTACATCACCAAATGGGACAAGGCGGGCGGCAAGTACCCGGTCGACGAGGAAGGCACGGGCTACACCTTCGTTCCGGTGAAGTACTTCGAGCCCTACGTCGCCAGCACGCCGACGACGTGCGAGATGAAGCGTCCGAGCTCCTGATACCTCGCGAGGCATGACCGGTCGAGGCCCGACTTCAACACTCGGGCCTCTTTCTTTTTCAAACGTGACCTAACGAATCGATGACCGTCGAATTCTTCGTCATCTCGCTGCTCAACGGCGTGAGCTACGGCTTGCTGTTGTTCATGCTGAGCTCTGGCCTGACGCTGATCTTCAGCATGATGGGCGTGCTCAATTTCGCGCACACCAGCTTCTACATGCTCGGGGCCTACCTGGCCTACACCATCTCCGGCGTCGTCGGTTTCTGGCCGGCGCTGTTCATCGCGCCGCTGCTGGTCGGCGCCATGGGTGCCGCTTTCGAGCGCTACAGCCTGCGCCGCGTGCACAAGTACGGCCATGTGCCCGAACTGCTGGTGACCTTCGGCCTGTCGTTCCTCATCCTCGAAGTGGTGCAACTCGTCTGGGGACGCTCCACCGTGCCCTACGGCCTTCCGACGCAACTGCAGGGGCCGCTCTTCACGCTCTTCGGCACGCAGTTCCCGAAGTCGCGCTCCTTCATCATGCTGGTCGCGCTGCTGATGCTGCTGTCGGTGTGGCTGCTGCTCACGCGCACGCGCATCGGCCTCGTGATCCAGGCGGCGCTCAAGCATCCGGAAATGGTAGAGGCACTCGGCCACAACGTGCCGCGCGTCTTCATGCTGGTGTTCGGCGGCGGCGCCGCGCTGGCAGGGCTCGCGGGCGTGGTCGGCGGCAATACCTATGTGACCGAGCCTGCGATGGCGGCATCGGTCGGTTCGATCATCTTCGTGGTGGTCGTCGTGGGCGGGCTCGGGTCGCTGGCGGGAGCGTTCCTGGCGTCACTGCTGATCGGCATCGTGCAGACCTTCGCGGTCGCGCTGGACCATTCCATGGCAACCGGCCTCAGGGCCATGGGCGTCGCGGTGACCGAAAGCACCTTCGGCTATCCGCTGCTGAACCTCACGATCTCACAGGTCGCGCCGATTCTTCCTTACCTGTTCCTCGTCCTGATCCTGATCTTCAGGCCCAAGGGTCTGCTCGGCACCCGGGAAGACTGATCCATGAGCACCATGACGACTTCTCCCGCCTACTACCGTTTCAAGCCCTGGAACCTCGGACGCATCATCATCTGGTCGCTGTTCGCGATCGTGCTGATCGTCGCGCCGATGATCTTCAAGAGCAGCTTGGCGCTCACGATGCTCTCGCAGATGGGCTATCTCATCATCATCTGCCTGAGCTACAACATCCTGCTCGGGCAGGGCGGCATGCTCAGCTTCGGGCATGCGGTCTACGTGGGTCTCGGCTCGTTCATCGCCATCCATGCGATGAACCTCGCGGGCAAGGGCGGCTGGCCGATCCCGCTGGTGCTGATCCCCATCGTGGGCGGTCTGGCGGGGAGTTTCTTCGCGATCCTCTTCGGCTACGTCACCACCAAGAAGTCGGGCACCACCTTCGCGATGATCACGCTGGGCATCGGCGAGCTCGTGGCATCGATGGCGCTGATGTTCCCCGGCTTCTTCGGCGGCGAGGGCGGCGTGACCACCGACCGCGTCTACGGCAAGCCCTTCTTCGGCATCACCTTCGGTCCGCAGAACCAGGTGTATTACCTGATCGCGGTGTACTGCTTCATCTGCACCGGGCTGATGTACGCCTTCACCGGCACGCCGCTCGGGCGCATCCTGAACGCGGTGCGCGACAACCCGGAGCGCGTGGAGTTCATCGGCTACAACACCCAGCGGGTGCGCTACTTCGCCTTCATCATCGCGGGCTTCTTCGCGGGCATCGGCGGCGGTCTCGCGGCGATCAATTTCGAGATCGTCAACGCGGCGGACAGCCTCAATGCCTTCCGTTCGGGCAGTTATCTGCTTTTCACCTTCCTCGGCGGTGCGGTCTTCTTCTTCGGGCCGATCATCGGCGCGGTGCTGCTGGTGTTCGCCGCGGTGCTGCTGTCGGAGCTCACGAAGGCCTGGCAGCTCTACTTCGGGCTGGTGTTCGTCTTCATGGTGATGTTCGCGCCGGGCGGCATCGCGAGTCTCATCATGATGAACCTGCGCGTTGCGAAGTTCGGCAAGCTCAATCGCTTCTGGGGCCTTTACGGCGCTCTGGTGCTGACCGCGATCCCCGTGGTGATCGGTGCCGCCGCGATCATCGAGATGATTTATCACATCCAGCTTAACTCTGCGTTGGGCCCGACGCTCGACTTCATGCGCGTGACGCTCGACACCTCGTCGTTCATGAGCTGGTTCGGCGCGGCGCTGATCCTGCTGGTCGGACTCGGCCTGCTGGAAGCGGTGCGCCGTCGCTTCGTGCGGCTCTGGGGACATGCGCAGGAGGAGATCGAAGCCGAGATCAAGCGGAGGGAGATGGCATGAGCAACGTTCAGAACAAGACCCACGCCATCGAGCTCAAAGGCTTGCGCAAGAGCTTCGGAAAGACGGAAATCATCCGCGGCGTGGACCTCGCCGTCGAGGCTGGCGATCGCGTCGCGATCATCGGGCCGAACGGCGCGGGCAAGTCCACGCTGTTCAACCTGATCAGCGGCCGGCTCGCGCCTACGAGCGGTGAAGTGCTGCTCAACGGCAAGCGCATCGACGGCATGCGGCCGTTCGAGATCAACCGGCTGGGCCTGTCGCGCAGCTTCCAGATCACGAACATCTTTCCGAAGCTCAGCGTGTTCGAGAACCTGCGCTGCGGCGTGCTGTGGAGCCTCGGCTACCGCTATACCTTCCTGCGCTTTCTCTCGAACCTCGACGATGCCAACGAGCGCACCGAGGAGCTCATCCACCAGGTCGGCCTCGGCAAGAAGCGCGATGTGCTCGCGGTCAACCTCACCTACGCGGAGCAGCGTGCGCTGGAGATCGGCGTGACCATCGCAGGCGGCGCCGACGTGATCCTGCTTGACGAACCCACCGCCGGCATGAGCAAGACCGAGACGCAGCATTTCATCTCGCTGATCAAGCAGGTCACCGTCGGCAAGACGCTGCTTACGGTGGAGCACGACATGGGCGTGGTGTTCGGCCTCGCCGACAAGATCGCCGTGGTGGTCTACGGCGAAGTCATCGCCTTCGACACGCCGGCCGCGGTGCGCGCCAATCCGCGCGTGCAGGAAGCCTATCTCGGTTCGGCGGTCGCCGATGCTCAGGGCGCTGGACACTGATATGTTGAAGCTTCACGACATCCACGCCTATTACGGCAAGAGCCATGTGTTGCATGGTGTTTCGTTCGACGTGCGCCCCGGCGAGATCGTCGCACTGCTGGGCCGCAATGGCTCCGGCCGCTCGACCACCGCGAAGGCCATCATGGGCCTCGTGCATGCGGAGGGGAAGCTGCACTGGAAGGAGCAGGACATCCTTCGCCGCAAGGCCTACGAGATCGCGCACCTGGGCATCGGCTACGTGCCGGAGAACCGCGACATCTTTCCGAAGCTGACGGTGCACCAGAACCTGCTGCTCGGCCAGAAGGGCTCGGGCAAAGGCAGCCGCTGGTCCTTCGACGACATGTACGGGATGTTCCCGCGCCTGAAGGAACGGCAGCACACCGAGGCGGGCGTGCTGTCGGGCGGCGAGCAGCAGATGCTGACGCTGTGCCGCACGCTGATGGGCGACCCGGACCTGATCATCATCGACGAGCCCACCGAAGGACTCGCGCCGAAGATCGTCGAGTTGGTGGGCCAGTACCTGCGCACGCTCAAGGACAAGGGCATCTCGGTGCTGCTGATCGAGCAGAAGCTGACCATTGCCATGCAGATCTCCGACCGCGCGCTCGTCATGGGCCACGGCAGCATCGTGTTCGACGGCACGCCCGATTCATTGCGCGCCGATGCCGCCATCCGCAAGGAATGGCTGGAGGTCTAGGGACGACGAACGTTGTCTCGGTAGCGACTGAATGCCATTGCGGCGACTTCCGAAACGCCTAGAATTTCACAAAAAAGAACACTCGTGCTTTTTGAGCGTGAGCCCCGTTTTTTTCGATCCTCTCCCAATCCAAAGGAACCCAGCATGACGGCTGAATACAAAGTGCTCGGCGACGTCGCCGTGATCACCATGACCAACCCCCCGGTCAATGGCCTCGGTTTCTCGACGCGCATCGGCATCACTGACGGTCTCTCCAAGGCCATCGACGATCCGGCGGTCAAGGCGATCGTCATCACCGGCGCCGGCAAGGCGTTTTCGGGCGGCGCGGACATCAAGGAATTCGGCACGCCCAAGGCGCTGCAGGAGCCCAATCTGCTGAGCGTGATCCTCGCGCTCGAAGGCTCGACCAAGCCGATCGTGGCTGCGATCCATTCGATCTGCATGGGCGGCGGCCTCGAACTCGCGCTCGGCTGTCACTACCGTGTGGTCGCGCCCGGCACCAATGTCGCGCTGCCTGAAGTCAAGCTGGGCCTGATCCCCGGCGCGGGCGGCACGCAGCGCCTGCCGCGCGTACTCGGCGTCGAGACTGCGCTCAACATGATCGTGAGCGGCGAGCCGGTCAAGAGCGAACTGCTCGCTTCGCTGCCGGGCCAGAAGCTGTTCGACAAGCTCGCAGCATCGGCCGAGTCGCTGTTCGACGAAGCGCTCGAATTCGCGAAGTCGGTCGCCGGCAAGACCGGCGAAGCGCTGCCCCTGGTGCGCAGCCTGCCGTGCAAGCACCCGCAGGGCGACGCCTACTTCCAGTTCGCGCGCAACATGGTCGGCGGCATGTCGAAGAACTACCCGGCGCCGCTCAAGTGCGTCGATGCGGTACAGGCCGCCACGAAGATGAAGTTCGACGACGGCATGGCCGAAGAGCGCCGCATCTTCACCGCGCTGATGTTCACCCCCGAATCGATCGCGCTGCGCCACCTGTTCATGGCCGAGCGTGCGGCTTCGCACATCCCCGACGTGCCCGGTGACACGCCCCAGCGCCCCGTCAAGTCGGTCGGCGTGATCGGCGCCGGCACCATGGGCGGCGGTATCTCGATGAACTTCCTGAACGCCGGCATCCCGGTCACCATTCTGGAGATGAAGCAGGAAGCGCTGGACCGCGGCATCGCCACGATCAAGAAGAACTACGAGGCGCAGGTCAAGAAAGGCAAGCTCAAGCAGGACAAGTACGAACAGCGCATGGCGCTGCTCAAGACCACGCTGTCCTATGACGACCTGAAGGACGCGGACCTCGTGATCGAAGCCGTGTTCGAGGAACTCGGCGTCAAGGAAAAGGTGTTCACCGAGCTCGACCGCGTGGCCAAGCCCGGCGCGATCCTCGCTTCCAACACCTCCACGCTCGACGTCGACAAGATCGCCGCCTTCACCAAGCGTCCGCAGGACGTGGTCGGCATGCACTTCTTCAGCCCGGCCAACGTGATGAAGCTGCTCGAGGTGGTGCGCGGCAAGCAGACCGCCAAGGACGTGCTCGCCACCGTGATGGACATCGCCAAGAAGATCAAGAAGACGGCCGTGGTCTCGGGCGTGTGCGACGGCTTCATCGGCAACCGCATGATCGAGCAGTACTCGCGCCAGGCCGGCTTCCTGCTCGACGAAGGTGCGACGCCGCAGCAGGTGGACAAGGCGATCGAGAAGTTCGGCTTCGCGATGGGCCCGTTTCGCATGGGCGACCTCGCGGGCAACGACATCGGCTGGGCGATCCGCAAGCGCCGCGCCACCGAGATCGCCGACATGAAGTACAGCCGCACGGCCGACAAGCTCTGCGAGTTGGGCCGCTTCGGCCAGAAGACCGGGGCAGGGTGGTACGACTATCAAGCCGGCAAGCGCGATGCGATCCCGTCGGGACTCGTGAACAAGATGATCGAGGACCACCGAAAGGAACTCGGCATCACGCCGCGCAAGATCTCCGACGAGGAGATCGTGCAGCGCCTGGTGTATTCGCTCGTCAACGAAGGCGCGCACATCCTCGAAGACGGCATCGCCTCGAAGTCCGGCGACATCGACATGGTGTACCTGACGGGCTACGGCTTCCCGATCTGGCGCGGCGGCCCGATGCACTACGCCTCGCAGGTCGGCCTGTTCAACGTGGCCGAGTCGATGAAGCGCTTTGCGAAGAACCCGCACGACGATGCGAAGTTCTGGCAGCCTGCGGCGCTCATCCAGAAGCTGGTCGCCGAAGGCAAGTCATTCAGCTAATGAAGTCCACCCCCGTTGCTTGCTCACTGCGTGTAGCCGCCTCCGGGCGGCCGCCAGAGGCGGCCGGTAGAAAAGGATGGCTTCCATGCTGAAACGTCTGTTCCTCACGCTGGTGCTGGTGCTCGCGGCACTGGTGGCAGCGGTCGCTGTCAATACATGGCGCACGCCGTCGCGGCAGGTTGCCGTGGCGCCGGCGCCGCCGCTCGCCATCGATCTCCCGGCCGCTGCCAAGCGGCTCGCGGGCGGGATCCAGTTCCGCACCGTGTCGAGCCTCGAGGATCCTGCCGGCAACTCGGCGGAATTCGACAAGCTGCATGCGTACCTCGCCGAGCAGTTCCCGAAGCTCCATTCCACGCTCAAGAAGGAAGTGATCGGGCAGCATGCGCTGCTCTACACTTGGACCGGCTCCGATCCCAAGGCCACGCCGGTCGCGTTGATGGCGCACCAGGACATGGTGCCCATCGCGCCCGGCACCGAGAAAGCCTGGAAGGTCGACCCGTTCGGCGGCGTGATCGAGGACGGCTTCATCTGGGGCCGCGGCGCGCTCGACAACAAGGGCAACCTGTTCGCGCAGATGGAAGCGATCGAAGCGCTCATCGGCAGCGGCTTCAGGCCGACGCAGACGGTCTACCTCGTGATGGGCGACGACGAGGAGGTGAGCGGCCTGCGTGGCGCGCTGCCGATCGCCGAACTCCTCAAGTCGCGTGGCGTGCGGCTGGACTGGGTGCTCGACGAAGGCCTCTTGGTGCTCGACGGCGTGCTGCCGGGCCTGTCGAAGCCCTCGGCGCTGATCGGCTTGGCCGAGAAGGGCTACGCGACCTTCTTCCTGTCGCTGGACACCGCGCCGGGCCACTCGTCGATGCCGCCGGCGCACAGCGCGATCGGCCAGATGAGCGCGGCGCTCGCACGCCTCGAATCCAAGCCGATGCCGGGCGGCATCAAGGGCATCGCGGGCCAGATGTTCGGCACGCTGGCGCCGGAGATGAGCGGCCTCAACCGCGTGCTCCTGTCGAACCTGTGGCTCACCGGCCCGCTGGTCGAAAGCCAACTGGAGAAGAGTCCCAGCAGCAACGCGATGCTGCGTACGACCACGGCCCTCACCATCGTGCGCGCCGGCAACAAGGACAACGTGCTACCGGGCCGGGCCGAGGCGGCGGTGAACTTCCGCATCCTGCCGGGCGACACCATCGACAGCGTGGAGACGCATTTGAAGGCCGCGCTCGGCAACGATGCGATCCAGATCAAGCGCTATCCGGGCAATTCGGAGCCGTCGCCCGTTTCGCCGACCGATGGCGACGGCTATCGCGCCATCGAGCGCTCGGTCCGGCAGGCCTTTCCGGACGCCATCGTCGCGCCGGGCCTGATGGTCGCTGCCACCGATTCGCGCCACTTCAGCCTCGTGAGCGACCAGGTCTATCGCTTCTCGCCGTTCCGCGCGAAGGGCGAGGACCTCGCGCGCTTCCACGGCACCAACGAGCGTCTGGCCATCTCGAACTACGGCGAGGCGATCAACTTTTATCAGCAGCTGCTGCGCGACACCGCACAGCCCCAGTAACCGACATTCCTCTTCTTCAAAAGGACCACATCATGACCAGCGCCGTCATCGTTTCCACCGCCCGCACGCCGCTCGCGAAGAGCTGGAAGGGTTCCTTCAACATGACGCACGGCGCCACGCTCGGCGGCCACGCGGTGCAGCATGCGGTCCAGCGCGCCGGCATCGACCCGGCCGTAGTGGATGACGTGATCATGGGCTGCGCGACGCCAGAAGGCGCGACCGGCTCCAACATCGCGCGCCAGATCGCATTGCGCGCCGGCCTGCCGATCACGACCTCGGGCATGACCATCAACCGCTTCTGCTCGTCGGGCCTGCAGACCATCGCGACGGCTGCCCAGCGCATCATCGCGGGCGAGGGCGATGTCTACGTCGCAGGCGGCGTCGAAAGCATCTCCTGCGTGCAGAACGAGGCCAACAAGCACATGCTGGCCGATCCGTGGCTGGTCAAGCACAAGCCCGAGATCTACTGGAACATGCTGCAGACGGCCGAGCAGGTCGCCAAGCGCTACAACATCGGCCGCGATGCGATGGACGAGTACGGCGCCGCCAGCCAGCAGAGGGCCACCGCCGCGCTCGAAGCGGGCCTCTTCAAGGCCGAGATCGCACCGATCACCGTGCTGGCCGGCGTGGCCGATCCGGTGATGGGCCTGCGCACGAAGGAAGTCACCGTCGAGAACGACGAAGGCATCCGCGCCGGCACCACCAAGGAAGGCATCAGCGGCATCCGCTCGGCGCTGCCCGGCGGCCTGATCTCGGCGGGCAACGCCAGCCAGTTCTCGGACGGCGGCGGCGCCTGCGTGGTCGTCGACGAGAAGTACGCCGAGCAGAAGGGCCTGAAGCCGCTCGGCCGCTTCCTCGGCTTCGCGGTCGCGGGCTGCGAGCCTGACGAGATGGGCATCGGCCCGGTCTTCGCGGTGCCGAAGGTGCTCAAGCGCCTGGGCCTGAAGGTCAGCGACATCGACCTCTGGGAACTGAACGAAGCCTTCGCGGTGCAGGTGATCTACTGCCGCGACAAGCTCGGCATCCCGGGTGACCGCCTGAACGTCAACGGCGGCGCGATCGCGGTGGGCCACCCCTACGGCGTGAGCGGCCAGCGCCTGACCGGCCATGCGCTGATCGAAGGCAAGCGCCGCGGCGCGAAGAAAGTCGTGGTCACGATGTGCATCGGCGGCGGCATGGGCGCTGCCGGTGTCTTCGAAATCTTGTAGCTCGCCCCCAGGCTCGCGCACTTCGTGTCGCTCTCCACCCCCTACCGGGGGCAACCCCAGTGGCCCGGCAAGGCCGGTTCCACGGGGTTTCTGGCCTTTCCCCGGGCCGTTCATTGAGAATTGATCATGAGCCTTCGTCCCACCCTCGACTTTCTTCTGTACGACTGGCTCCATGCCGAGTCGCTCAACGAGCGCGAGCGCTTCGCCGACCATTCGCGCGAGACCTTCGACGCGGTGCTCGACACCTGCGAGCGCATCGCGCGCGAGAAGTACGCGCCGTTCAACCGCATCGTCGACACGCAGGAGCCGCATTTCGATGGCGAGAAGGTGATCCTTCCCCAGGCTACGCATGACGCCCACAAGGCGTTCGTCGAATCCGGAATGATGAGCGCGGCGCAGGACTACGACATCGGCGGGATGCAGCTGCCGTACACCGTGCAGGCGGCGGCCAACGCCTTCTTCGCGATGGCGTCGGTCAGCATCGGCTCGAACATGCTGACCAGCGGCAATGCCAACCTGTTGATGGTGCACGGCACCGAGATGCAGAAAGAGGTCTTCGCCAAGAATGAATTCTCGGGCCGTTGGGCGGGCACCATGTGCCTGTCGGAGCCACAGGCCGGCTCCAGTCTCAGCGATGTGGCGACCCGCGCGGTGCCGGACGGCCCGGATTTCCAGAACGATCCGCTCGGCCCGCGCTACCGCCTCACCGGCAACAAGATGTGGATCTCGTCCGGCGACCATGAGCTGACCGAGAACATCGTGCACATCGTGCTCGCCAAGATCCCGGACGAGAACGGCAAGCTGATTCCCGGCACGCGGGGGATTTCGCTCTTCATCGTGCCCAAGCGAATGGTCGACACGCGGGGCAACCTGACCGGCGAACGCAACGACGTCGCGCTCGCGGGCCTGAATCACAAGCTCGGCTGGCGCGGCACGACCAACACGCTGCTCAACTTCGGCGAAGGCAAGTACCCGGTGGGCGGCAAGGCCGGCGCGGTCGGCTACCTGGTCGGCCAGCCCGGCAAGGGCCTGCACTGCATGTTCCACATGATGAACGAGGCGCGCATCGGCGTGGGCACCGCGGCGGTGATGCTCGGCATGGCCGGCTATCACGCCTCGCTCGAGTACGCGAAGACGCGCCCACAAGGGCGTCCCGCCGGGCCCGCGGGCAAGGATTCCGCGAAGCCGCAGGTGCGGATCATCGAACACAGCGACGTGCGCCGCATGCTGCTGGCGCAGAAGGCGTACTGCGAAGGCGCGCTCGCGCTGGAGCTTTACTGCGCGCGGCTGGTCGACGAGCAGAAGACCGGCACGCCCGAGGCCGCCGACGACGCACGGCTGCTGCTGGAGGTGCTGACCCCGATCGCCAAGAGCTGGCCGAGCGAGTGGTGCCTCGAAGCCAACTCGCTGGCGATCCAGATCCATGGCGGCTACGGCTATACCCGCGATTTCCCGGTCGAGCAATACTGGCGCGACAACCGGCTGAACATGATCCACGAGGGCACCCACGGCATCCAGGCCGCGGACCTGCTGGGCCGCAAGGTGCTGATGGAAGACGGGCGCGGCCTCACGCTGCTGGGCGGGCGGATCGCGGATACCATCCGGCGCGCCGCTGCGCAGCCCGCGCTGGCCGGCCACGCCAAGTCGCTCGGCGCGGCGCTGCAACGCATCGCTTCCGCAACGAAGGCCGCATGGGCCACCGGCAATCCGCAGGAAGCGCTGGCCAATGCGGTGCCGTACATGCAGGCCTTCGGCCATGTGGTGCTGGCCTGGATCTGGCTCGATGTCGCCGAGCGCGCCCTGGAGGCCGATGCCGCGAAGTCGCAGCCGGCCACCGCGGGCCGCGTCGGCGCAACGGACTTTTTCTTCAACTACGAACTGCCCAAGATCGGCGCGTGGCTCAATGTCGTGGAGTCGCGTGACCCGACTTGTGCCGCACTGCCCGAGGAGGCTTTCTGATGACCGCTACCAAACCGCACGCCACACTGGAAAAATGGATCTGGATCCTGATCTACGGCGGGCTGCTGGCCCTGATCCTCGGCATCGCGACCGGGCGCCAGGAAGGCGCCGAGACGCTGGGCTGGGCGATGGCCGTGCCCGGTGCGGTGGCCGCCGCCGTGGGCGTCGTTCTGATCTACGTGCGCTCCCGTCTTTCGAACAAGTGACCCGAGGAACAGCCATGATCAAACACATCGTCATGTGGAAGCTCAAGAACCCGGGCGACGCGGCCAAGTTCAAGGCCCAGCTCGACAGTTGCAAGGGCCTGGTGCCCGGCATGCGCGAATTCGAAGCGGCGGTCCGCACCGAAGGCCTCGAGGCCAACGTGGATGTCGTGCTCGTCTCGGCCTTCGACGACAGGGCGGCATTGCAGGCCTACCTGGAGCACCCGGTGCACGTCGAGGTGTCGGGCGTCCTTGGCGGCCTGCGCGAATCGCGCACCGTGCTCGACTACGAAACATGAACCCACCCCCGTTGCTTGCTCACTTCGTGTAGCCGCTTCCCCCCTCGAGGGGGCGCACCCGGCGGCCCGGCAAAGCCGGTTCCGCGGGTGCCCTGGTCTTGGCCGGGGCGGCTCCAGGGTCGCGAGCTGAAATGTTGAACAACTGATTTGGAGACACCATGACTGTACGAAGCATCCAGCAACTTTTCGACCTGACCGGCAAGGTCGCGCTCGTCACGGGCGGTTCGCGCGGCCTCGGCCTGCAGATGGCCCATGCGCTCGGCGAGGCGGGCGCGAAGGTCATGCTGAGTTCGCGCAAGGCGGACGATCTCGAACAGGCCACGGCCGAGCTGCAGGCCGCCGGCATCGACGCGCGCTGGATCGCCGCCGACTGCTCGAAGGAAGAAGACACGCGCCGCCTCGCCGATGAAACCCTGGAGCGCCTGGGCGCGGTCGACATCCTGGTCAACAACGCCGGTGCGAGCTGGGGCGCGCCGGCCGAGAACCATCCGGTCGAGGCGTGGGACAAGGTCATGAACCTCAACGTGCGCGGCTACTTCATCCTGTCGCAGCAGATCGCGCGCAGCTACATGATCCCGAAGAAGAGCGGGCGCATCATCAACATCGCGTCGATCGCGGGCCTGAACGGCAACCCGCCGGAAATGCAGACCATCGCCTACAACACCTCGAAGAGCGCGGTCATCGGCTTCACGCACACGCTGGCGGCGGAGTGGGGCAAGTACGGCATCAACGTCAACGCGATCTGCCCGGGCTTCTTCATGACGAAGATGGCGGCGGGCCTGATCAAGTCGATCGGCGAGGAAAAGATGGCATCGCATGCGCCGCTGGGCCGCCTCGGCGACGACGAAGATCTGAAGGGCATCACGCTGCTCTATGCAAGTGATGCGGGCAAGCACATCACGGGCCAATGGCTGGCTGTTGACGGCGGCGTGAGTGTGGTTCTCGGCGCTTGAGATGACGGATACCAACGACACCATCAACCTGCGGTCCTACACGGATCAGATTCCCTTCGCGCGCCACCTGGGCTTCCAGATCACGAAGTTCGAGGGCGGTGAATCGGAGCTGCGCTATACGGCGAAGCCGGAGCACCTGAACACCTTCGACGTGACGCACGGCGGTGCGGTGATGACGATGCTCGACATCGCCATGGCCGCCGCGGCACGCAGCGAGACGCCGGAGATCGGCGTGGTCACGATCGAGATGAAGACCACCTTCATGGCGCCTTCGGTCGGCCCCCTCATCGCGCGCGGCAAGCTGCTGACGCGAACCGCGACGATGGGCTTCACCGAAGCGAAGATCTACGACGCGCAGGACCGCATCTGCGCGCACGCCACCGGCACCTTCAAGTACGTGAAGCGACGACTGCCGACCGGACCCGCGAGCGCCAACGACATGCGCCCGCCCTCCACAGACTGAATCCGATACGGAGACTTCCATGCCCATCAACAAGCAACAGATCCTCGACAACCGCCCCGAAGGCGAAGCCGTCGCCAGCAACTTCAAGCTCGTGACCAGCGAGACGCCCGCGCTCAAGGACAACCAGGTGCTGGTCCGCCATCACTACATGAGCCTCGACCCCTACATGCGCGGCCGCATGAACGAATCGAAGAGCTACGCGCAGCCGCAGCCGCTCGGGCAGGTGATGCAGGGCGGCACCGTCGGCGAGATCGTCGAAAGCAGGCATCCCAAGTTCGCGGTCGGCGACAAGGTCGTCGGCTTCGGCGGCTGGCAGGAATACAGCGTGGTCGATGCCTCGCAACCCGGCATGCTGCGCAAGGTGGACACCACGCATGTGCCGCTGTCGCACTACCTCGGCGCGGTCGGCATGCCGGGCGTCACCGCCTGGTACGGCCTCGTGAAAATCATCAACCCCAAGGCCGGCGAGACGCTGGTCGTCACCGCTGCGAGCGGCGCGGTCGGCAGTGCCTTCGGCGCGCTCGCGAAGGCGCGCGGCTGCCGCGTGGTGGGCATCGCCGGCGGTGCCGACAAATGCAAGTACGTGACCGACGAACTCGGCTTCGACGCCTGCATCGACTACCGCCAGCATCCCGACGTCAAGAGCATGAGCGCGGCGCTCAAGGAAGCCTGCCCGAACGGCATCGACGGCTACTTCGAGAACGTCGGCGGCTACATCTTCGACGCCGTGCTGCTGCGCGCCAACGCCTTCGCACGCGTCGCGTTGTGCGGAATGATCGCGGGCTACGACGGCCAGCCGCTGCCGCTCGCGAACCCGTCGCTGTTCCTCATCAACCGCATCAAGCTCGAAGGCTTCATCGTCAGCGAGCACATGGAAGTCTGGCCCGAAGCGCTGGCGGAACTCGGCGGCCTGGTGGCCAGCGGCAAGCTGCGACCGCGCGAATCGGTGGCGCAGGGCATCGAGGCCGCGCCCGAAGCATTCCTCGGCCTGCTGAAGGGCCGGAACTTCGGCAAGCAGCTCGTCAAGCTGATCTGACAACCTCACGGAGACCGGCCATGGATGCGACTCATGAAGTCTTCAACCAGCCGGCTCCGCTGACCGGCTACAACCTCTTCGAGAGCAACCGGCCGCTGCGCGATGCGCTGAAGTTCAACGCGCCGCAGCTGCACACGGCCGCCCTCGGCCATCTGGGCGCGGCGCTCGGCTCGGCCGAGATGCAGGCGCATGCGCGGCTCGCGAACATCCACGCGCCGGTGCTGCACACGCACGACCGCTTCGGGCGCCGCATCGACGAGGTGGAGTTCCATCCGAGCTACCACGCGCTGATGTCGACGGCCGTCGGCGCCGGCCTGCACGGTGCGGCATGGGCGGCGTCCGGCCCTTCGGCGCATGTCCATCGCGCCGCCGGCTTCATGCTGTTCACCGAGCTGGAGCCGTCCATCCTGTGCCCGATCTCGATGACCTACGCGGTCGCTCCCGCATTGCGCGGCAACGCGGCCGTCCATGCGGACTGGGGGCCGAAGCTGTCCAGCCTCTGGTACGACCCGAGCCTCCAGCCCTGGTCCGACAAGCCGGGTGTGACGATGGGCATGGGAATGACCGAGAAGCAGGGCGGCTCGGACGTTCGCGCCAACACCACGCGGGCCGTCCGCGTCGGCAGCGATGCTTGGGGCGAGCGCTACGAGATCACCGGCCACAAGTGGTTCTTCTCCGCGCCGATGTGCGATGCGTTCCTGATCCTCGCGCAGGCGCCCGCGGGACTGTCGTGCTTCTTCCTGCCGCGCGTGCTCGATGACGGCAGCCGCAACGCGATCCAGATCCAGCGGCTGAAGGACAAACTCGGCAACAAGGCCAATGCCAGCTCCGAGGTCGAGTTCCGCGGCGCGAGCGCATGGCTCGTCGGCGAGGAGGGCCGCGGCGTCCCGCAAATCCTCGAAATGGGCACGATGACGCGGCTCGACTGCGCGCTCGGCACCAGCGGGCTGATGCGGCAGGCGCTGAGCCTGGCGCTCAACCACACCGCGCAGCGCAGCGCTTTCGGCAAGCCGCTGATCGAGCAGCCGCTGATGAAGAACGTACTGGCCGATCTGGCGCTCGAAAGCGAAGCCGCCACGGCGCTTGCGATCCGGCTCGCGCGCGCGTTCGACCACCAGGACGACGAGCACGAGCGCCTGATGGCCCGCCTGCTCACGCCAGTCGCCAAGTTCTGGATCTGCAAGCGCGGCAGCCTCTTCGCGCAGGAGGCGATGGAATGCCTCGGCGGCAACGGCTACGTGGAAGAGGGCGGTGAAGGCGTGATGGCGCGCATCTATCGCGAGATGCCGCTCAACTCCATCTGGGAGGGCGCGGGGAACATCATGGCGCTCGATCTGCTGCGCGGCTTGCGCAAGGGTGATGCGGTCGCGGCGATCGCGCACGAGCTTGCGCCCGCGCGCGGCACCGATGCGGCGCTCGATCGTCTCGCCGATGCCTTGCCCGCGCGCATCGAGGCGATGGCGACCGAGATCGAAGCACGCCGCCTGGCCCAGGACGTGGCACTCGCGGTCCAGGCGGCCTTGCTCGCGCAGACCGCGCCGGGCGACGTCACGAGCGCATTCTGTGCATCTCGCCTGGGTGGTGACTGGGGCCATGTTTTCGGCACACTGGGCTCATCGGTCGATTTCGATGCGATCATTTCGCGCGCGCAGCCGCACTGAACCCACGCAACGCGAAGGACTTCCATGGCAGAACTGATCCTCCACCATTACGCGACCTCGCCTTTCAGCGAGAAGGTCCGGCTGATCATGGGCTACAAGAAGCTCACGTGGAAGTCGGTGATCGTTCCGTCGATCATGCCCAAGCCCGACTACGTGGCGCTCACCGGCGGCTACCGCCGGGTGCCGGTGCTGCAGATCGGCGCCGACATCTACTGCGACACCGCGCTGATCTGCGACGTGCTCGAACATCTCACGCCGCTGCCGTCGCTCTATCCCGAGCCGGGCAAGGGCCTGTCGAGGGTGGTCGCCCAGTGGGCCGACAGCAGCCTCTTCTGGGCCGCGATGGCTCACAACCTCAGCGGCAAGGGGGCGGCGGATGTCTTCGCCAAAGCGCCGCCCGAGGCCGCCAAGGCCTTCGGCGAGGATCGCAAGGCGATGAGCAGCAACATGGTGCGCCTGCGGCCGGGCGACGCCACATCGGCCTACAAGTCGTACCTGCGGCGACTGTCGGACATGCTCGACGACACCGACTACCTGCTCGGCGGCTACCCGACGGTGGCGGACTTCGCCTGCTACCACCCGCTGTGGTTCACGCGCAAGCGCACGCCGTCGATGGCCGACATCCTGCAGCTCACGCCCGCGGTGGTGGATTGGCTCGACCGCATGGCGGGCATCGGCCACGGCACGATGGAGACCTTCGACGAGGCCCAGGCCTTCGAGGTCGCCCGCGCCTCGCTGCCGCACACCCTGCTGTCGGACAGCACCTTCCAGGACGACCACGGGATTCCGCTCGGTTCACACGTCACGGTCACTGCCGAAACCTTCGGCCCGGAGCCGACGGACGGCGAACTCATCGCCGCCACGCGCACGCACTACACGCTGCGGCGCACCGGCGAGCGCTTCGGCACGGTGCACGTGCACTTCCCGCGCGTGGGCTATGTGCTGCGCAAGGTCGAGAGCTGAACGGGTTCAGCGGCGCGCAGTGATGATGTGCGCCTGGATCTTGCCGTCGATCGGCCCGGTGCCGAACCGCCGCGCCAAGGCTTCCTCGCAGACCGCGGTGGCCTCGGTCAGACTGCCCGAGCGGCCTTCGATCTCGTTGCGCATCGGCGTGCCCTCGCAATAGGCCAGGGCCGCGATGTGCGCCGATTCGGCGCGGCTGCGTGCGGCGATGGTTTCGAAGCCCGGCGATGCAGCGAATCCCGCGTTGGCAAGATCGCGCTCGATCACCTCGCGTTCGTAGTAGCCGTGCGGCACCCGTTCCATGAAGCGCGGGGGATCGGAGGGGAACAGCGTGGCCAGCGCCTGCGTCGCGACGTCGGCGAATTCGTTGTCCTCGATCCGGTCCCAGACGGCGAAGACGAAGGTGCCGCCCGGTCGGAGCACGCGACGCGCTTCAGCGTACGCCGCGGACCGGTCCGGAAAGAACATCGCGCCGAATTGGCAGACCACCGCGTCGAAGCTTGCATCCTCGAAGGGCAGTTTCATCGCGTCGGCCTGCTGCCAGTGCACCGGCCGTTGGGTGCCCGTGGCGGCGGCGCGATCGAGCATCGGCTGATTCAGGTCGGTGGCGATCAGTTCGACACTGGCCGGGAGCATGCGCGCCATCGCGCGCGTCACGACGCCCGTGCCTGCCGCAGTTTCCAGCACGCGCGACGGCGCCAGGGCGGCGACCCGCGGCGCGGTTTCGGCGGCATACGCCTCGAAGATCAGCGGGACGAGGTACTCGTCGTAGAGGGCTGGGATCGAGCCGGAAAACTTGATGTCCGAAGCGGGAATCGCCATTGCGTGCCTCCTGGGTAGCTTCCACGTGCCATCCTAGCCCAGGAATACCGCGGAACCGGCTTTGCCGGGCCGCCGGTATTGCCCCCGGCAGGGGGTTGGCGAAGCGACACGCAGTGCGCGCAGCCTGGGGGCGAGCTTCATCACCTTCGCGACTGCGCCGAGCGGAATTCCGTATTTCAATAGCGGTTTCGCACACCACCCAAGAGACGAAAGGACACGCGCAAATGATTCAGGATTTCAAGGGCACAACGGCCGTTCTCACCGGTGCCGGTTCCGGCTTCGGCCTCGAATGCGCACGCATCGGCGCGGCCCGCGGCATGAACCTCGTGCTGATCGACGTGCAGCAGGACGCGCTCGACAAGGCGAAGGCAGAGATGGAAGCCGCCGGCGTGCAGGTCATGGCGCGCAAGGTGGACGTGGCCGACGCGAAGCAGATGGAAGACCTCGCCAAGGCCGTGCAGGAGCGCTTCGGTGCGCCACATTTCGTCTTCAACAACGCGGGCGTCGGCGCGGGCGGGCTGGTGTGGGAAAACACCGTGGCCGACTGGGAATGGGTGCTGGGCGTCGACCTCTGGGGCGTGATCCACGGCGTGCGCCTCTTCACACCGATGATGCTCGAAGCCGCCGCCAAGGACCCGTCGTACCGCGGCCACATCGTCAACACATCGAGCATGGCGGGCCTGCTGACGCCGCCCAACATGGGCATCTACAACACCGCGAAGGCCGGCGTGGTGAGCCTGACCGAGACGCTCTATCAGGACCTGAAGCTCGTCACCGATCAGATCGGCGCGAGCCTGCTGTGCCCGTACTTCGTGCCCACGGGCATCAGCCAGAGCCAGCGCAACCGGCCGGGCGAACTCGCTGCCGGAAAGCCGACGAAGAGCCAGCTCATCGGTCAGGCCATGAGCGACAAGGCGGTGAGCAGCGGCAAGGTCACGGCCGCGGAAGTCGCGCAGAAGGTGTTCGATGCCATCAGCGCGAACCAGTTCTACGTGTTCAGCCACCCGAAGGCGCTCGGCAACGTGAAGAGCCGGATGGAGCACATCGTCGCCATCGAGAACCCGGCCGATCCTTTCCTGGAGCGCCCGGAGATCGGTGTGAACCTGCGCGCGCAGCTTCGCGCCGAGTAACGGCGGCTCATCCATGGTGCGGGCCAATGCCCGCACCGGTGCGCGGGACTTGGGTGCGGCAGGGGAGGCTGCTTAAACTGAACTCACGGTTCGGTGTCGTTGCCAATCACATCCAGGAGATGCTTGTATGGCCTATGTCGATGGATACGTCCTTCCCGTCCCCAAGAACAGCATCGAGAAGTACAAGGAACTCGCGCAGCGCGCCGCCGCCATCTGGCGCGAGCACGGTGCGCTCGAGTACCGCGAGTGCATCGCCGACGACGTGAAGTCCGGAGAGGTCACGTCCTTTCCTCAAAGCGTCCTGCTCAAGGACGGCGAGACGGTTGTCTTCTCATACATCGTCTTCGAATCGCGCGACCATCGCGACGAGGTCAACGCAAAGGTGATGAGCGACCCGCGCCTGGCCGACATGATGGACACCAAGAACCTGCCCTTCGATGCCAAGCGCATGTTCTGGGGCGGGTTCGAGGTGCTGGTCGAGGCTTGACCGGCTGAGCCGCTGCGGGTTGGTCCCGAGAACTGATGCCCCAAGCGCCGAAGAGCGGGCCGTGCCACTGCAGGTGCCTGTGCCGAAGCCGAGTGCCGGCACCTTGAAGCCGGAGTTGCCGAGATAGCGTTGCTCCACGAGGTTCTCGGTTGATCGCAGGAAGGGCTTGGGCGTGTGTCAGGCGCCGACGCTCGCGCAGTCGGGCAACGCGACGCGCCGGTCGAGCGCGCGGCTCCAGAGTGCGATGCCCAGGCCGCCGAGAGTGAACAGCGCGGCGGTCCAGCCCAGTGCCGCGAGGCCCGGGCCGTGGTCGATCACCATGCCGCCGGCCCATGCGCCGAGCGCGTTGCCAAGGTTGAAGGCCGCGATGTTCAGGCTCGATGCGAGGTTCTGGCCGGCGCCCGCGGCTTTTTCCAGCACGCGCATCTGCATCGGCGCGACCGTCGCGAAGGAGGCGATGCCGAGCAGCAGCACGAAGAGCACGGCGGTGGCCGGCGTGTGGATCAGCCACTGCATCGCGCCGAGCGCCACGGCCAGCGCGAGCAGGGTGCCGATGAGCGCGGGCATCAGTGCGCGGTCCGCGAGCCGGCCGCCCAGCAGGTTGCCGATCGCCAGCCCGCCGCCGAAGACCAGCAGGATCGGCGAGACCGACGATTCCGCCACGCCGGTGACCTGCGTCAGCAGCGGCTGGATGAAGGTGAAGACCAGGAACACGCCGGCGAAGCCGAGGATGGTGACCGCGAGGCCGAGCAGTACCTGCGGCCGGCCGAGCACCGCGATCTCCTCGCGCAGCGGCGCCTGCTGGCCGTCGGCCTGGCCGCGCGGCACGAAGACTGCGAGCACCGTGAAGGCGATGACGCCGATCAGCGCCACGGCCCAGAAGGTCGCGCGCCAGCCGAAGTGCAACCCGAGCCATGCGCCGGCCGGCACGCCGAGCAGGGTGGCGGCCGTCAGGCCGGTGAACATGATCGAGATCGCCGATGCGCGGCGCTCCGGCGGCACGAGGCCGGTCGCGACGACCGAGCCGACGCCGAAGAAGGTGCCGTGCGCCAGCGAGGTGACGACGCGCGCGGCCATCAGCATCTCGTAGTTGGCGGCCAGCGCACAGGCGATGTTGCCGATGGTGAAGATCGCCATCAGCGCGAGCAGCACGGTCTTGCGCGGCATGCGGCGCGTGGCGATGGTCAAGAGCGGCGCCCCGACCGCCACGCCGACGGCGTAGCCCGAGATGAGCAGGCCGGCGGTGGCGATGGAGACATGAAGATCCGACGAGACCTGCATCAGCAGGCCCATGATGACGAATTCGGTGGTGCCTATTCCGAAGGCACCGGCGGTGAGGGCGAGTAGGGCGATGGGCATGATGTCCCGTACTGTGCGGGCGCCGCCGCTTCGTGACTAGAATGCGCGTCGGATATAGAGCTGTGATCTGAAGTCACAAATCGCCAATCGCCATGCCCCGTATCGAAGTCAATCGCTCCGGAGAAATGGAAGCTTTCGTCCAGGTGGTCGATCGCGGCAGTTTCTCGGCCGGCGCCCGCGTGTTGGGGATGACGCCCTCGGCGGTCAGCAAGCTGATCCTGCGGCTGGAAGGGCGGCTGGGCACGCAACTGGTGCACCGGTCGACCCGCAAGCTGCAACTCACGCCCGAGGGGCGCAACTTCTACGAGCGCAGCGTGCGCGTGCTGGCCGACATGGACGAGGCCGAGCGCTGCGCCGCCGCCGGTGCGCTGCCGCGCGGGCGGGTCAGCATCAACGCGAGCGTGTCCTTCGGGCACCATGTGCTGGCGCCGCTGATCCCGCGCTTCACCCGGCAGCATCCCGACGTGACGCTCGATCTTTCGCTCACCGACCGGGTGGTCGATCTGATGGAGGAGCGCGCCGACGTCGCGATCCGCTGGGGCGAACTGCCGCCGTCCGACCTGGTCGCGCGCCGGCTGGGCACGACGCGGCAGGTGATCGTCGCCTCGCCTGCCTACCTGTCGCGCTACGGCACCCCGCGCACGCCGGAGGAGCTCGAAGCGCACAACAGGCTCGGCTACACGCGTCACCGAAGGTCGGCCGAATGGGCGCTGCGCGTGGACGGCCGCACGATCGAGATGCCCGCCGCCGGCAATGTGCGCGCGGCCGATGGCGAGACGCTGCGCGTGCTGGTGGTGGAAGGACTCGGGCTCGCGAGACTGTCGCGCTACCACGTCCAGGGCGACATCGACGCGGGCCGCCTCGTGCCGGTCATGGAGGAATTCAACCCGGGAGACGTCGCCCCGATCCACGCCGTTTATCTCGGCAAGGCCGGGAGGCTTCCGGCGCGGGTACGGGCGGTGCTTGATTTTCTCGTCGCCAACGTCACCGACAATGGGCGGCCCAAGCCATGAAAGAAATCCCCGACGCCATCGTCTGCGAAGGCTGCGACGCGATCTACCGCCGCGTCGCGCTGCGCCCGCGCGAGGTGTCGCACTGTCCGCGCTGCGGCACCGAGCTCGACCGGCACGCCGGCGACCAGAGCGCGCGCATCCTGCCGCTCACGGTGGCCTGCCTGATCCTCTTCGCGATCGCCAACCTGTTCCCTATCGTCGAGATGGAGCTGCAAGGGTTGTCGAGCGAGACCACGCTCGCCGGGGCGGTGGTCGCGCTCACCTCCGAAGGCATGTCGCCGGTCGCGTTGCTGGTGCTGGCGACGACGATCCTCTTTCCGCTGCTGCAACTGTGCATCCTGGCCTACCTCCTGGTGCCGATGGCCTACGAGCGCCGTCCGGCGGGCTTCGGCGTGCTGGTGAAGCTGCTGCAATCGCTTCGGCCCTGGGGCATGGTCGAGGTGTTTTTGCTCGGCGTGCTGGTGGCGATCATCAAGCTGAGCAGCATGGCGCAGGTCATCGCCGGGCCGGCGCTCTGGGCCTTCGCGGGGCTCACGGTGTTGTTGACGGCCGTCATTTCGTTCAACCCGCGCGCCTTCTGGGAAATGGCCTTCGAGCCGCGGCCGGGACAAGAGCCATGAGCGATCCGCTGGCCCCTGTCGTCGAAACCGCGGTGCGGTGCGGCCTCAAGAGCTGCCACCATTGCGGCTCCGTGTGGGAAGGCGCTGCAGAGGGCGAGCCCTGCGCGCGATGCGCCACGAAGCTGCACAGCCGCAAGCCCGACACCTTCAACCGCACCTGGGCCTACCTGATCGCGGCGGCCATCCTCTACCTGCCGGCGAACATGCTGCCGGTGATGATCACCAAGAGCCTGTTCGGCACGCAGCAGGACACCATCCTGAGCGGCGTCATCTACTTCTGGGTCTCGGGCGCGTACGGGCTCGCTGCGCTGATCTTCGTCGCGAGCTTCCTGGTCCCGCTCTTCAAGCTGACGGCGCTGACGCTGCTCACCTACCTGTCACAACGCGGCAGCGACTGGCGGCAGCTGGAGCGCGCCAAGCTCTACCGGATCCTCGAAGTGATCGGCCGCTGGTCGATGCTCGATGTCTTCGTGGTGGCGCTGCTTGCCGGACTGGTGCGCATCCATGGGTTTGCCGAGATCACCGCAGGATTCGGCATCGCCGCCTTCGGTGCGGTGGTGGTGCTGACCATGCTCGCATCGCTGAGCTTCGACCCGCGTTCCACCTGGGACGTGCGGGACGCACCCGCGCCGGAAGCCAGCGCCGAGGACGAAATGAAGAGAAGTGGAGAAACCGCATGACCACACCCCCGCTGGCCGCACCGGCGGTCGCGAAACGGCGCAACTGGCTGCCGTCGCTGATCTGGCTGATCCCCATCGTGGCGGCACTGGTCGGCGTGACGCTGGTCGTCAAGCTGCTGATGGAGCGCGGCCCCGAGATCGTGCTGACCTTCCGCACCGCCGAAGGGCTGGAGGCCGGCAAGACCGCCGTCAAGTACAAGGACGTGCAGATCGGCACGGTGCAGAACATCCGCCTGGCGCACGACCGGTCGCACGTGCGCGTGCTGGTGCAGCTCAAGAAGGAAGCCTCGGGCTTCACCGCCAAGGACACGCATTTCTGGGTGGTCCGGCCGCGGCTCGACACGTCGGGGATCTCCGGCCTCGGCACCTTGCTTTCTGGCGCGTACATCGGCGCGGATGCGGGCACCTCCGAGGACAGCTCGGGCGAATTCACCGGCCTCGAGACACCGCCCATCGTGACGCGCGACGCATCCGGGCGGCAGTTCCTGCTGCGCGCGCGCGACGTGGGTTCGCTCGACATCGGCTCGCCGGTGTATTTCCGCCGCATCAAGGTCGGCCAGATCGCCGCCTTCGAGTTGGATGGCGACGGGCGTGGCGTCACGCTGCGCGTGTTCATCAATGCGCCTTACGACAAGTTCGTCGGCGTCAACACGCGCTTCTGGCATGCGAGCGGCTTCGACGTCGAACTCGGCGCGGGCGGCCTCAAGGTGCGCACGCAGTCGCTGGCGACCGTGCTGCTCGGAGGCATCGCCTTCCAGTCGCCCGACGACGTGAGCGGACCCGTGGCGCAGGAGAACACGGCCTTCACGCTCTCAAACGACGAAACCTCCGCGATGAAGGAGCCCGACGGACCGTCGCAAACCATGCTGCTCTACTTCAACCAGTCGCTGCGCGGGCTGTCGCCGGGCGCGCCGGTGGACTTCCGCGGCGTGGTGATCGGCGAGGTCAAGTCCATCGGGGTGGAGTTCGATCGCGACGAGCGCGAGTTCAAGATGCCGGTCGTGATCCAGATCTATCCGGACCGTCTACGGCGCCGCGCGACCACCCAGCCCGACCCGCGCTTCACGCAACTCGACCGGTGGCAGTTTCTCGTCGGCAAGGGCCTGCGCGCCCAGCTGCGAACCGGCAACCTGCTGACCGGGCAGGTCTACGTGGCGATCGATTTCTTCCCCGATGCGCCGCCGGCCAAGCTCGACACCACGCGCAATCCGCTGGAACTGCCGACCGCGCCCAACAGCCTGGACGAGCTTCAGTCGCAGATCACGGAAATCGCGCGCAAGCTCAACAAGGTGCCGTTCGACGAGATCAGCGGCGACCTGCGCAAGTCCATCGCTTCGTTGAACCGGACGCTCGTCTCCAGCGAGCAACTGATCAAGGGCCTGAACGACAACGTCTCGCCGGAGATGGCCGCCGCAGTGAAAGACGTGCGCCGCACGCTGAGCACGGCCGAGAAAACCATTGCCGACGACTCGCCGCTGCAGCAGGACCTGCGCCAGACGCTCCAGGAGGTCACGCGCGCCGCCGGCTCGCTGCGCGTGCTGACCGACTACCTCGAGCGGCATCCCGAATCCCTGCTGCGCGGCAAACCGGAGGACAAGCAGAAATGAAGAACAACCCCTTCCGCCTCGCCGCTGCGGCGCTTGCCACCGCCTGTCTGATGGCCGCCTGCGGCAGTGCCGGCGGGCCGCAGTACTACAGCCTCGCCGAAGCGAGCCCGCCATCGCCTGCCGCAGCGAAGACCGGTGCTGCGCCGGCCTACATCGAACTCGCGCCGATCGCGATGCCCGAACGCTTCGCGCGGCCGCAGTTCGTGGTGCGCAAGAAGGACACGCCGGACAGCCCGGCAGTGGACATCCTCGAACAGCATCGCTGGTCCTCGTCGTTCGAGGACGAACTGCGCGATGCGCTCGGCAGCGGCATCGCAAGCCGGCTGGGCGCGGTCGACGTGACCAAGACCGGGCGCCAGCGCGGCCAGCCCGCGACACGCATCGCGGTGCAACTGGGCCAATTCGATGCGGTCGAAGGAAAGCGGGTCGATGCCAGCTTCACCTGGACCGTGCGCCGCACCGACGAGAGCCCGGCCACCGGCTGCCAGTTGTCGATTTCCGAGCCGGTGGGCCCGGGCTTCGATGCGCTGGCGCAAGGCGCGCAGCGCGTCACCGCCAGGCTGGCCGATGCGATCGCCGGCAGTGTGTCGGCGGTGAAGGCGAACCAGATTCCGACCTGCGCGGCCTGAGCTGCGGGCCACCGCCATGAACCCGACCGGCTTCGCGCTGTTCACGACCGCTATCGGCGCTTGCGGCATCGCGTGGGGGCCGCGCGGGCTGGTCGGCGTGCAGTTGCCCGAAGCAGGGGACAGTGCCACGCGGGCGCGCATGGCGCGGCGCTTTCCGGCGCTGAACGAGTGCGAGCCGCCGCCCGAGGTGCAGCGCGCCATGGCCTCGATCCGGGCGCTGCTCCAGGGTGAGCCGCTGGACCTCGCCGAGATCGAGCTGGACCTCGATGGTGTGAGCGAGTTTCACCAGCGCGTCTACGCGATCGCGCGGCGAATCCCGCCCGGCCGCACGCGGACCTACGGAGACATCGCGGAGGAACTCGGGGATAAGGGCTTGGCGCGAGCCGTCGGTCAGGCGCTCGGACTCAACCCGTTTGCACCCGTGGTGCCGTGCCACCGCGTGCTTGCTGCAGGCGGCAAGTGGGGCGGCTTCTCGGCTCACGGCGGTGCGGCGTCGAAGCTGCGCATGCTGGCGATCGAGGGCGCGCGGCCGGAAAGCGGTACCGCACCGCTTTTCTGACGCAGAAACCAGGAACTCCGCCGAACCGGCTTCGCCGGGCCGCCGGGGCCGCCCCCTGCCAGGAAATGCCCGAACCACAAGAAGTGGGCGAGGCTGGGGGCTAGCACATCTCTGTGCTTCGTGCATCGCACTGATCATCCGGACCTTGGCGACAATCTGCCGGGTGACTTCTTCGCGCTTCTTCAGGATCGCGCTGGTGCTGGGCCTCTTGTCGGCCATCGGACCGTTCGCGATCGACATGTACCTCCCCGCCTTGCCCGAGATCGGCAGCAGCCTCGACGCCGCCATCGGGCCGGTGCAGATGAGCCTCACGGTGTTCTTCCTCGCGCTCGGCGTGGGACAACTGCTGTACGGGCCGGTGTCGGACATGGTAGGGCGCAAGCCGCCGCTGTATTTCGGGCTGGGTCTCTTCGCGCTCGCGAGCATCGGCTGTGCGCTGGCGACCGACATCCAGATACTCATCGCGCTGCGCTTCGTCCAGGGCCTCGGCGCCGCCGCCGGCATGGCGATCCCGCGCGCGGTGGTGCGCGACCTGCATACCGGCAACGACGCGGCGCGGCTGATGTCGCTGTTGATGCTGGTCTTCAGCGTGTCGCCGATCCTCGCGCCGCTGGCCGGCAGCGCAGTCATCGCGCTCACCGGATGGCGCGGCGTGTTCTGGGCGGTCTCGATCGCGGCGGTGATCGGGCTGGCGACCATCGCGTGGGTGCTCAAGGAAACCCGGCCCGCCGCGGAGCGTGTGGAAAGCAGCCTGGGCAGCGCGCTGCGCGCCTACGGCGTCCTGCTGCGCGACACGCATTACCTCGGGCTCGTCTTCATCGGCGCGTTCGCGATGGCGGGCTTCTTCACCTATCTCGCGAACTCCTCCTTCGTGATGATCGACCACTACGGCCTGTCGCCCACGATGTACAGCGTGGCCTTCGGCGTCAATGCCGCGGCCTTCTTCGGCGCGGCCCAGCTCAACGGCATGCTGTGCGAACGCTTCGGCATCGTGCGCGTGGTCAAGACCAGCGTCAGCGCCTGCGGCCTCGTGATGACGGCGATGTTCCTCTACTACCTGGGCGGCGGCGACGCGCTCGCGGTGCTGATCGCGCTGTACTTCATCGCGAGCGCGCTGATGGGCTTCGTGATCCCGACCACCTCGGTGCTCGCGCTCGAACAGCACGGCGCGATCGCCGGCACCGCCTCGGCGCTGCTCGGCACGCTGCAGATGCTCACCGGTGCGGTGGTCATGACGGTCGTGGGCTTCTTCACCGACGGGCGGCCGCTGCCGATGGTCGCGGGCATGGCGGGCGGCGCGTTGATCGCGGTGGTGCTCGCCTGGATCACGCTCGGAGGCCGCCGGGCAACCCGCTACGCGGCCGGGTGAATCGATGTCGGCGACAGCAGCACGTACACCCGCTGTCGGCGCCCGCGACGGCCTGCCGATACCGCAACGCTGGCATGCGATGGTGGTCATCATCCTCGGCATCGCGGTAGCGGTGCTCGACGGCACGATCGTCAACCTCGCGCTGCCCGGCATCGCGCGAGAACTGAAGTCCGACGCTTCCCATGCGATCTGGGTAGTCAACGCCTATCAGATCGCGACGCTGGTGATGTTGCTGCCGCTCGCCTCGCTCGGCGACCTGATCGGCTACCGGCGTGTGTACCTGGTGGGCATGGCGCTCTTCGCGGCGGCGTCGGTGCTGGCGACCTTCTCGAATTCGCTCGGCATGTTGATCGGCGCGCGGGCGCTGCAGGGACTGGGCGCGGCGGGGATCATGAGCGTCAACTCGGCGCTTGTGCGGCTCGTCTACCCTCGCTCGCAGCTTGGGCGCGGCATGGCGATCAACTCGATGGTCGTGGCGACTGCATCGGTCGCGGGGCCATCGGTCGCGGCGGCGATCCTGTCGGTCGCTTCGTGGCCCTGGCTCTTCGCGCTCAACGTACCGTTGGGCATCCTCGTGTTGGTGCTTGGCATGAAGGCGTTGCCGGTCAGCGAAGCCGCCCCGGCATCGGGGCGTCGCTTCTCGGGTATCGACGTGCTGCTCAACGTGCTCATGTTCTCGCTGATCTTCATTGGCGCAGACCGGCTTGGCGTGCGCGGCGACTCGGGGCAGGGCGTTGGCGCCGGGGCGTGGGCGATCCTGTTGGCGGGCGTGGCGGTCGGGTTCGTCTACATCCGGCGGCAGCTCTCGCTCGCGGTGCCGCTCTTTCCGGTCGACCTGTTGCGCATTCCGGTGTTCACGCTGTCGATGGGCACCTCGGTCGGCGCGTTCTGCGCGCAGATGCTGTCGTTCATCGCGCTGCCGTTCCTGCTGCTGGAGACGTATGGCCGTTCGCATTTCGAAGCCGGCCTGCTAATCACCGCATGGCCGCTCGCCATCGTCTTCATGGCGCCGATCGCAGGGCGACTGATCGGCAAGTATCCCGATGGCCTGCTCGGCGGAATCGGCCTGGCGACGCTCGCCACGGGACTGGCGCTGCTGGCCGCCTTGCCCGCGCATCCGGGCAACGCAGACATCGCTTGGCGCATGGTGCTGTGCGGCCTCGGCTTCGGGCTGTTCCAGTCGCCCAACAACCACACGATCGTGACCTCGCCGCCGGCCCATCGCAGCGGTGCGGCGAGCGGCATGCTGGGCACGGCGCGGCTCACGGGCCAGACGCTGGGCGCGGTGATCCTGGCCGGCGTCTTCAGCTTCTGGCCGCCGCATGACGGCAAGGGCCAGGTGATCGCGCTGACCATCGCCGCCTGCTGCGCGGCGGTCGCGGCGGTGTTCAGCACATTGCGCACGCGCCAGCCCACCCCCCGCCACGCCTGAAGCTATTGGGCCGGAATGGCGTTGCCGATGCGCTCGGCCATGTAGGGAAAGAACGGATTCGACGATAGCCGCGACAGCGAATCGAGGCTGATGATCAGCGCGCCCCGTTCGCCGCGCATCGCCAGCGAGCCGAGGTTGACGCCGAATTCGTCGGTGTTGTCGGGCCGCATGCCATACAGCGAATCGTTCATCGGAAAGGGCAGCGCGAGGTGCGAGAGCGAGAACACCTCCAGCGGAAACTCCAGGTCCAGCGTGCGCGTCTGCTCGGTGGTCGCGCCGGCCTCGGTGACGCGCTCCACCACCTGACGGCTGTCGGGCCCGGTGTTGGTGATGATGGTCGAGCGGAAGTTTCTCGGCGCGGCCGGCAGGATGCGGTCCAGCCGCAGGTCGCTGCCCGAGCGCAGCAGGGGGCCGAACTTGACGCTGCGGTTCAGGTCGAAGAGCACCAGTTCGCTGCCGTTGGCCGGCAAGCGTGAATAGAGGCCGGTCACGATCGCGCGGGTGCTCACCGTGAAGTCGATCAGCGACTGGAAGGTGAGGATCGGCGGCAGCTTCGCGAGATTGCCCGCGCTTTCCTCGCGCGCGATGTGGGCGCGAAGGTCGCGCGTGAGCAGCGACGACTGCCGCGCACCGTTGACCGGGAACGAGTTGTACTTGAAGGGGTTGAACTCCGGCACGATGCCCAGCCACGCCGCCTTCGCGAACGCCGGGAAGATCGCCGGCCAGCCGAACACGCCCGCGAAGCGCGAGAGTTCCGTGATGCCGATCATCGGCGCGATCAGGATGACGCGGTCGGGTCGTGCGAGGGCCTGGTCATCGAGCCCGTCGAGCGCGAACTTCATCGCGAGCGCACCGCCGTTGGAGAAGCCCACCACATGCAGCGGCATCGGCGCCGGCGCGCGCCGCCGCGCTTCGCGCACCGCGAGGCGCGTGGCCTCCGACCAGTCTTCCCAATCGACCTTCGTGAGCCCCGAGGGCACCGTGCCGTGGCCCGGCATGCGGATCGCCACCGCGACGAAGCCGCGATCGCGGTACAGGCGCGCGATGTGGCGCAGGCTGTAGGGCGAATCGGTCAGCCCGTGCAACAGCACGACCGCGCCGCGCGGCGCGCCTTCGGGCTCGAGGATGTACGACCGGTTCCAGTCCTGCGCGAAGCGGGACGGATAGATCACGCTGTCCTTGTAGTAGCGGTTGCTGGGCACCTGCGCTTCGGGCGGCAGCTTCTCGGTGACCTGGGTGCGCACTTCGTCGAAGGCGCTGTTCTCGGCGGTGATGTAGGCGGCCCAGTCGGCCTTGCGAAGCGCGTCGCGAGAGAGTTCGTGGGGAACGAAGGTGTGCCACAGCTCGAGCGGCGGCCCGCGGTGGATGTCGTAGGTGCGCAGGGCGATTGCCGTGAGGATCACGATGACCAGCACCAGCGCAGTCCACTTCAGGAACTTTAACAACCGGGAAACCATTGCAGCCCTCTCGTCCTTGCGCGGCATCGTGCCGCTGCCGGCGGGCAATCTAGCACGCAGGGTGCGTTGGCATGCACGCATTCGATCGCCTTGCACGGCGCGTGCCGCTTGCCTTCATACTGGCGAGCCTTCGATGGCAAGTGGAAGGCAACCCATGAGCCCGCGCCCGGCCGCTCCGAAGGGGGCTCGCACCGCAGTGCAACGCACGGAGGTTACCCAATGACCCAGATCGGCAAGCCGCCGGGCGACGACGCGCTGATCCGCCACGGCTGCGAGACGGCAGACTGCGCGCCGGCCGCAAGGCCCTGGGTGCTGGCCGCGGCGATCATCGGCTCCAGCATGGCCTTCATCGACGGCACGGTGGTGAACGTCGCGCTGCCAGCGATCCAGGCGGACCTGCACGCGACGGCCTTCCAGGCGCAATGGGTGGTCGAGTCGTACGCGCTGTTCCTTGCGGCGCTGCTGCTGGTCGGCGGCGCGCTGGGGGATCGCTTCGGGCGACGCAGGATCTTCGCGATCGGCGTGACGCTGTTCGCGATCGCCTCGGTCGCATGCGCGCTGTCGCGCGATGTGCAGCAGCTCATCCTCGCGCGCGCCGCGCAAGGCGTAGGGGGCGCCATGCTCGTTCCGGGCAGCCTGGCGCTGATCAGCGCATCGTTCCCGGAGAAAGAGCGCGGCCGCGCGATCGGCACATGGTCGGGCTTCAGCGGCATCACCGCCGCGATCGGGCCGGTGCTCGGCGGCTTCCTCGTCGACCGCTATTCGTGGATCTGGGCCTTTCTGGTCAATGTGCCCATGGCCATCGCGGTGCTGCTGATCGTGTGGCGGCATGTGCCGGAAAGCCGGGGCGGCGAGTCGGCGGCCGGGCTCGACGTGCCGGGCGCTGCGCTCGCGACGCTTGCGCTGGGCGGCGTGGTCTATGCCTTCATCGAAGCGCCGACGCAGGGCTGGAACGCGCCCACGGTGCTCGCCGCGCTCGTCGCGGGCGTCGTCGCCGCTATCGCGTTCGTGGTGGTCGAACTGCGCGTGCGCTCGCCGATGCTGCCGCTGTCATTGATGCGCATCGGGAATTTCGGCGGGGCGAATCTGCTGACCCTGCTGCTCTATGCGGCGCTGGGTGGCGGGCTCTATTTCTTCCCGCTCAACCTGATCCAGGTGCAAGGCTATTCGGCGACAGCGGCCGGTGCGGCGCTGCTGCCATTCATCCTCATCATGTTCGCGCTGTCGGGATGGGCGGGGCAGCTCGTCGATCGCTTCGGACCGCGCGGCCCTCTCGTCATCGGGCCGAGCATCGCAGCGGTGGGGTTCGCGCTCTTCTCGGTGCCGGGCGTGGGCGTCAACTACTGGACCGCGTTCTTGCCCGCGGTGGTGGTGCTGGGCTTCGGCATGACCGTGACCGTCGCGCCGCTCACGACGACCGTGATGAACGCCGTCGGACCGGACCTGGCGGGTGTCGCATCGGGCGTGAACAACGCGGTGTCCCGCGCGGCCGCGGTGCTCGCGATCGCGCTGTTCGGGGTGGTGATGGCGTGGGCGTTCGATTCGCAGCTGGCGGCGGGGCTGCGCGATGCGGGTGCATCCGCGCAGGCCACGGCGTTTCTCGAATCGCAGCGAAGCCAGCTTGCGGGCGCGGCGCTCCCGCCCGGCGTGGACGAGGCGAGCGGCAAGGCGCTACGGCATGCGGTGAACGCGGCGTTCGTGTCGGGATTCCGGTGGGTGATGGGCATCTGTGCGGCGCTGGCGCTGCTGAGTGCGTTGAGCGCGTGGTTCTTCATCGGCCGCCGGCCGGCTACACTCCCGGCCCCTTTTTCTGATCGGAGACCCGAGAGCCCATGAAGAGGAATGAGAAAAAGAGTCCCTCGTGGATGCCCGCCGCCCTGGACTACATCCCCCGGTGGCTCGACTTCCAGATCGAACGCCACCGTCAGCCGGGCTGCGCAGTGGCCCTCGCCCAGGGCGACCAGGTGATGGCCGAGTTCGGCGTCGGTGTCGCGGACATGCGCACCGGCAAGCCGATGACGCCGCGGCATCGCTTCCGCATCGCTTCGCATTCCAAGACCTTCACCGCCAGCGGCGTGATGCTGCTGCGCGAACAGGGCAAGCTGGGGCTCGACGATCCCATTGGCCACTACGTCGGCGGCCTGCACAAGGATCTCGCCAAGGCGCGCATCGGCGAATTGCTGTCGCACGGGGCGGGCGTGGTGCGCGATGGTGCGGACGCCGGCCAGTTCCTCGATCGTCGGCCCTATCTGTCGCGCGCCGAACTGCTGGACGAACTCAGGAAGAAGCAGCCGCTGGAGCCCGGACTTCAGCTGAAGTATTCGAACCACGGCTACGGCCTGCTCGGCATCCTGATCGAGGAGGTCAGCGGAACGGCGTACACGGACTGGATCGCGCGCAACGTGATCGAAGCCGCCGGTCTGAAAGAGACAGTGCCCGACATGCCGCAACTGCCGAAGTCCGCGCCCATGGCTTCGGGCCACACCACCGAGTTCCCGTTCGGTCAGCGACTGATCGTGCCGGGCGACAACGCCTGCAACGCGATCGCGCCGGCGGGCGGGTTCGTCTCCACTGCTTCGGATGTGGCCCGCTTCTTCGCGCAGCTCGCGCCCGAGAGCAGGAAGAGCATCCTCTCGCCGGCCAGCCGGCGCGAGATGATGCATCGCCGCTGGCGCGACGAGTGCAACACTCTGGAGTTCCACTACGGCTTCGGCACGATGATGAACGAGCGCGGGCCGAAGGAATGGTTCGGCCACACCGGCAGCCTGCAGGGCTTCATCTCGCGCACGGCACGCTTTCCGGCGACGGGCTTCACCATCACCGTTCTCACCAACGCGATCGACGGCCTGGCGTTTGCATGGGTCGACGGCATCGCGAGCATCCTTTCCGCCTTTGGTATGCATGGCGCACCGGCGAAGGCATTGCAGGACTGGAACGGCCGCTGGTGGTCGATGTGGGGCACCACCGATCTGGTCGCGATGGGCAAGGTGGTCTGCCAGATCGCGCCGGCGATGCTCACGCCGTTCGACAGTGCCACGACCGAGTTCACGATCACCGGCAAGGACGAGGGGACGATCCGCAAGACCTCCGCATTCAACAGCCCGGGGCAGACGGTGCGCCGCGTGCGTGACGGCAAGGGCAGGGCGACCGAACTGTGGGTCGGCGGCACCAAGCTGCTGCCGAAGGAGGCGATGGTGGCGGAGGTCACAGGGCGCTACCGCAAGGCCGGCAAGACGCGCTGAAAGGGCCTTTGCACTGCGCTGCGCCGCATACTCCCTTCGCGTTAGCGCGCATGGCTGATACCCAAGGCGGGCACCCCCCTCCAAACTGCGCCATCTCAGCCGTCCGCTCGCGCGGGCGCGGGCGCTGACGCAGGAGGGAAAGCATGACCCAGAGTAGCTGGCGCGCGGCAAGTCTCCTGCCGCTTCTCGCTTGCGCCGTGCTTGCGGCGTGTTCCAAGGGCCCGAAGCCCGGCGAGGTTCTCGACGAGGCCCGGCTGGCCGGGCGCGACGCCAAGTCGTTTCCGCAGGCTGAAGAGGATTACTTCCACGACATGGACAACGGCATCGCGCTCTCGCCCGACGAGATCCGCGGCCGCAACATGTGGCTGGTCTGGAGCGGCGGCAACGACCGCTTCTGGAACCTGATGACCGAATACACCTTCGGCGCCTTCGACCTGTTGAAGATCATCAGCTCGCATCCGAGCCAGGGCTATTCGCGCGCCAATCGGTGGAAGTACTTCGGGCTGGTGAACGAGCCCTGCTTCGAGAACGCCACCGGTCCCGACAAGAACCGCCGCGGCCTGTGGCTCGACGTGCGCAGCAAGGACTGCGCACCCGACCCCTTCGAGAACGAGAGCAAGTATCCGGGCGTCAAGATCGGCTCGCGCGGCCAGCCGCTGGGCGATGGCACCACGCAGCCGGTGGGTTCGTACTACGGCTATGCGACCGGCATCGCGGGCCTCAGGCTCTTTCCCAATCCCGCCTTCGACGAGAAGGCCGCCAAGGAATGGGATGCCGAGAAGTACTACACCGACCCGAGCTACTACAACCGCAAGGACCTCGTGCGGCCGTACCGCGTCGGGATGTCTTGCGGCTTCTGCCACCTCGGGCCGAGCCCGGTGAAGCCGCCCGCGGATCCGAACAGCCCGAAGTTCGAGAACCTGAGTTCGTCGGTGGGTGCGCAGTACATGTGGGTGGACCGGCTCTTCATCCACAACTCGAACAAGCCGGAGGGCCGCACCAACTACATGTACCAGCTCGCGCACACCTACCGGCCGGGCACGATGGACACCTCGCTGGTCTCCACCGACATGATCAACAACCCGCGCACCATGAACGCGGTGTACGAGTTCGGCGCGCGCATGGGCCTGGCCAAGCGGCTCGGCGCCGAGAAGCTCGCGGGCGGCGAGCTGGACAACAAGCAGTTCAACGACTTCCTCTCCGACGGGCCGCTGACCGGGTTCTTCTCGAAGGGCGACAGCATCGTGCGCACGCCGCGCGTGCTGAAGGATGGCGCGGATTCTGTCGGGCTCCTGGGGGCGCTCAATCGCGTGTACCTGAACATCGGCCTCTTCAGCGAGGAGTGGCTGCTGCACTTCAATCCCGTGGCCGGCGGCAAGACGATCACGCCGATCCTCATCGCATCGGCACAGAAGAACTCGAGCTACTGGCAGGCCACCGAGATCGGCAACTTCGACACGGCGAAGTTCTTCCTGAAGGCTGCGAAGCCCGACCACCTCAAGGACGCCCCCGGCGGCGACAAATACGGGGCCGATGCCGCCACGCTGGATCGCGGCAAGGTCGCGTTCGCGGACACCTGCGCGCGCTGCCATTCGAGCAAGGCGCCGCCGCTGCCCGAATCGCTCGGCCTGACGCCTGCGCGCTGCGCCGGACCGGGCTACGTCGAATGCTTCAAGCGCTACTGGAACTGGACGCAGACCGACGAGTACAAGGCGCAGATGCGCAAGGTCGTCCAGGCGCCGGACTTCCTGGACGGCAACTACCTCTCCACCGACCAGCGCATCCCCGTGACGCTGCTGCGCACCAATGCGTGCAGCCCGCTTGCGACCAACGCGCTGCGCGGCAACATCTGGGACAACTTCTCGTCGCAGACCTACAAGAACCTGCCTTCGGTGGGCACCATCACCATCGTCGATCCCTTCACCGGCGAGCCGAAGCCTTACCTGATGCCCGCGGGCGGGCGCGGCTTCACGCGCGTGCCTTCGCTGATCAGCGCGTGGTCGACCGCGCCGTTCCTCCTGAACAACACGGTCGGCGAGGCGGACCCCGACAACAACCCTTCGGTCGAAGCACGCATGAAGGTCTTCGATGCCTCGATCGAACAGATGCTGTGGCCCGAGAAGCGCAAGACCGATCCCGAACTCGGCGCGAAGGCCGGCGGCATGATCGACCGCACGACCGAGCGCAGCACCGTGACCGTTCCCGCGGGCTTCGTGCCCGAAGCGGCACAGCCGCTGCAAGGCATGCTGCACCGCTGGCTGCCGTGGCTGGTCAAGGACGAAGGCGACGTCGTGCTCGGGCCGATTCCCAAGGGCGTGCCGGTGAACCTGCTGGCCAATCTCAAGCTGCGCGCCGAGGCCGATGGCGTCGACGAGAAGATCAGCCATGTGAAGGACGTGGGGGAACTTCTCGTCAAGCTCAAGCGCACGCTCGCCACGGTGCCCGCAGGCGCGAGCGACGAGGAACTGCGCAAGCATTTCTCCACAGTGCGTGGCCCGATGCTGGAGTTGAGCAAGTGCCCCGATTTCGTGGTGAATCGCGGCCACTATTTCGGCACCGCGCAATTCAACCAGCAGGAGGGCCTGAGCGCCGACGAGAAATCGTTCGGCCGCGAGCCGGTGCTGAGCGATGACGACAAGCGCGCATTGATCGCCTTTCTCAAGACCTTCTGACCGCGACGCCGGCCGCGCCTCATGCACGGATCCGACCCGACCGAGTGGGACTACGTGGTCATCGGATCGGGCGCGGGCGGCGGCACGCTGGCGGCGCGGCTCGCCGAGGCGGGCATGCGCGTCTTCCTGATCGAGGCCGGGGGCGATCCGCGCGCGGGCGACAGCCGCCTGCCGGACGACTACGACGTGCCGGCCTTCCATGCCTTCGCCTGCGAGAACCCGGCGATGAGCTGGAACTTCCATGTGCGCCACTACGCCGACGAGGCGCAGCAGGCCCGGGACTGGAAGTACGCGCCGGGGCAGGGCGTGTTCTATCCGCGTGCGGCGGGCCTCGGCGGCTGCACCGCGCACAACGCGATGATCTTCATGCTGCCGCATGCCTCGGACTGGGACCACATCGCGCAGCTCACCGGCGATCTCTCCTGGCGTGCGAGCCACATGCGGCGCTATGCGCAGCGGGTGGAGGACTGCCGCCATCGCCCGGTGTGGCGGGCGCTGCGGCATCTCGGGCTCGATCCGACCGGGCATGGCTGGCACGGCTGGCTGCGCACCGAGAAGGCCATCCCGCTCACCGTGCTCGGCGACGACGGCCTGGTGCGCGTGCTGCGCGACACCGCGCGGACCTTCACGAGCAGCCTGCCCACGCCCTTGCTCAGCACGCTGCGCTGGCTGCGCGGCGGCATGGGTGATCCCAATGCACGGCGCGCTGCAGGCAAGGACTTCGAGGGCATCTGCTACACCCCCCTTTCCACCCGGGACCACCGGCGTACTGGCGTGCGCGAGCGGCTCGTCGATGTCGCAGGTCGGCATCCCGATCGCCTGCACATCGAACTGGGTGCGCTCGCCACGCGGCTGCTGTTCGATTCCGATGGCGGCGTCAGCGGCGTCGAGTACCGCAAGGGCGAAAGGCTCTATCGCGCCCATGCCCATCCGCGTTCATCGAACGGTGACCTGCATGAGGTCCGGGCGCAGCGCGAAGTCGTCCTGTGCGGCGGCGCGTTTAACACGCCGCAATTGCTCATGCTCTCCGGCATCGGTCCCGCGGATCACCTGAGGGCACTCGGCATCCCGGTGCGCGTGGATCTTCCGGGCGTCGGGCGCAATCTGCAGGACCGCTACGAGGTGGCGGTCACCCACCGCATGCGCGCGCCGTGGGAAGTGCTCGATGGTGCGCGCTTCGATCGCGACGACACGCTGTGGCGCCACTGGAACAACGGCGAGTCGGGCATGTATGCGTCGAACGGTGCGGCGCTCGGCGTGGTGCAGCGTTCGCAGTCCGCGCAGCGGGGCGGGCAGGCACCGGACCTGTTCTGCATGGCGCTGCTGGCGCGCTTCGAGGGCTATTTCAGCGGCTTCTCGAAGTGGATCGGCGACTACCAGGACCGACTCACATGGGCGGTGCTCAAGGCCCATACGCGCAATCGCGCCGGCACCGTGCGCCTGCGCTCGGCGGACCCGTGCGACACGCCCGAGATCGACTTCCACTACTTCGACGAACACAGCGATGGGACGAGCGAAGACCTTCGGGCGGTGGTCGAGGCGATCCGCTTCGTGCGCCGCATGACCGCACCGCTGATCGAGAGCGGCTGGATCGCCGAAGAGATCGCACCCGGCCCCGATGCGCAGAGCGACGAGGCGCTGGCCGCGTACGTGCGCGACACCGCATGGGGCCATCACGCCTCATGCTCGTGCCCCATCGGCGCGGAGGAAGAGGGCGGCGTGCTCGACAGCACCTTCAGGGTGCACGGCGTGAAGCGCCTGCGCGTGGTCGATGCCTCGGTGTTCCCGCGCATCCCGGGCTTCTTCGTGGTCGCGGCGGTCTACATGATCGCGGAGAAGGCGGCCGACGTGCTGCTGCAGGAGGCGGGGCGCACACCTCTTTCGGCAAATTGACGCCCCCCGTCGGTCGGCAGACACTTTGTGAACACAGGGGCTTCCCCCCGAGGAGAAGGCGTATGGCATATGACGTGCAGCAGTTGCTGGACATGTCGCAGCAGCAGCTCGACGACCTGTTCCGCGCAAGCCCGGCCGGCGACATCCCCAACGGCGAAGCCGAGGGCACCGCGATCATCGCGCCCGGCACGCGCTACACGGAATCGATCGCGAAGATCATCAACTTCTTCGGGTGGCAGGGCAAAGTCTTCGATGCCGAGAAGGGCGTCCTGAAGAACAAGGTCACGCCCTTCGGCGTCGAAGCGATCGTCGCCAAGGTCGGCAAGGGCGAGAGCTGGCTCGACGGCAAGGAGTGCATCGTGCTCGACTACTCCGCCACCTCGCTGGTCGCGCACTGGATCCGCGACGAGATCCGCCTCATTTCGCCCGACTTCTACCTGGGCAAGGTGTATTGGGGCAAGGAACGGCTGATCGACTTCTGCCTCAAGTTCTGATGATGCGGTGACGCCCCAATCCCACTTCATGGTGGTGGCAGCGATCGTGCCGGACCGGGAGTCCGGGCTGCGTGCGCTGCTGGACACGATGAACCTGTTGCCGGGCATGGCCGATCCTGCGAATGCACTCGTGCCCTTTGGCGAATTCGAGCGCCTGCACTTCGCGCGCTTCGCCGTACTCCCCGACACCGTCGGCGCCGACTTCGAGGTCTTCGATCTTCCGAGGCCGCAGGCGCCGCTGTATCTCGCGTTCCTCGGCGAATGCGACGGGCCGGCGCAGGCGCAGCTCGCGGAGTTCGCCGACAAGGCAGGCGAGGGGCTGCGTCGCATCTTCGCTCACTGCCAAGGCTTCGATGCGCGTGGAGATCTGCTCGCCTGGCTCAAGGCCCATCAGACGCCCACCTCTGCGGGCTATGTGAACTGGATCGGCCGCACCGTCAGGCAGGTCCGCGAGAACACCGCGCTGCAGAAAGCGCTGTCTTCGCAGGTGCCGCGAGACGGAACCGCTGCCGATGATCCGCAGGCCGCGCGCCACGCATTGATGGCCTTCGTGCAGGAGGAGCAGCTCCAGGGCCGTCTACTGCTGACATCCGAGGAGCGCACGCCCTTCGACTGGCAACTGCGCAATGTCCTGCACGCGGTGGGCATTCCCCTGATCGGGCTGATCCTGCTGCCGCTGATCATCGTGCTCGCGCCTTTCGCCATCGTGCTGCTGCGTCGCCACGAGAAGAGCGATCCCGAGTTCTGTCCGCGCCCCGAGCGGGCCGCGGTGCGCGAGATGCAGCAGCTCGAAGACCACGACCTCACCAACAGCTTCACCGCGCTCGGTCCCGTCAAGCCCGGCTGGTTCCGCCGCAGGCTGACGCAGCTCCTGCTGCTGCTGATCGACTACGCGGCGCGCCATGTCTTCGGCCGAGGGCATCTCGCGCGCGTGCAGACGATCCACTTCGCGCGCTGGGTCTTCCTTGACGACAAGGCGCGGGTGCTGTTCGCGAGCAACTACGACGGCAGCCACGAGAGCTACATGGACGACTTCATCAACAAGGCCGCGTGGGGCCTGAACCTGATCTTCAGCAACGGCTTCGGCTGGCCGCGCACCGACTGGCTGATCAAGGGCGGGGCGCGCCACGAACTGCGCTTCAAGTACTACCAGCGCCGACACCAGTTGCCCACGCAGGTCTGGTACAAGGCCTACCCCGGCCTCACCCTCACGGACCTGAACCGCAACCAGCGCATCCGCGAAGGCTTCGAGATGGCATCGATGAGCGACGAAGAGGCGCTCGCATGGGTGAGGCTGCTATGAGGCGCCCGGCGCGACAGGTCGACTACGAGGACATCCAGGGCATCGTGCGCTTCGGCTACAGGCGCATGACGCAGGCGGTCTTCCTGTTGCTGCGCGTGACGAATGCCGATGCCGCGCGTGCGTGGCTCGCGAACGCGCGCATCACCAGCGCCATGACGCAGGAGCCGCCACCCACGACCGCGCTGCAGATCGCCTTCACGAGCGAAGGCCTGCGCGCGCTCGGCGTGGCCGAGGACATCATCGAAGGCTTCTCGAGCGAGTTCATCGTCGGCATGAGCAGCGATCCGGCGCACGCACGGCGGCTGGGCGACATTGGCCCGAGCGATCCCGCGCAGTGGCAGTGGGGCGGCGCGCCCGAGGCGATCCCGCATGTGATGGTGATGCTCTATGCCGAACCCGGCGGCCTCGAAGCCTGGGGCATGGAGGCGATGGCTGGCGCGGAAGAGGGCTTCGTGCAGCTTGCCGGCCTCGGCACGTCCGACATGGACGGCGTCGAGCCCTTCGGCTTCGTGGACGGCATCTCGGAACCCACGATCGACTGGCAGCGCGAGCGCCCGGCGCGCGACGAGGAGCGCGAGGACTACACCAATCTCTCGTGTCTCGGCGAGTACCTGCTGGGCTATCCGAACGAATACGGCGGCTACACCGATCGGCCGCTGCTCGATCCGCAGCGCGATCCCGATGCGCTGCTCTCGCCCGCAGAGGAGGCGCCCGACAAGGCCGACTTCGGCCGCAACGGCAGCTACCTCGTGCTGCGGCAGCTCGAGCAGGATGTCTCCGGCTTCTGGCGCTTCATCGACGCGCAGGTGCAGGGCGACCCGACGGACCGCAAGCGGCTCGCCGAAGCGATGGTCGGCCGCACGATGGACGGCGAGCCGCTCGTGGGCCGTACCAACGAGGCGATCGACGGCGAGGACGACCCGCGCAACAGCTTCACCTACCGCGACGACGACGCGGGCCTGCGCTGCCCGATCGGTGCGCACATCCGCCGCAGCAACCCGCGCAATGCCGATCTGCCGGCAGGGCCGCCGGGCTTCGTCTCCTGGGCCAAGCGAACACTCGGCTTCGATGCCGAGGCGCTCGCGGGCGATCTCGTCGCCTCGACGCGCTTCCATCGGCTGCTGCGGCGCGGGCGTGAATACGGCCCCGGCGTCTCGCTTGCCGACGCCGTCGCAGGACAGGTGCCGCAGGAGGGCACCGGGCTGCATTTCATCTGCCTCGGCGCGAACATCGCGCGGCAGTTCGAATTCGTGCAGTCGGCCTGGCTCTCGGGCATCCGTTTCAACGGATCGCCGGACGAAAGCGATCCGTTGATCGGCAACCACCTCCCGCGCGCCGACGGCACCGCGACCGACTGCTTCTCGATGCCCGTGGCCGCTGGACCGGCGCAGCGGGTGTGCGGCCTGCCGCAGTTCGTGACCGTGCTCGGCGGGGCGTACTTCTTCCTGCCCGGGCTTCGTGCGCTGCGCTATATCGCGAAGGGAGAGCCATGAATTCGAACGCCAGCCGTCCGACGCCGCGCGCCAACACGGGCTCGTTGTGGCGCAACATGGTCAGCGATGCGGGCATGGCGTTCATCCGTCTGGAGCGGCGCTTCGATCCGCTGTTCAGGCCGGCGTTCGACGCCTTCCTGCGCGATCCGCTGGCGCGCTTCACCACATCGCTGATCAACAGCCGGCGTCAGAACGAAGGGCTCGGCATCGCGGAAGAACGCCTGCTGCCCGACGAGGAGAGCTTCACCGATTCCATCGTCAAGAGCTTCACGCGCCAGATGACCGACCTGTGGAAGCCCGGCGGCTTCGAGCGCGGCGGCAACACCAAGACGCAGGGCATCGTGCGCGGCGAGTTCGTCGTCCACGAAGACATCCCGGAACACATGAAGCGCGGCATCTACGCGAAGCCGCAGACCTTTCGCGCATGGGTGCGCTTCTCGGGGCCCGGACCCTACATCACCCCGGACATCGACGACGTGGGCTTCATGAGCATCAGCATCAAGCTCATGGGCGTGCCCGGCGACAAACTGATGGACGAGGAGAAGCACACGCTGGACATGTTCGCCGTCTCCACGCCCACCTTCGTGACGCCGGACGCGCGCTGCAATGCGGCCCTGCAGATCGAGAGCGTGAAGAACGCGCAGATCTTCTACTTCGTGAACCTGCGCGAGTCGCACATCCTCGACCTCGTGATGCAGTCGCTCTTCATCAAGACGCAGAGCAGCCCCTTCGAGGCGCCGTACTTCAGCTGCGTGCCGTACCTGATGGGCGAAGGGCAAGCGATGCAGTACTCGGTGTGGCCGAAGACGAACAAGCGCACGCCGATCCCGCGCCTGCCGCTGCGTCCGCCCGACGACTATCTGCGCAACGCGATGGTGGCTTCCCTCGCAGAAGGCGACGTGGAACTCGACTTCCGCATCCAGATGCAGACCGACTCGCACCTCATGCCGATCGAGAACGCGGGCGTGCTGTGGCCGGAGAAACTCTCGCCGCGCATCAGCGTCGCGACCTTGCGCCTGCCCCGCCAGAAGTTCGATTCGCCCGCGCAAATGGAATTTGCCAAGCGGCTTTCATACAACCCCTGGCACACCATTGCCGAGCATCGGCCGCTCGGCAACCAGAGCCGTGCGAGAAAGCGGATGTACTGGGCGCTGTCGACGCTGCGGCACAACATGAATGCGGTGCCGCACTTCGAGCCGACGGGGGACGAGGCGTTCGAATAGGGACTGCCTGTTTCCCGCGCCTCCCGGATCAGGCCCGCTGGCCGAGGTCGAATGACCGGCGATTGGCCCACAGATTGACCATCGCATCGAGTTCCGTCGCATAGATGCCGACCTGCGGCGGCCCGGTGGAGCCGTCGTCTCGGCGCTTGCTGCGCATGGTGGCGTGCCAGAGGCCGTCCGAGAGGTGGCGGTACTGGCCGAGGAATTCGCAGCCCAGCGGCGTCGTCAGCGAGAAGGCGCAGCGGCGCAGCAGGATGCCGTCGCTCCTGGAGCCTTCCACGCCTTTGGTCGAGACGAGAAGGTGCTCCCCGTCGTCCTGCAGGATGCTGTCTCTGGGGAGCTGGGGCAGCACTCCCGACGGCTGGTGTGAATCTGGCGTGTCCATGGCTCTGCCTATCGGCGCCCACGAGGCAAGTTGTAGGCGGGGTGTCACGAAAAGTGCAATCGCCGGTCATTTAGGGGGCGCGCGCACATCTCCCGGAAGCGCCGATTCATGCAGGGAATCTGATCCCAGGTCGGCCAGCCCGCCAGGGCGCGTACTTGTCCATGACCTGTGCGAAGACCGGCGCCTTCAATCGCGCCGAGAGCCACTCATGCAGTCGTGACCAGGGTTGCGCGTCGAACCATGTCGCATCGACCTGCGCGAACTGGCGGACGAAGGGCGCGATTGCGATATCGGCGAGGGCGGGCTTGTCGCCAAACAGGCAGCGGAAGGACTGCAGGCGCACATCCAGCGCCTTCAGGAAGACGGCGCCTTCCGCGCGGTGCAGGGCCGCATCGCGCAGGGCCTCAGGCTGCCGATCGGGGTATTTGTAGCCATCGAGGTGCCGCTTGAACGTGCCGTCGCACTCGGCGACGAGGGCCAGCATGCCGTCCAGCGTTCCGTGCGCCGGGCGCAGCCATCCTTCGGGGTCGTTGCTCCTAAGCGCCCACAGCATGATGTCCAGGCTCTGGTCGATCACGATGCCGTGCGGGTCGACCAGCACCGGCACCGTGCCCTTCGGCGATGCAGCGAGCAGTTCGGCGGGCTTGTCGCGCAGCACGACTTCACGCAGCTCGCAGTGCTGGCCGCTTGCCGCGATCGCCATCCGCGCCCGCATCGCATAGGGGCAGCGGCGGAACGAATACAGCACCGGCAGCGCTTGCGGCATCGTCAGATCAATCGGCGGATGGTCTTCTTGCGCCACACGAAGCGGTAGTAGCAGGCCTGCATCGTCAGCATCGCCGTGAAGGCCACGGGGTACGCGACCCAGATGCCGTTGAGGCCGATGCGGTGGCTCATCCACCACGCCACCGGCACTTCGATCAATGCGATGCAGAAGATCGAGATGCTGGTCGGCACCAGCACCGAGCCGCTCGCGCGCATGATCCCCGAGAGCGCCGAGCCCATGCCGAAGATCACGGTGCTCCACAGCATGATGTGCAGCAGCGTCTGCGCGACTTCGATCACCGGCTCGCTGGTGATGAAGAAGCCCATCAGCGGCCGCGAGAACAGGTAGCCCAGCACCACCAGCGCGCCGGTGAGCACGAGGTTCATCATCAGCGCGGTGCGCGTGATCGCGCCGAGGCGGTCGGTGCGCCCCGCGCCGATGGCCTGCGCGCCGAGGATGGAGGCGGTGATCGCGATCGAGATCGCCGGGAACTGCACGTACGCGACGACCTGGTTCACCGCGCCGTAGGCGGCGGTCGCATCCGACCCGTAGGTGTTCACGAAGGACAGCAGCGCGAGCTCGGCCAGCGACACCACGATCATCTGCACGCCGGTCGGCACGCCGACCTTGAGCACCGCCTTGAGCAGCGCCGGCCGCACCCGCAGATGCCGCACGAAATCGCCATCGGGCGCGAGCGGGCTCTTCTTGCGCCGCAGATGGAACGCGAGCCACGTCGTCGCGACCACGAAGGAGATCACGGTCGCGCAGGCGCCGCTCGCCACGCCCATCTGCGGCAGGCCGAACCAGCCGCGGATCAGCGCCGGCGTGATGAACAGGCCCATCAGGGTGGAGATCATCAGCGTGTAGAGCGGCGTCACCGTGTCGCCCACGCCGCGCAGCATCGCGGTGGACAGAAGGAAGATGAAGAGGCCCGGCATCGCGATCAGGATGATCCGCGCGTAGCTCGTCGCGTCGGCCAGGATGTCGTGCGGCGTGCCGAGCATGCGCAGCATCGGCTCGGTGAAGGCACCGCCGAACAGCGCCACGCCGAGGCCGAACAGCACGCCGACTGTCAGCGTCGTACCGGCGACGGCGCGCGCCTTGTCCGGCTCGCGCGCCCCCCAGGCCTGGCCGATCAGCACCGAGGCGCCCGCCCCGAGCCCGATGGTGAAGGCAATGAAGAAGAACATCACCGGGAAGAAGCCCGACACCGCGGCCAGCGCGCCGACGCCGATCATCTGGCCGAGGAACACGTTGTTGAGCGTGCCCGACAGCGACTGCAGGATGTTGCTGAGCAGCATCGGCGCGAGGAAGACGAGGAAGGTCTTCCACAGCGGCCGGGTCGCCATCGCAGCCGCGCGGGCATTGGCGTGCGAGGCGACCGGCGGCGGCACCGGGTCGGCCACCGACGCCGGTGGCGCGGTGATCTCGCCGGCGTGCTGGATGTCTTCCGGATCGATGGGATGGGGCGCGGTCTGGGTCTGCATCGGATGGCTCATTGGAGTACCTTCGCGCAGCAGCGCTTCGGTATTCGCCTTCGGAACGGCCGGGCGGCTCATGCGGCGGCACTCCAGGCCGCCGTAGCCAGCTTGTGCAGATGTGCCCGGACGTCTTCGGGCCAGTTGGCGATGTGTGCGTCGAAACGTGCGCGATCGCCGGCAAAGAGCGCGCGGGCCGCTTCCTCGAAGCCGGACAGATCACCGGCGATGACCGTCATGAAACGGTAGGTGGCTTCGCGCGCGGCGCGCTGCGCGTCGCGGTCGGCGTGCACATGGCGCGCTTCGTCGATCAGCCGCCGCAGCGCGACCGATGCGCCGCCCGGCTGGCGGCCCAGCCACTCCCAGTGGCGCGGCAGCAGCGTGACCTCGCGCGCGACCACGCCCAGCTTGGGCCGCCCGACGCCGCGCGCGGAAGGCTCGTCGTTCGCGATGGCAGGCGCGCCTTCGCCTTCGCGCAGATCGATGTCCAGCCGCTCGCCGGTGCTGTCGTCGAACACGAAGGGCTGCACTTGCCCGGAGCCGGCGCATTGCTTGCGCACCTGGGCGATGACCTTGGCGCGGGGACCCGACGCGATCCGCTGGAAGCCGGCGAAGGCCGTGAGATGGGTTTCGGGGGGGGGAGACATGGGCGCGAATAATACCCGGGCAAAAATCGAAGCGCAATCTACCCGGGTAAAAAAGCGCTCAGCGTGCGCGCCGGAAGCTGCGCCACGAGCGCCGCACGCTGTTGCTGATCGTGCGGCCGACGCGCCAGGGCAGGCTTTGCCGGACCATGCACATCAGCCGGTCCTTCCACCCCTTCCAGCGGGGATACCAGCGTGCGAACAGCGGGATGCGCATCAGCGCGGGCTCGACGAGCTGGAAGAGCCGCGCCACGATCGCGGTGCCCGCCAGCTTGGCTGCCAGGAGCAGCATCACAGCGCTTTTCGCGTGACCTTCCGCGAGCAGAAACAGGCCGATGAGCTTGATCGGAAAGAGCAGGACGACCGGCACGAAGAAGGCGAGCACCGCGCCCCACGGCGGAAGGTTGCGCAAGGCCTGCTCGACGCGCGCCCAGATCGGCAGGCGCGCGAGCTGCGCGACCAGCCGCGCGAGCGGCTCCCAGCCCCATTCCTCGAACAGCAGCACCGGCACGATCACGATCGCCGCGAGAACGCGCAGGAGTTTCTTGAGGAGGCCCATTGCAGGCCATTGTGGGGCGTCCGTGGAGGCAACTCGATACACGAGGTAATGCGAAGTCATCACCCGGGTGGACCCCACTGCCTATGGCAAACTTCCGCGCTTTCGCTTCATTCGCAACGCGCCTGAAACCTGGCGCCGGACTCAGGGACGTCCTTTCAGCATGCAGAAAATCATTCGCCAGCTCGCCGCAGAGATCAAGGTCGGCGAGCACCAGGTGAAGGCCGCCGTCGAGCTGCTCGACGGGGGCGCCACCGTGCCCTTCATCGCCCGCTACCGCAAGGAGGCGACCAACGGCCTCGACGACACCCAGCTGCGTGAACTCGAAGCGCGCCTTTCGTACCTGCGCGAGCTCGAGGACCGCCGCGCCGCGGTCATCAAGAACATCGACGAGCAGGGCAAGCTCACCCCCGAGCTGCGCGCCGCGATCGAAGCCGCGCCGACCAAGCAGGAGGTCGAGGACCTGTACCTGCCCTTCAAGCAGAAGCGCCGCACCAAGGGCCAGATCGCGCGCGAGTTCGGCATCGAGCCGCTGGCGGACAAGCTGCTGGCCGATCCGACGCTCGATCCGGCAGTCGAGGCCAAGGCCTTCCTGCAGCCGGCCACCACGCTCGACGACGGAAAGCCGGGCCCCGATTTCTCGACGGTGCCGGCCGTGCTCGACGGCGTGCGGGACATCCTCTCCGAGCGCTGGGCCGAAGACGCCGCGCTGGTGCAGAAGCTGCGCGAATGGCTGTGGAGCGAAGGCCTCTTCAAGTCGAGCCTGATGGCGGGCAAGGACGAGAACAACGCCGAGGTCGCCAAGTTCCGCGACTACTTCGACTACGACGAGCCGATCGGGCGCGTGCCCTCGCATCGCGCGCTGGCGGTGTTCCGCGGCCGCGCGCTCGAAATCCTGGACGCGAAGCTCGCGCTGCCGGTCGAACCTGAGCCGGGCAAGCCGTCGATCGCCGAAGGAAAGATCGCGCTGCACCTGGGCTGGAGCCACTCGGGTCGCGCGTCCGATGACCTCATTCGCAAGTGCGTGGCGTGGACATGGCGCGTGAAGCTCGCGCTGTCGACCGAGCGCGACCTGTTCACCCGACTGCGCGAAGACGCCGAGAAGGTCGCGATCAAGGTCTTCGCCGACAACCTGCGCGATCTGCTGCTCGCCGCGCCGGCCGGCCAGCGCGTGGTGATGGGCCTCGATCCGGGCATCCGCACCGGCGTGAAGGTGGCGGTGGTCGATGCCACCGGCAAGCTCGTCGAGACCGCGACCGTTTTCCCGCACGAGCCGCGCAAGGACTGGGAAGGCTCGCTGCACACGCTCGGCAAGCTCTGCGCCAAGCACAGCGTGAACCTCATCGCGATCGGCAACGGCACCGCCAGCCGCGAGACCGACAAGCTCGCCGCCGACCTCATCAAGCTGCTGGCTAAGATGAGCGCCCAGGCCGGCGCCGGCACGCACGCCATCGAGAAGGTGGTGGTGAGCGAGGCGGGCGCCTCGGTCTACTCCGCGAGCGAATTCGCGGCGCAGGAAATGCCCGACGTGGACGTGAGCCTGCGCGGCGCGGCCAGCATTGCGCGCCGGCTGCAGGATCCGCTGGCCGAACTCGTGAAGATCGATCCCAAATCGATCGGCGTGGGCCAGTACCAGCACGACGTGAACCAGAGCGAACTCGCGCGCACCCTGAGCGCGGTGGTCGAGGACTGCGTGAACTCGGTCGGCGTCGACCTCAACACCGCTAGCGTGCCGCTGCTGTCGCGCGTCTCGGGTTTGTCGTCGAGCGTGGCCAAGGCGGTGGTGCGCTGGCGCGAAGCCAACGGCGCGTTCGCGAGCCGGCAGCAGTTGCTGGACGTGACCGGCTTCGGCGCGAAGACCTTCGAGCAGAGCGCGGGCTTCCTGCGCATTCGCGGCGGCGCCAATCCGCTGGACATGACCGGCGTGCACCCCGAAACCTATCCGGTCGTCGAGCAGATGATCGAAAAGACAGGCAAGCCGGTGAGCGAGCTGATGGGCCGCGCGGACATGCTCAAGACGCTCAAGCCCGAACTGTTCGCGAACGAGAAGTTCGGCGTCATCACGGTCAAGGACATCCTCGGCGAACTGGAAAAGCCCGGCCGCGATCCGCGTCCCGACTTCAAGGTCGCGCGCTTCAACGAAGGCGTGGAGGACATCACCGACCTGGTCGAGGGCATGGTCCTCGAAGGCACGGTGAGCAACGTCGCGCAGTTCGGCGCGTTCGTCGATCTGGGCGTGCACCAGGACGGCCTCGTGCATGTGAGCCAGCTCTCGCACAAGTTCGTCAATGACGCGCGCGAGGTCGTGAAGACCGGCGACATCGTCAAGGTCAAGGTGATGGAAGTCGACGTGGCGCGCAAGCGCATCGGCCTCTCGATGAAGCTCGATGCCGCGCCTTCGCGGCGCGATGGTCCGCGCGAGAACCGCTTCGAAGGCGCGGGGCGCGGCTACCAGCAGGGCTCGCGGCGCGACAACTCGCCGCAGCCGGCCGGCCAGATGGCCAACGCGTTCGCCAAGCTGCAGGGCTTGCGCAAGTAATTGGACGCGGCAGCGGGCAGGGCATGAGGGCGCTTCGCATCTACGCCGGGCCTGCCGCCCGCGAACACATCGCCGCGAACGGCCTGCGTCCGCAGGACGTTCGCACCGTCCCCGGCGCCGCCGGCGGGCCGAAGGGCTTGATCCTCGGGCCGATCGACCGCTTTCTCTTCGGCGACTGGCTGCCGCAATCGACGCAGCCGGTCGATCTGGTCGGCGCATCCATCGGTGCATGGCGCCTCGCCAATGCCTGCCTGCAGGACACGAAGGACGCCTTCGTGCAGTTCGAGCAGGGCTACATCCACCAGCACTTCGAAGTACCTCCGGGGCAGAAGCGGCTGACGGCGCGGCAGGTCAGCGCGCAGTTCGGCGAGGGGCTGCGCAACTTCTATGGCGGGCGCATCGACGAGGTGCTGCGTCATTCGCGCTACAGGCTTCACGTGATCACCGCGCGCGGCCGGCACATCCTGGGCCGTGAAGGCAGGGCGCGTACGCCGGTCGGGTATCTCGGTGCCTTCATCACCAACAGCGTGCATCGCAAGAGCCTCGGTGCGTGGCTGGAGCGGGTGGTGTTCTCCACGCCGGGTGCGGCGCTGCCTTTCGGCACGCGCGATTTCCGCACGCGGCAGGTCGAGCTGATCAAGGGCAACTTCGAATTGGCACTTCAGGCCTCGTGCTCCATCCCGTTCATGCTCGAAGCGGTGCACGACATTCCGGGTGCGCCGCGCGGTGCCTACTGGGACGGCGGCATCACCGACTACCACCTGCATCTCGACTACGGCAATGCCGACGGCATCGTGCTGTATCCGCATTTCCAGAAGGCGGTGGTGCCTGGCTGGCTGGACAAGGGACTCAAGTGGCGCCACAAGGCCACCGGCTTCCTCGATCGCATGGTGGTGCTCGCGCCCAGTCCCGAATGGGTTCGCAGCCTGCCCAATGGCAAGCTGCCGGACCGCAACGACTTCGTGCGCTACGGCAACGATGTGCCGGCGCGGGTCAAGGCATGGAGTACCGCCGCGAAAGAGTCGCAACGGCTGGCGGACGAACTCGCCGAGTTCCTGCATCGCGGAGGCACGGACGATGTGCTGCCCCTGTGACTTGTGGCCGATGGCCGGCTAAAGTCGAGGCGCATCGGAGAGAGTTCATGAACCTGACGCGCGTCATCGGCCTGATCCTCATCGTCGCGGGCATCGTGGCCCTCGGGATGGGCGGCTTCAGCTACACGAAGGAAACCCACCAGGCCAAGATCGGACCCATCGAGCTGGCGATCAAGGAGAAGCAGGAAGTGAACTTCCCGATCTGGGCCGGTGTTTCGGCCATCGTGGTGGGCGGCGCGCTCCTGGTGTTCGGCGGCCGGAAGGGCTGATTCAGCCGCTCCCCGTTCGGCCATAGGACGCGAGCAGCGTCAGCGCCGACGCCAGCATCGGCGCGAAGGTGAGCGCCATGCCGGTCACGCGGAACCCATAGCGCTCCCTGATCTGGCTCACGCCAACGGCATGCAGCACGCGCCCGAGCAGGATCGAGATGCCCAGCGCGTGAAGGAACCAGGGCTGCGGCAGCGTCGACGACACGAAGTACATCAGCAGCAGGTTCAACGGCACGTATTCCGCGAAGTTGGAATGCACGCGCATGGCGCGCAGCATGCGCTCGTCGCCTGCGTCGCCGATCACGATGCGCAGGCGTCGCCGCATCACCAGCGTACGGAAACTCAGGCCGACGAAGAGCAGCGCGAGGAGGGCCGCATAGAGCCAGACGATGGGCATGGCCTCAGCCGAAATCGCGCGGACGCAGCTCGATCGGCTGGCCGTGCGGCGTGCGGTCGGCGGCTCGGTCCCAGGCGTCGCGGTAACGTGCGAGTTCATCGGCGGTGCTGGCGCCCTTGGCCGCGACGAGCGCTTCGAGCGCGGCGAGCCAGTGCCGGTAGTAGGTATCGCCGCGGTCCTCATCGCCGGCGGCCTGCGCGGCGGCGATCTGCCCTGCGAGGGCCAGCGCCCATTCGGGCCACGTGAACAGGCCGCGCTGGTGGAGCGTCACCGCCATCGCGAAGGCATGGGCCTCCCAGGGCTCGCGGAAGACCGGCTGGGCGCCGTCGTCGGTCGGCATCCCGGGCAGCAAGGGCGTCGCGGCGGTCATTCGGCGGCCTCCAGGTAGCTCTCCCACGCATCCACCGAAACACTGAGGCCGGGCTCCGAGCCCGGTCCCCACAGGTCCTCGCCGGCGAAGACGACCGTGTAGAGCCACTGCGGCTCTTCGCCGAGGCCCTGCGCGTGCGCGTCGGCGAAGACGTGCACGCCATGCCGGTGGGCGATGGTCCCGGACTTGCCCCGCACGTAGGCAGGAAGTCGCGTGTGGTGATCGACGTGACCCGCACGGGTCCGCACCCGCTGGCCGACGGTGAAGCGCGCCGGCCCGGTGGCCGGCCGCTCGACGTTCGTGCCCTTGGCGAGCACCCCCGGCACGTCGGCCGCGCGCAGCACGCGCTTCACCGGTTGCGGCGGATGCAGCATGTGGCCGGCCGCGATCTCGTCGGGCATGACCTGTGCACGCTCCGCCATGAGCTTTTCGAGCGCCGCGAGCCAGATCTCGTAGTAGCTCATCTGCGCATAGGCCGGCAGCGTTTCGCGGGCGCTGCGACTGGCGTCGATGTTCCATGAACCGGTGCCGCCCATGGCGAGGGTCAGCGCGAGCGCGCGTGCTTCCCAGCCGGCATGGAAGCGTTCGTCCTCCGGCTCCGGCACGATGCGGCCGGGAACGTCCTTGCCGCCGAGGTCGGCGTGGCTGATGTAGGTCACGGCGCCGCTCCCGGCGCAAGGGCGAGGCCGGTGCCGATCATCGAATCGCGCGTGACGAGGTCGGCGAGCTGCTCTTCGCTCCAGCCCTCGGTGCCGGCCGGGCGCTGCGGGATCACGAGATAGCGCACTTCGGCGGTCGAGTCCCAGACTCGGATGCGCGTCGACGCGGGCAACTCGACGCCGAACTCGGCCAGCACGCCGCGCGGGTCCTTCACGACACGCGACCGGTATGGCGCGCTCTTGTACCAGGTGGGCGGCAGGCCGAGCACCGGCCACGGATAGCAGCTGCAGAGCGTACAGACCACCATGTGATGCTGCTCGTCTGAATTGGCCAGCGCGACCATGTGCTCGCCCTGGCGGCCGGCGTAGCCGAGCGAGGCGATCGCAGCGGTCGCGTCGTTCAGCAGCCAGTCGTGGAACGCCGGGTCTGCCCATGCCTTGGCGACCACGCGGGCACCGTTGCGGGGGCCGATCTTCGTCTGGTAGGTGTCGATGAGCACGTCGAGCGCGGCCGGGTCGATGTAGCCCTTTTCCGTGAGCACGGTTTCGAGCGCGCGGACCCGCAGGTCCATCTCGCCGAGCTCGCTGTGGTCGTCGTGGCCGTGGTCGGGGTGGTGGTCGTGCGCCATGCGGACCTCACATCGAGGCTTCAAGCATCTGCCGGTAGTCCTCGCGCGTGGCGAGACGCGGATTGGTCTTGTGGCAGTGGTCGGCCATCGCGCCGTCGATGATCTTCTCGAACATGTCGGTGGTGACCCCGACCTCGGCGAGCCCCTGCGGCAGCCCAAGCCGCGCGTTCATGTCGCGGATCGCGCCACCGAGATCGCCCGGCGAATCGAGGTGCATGGCCTGCGCCATGCGCTGCAGCCGCTGCTCCTTGCGCACCGATTCGGCGCCCGAATTGAACTGGATCACCGCCGGCAGGAAGAGGGCGTTGAGCGTGCCGTGGTGCAGCCGCGGATCGATGCCGCCGAGGCTGTGGCTCAGCGAATGCACGCAGCCCAGGCCTTTCTGGAAGGCCATCGCGCCCTGCATCGACGCGCTCATGAGATTGAGCCGTGCCTCCCGGTCGCTGCCGTCCCGGGTCGCGCGTTCGATGTGACCCCACGCGCGCTCCAGCCCGTCGAGCGCGATGCCGTCCGCCGGAGGGTTGAAGGCGGCCGACATGAAGGTCTCCATGCAGTGCGCGATCGCGTCCATGCCGGTGGCGGCCGTGAGCTTGGGCGGCAGGCCCAGCGTGAGTTCGGGGTCGCAGATCGCGGCCTTGGGCATCAGGAACCAGCTGTGGAAGCCGAGCTTGCGGTGGTCGTCGACGATGACGATCGCGCCGCGCGCGACTTCGCTGCCGGTGCCGCTGGTGGTGGGGATCGCGATCAGCGGCGCGACGCGGTCGGTGATCTTCGGCGAGCCGCCTTCGATGGTGGCGTAGGTCTTGAGGGGGCCTTCGTGCGTCGCGGCAATTGCGACGCCCTTGGCGCAGTCGATGGCCGAGCCGCCGCCGACCGCGATCAGTCCGTCGCAGCGCTGGTCGCGATAGATCGCGGCGGCGGCGCGCACGGCGGCCTCGGTCGGGTTCGACGGTGTCTGGTCGAACACCGCGCTGGGCAGGTCGCCGAGTGCATCGAGCGCCTTCTGCAGGATGCCGACGGCGCGCACGCCGGCATCGGTCACGACCAGCGGCCGCGTGATGCCGACGCGCTCGCATTCGCTGCGCAGCAGCTGGATGGCGCCGAAGTCGAACTGGATCTGGGTGAGGTATTGGATGAGAGCCATGGGGTCGGGGTCCGGACGGTACGATGCGGGTCCTCGAATCTAACAAGCACCGAGCACCTTGGACACTCCTGAAACCCCTGCGCTTGACGCAACCGGGACAAACCGCCCGGCATGGACCCGATGAGCGCGCTGACACCTAAGATGGCCAACGTGATCGAGCGGATGGAGCGCGCCGGCCGCCCGCCGCTCCACGCCCTGACACCGGCCGAGGCCCGCGCCGCCTACGAGAAAGGCGCCGGCGTGCTCGAAGTGCCGAAGCCGCAGCTCGCGCGCGTCGAGGACTTCCTGCTTCCGGCGCGCGATGGCCATGCGCTGCCGGCGCGGCTCTATGCGCCCTCGAACGAGGTGCTGCCGGTGTTGATGTTCTTCCATGGCGGCGGCTTCACCGTCGGCAGTATCGGCACGCACGACATCCTGTGCCGCGTGTTGAGCCAGAAGAGCGGTTGCGCGGTGGTCTCGCTCGACTACCGGCTCGCACCCGAGCACAAGTTCCCGACGGCGTCGAACGATGCATGGGACGGCCTCCAGCACCTGGCGAGGAACGCGGCGCAATTCGGGCTCGACGGCGCGCGCATGGCGGTCGGCGGCGACAGCGCGGGTGGCACGCTGGCCGCGGTGTGCGCGATCCAAGGGCGCGATGCCGGTTTGCCCATTGCGCTGCAGATGCTGATCTACCCGGGAACCACGTCGCACCAGGACACCGCCTCGCACCTTCGCTTCGCCACCGGCCCGCTGCTCGGCGAGGCGCTCATCAGCTATTTCTTCGCCCAGTACGTGAACTCGAAGGCCGATCGCGACGACTGGCGGTTCGCGCCGCTCAACGCCGACGACGTGGACGGCGTCGCGCCCGCCTGGATCGGCCTCGCCGAATGCGACCCGGTGGTGGACGAAGGCGTCGCCTACGCCGACAAACTTCGCGCCTCGGGCGTGCCGGTCGAACTGGAAATCTATCGCGGCGTGATCCACGAGTTCGTCAAGATGGGCCGCGCCATCCCCGAAGCGCTCCAGGCGCATGAAGACGCCGCCCGCGCGCTCAGAGAAGCCTTGCAACCATGACGACAGCCATGACCGAGACGACGACCCTCAAGAAATCCGACTTCCGCTTCTTCCACCGCCTGCGCGTGCGCTGGGCCGAGGTGGACATGCAGAAGATCGTCTTCAATGCGCACTACCTGATGTATTTCGACACCGCGATCGCCGACTACTGGCGCGCGATGGCGTTGCCGTACGAAGAGGCGATGCTGTCGCTTGGCGGCGATCTGTACGTGCGCAAGGCCACGGTCGAATTCAATGCCTCGGCACGGGTGGACGACGTGCTCGACGTCGGCATGAAGTGCGTGCGCGTGGGCAATTCGTCGATCCTGTTCCTGGGTGGCCTGTTCCGCGGCGACGAGTTGCTGGTGACCTGCGAGCTGGTCTACGTCTACGCCGATCCCGCCACGCAGACGTCGAAACCGGTGCCGCCGCTCTTGCGCGAGATCCTCGCGGCCTACGAGGCCGGGGAGCCGATGCGCGAGGTCGTCACCGGCAACTGGGATGCGATCGGCGAAGGCGCGGGCAAGGTGCGGCGCGACGTCTTCATCGACGAACAGCGCATTCCGAAGGAGCTGGAGTGGGACGAGCATGACGCGATCGCGGTGCATGCGGTCGCGCGCAACCGGCTGGGGCAGGCGATTGCGACCGGTCGGCTGATGCAGGAGTCGCCCGGACTCGGCCGCGTCGGGCGCATGGCGGTGCATCGCACGCTGCGCGGCGGCGGCCATGGCGAAGCGGTGCTGCGCGCGCTCGAAGCCGCGGCGGCCACACTCGGCGACAAGGAAATCATGCTGCACGCCCAGCGCAGCGCCGAGAACTTCTATGCGCGCCTCGGCTATGCGCCGCACGGCGAGCCTTTCGAGGAAGCCGGCATCCCGCACATCGAAATGCGCCGAAAGCTTTGACCCACCCCCAGCCTCGCCCACTTCGTGTGGCTCTGCACCCCCTTGCAGGGGGCAATCCCGGCGGCCCGGCCTAGCCGGTTCCGCGGGATTCTGGGCTCACGCTCTCGGCATTTCCCGCCGGGGAAACCCCGTGGCACGCCGGTCGGGTGCCGCTCAAGATGGCCGCTTCGAATTGTTTCGGAGACACGGCGATGGCCAACTTTGTTCTCGTTCACGGCGCGTGGCATGGTGGGTGGTGCTACCGGGAAACGGCGAATGCGCTCCGCGCGGCCGGACACACGGTGTTCACGCCGACTCACACGGGCGTCGGCGAGCGCTTTCATCAGTCGGCGGAGAACGTCACGCTCGAAACCCACGTCCGCGATGTCTGCGGCTGCATCGAGTGGGAAGAGTTGAACGACGTGATCCTGGTCGGGCACTCGTATGGCGGCATGGTCATCACCGGTGTTGCCGACCGCATGAGCGAGCGCATCCGCAGCCTGGTGTATCTCGATGCCTTCGTGCCTGAGAACGGCGATTCGCTGATCCGCCTGATCGACAAGGCGCTCGCGCCCGAGGTGGCGGCGCAGTTCGTCGGCGCCTTCCGCGGCACGGCGCTGCAAGGCCACGGCGGGCTGATGCAGCCGATTCCGGCCGAGATGTTCAACATCGCACAAGCCAACCGCGCACGCGTGGACCGGTTGTGCCGGCCCCAGGCGCTCGCGACCTTCGAGATGCCGCTCCTGCTCACCGGCGCGGGCGATTCGATCAGGAACCGGCTCTACATCCTGGCCGATGGCTGGGATCCGAGTCCATTCCGCTACTTCGCCGCGAAGGTCGAATCGGCGCCCGGCTGGCGCTCGATCAAGCTGCCGTGCAGCCACGACGTGATGGTCGACATGCCCAAGGAACTGGCTGCCGAGCTGCTCAAGCTGGCCTGAAGCTGGCCTGACTCGGCGCCGGAGCGGGGAGGGCGGCGGTGGTAGTCTTGCCGCCCCATGAATCTCCGCACGAAGATCGTTGCGCTCGCCATCGTGCCGCTGCTGACGGCGCTGGTGCTGGTCGCCTTCGCGGTGCGGCACCAGGAGCGTGACCTCGCGCAGCGCGAGCGCGAACTGGCAGAACAGACCTACATGGCGCAGCGGCGCAACGAACTGCGCAGCTACGTCGATCTGGCGGTGAGTGTCGTGCGACCGCTCTACGACACCGGCAAGGACGACGAGGCGGTCCGCGCCGAGGCGCTGCGCCTGCTGGCCGCGCTGGACTATGGCGATGACGGCTACTTCTTCGTCTACGACCTCGAAGGCCGATCGCTGATGCATTCACGGCAGCCCGAACTGGTCGGGCAACGGCTCTGGGAACTGCGCGATTCGAAGGGCCGCCCCACGATCCAGGAGCTGATCGCGCAGGCGCGCAACGGCGGCGGCTACGTCGAGTACGAGTGGCGCAAGCCGTCCAATCAGCAGATGGCGCCCAAGCTGGGCTACGTGACCATTCTTCCGCGCTGGAACTGGATGGTCGGCACCGGCCTGTATCTCGACGACATCGATACCGCGATGCATCGCCTCGACCAGCAGATGAGCGCCAACCTCACCACCACGATGCTGTGGATCGTCGGGATCGCAGCGCTCGGGATCGCGGTGGTGAGCGCAACGGGACTGCTGTTGAACCTGAGCGAGCACCGTGTCGCCGAAACCAAGCTGCGCCAGCTCGCGCGCCAGGTGGTGCAGTCGCAGGAGGACGAACGCGCCCATCTGGCCCGCGAACTGCACGACGGCACCAGCCAGACCCTGGTGTCCGCGAAGCTGCTGATCGAATCGGCGGTGGACGCGCTGGAGCGAGGTCGGCAGGCGGTGCCGGCGTCGCTGTCGAAGGCGCTGCAGCGGCTCAATGAATCGCTTTCGGAAGTGCGCGGCATTTCGCACCGGCTGCGTCCGGCGCTGCTCGACACGCTGGGCCTGCCGGCGGCGCTGGAACGGCTGGGCGCCGAGTTCGGCGACGAGGGGCCGATCGAGGCGGCGGTGTCGATCCACGGCACGCCGCGCGAGTTGCCGCAGGAAGTGAAGACGGCGCTGTTCCGTGTCGCGCAGGAGGCATTGACGAACGTGCACAAGCATTCGCATGCCACGAAGGTCGACATCTCGCTCGCGTTCGATGGCTTTTACGTCCGCCTCGACATCACCGACGACGGACGCGGCTTCGATGAAAAAGCGATGCAGGCCGACCCCCGCGCCGGCATCGGCCTGCGCAACATGCGCGAACGCATCGCGGCGATCGGGGGGCATCTGGATGTGCTTTCCGAAGCGTCCGGCACCTCGATCGTTGCCGAGGTGGCACTCGAAGGTCCGGGGGCTGCATGAGGAACCACGACACCATTCGCCTGTTCCTGGTGGACGACCACCCGCTGGTGCGCGACGGGCTGCGTGCGCGCCTTTCGTCGCTGCCCGAAATCGACATCGTCGGCGAGGCGGACGGCGCCGCCGAGGCGCTGCCGATGATCGAGGCGCTCGAGCCCGACCTCGTGCTGGCCGACGTCGGCATGAAGGACATCAATGGCATCGAACTTGCCGCCCGGCTCCAGGAACGGCAGCCGCAGGTGCGCGTGGTCATGCTCAGCATGTACGACAACCCCGAGTACGTGCAGCAGGCGCTTCAGGCCGGTGCGCGCGGCTACGTGCTCAAGGATGCGCCGGCCAGCGAGATCGTCGCGGCCATCGGTGCGGTGGCGGCGGGCGGTACGTTCCTGAGCCCGGCGGTTTCGAAGCGGCTCTTCCGCAACCAGGCGCCGCGGCCGCTGCTGACGCCGCGCGAAAGCGAGATCCTCTCGGCGCTCGGGCGTGGCGCATCGAGCAAGGAGATCGCGCTCGAACTGGGCCTGAGCGTGCGCACCGTCGAGGCGCACCGGCAGAGCATCAAGCGCCGCCTGGGCATCGAGGGACAGGCCGAGCTGATCAAGTACGCGGTCGAGCACGCGAGGAAACACTGAGGGTTATCCCTTAGGCAATCCCGCGAGGGGTGCTTGCGCAGTGCAACCGATGCGCAGAAAGTTGTCTCTCGCGACACTCGCCGGGAACAGCTTCAGGAGACATCCGTATGCAAACCCTTCGCCGCCACCTGGTGTGGCTCGTCGTCGCCGTCGTCGGCGCTTTCGCACTCGGAACGGTGGCGCTGTCGCGAGGCGAATCCATCAATGCGCTGTGGATCGTCGTCGCGGCCATCTGCACCTACCTCATCGCGTACCGCTACTACAGCCTCTTCATCGCGCAGCAGGTGCTCGGTCTCGACGCCAGCCGCATGACGCCGGCCCATCGCCACAACGACGGGCTCGACTACGTGCCGACCGACAAGAACGTGCTGTTTGGCCACCACTTCGCGGCCATCGCGGGTGCAGGGCCGCTGGTCGGGCCGGTGCTCGCGGCGCAGATGGGCTATCTGCCCGGGCTGCTGTGGATCCTGGCCGGCGTGGTGTTCGCCGGGGCGGTGCAGGACTTCATCGTGCTGTTCATCTCGACGCGGCGCGACGGCCGCTCGCTCGGCGACCTGATCAAGCAGGAGATGGGCACGGTGCCCGGCATGATCGCGCTGTTCGGCACCTTCATGATCATGATCATCATCCTCGCGGTGCTGGCACTGATCGTGGTGAAGGCGCTCGCCGAATCGCCGTGGGGCACGTTCACGGTCGCAGCGACGATTCCGGTCGCGATCTTCATGGGGATCTACCTGCGCTACATCCGGCCGGGCCGCATCGGCGAGATTTCCATCATCGGCTTCGCGCTGCTGATGCTCGCGATCTACGGCGGCCAAGTGGTGAGCCAGAACCCCGATTGGGCCGCGATGTTCACCTTCGACGGCAAGGCGCTCACATGGATGCTGATCGGCTACGGCTTCATCGCCGCGAGTCTGCCGGTATGGCTGCTGCTCGCGCCTCGTGACTACCTTTCGACCTTCCTGAAGATCGGCACGATCATCGCGCTGGCGATCGGCATCGTCTTCGTCGCGCCGCAGCTGCAGATGCCGGCGATCACGCAGTTCGCGCAGGGCAATGGACCGGTCTGGTCTGGCAGCCTGTTCCCGTTCCTCTTCATCACCATCGCCTGCGGCGCGGTGTCGGGCTTCCATGCGCTGATTTCGTCGGGCACCACCCCGAAGATGCTGGACAACGAGCGTCACGCACGCTTCATCGGTTACGGCGGCATGCTGGCCGAATCCTTCGTCGCGGTGATGGCGCTGGTCGCGGCCGCGTGCATCGATCCCGGCGTGTACTTCGCGATGAACAGCCCGGCCGCGCTGGTCGGCTCCACGCCGGACGCGGTGGCACAGGCGATCTCCGGCTGGGGTTTCTCGGTCACGCCCGACATGCTGCTGCAGACCGCCAAGGACGTCGGCGAGACGACCATCCTCGGCCGTGCGGGCGGTGCGCCGACGCTGGCGGTGGGTATGGCCCACATCCTTCACCAGGTCGTGGGCGGGCAGGCCATGATGGCCTTCTGGTACCACTTCGCGATCCTGTTCGAGGCGCTCTTCATCCTGACGGCGGTGGACGCCGGCACGCGCGCCGGCCGCTTCATGCTGCAGGACCTGCTGGGAAGCTTCGTGCCCGTGCTGAAGCGTACCGACCTCGTCGTGGCCAACCTGACCGCGACGTTCCTGTGCGTTGCCGCCTGGGGTTACTTCCTCTATCAGGGCGTGGTCGATCCGCTCGGCGGCATCAACACGCTGTGGCCGCTTTTCGGCATCTCCAACCAGATGCTCGCCGCCGTGGCGCTGATGCTGGGCGTGGTGGTGCTGTACCGCATGAAGCGCGAGCGCTATGCCTGGGTCGCCATTGCGCCGGCCGCATGGCTGCTGGTCTGCACGCTGACCGCCGGCTGGCAGAAGATCTTCTCGCCGGACCCGAAGGTCGGCTTCCTGTCGCACGCGGCGAAATACGCCGACGGCCTGGCACAGGGCGTTCTCATCGCCCCGGCCAAGACGCCGGAAGCCATGTCGCGCATCGTCTTCAACGACCGCCTCGACGCCGCGCTGTGCGGGCTCTTCATCTTCGTGGTGCTGAGCGTGCTCGTCTACAGCGTGAAGAGCTGCCTGGCCGCGCGCTCGGCCAGCAAGCCGACTGCGCGCGAGACGCCTTTCGAGCCGATGCCGGTGCCGGCCGCTGCATCATGAGAACCGCAGGCGCCAGCCTCACGGAATCCGGGCGTTATCTGGCGCGCTCGGTGGTGCAGTCGCTGCGCCTGATGGTCGGCATGCCCGACTACGACGCTTATCTGAGCCACATGGAACGCACGCATCCTGATCGCGAGCCCATGAGCTACGAGGCGTTCTTCAGGGAGCGGCTGGAGGCGCGCTATGGCAGCGGCAAGGGCCGCTGCTGCTGAATCGCTCAGATGTCTTCCAGCAGGGGATAGGGCAGGGGCTCGACCGTGAGCGCCGGCCCGTCGGCTGCGCGTGCGTGCAGGCCGCCTGCTTCGATCGCCGCGATCTGGATCGAGATCAGCCCGGCCCATCCGCCGCCGGGCGCCGGAGCCGCCTGCGCGACCAGTCCGACTGGCTGCCCGGGGTCGCCGGCGGCAAACACTTCCTGTCCGGCTGCGATCTCGTCATTCGCCTGGACCAGGTAGGTGCGCCGCTTCAGCGTCCCGCGGAACTGGCTTCGCGCGACCACTTCCTGGCCTGGATAGCAACCCTTCTTGAAGTTCACGCCGCCGACCGACTCGTAGTTGATCATCTGCGGCACGAAGGCTTCGACGATCGGCGAGGTCAGCGTCACGATGCCGCTTCGCACTTCGCTCCATTGCCACAGTGCCGGGTCGACGGCCGGTCCCTTCGGCGCGGCGCTGCCGGCGGGCGCGATCCAGAGGGCACGCGGAATGCGGTCGGAGGGATAGAGCGTCACGGCATGTGCTTCACCCACCGCGATGGAGCGCCCGGGCAGCGAGGCCGGATCGACGTCGTTGGCCGCCAGGGCCGTGCCGGCGAGGCCGTAGAGCGCGAATTCGTCGCTCGCATCGGTGAGCTTGGCCTTCGCGCGCAGCACATACATCGACAGCCGCTTGAGCGTCGCGGGCAGGATGTCCCGGCTGCAGACGAGCAGGATCCGGTCCGTTTGCGGGCGGATGCCGATGAAGCTCGCGATCGCCCGCCCCTTGGCGGTGCACAGGGCTGCAAGCCGGGCTTCGGCGGCGTCGAGCAGCGCGAAGTCCTGGGTCAGCTGGCCATGCAGGAAACTGGCGGCGTCGGGGCCTTCGGCCCGGATGACACCGAGGTGGGAGAGGGCGGTCACGCCATTCAGAACGACTGAGGTCATCGCTGAATTATCATGGCCGGTCCCGATCCGTTCGATCGGCAGGGCTTCCGCCGCTTCCCACTCTCTTTGCTCCCTTCGCCGGATTCCGTGCGCCGCTTCTTCCTCACGATCTTTCTGTTGGCCGCCCTGGGCGCTCTGGGCATCGGCGCGGCGGGCCTCTGGTGGGTCAACCAACCCTTGCGGCTTCCGGCACCGAGCGTCGACCTGTCGATCGAGCCGGGAACCACGCCGCGCGGCATCGCCCAAGCCGTCGCCGACACCGGCGTGGACGTGCCCCCGCAACTGCTCTACTGGTGGTTCCGCTTCTCGGGTCAGGATCGGCAGATGCGCGCCGGCAGCTACGAGCTGGAGCGCGGCATCACGCCACGGACGCTGCTGAGCGTGCTGGTGCGCGGCGAGGAAGCCACGCGCAGCATCGTCCTTGTGGAAGGCTGGAACATCCGCCAGGTGCGCGCGGCGCTCGCCAAGGCCGACCAGCTGAAGGCCGAAACCGTCGGACTGACCGACGAGGAGCTGATGACCCGGCTCGGCCGGGCAGGGCAACATCCCGAGGGACGCTTCTTTCCGGACACCTATACCTATTCGAAAGGCTCGACCGATTTCGCGCTGCTGCAGCGCGCCATGCGCGCCATGGACAAGAAGCTCGAAGCGGCCTGGGCGGCCCGGGCGTCCGGCGTGGCGCTCAAGACGCCCGACGAGGCGCTGATTCTCGCCAGCATTGTCGAAAAGGAGACGGGCAAGGCCCAGGACCGTGCGGAGATCTCGGCCGTCTTTCACAACCGGCTGCGCATGGGCATGCCGCTGCAGACCGATCCGACCGTGATCTACGGCATGGGCCAGCGCTTCGACGGCAACCTGCGCAAGAAGGATTTGCAGACCGACACCCCGTGGAACACCTACACGCGCAACGGCCTGCCGCCGACGCCGATCGCCATGCCGGGCAAGGCGGCGCTCCTGGCCGCGGTGCAGCCGGCGCAGAGCAAGTCGCTCTATTTCGTTTCGCGCGGCGACGGCACGAGTCAGTTCAGCAGCTCGCTCGACGAGCACAACAAGGCGGTGAACCGCTATCAGCGCGGCACCACCGATCCGAACCAGCGGAGCGGTCAATGAAGGGGCTTTTCCTCACGCTCGAAGGCATCGACGGTGCCGGCAAATCGAGCCATATCGATGCGCTCGAAGCGCTGTTCACAGCGCAGGGCCGACAGGTCACGCGCACGCGCGAACCTGGCGGCACGCCACTGGCCGAAACCCTGCGCGCGCTGATCCTCGAACAGCCCATGGACCCGCTGACCGAATCGCTTCTGGTCTTCGCGGCCCGGCGCGACCATGTCGTGCGCGTCATCGAGCCGGCGCTGGCGCGTGGCGATGTCGTGCTGTGCGACCGATTCACCGACGCGACCTTTGCGTATCAAGGGGCGGGGCGCGGCTTCGATCCGGCGGTGCTGTCGACACTCGAAGGGTGGGTGCAAGCGGATGCGGACGCTGCAGCCCGCGGGCTCCTGCAGCCCGACATCACGGTCTGGTTCGACCTGGCGCCGGAGATCGCGGCCGAGCGGCTGGCCGGGGCGCGCGTGCCGGACAAGTTCGAGTCGCAGCCGGTGGAGTTCTTCAAGCGCGTCGCGGCAGGCTATGCCGCGCGCGCGAAAGACGCGCCGCGGTTCGTCCGCATCGACGCCGACCAGTCGCGCGAGGCGGTGTGGCAGCAGATCGAAGCGGCCCTGGCCGAGCGCGGCCTCGTTGCATCGCAAAGCGGAGGAGCGCCATGAGCCCCCGCCCGGCCGTTCCGAAGGGGGCTCGCACCGCAGTGCGAGGCACGGAGGTTGCCCAGTGAGCGCGGACACGCTCTCGCCGTGGCTGCGCAAGCCGCTCGCCGAGTTGCTGCGCCAGCGGGGCCATGCGTGGCTGCTGCAGGGGCCTTCAGGGTTGGGCCAATACGAGCTCGGTCTTGCGTTGGCCGCGGCCTGGCTATGCGAGCAGCCTGAAGAGGCCAGGAAGGAGGGCGCCTGCGGGCACTGCCCCAGCTGCCACGCCATCAAGGTCCGCACGCATGCGGACCTTTGCGTGCTCATGCCCGAAGTCGCGATGCAGGCGCTCGGGTGGCCGCTCGATGAAAAGGCGCAGGCCGACATCGACGACAAGAAGCGCAAGCCGAGTCGCGAGATCCGCGTCGAGGCGATGCGTGATGCCGTCGGTTTCGCTCAGCGGACCAGCGCACGCGGCCTCGGCAAGGTGGTGCTGGTCTATCCGGCCGAGCGCATGAACACGATCACCGCGAATGCGCTGCTCAAGACGCTGGAGGAGCCCGTCGGCGACGTGCGATTCGTCCTCGCCAGCGAGGCGGCGTGGCAGCTTTTGCCGACGATTCGCAGCCGCTGCCTTGGCTTCACGCTGCCCTGGCCGGCGCCGGAGGAAGCACGCGACTGGCTGGTCGGACAGGGCGTTGCGGCGGCCGATGCGACCGCCCTGCTGCGCGCGGCTGGCGGACGACCAAGCGATGCGCTTCGCCTCGCGGCCCAGGGCCAGTCGCCCAAGGCCTGGGGATTGCTGCCCAAGGCGATGGTGCGGGGCGATGTCGGTGCGTTGGCCGATCACGCGCCGGCGCAGGCGATCGACGTCCTGCAGAAGCTTTGCCACGACCTCATGGCAACCGACAGCGGCGCCGAACCGCGCTTCTTCGACAGCGCTGACCTGCCGCCAGTGCCGCCCAGGGGCGCATTGGCGCGCTGGTCGAAGTCGCTCGCGAATGCGGCAAAAACCGCGGAACACCCGTTCAATGCGGGCCTCATGCTCGAAGCGCTTGTGAGCGAAGCGCGAACCACCCTAAACTCCGCACGCCGCCGCCCATGAATACACCAGCAGCTTCCACCCCCGCCGCGCCCGTCCGGCCCAGCGTCATCCAGCTGGCCATCAAGGAAAAGGGCGCGCTCTATGCAGCCTACATTCCGTTGTTCGCCGAGGGCGGCATCTTCATTCCGACCTCTCGCGAATACCGTCTCGGCGACGACGTCTACGTGCTCTTGACCCTGCCGGACGATCCGCAACGTTATCCGATCGCCGGCAAGGTGGCCTGGATCACGCCGTCCCGCGCGGCTGGCAACCGGGCGCCGGGCGTCGGCATCCGCTTTCCGTCCGACGACAAGTCGCGCCAGCTCAAGGCGCGCATCGAGGAGGCGCTCGGCGGCACCATGGCTTCCGACCGTCCCACCCAGACCATCTGATCCGAATCCCGTGCTTCCGGGGCGCGGACCGCCAGCGGCGCGACAGCGCCCTGCTCATTCCATCCCGCGATGTTTACCGACTCCCACTGCCACCTGACCTTTCCCGAGTTCGCGGACCAGATGCCGCAGGTCCGCGCCGCCATGGCGGCCGCGCGGGTCGACCGGGCGCTTTGCATCTGCACGACCCTCGAAGAATTCGACGACGTCCAAGCCCTCGCGGCCGGTTACGACAACTTTTGGGCCTCCGTAGGCGTCCATCCGGACAGCGAAGATGTCCTTGAGCCCACTTTGGATGACCTGGTGCGTCGATCGGCACTCCCGAAAGTGATCGCCATCGGCGAGACGGGACTCGACTACTACCAGATGGAAGAGCGCAAGGGCGGCCGCAGCATCGCCGACCTCGAATGGCAACGCGACCGCTTTCGCGTGCACATCCGGGCTGCGCAGCAGACGCGCAAGCCGCTGGTAATCCACACCCGGGAAGCCTCGGCCGACACCCTGGCCATCCTGAAGGAGGAGGGCGAGGACGGAGGACCGGGGAGCGCAGGCGGGGTCTTCCATTGCTTCACCGAGACTGCCGAAGTGGCCCGGGCCGCGCTCGACCTGGGTTTCTACATTTCCTTCTCGGGCATCCTGACCTTCAAAAAGGCGCAGGACCTGCGGGATGTGGCGGCATTCGTGCCACTGGACCGGATGCTCATCGAGACCGACAGTCCGTATCTCGCCCCGGTGCCATACCGCGGAAAGACGAACAGTCCAGCGTACGTTCCCTTCGTCGCACAGCAGATCGCCGAACTGCGGAGTGTGCCGGTTGAAACGATCGGCAACGCGACGAGCGACAACTTCGACCGCCTCTTTGCGGTCGCAAAATCATGAAAAATTACTTTAAAAAACTTCTATATCTTATTGTTATCACAGGGACTTTTGCGGCTCATGCGGATTCGTTCGACGACTTCTTCAGGGCTGTCCGTGCGGACAACGCGAGCGGCGTCAAGAGCCTCCTGAATCGCGGTTTCGATCCCAACACCCGGGATGCGCAGGGCCAGACCGGTCTGCTGATCGCGTTGCGCGAACCGTCGCCGAAGGTGATCCAGGTCCTCATCGACTGGCCCAAGACCGACGTCGAGGCGCGCAATCCGAAGGACGAAAGCCCGTTGATGCTGGCCGCGATCAAGGGCCAGCAGGACGTCGTCACCAAGCTGATAGAGCGCGACGCCGACATCAACAAGCCCGGCTGGACGCCGCTGCATTACGCCGCGACCAACGGCCATGTGGCGATCATGAAGCAGTTGCTCGACAAGGACGCGTTCATCGACGCGCAGTCGCCCAACGGCACCACGCCGCTGATGATGGCCGCGATGTACGGCTCGGCGGCTGCGGTGAAGCTGCTGCTCGAAGAAGGCGCGGATCCGCTGATGAAGAACCAGCTCGGAATGACCGCCGCCGATTTCGCGCAGAAGGCCAATCGCACGGACGCGCTCCAGATGATCAACGAGGCCGGAGCCAAGGCCAAGAGACCCGCGGACGGCAAGTGGTGAGCGCAGGCGGTGTCGAGTGAAGCGCGCCGTTGCCCCGCCGATCCTTCTCGGACTGAATTCGAACACAATGTATATTATGTAAAATCAAGGACGCGAAGGCCGATCCGGCGTCGAGCCTTCGCCCGCTTTCTTTCCCTTCCAGAGATTCGAATGCCCACGGCTCCGCTACCGGTCATCCGCATCGCGGCCTTCGGTGCTCTGCACTACCCGGCCATGACGGTTCACCCCGCAAAGCGGGCGAACGGTTCAATACCTATTTGGGCTGCTCGTTGCCATAGGTCTTCACGAGGTAGTCCACGATCAGTGGCATGTCTTCTTCATTGATCGGGCCGTTGAAAACCTGCTTCATCCGCTTGACCATGGCCTCCCAATAAGGGCGTGGCGCGGTGGGCGGCTGGTAGAGCATGTACTCCGCCGAATGGCAGGTCATGCAGTTGGCTTGCGCCTTCTCGTAGCCGGGCAACGTGCTCGCCTTGAGCTGCACGCCGTCCGGCGGCAAGGTGATCGTTCTTTCGGCGGCGCCGGCACTCGCCGCCCCGATGCACAGGGCCAGCGCGGAAGCGATCGCGGTAATGAAGGCGCTGCATTTCATGTTGTCGCTCCCTACGCGGCAAGCACCTTGACTCGCTCGACCACGTTGCGCATGTAGCCCGCGGGCTGCCAGAGCGCTTCCATGGGCTGGCTCTGGCCGGAACGGTTCCAGGCCCTCACGCGCAGCACGTGGTTTCCCTTCCTGGGGGTGAAGCCGAAGGAGAACTCCCGGAACGAATAGCGCCCCATGTCGTTGCCGAGCCTGGCGCTGCGCCAGCTTTGTCCGTCATCGTCCGACCAGGCGACTTCGCGAATGCCCTGCCCTCCGTCGAATGCGACGCCGCGCACGACGAGCGTCTGGGCCGCCCGCACGTGCGCACCGTCGGCCAGCGAGGTGATGAACGAGCGCACGTTGAAGCGGCCGATCGGCCGGGTCACCGCCGGCACGGTGCCGGGCTCCACGCAGGCGCATTCGTTGTCGGGCACGCGGTAGGCCGTCTTCATCCAGAAGCCGTCGAAGACCGTGTCGATCACCTGGATCTCCGAGACGTGCTTGACCCAGTAGGTCCCGTAGTAGCCCGGCACGATGAGCTTGAGCGGGTAGCCGTTCAGCATGGGGATGTCGGCGCCGTTCATCTGCCACGCGAGCATCACCTCGCCATCCATCGCGTGACCGGCGTCGAGCGCCTTGACGAAGTCGCCGCCGCCGAAGAGCGCCATGTCCAGTCCCTTGAACGTCACCTGGCGGGCACTGCTCTTCGGTTCCGCACGTGCCAGGACGTCCTTGAGGGCTACGCCGACCCAGCGCGCGTTGCCCATCGCGCCGTTGCCCAATTGCCCCCCCGTGACCCGCGGCTCGAACAGTCCACGGCCGTTGCCGGAGCACTGGTTGACCGCCACATACTCGATCGGCTTGAACTGCGCACGCAGTTCGGCCACCGTCAGCTCGAAAGGCTTGCCGACCGCATTGCCGCCGATCCTGACCACGTGCCTGTCGCCATCGATCGAGGTGGGAATGCCGGCGTTGTGGTAGCGCACGAAGAAAGCGTCATTGGGCGTGAGCAGGCCTTCGTTGAAAACCTCGAACGGCGTTTCCAGTTGCGGCGGGCGCGAGGTCAGCACGATCAGCGGCCGCTTTTCGGGGTAGGCCGCGAGGTTGCGCTTGCCATTGACGAAGGGCATCTCGACGGTCGCGGCCTGCGCGAAGGCGGCCCGGCCGAGCGGGCCCAGCCCGAGGCCGGCGACGGCGCCCGTGCCGCCTGCAACGAGTCTGCGACGAAGCCGGTTGATCGGGTCAGTCATTGCCCGCTCCCTCAGGCGTGGGCGGTGACCGTCGCGTGCCGTGGGCGCAGCGTGGCCATCACCAGGTACACACCGCCGCCGACCGCCACGCCGATGAACCAGCCATAGATGTTCCACCAGGCCGGCAGCAGGTTCGTGAAGTTGGGCAGGAAGGTGGAGAACAGGCTGCCGATGCCGGTCGCGACCAGCGCGTTGACGTTCCATCCGCCTTCGTACCGGTACTCGCCATGCTCCTGGTAGAGGGCCGCGACGTTGATGTTGCTCTTGGCCACGATGTAGTAGTCCACCAGGATCACGCCCAGGAGCGGACCCATCGTGGCGCCGATCGCATTCACGAAATGGGCTGCGTTGCCCTCCCACGGCGCGAAGGGGTAGAGCACGAGCGCGATCAGTGCGGCGATCACCCCTCCCCGCTTGAAACTGATCACCTTCGGAAAGGTGTTCGAGATATCGAACGCAGCCGACACGAAGTTGGCCACCACGTTGATGCCCAGCGTGGCGACCGCGAAGGTGATCGCTGCGATCAGGGCAAGCACCCAGCTGTCGAACTTGGCCGAGATCTGCTCGGGATGCAGCAGCACTTCGCCGTAGACCTTGAAGGCCGCGATGGTCGTGACGCCGGCAACCAGCGAAAAGGCGATCAGGTTGATCGGCAGGCCCCACAGGTTGCCCGTGCGCACGGCATCCTTGTTCTTGGCAAAGCGCGAGAAGTCGCAGAAGTTCAGGTAGAGCGCCGCGAAGTACGTGATCCAGGTGGCGCCGACCGCCATCAACGCCCAGAAGGAGCCGGGCTCACCGGAAACGCCGGCATCCTTGGTCTTTTCGAGCAGCTGATCCATCGGAATCCCGTGCTCGAACGAGAAGCCGCCGGCCTTGACGCAGAGCCCGACCGCCAGGATCAGCATGGCGACCCAGACCGCCGGACCCGCCCAGTCCTGAAACCGGCGGACTGTCTCCATGCCTTTCTGGATGATCAGCAACTGCAGTCCCCAGACCACCACGTAGCAGATCACTTCGAGCCCTGTGTGCCCGAGGAAATGCACGTTCTTGTGGAAATCGAGCATCGCATCGTTGCGGATCAGCAGCGCGACCACCGCGCTTGCGGCCGCGGCTGTTTGCGCCCCGTACCAGAAGCAGGCCACCACGGCCCGCACCATGGCCGCCAGGTTGGCGCCCCAGACACCGAAAGAGGCGCGCGCCAGCACCGGGTACGGCACGCCGGTCTTCTCGCCGGCATAGCCGATCAGGTTCATCAGCGCAAAGATCACCAGCGAGCCGAGCCCGATGGCCAGCAGGAAATTGACGAAGCTGCCGCACAGCAGGAACAGGCTGGCGGCGAGGTAGTAGCCCCAGAGGCTGTGGACGTCCGAAGTCCAGACGTTGAAGATGCTGAAGGCACCCCATCGACGCTCCCGCGCCGGTGCCAGATCTTCGTTGTAGAGGCCTGGGGAAGGATTGCGGATCTCCATGGCTGTCTCCTCATGGCTATCACTCGGCGGACAGTAGCATGTCTGCACCATCTTGGGGAGCCCCTGCGCGCCTGTTCGGTCCTGTATGCTGCTTGCGCGCAGGTGGCACTTGCCGACCCGCATTCGATCTGAATCCATGTCCCTTCGAGCCCTCTCCCCTCTCGAAATCCGCGTGCTCGGCGTCCTCTCGGAGAAGCAGCGCACGGTCCCCGACAGCTATCCGCTCACGCTCAATTCGCTGGTCGCGGGCTGCAACCAGAAGACGAGCCGCAATCCCATCCTGGACGTTTCCGAGGCCGAAGCGCAGGCCACCCTCGACAGCCTCAAGTCACTCAGTCTGGTGACCGAGTCGAGCGGCGGGCGCGCTTACCGCTACGCGCACAACATCGACGGCGTGCTGAGGATTCCGTCCCAATCGATCGTCCTGCTCACCGTGTTGATGTTGCGGGGACCGCAGACGGCGGGTGAACTGCGCATCGCATCCGATCGCATGCACAACTTCGCGGACATTTCGTCAGTCGAGGCTTTTCTCGATGAACTGGCCGAGAGGCCCGCGGGCGGACTGGTCGTCAAGCTGCCTCGCCTGCCTGGAGCGAGAGAAAGTCGATGGGCTCATCTTCTCGGCGGTGCGCCGGCAGAAGATACGCCCTCCCCCTATCCCATCGCTGGCAGCGAGGACGTGTCGTTGGGTGAAGTGGCCGCTCTGAAGGCCAATGTGGCCCGGCTGGAGGCGGAACTCGACGGCATGAAGGCCCTGGTCGGCCGGATCTGCTCGGAGCTTGGGATCAGCGACGCTTCGTAGCTAGCGAACGTCGCGGTGCGCCAGCAGCACGTTGCCGCCAGTCGTATTGAAGGAGATGGTCGGCGCGCTGAAGTCGCTCAGGGGCGCCCCGAGGCCGATCTCGCCGCTGCCATGCAGCACGCATTCATCACGCCGCAGTGCAATCTCGCCGCTTGCGCCCGCCGTGCCGTGAAAGCGAACCCAGGTGCCATAGGTGCTGACATCCACGAGCACGCAGCTGCCGTGCCGCAATTCGATCCGCGCATGCAGACGTGAAACGCGCGGATCGTTGACGACGAACTGCGCCTCGTCGACCCGCCCGAGATGAATCGGCAGGTCCTCCACACGGAACAGCGTGCGAACGTCGAGCCACGCCAGCTCGATCTGGCCGAACGACGAGTCAGGACCGCGCGCCGACGGAACCAGAGAGGCCGGCATCGTGAGGAACTCGGACACCTCGTCCTGCCAGTCGATGCGATGGACGATCGGCATTTCGTTCTTGCCGCGGATGTTGATCGGCCCCAGGCTACGATGGCGCACCTCGCCCTCGTGCAACTGATCGATCACCGATTCCGTGGCCCAGATCTGGCCGGGACCTGCGAGGTCGCTGAGGCGGGATGCGAGATTCACGGCATCCCCGTAGCAATCGCCGTCGACCTCCACGACCTCCCCGCTCGCCACGCCGATCTGCAGTTCCATGCGCAGCGGAGTCGGCCAGGTCTGTAGCCGCTTCTGATGGTTGCGCTGCATCTCGAGCACCGCGCGCGTCGCCGTGACGCCATTTCCGAAGATCGCGAAGACACCATCGCCCAGCGACTTCACGACACGACCGCCGTGGGACTCGCAGACGCCCCCGATCCATTGCGTCAGCCGCGTCACCGTTTCGGTGGCGCGCGCATTTCCCATGGCCTCGAAGACCCTGGTACTCCCTGTCAGATCAGCGAAAACGACAGTCGAATTGACGCCCATGTTGTGCAGTTTTTGGTAGCCCTCGCCTTTGGATTATGGCAAAGCGGCATGAAAACACCCTCTCAATGCTTCAAATCGCGCCACTTCCGGGCGGACCCTGTTGCTTTTTCATTTAGTCACAAAGGCGGCGAACACTTTCGTTTTTAAAAGTAACACTTAGGTTTAAGTTCTTAGGCCAACACTTGAACTGATTCGTGAAGTATGTTGTTTTTAAACATGAAATGATGTTTCCACACTTGTGCGGCTTCGAGGCCGCGCTTAACGTAGGCACCCATCAAGGCTTCTGGCAACCCGCCTTCCTCGCAATGTTCTTCAGCAGGCTCCTCCGCTTTCTGTCCCTTCCCGGCTTCGGCTCGCGCCGTTCCGCGGATCGTCAGATGGGCCAGATCCGCACTGCGATGCTGTCGCTGTTGCAGGTTCACGGCGGCCATTCGGTTCAAAGGGTGGCGCAGCGTGTTCGCTTCGCCGGCGACCTGGAAGCGCTCTGGTATCTGCGCCAGGATGTGTTGACCGCACTGAGCGCGGTCGACGGCGAAGTCGCCGCTCGCCGCCAAATGCGACAGATCAATCGCCTCTTCAAGGGCGGCTTGCCGCACGCGATGGGGCCGCGCACCCATCAGCGAATCGCGGGTTGAGACGCATCCGACGAAACGCAAGAGGCCCACGGCCTCTTTTTTTTTGCCCTCGGCCCCTCAGTGCGCGTGCCGATGTCCCCAGACCATGAAAACGTCGCGACCGTCGGCTGCGACCTCGACCTTGGCGCCCACGGGCAGCAACACTTTTGTTGGTACATGGCCGAACGGCAGTCCCGTCAGAACCGGCGGCTTGATCAGTTCGCGCAGGCGCGCAGCCACCGTCTTCATGCTGAAGCCGCGATCGTGCGAGACCTTGCGAATGCCGGTGAAGTGCCCAAGGATGACCGCCTTCTGCCTGGCCAGTACGCCCGCCTGCCGTAGCTGGTCGAGCATGCGTTCCACGCGATACGGATGTTCGTTGACGTCCTCCAGGAACAGGACGCCCTTGTCGATCGACGGGAAGTACGGCGTCCCGAGCAGGCTGGTCAGCACGCAGAGATTCCCGCCCCAGAGCACCGCGCCATGGATGCCGCGCAACGGAGCCAGGCCGTCGACGTCGCGGGCGGGCATGCGCCAGCCGGTGCCCTCCCCTTGCCCGCCAAGTAGATCGTCGAAGCACGCTTCCATGATGTCGTCCGCCCCGCCTTCGGCGCCGAAGTCTTCGCCGACTGCGGGCCCCGCCCACGTCACGCTGCCGGTCTTGGCGAGCAGCGCGTTCTGAAATGCGGTGAAGTCGCTGAGCCCGACGAACTCGGTGCCATCATGGATCGCCTTAGCCACTGCCTTGTAGGGAATGGCATCGAGGATGCGCGTGAGCCCGTAGCCGCCGCGCGAGATGAGCGCCACGTCGGCCCCGCTCGCCGCCGCCCGCGAGATGGCGGCGACACGCGTGGCATCGTCGCCTGCGAATCGCTGGTGGGTGGCCAGTGCGGCCTCGTCGATCTCGACCTCATGGCCGAGTGCCCGAAGCCTTTTGACGCCGCGCTTGAACGCCGCCTTGTCGCGCACTGCGCTCGACGGCGAATAGATGTAGATGTGCTTTTTCACGGGGCGAAGTATCCCATTGCATTCTTGATGATCTGTTCCGCCTGCGCGGTGTCGGGGCCGGACACGTGCTTGGGCGTGCGGCCCAGGGCGCGCAGTGCGGCTTCGTGACCGCGATCGGGAAAGGGTGCTCGCCACGCATCGGCGACGTTTTCGCCCGCGTCGGGTGCGACCATCACATGCAGGAAGCGCGCGGGTTCCGCCGAGGCCAGCAACGATGCCAAGTGGGCGCCGCCGGCGCTGTGGACCAGCACCACGGGCCCGGGACGGATTTGCTCGAGCCACCCCAGCAAGACGTCGCGATGCCAATCCAGTTGGTGGACGGCCTCGCGCTTGGGCTTGTCGCTCTTGCCCAGGCCGATGAGGTCCGGCGCCAACACCCGCACGCCATTCGAGCGCGCGAGATGGCGGAAGAAATAGCTCCACTCGCCGGGTCCGTGGATGCAGAGCAGCACCCGGTCCGAATGCCTCGGACCTTCGTCGAGGTAGTGCATCCGCCATCCGCGCAGCGCCGGCAGGTCGCTCACGTAGTTCGCTTCGAAGGCATAGTCGGCCAGCGAGCCGAAGCGTTCGAGCGGCGTGCGTAATGCGTCGTCTCGCAGCGGTTCGGCGGCCATGCGAGCCTCGCTGCGGCGATCCTGAAAGAACCCCTGGAGAAGCGCCTGGCATTCCGACGCGAGCACGCCGCCCTGCACCGACGTGTGGTGATTGAGTTGCGGCGGAGCGAACAGATCGACCACCGATCCGGCCGCGCCGGTCCTGGGGTCCGCCGCGCCGAACACCACACGCTTCAGCCGCGCGTGAAGCATCGCGCCGGCGCACATCGGACAGGGTTCCAGCGTGACGAAGAGCTCGCAGCCGTCCAGCCGGTAGTTGCCGAGCGCCGCGCCGGCGGCACGAAGCGCGTTGACTTCCGCGTGCGCGCTCGGATCGTGTTGCGTCACCGGCGAATTGCGCCCGACCGCAACCACCCCGCCATCCTTCACCACCACTGCGCCGATCGGTACTTCGCCGGCATCGGCCGCGCGGCTGGCTTCGGCCAGCGCGAGCCGCATCCAGTGCGCGTCAGTCGTCATCCGGCATCGGACGCCTTTGCTGCGCGGCGTCGAGCGATTGCTTGATCTGTTCCTGGATCTGCCGGCTCTGCGTCCGGGCGTCGCCTGCCGGGGCTGGGTGGGTCGCCTGTGCACCGGGCGGCAGCGCCGGCGCGACAGCCGGACTCATTTGCTTCTTGGCCAAGACCCCGACCAAGAGCAGCGCGAGCACGAGTCCAATCAGTCCTATGGCGCGCATCTCAGCTTTCTCCGATCTGCGCCGAATCGGCGACCTGCATGCCCAGGCGTTCCATCCATCCGGCCAGCGCACGTTCGTCCGGCGAGCCCTCGCAATAGCGTGCATGCATCGCGAGATGCGACTCCTTGCGATGCTGGTTCAGCTTGATCTTGCATTGCAGCGCGGTCACGCGCAGCTCGAAGCCAACGATCCCGCCCAGCATCTTGTGCTGGAACTCCCCGCCGAGATCGCGCCACTGCTGCGCATAGGCGGGTTCATGCTGCGCGATGAGCCGCTTGAGCAGCGCATCCTTGTCGTCCGGTGTTTCGATCAGGCGGGCCTCGACAGTGCAGTGCACTGCGAGGTAATTCCAGGTCGGCACGCGGGCCAAGTCGGGATAGACCGATGGCGACAGGTAGGCGTGTGGTCCGAGAAAGGACGCGACCGCCTTCGGCCGTGCCTGCAGATAGCGCCAATGCGGATTGGGCTTGGCACAGTGGCCGAGCAGCGACCAGCCGCCCTCCCCTCGATCGTCCAGCACCAGCGGAAGGTGGGTGATGAAAGGCACGCCCTCGTCATCCGTCGAGACAAGGCTGGCAAAGGGATGCGAGCGCATCAATTCCATCGCGACCTCGCGGTCGGTGGAATTGAACTGGGGAGGCATGTACATGGGCGAATCCTGTCTCAGGAATCGCCCGATTGTGCGCGACCGCGCTAGCGTGCGCCGGCGGACTTCAGCTTTTCGACCATGGCCTCGTAGCCACGTGCCTTGGCGAGTTGCAGGGGTGTGTTGCCCTGACGGTCGGCGAGTTGCGTGTTGGCACCGGCATCGACGAGCGCGACCAGCGTGCGCTGGTGGCGCGGCCCGCCGTCGCCGAGCACGATGGACTCGATCAGTGCCGTCCAATGCAGGTTGTTGACATGATCGAGCGGCGCGCCGGCGCGGATCAGGATGCGCACCACCTCGTCGTGGCCGAGGTGGGCCGCGGCGATGAGCGCGGTGCCGTCGTAGCGGCTGGTGGTCTGCCCGGCTTTCGCACCGAGCGAGAGCAGCAGCGACAAGGTCTGCGGGTCGTCGGCGACCGCGGCAATCGTGACGGCATCGTAGCGGTCGTTCTCGAGGACATCGAGCTTCGCACCCGCCTTGGCGAGCAGCGTGATCGTGTCACGTTGCCGCGCATAGGTCGCGACCTGCAGCGGCGTGCGGCCCTGCGCATCGCGGGCATCGACGTCGGCTCCGGCCGCGATCAGGGCCTTGACCTTGGCCGCATCGCCACGCCATGCCGCCTGATGCAGGCCCGCGTAGGCCTGGGCCTCCGCGGCGGAAGGTGGCACCTGCGCGTTCGACAGCGTCGGCGCCATTGCGGCGAGTGCGCCGAAGACGACGACGCACCCGCACCGAAGCAGCATGCCGCTCACGTCGCTCAGCCCAGTTGCGCCTTGACCTTCTCGAGCGCGGCGTTCGCACATTGCTCGTCCAGGTGACCGCCCGGCGCGCCGCCGACGCCCACGGCGCCGATCACTTCATTGCCCGACTTGATCGGAACGCCGCCGCCCAGCAGCAGGAAGCCGGGGATGTTCACCAGGTTGGCCGCACCGGGATTCTTCTGCGCGTTTTCCATCATCGCCGAGGTCGGTGCCTTGGCAGAAGCCGAAGTCCAGGCCTTGCGCTCGCTCGCACCCAGCGTATGCGCACCTGCGTTGTCGGCGCGCTGGACGGCGCGCACGACGCCGGAGCGATCGACCACGGTCGCGCTCACCGAATAGCCGTTGGCAGCGCAGGCCGCCACGGTCTCGGCAGCGATCTGGTTCGCGAGGGCGAGCGACATGTTCTTTTCGGTGCGTACGGCGGGGGCCGGGCTCTCTGCCTGCGCGGTGACCGCGGCAGCTGCGAGAACGGCGGCAAGAGCGCCGAGGCGAAGGGACGAATGCATGAGGATCTCCGAAGGTTGTGGTTGCTTGGGGCCAGCGCTTCGCCAGCCGCAGGGCAACTTTAGGAGTCCCGCCTCCGCAAAGGTATTCGTACGGCTACGCGCGGCGCTCCGTAGAACTACGGAGCGCCCGTGTCAGCCGTCCCCGTCCACGAGCGCCGCATAGCGCCGGATCAGTCGCGCCAGAGAATCGCATTCGAGCTTGGCGAAGAGATTGGCGCGATGGGTCTCGACCGTCCGCGGCGATAGCGCGAGCGTCCGTGCGATCTCCTTGTTCGTGAGGCCGGTGACGATGAAACCCAGCACTTCGCGTTCGCGCTCCGACAACTGCGCATAGCGGTCCCGCGCCGCCTGATCGGCCTGGGTGCGCTCGCGTGACCGCACGTGCTGGCGCACCGCCTGCTGCACCACTTCGAGCAACTGCTCGTCGTCCACCGGCTTTTCCAGGAACTCCGCCGCGCCCGACTTGAACGCTCGCCGGCACATCTCCACCGTGCCGTGGCCGGTGAGCATGATCACCGGCTGGTCGACACCTTGCGTGATCAGCGTGTCCAACACGGTGAGCCCGCTGATGCCCGGCATGCGGACATCGAGCACGATCGCACCGATGCTGTTGCGGTCGAAGCCTTCCATGAAGGCTAGCGGGTCGGACCAGCTCTGTGCACGAAGCCCGACGGTGCCGATCAGCAGCGCGAGGCTCTCGCGCACCGCGCGGTCGTCGTCGATCAGATGGATCAGGGGGGATTGCGGCTCGTTCATGCGCTCGGCTTCCCGGTGTCCGCAGCCGCCAGCGGCAGTCGCAGGATGAATCGCGCGCCACGCGGCGCTGCCTGTTCGGCGCTCAGCGTGCCGCCCATGCCGACCGCCAATGTCTCGCACAGGCTGAGGCCGAGGCCCAGACCGCCTTCGCGCGTGCTGAAGAAGGGTTCGAAGATGCGCGGCAAGGCATCGGGCGGGATGCCGCGCCCGCTGTCGGTCACGGTCAGCACGCCCTGGGTGCCCTGATGGCCGATCGCCAGATGCAGGCGGCGCTCGCCGGCCGGCACGTCTTCGAGTGCCTGCAATGCATTCATCAGCAGGTTGTGCACGATCTGTTCGAGCGCGACCGGCTCCGCCAGCACCACGACGGGTGCCTGCACCGTGTCCTCGAAGGCCGGGGTGACGGCGCGGCGCGCGAACTCGGGCGCGAGCAGATGGAGCGCACCGCGCACCACGTCCTGGACGACCACGGGCTGGGTGCTTCCCGACCGGTCCGGCCGCTCGATCACCCGCCGCAGCCGCCCCACCACATCCGCCGCGCGGCGCGCCTGTTCGCTCGCCTGCTTCATCGCATCCCGCGCGATGGCGAGTTCCGGCGGATCGTCGTCCAACAGCCGCCGCGCGGCCTGCGTATTGGCGAGCACCGCCGTCAAGGGCTGGTTCAACTCATGCGCCATGCCGGCCGCGAGTTCGCCCAGCGCGTTGAGGCGCGCGACCTGCCCGAGGCGCAGCAGATCCTCCGCGCGGCGCCGCTCGATGCGCTGTCGCCGCAGGGCCTGCGCGCCGCCGAGCACCACCGCTACCGCGAGCGCCCACCCGGCCATCGTGCCCCAGGGCAATTCGCGCCACGAGACATGGCGGTCCGCGATCAGTTCGAAACCCTGGCTGTCCGAGGCGAGCGTCTTGCGAAAGTCGAAGCGCCATCCACCGGATGCGGCTGTGTCCCCCGGCTGAACGACGAAGTGCTGCCCGTCCTTGTCGAGCACCACGCGCACGGGACTGGTCTTCGGGTCCATCGGCCAGTCGCGCCAGGGCACCGTGGCCGCGAGGTCGACGTCGACGAGGTAGCTGAGGGGCGCTGCGCCGATCATCAGCCTGTAGCGCCCGCCTGCGAAATCGTCGGCCACGTACTCCGCCCTGCGCAATTCACGCGAGCGGGCTTCCGCCGCCGCCAACGCGGGGTCCGCCCACGGGGTGCCGGCTTCGTGCCGCTGAACCGCGAGGATCGACGGATACACCGACGACAGCCGCCGTTCGGGCGCGCCCGCGGGTGCGGGCTCCAGCAGCGCGAGTGTCGCGAGCACCGCGTCGTACTGCACCACCTGCTGACTCATCAGCCGGTGCGCAATGCGGCCATTGACCTCGAAGTCCTCCTGCAACTGCCGGATCTCGCCGCGCGCGATCCAGGCCGCACCGACGCCACTGACCAGCAGCCAAGCGAGCCACCAGCCCCCGTGTGTGCGCAACCATTGCCTCATGGCGCGGATTGTGCCCGGCGCGCTTCCGCGAAAATCCCGCACGATGACAGTTTGGAGATTTGCCCTTGCGGCGCTGGCCGTGGTTCTCGCCGCCGGTTGTTCCACCGACGCGAGGCAGCAGGCGATGGCCGATGCGCGCATCGAATCACCCAAAGGCCGGATGACGGTGGAGGAAAAGGTCGGCCAGCCCAGCCCCTATTCGCCGATGTTCATCGGCCAGGTGCTGAAGCCCACGGTTGAGGGCGGTGTCTTCGACCTGTGGCTCGGCCCTTCGGCGACGCAGGGCCTGAAGACGAGCTTCGTGCTTGCAGAACCCGAGTGAGGCGGCGCATGCAGAACTCGCTGTTCGACGATTTCGAGGGTGCGGACGAACCCGTTGCAGCGCGCGAGCCTGAGCCCGCGCCCGCGCAGAAGAAGCGCGCCCCGGCGCGCACGACCAAGGTGCTGCCGGCGCCGCCCGATCCCGTCCTGCAGGCGCTTGCACGCGAGCTGCCGTCCAACCTCCGGCTCGGCACCTCGTCATGGCACTTCCCCGGCTGGGCCTGCATGGTCTGGGAGGGCGAATACGAACAGTCGGTGCTGTCGAAGCACGGGCTCGCGGCCTATGCGCAGCATCCGCTGTTCCGCTCCGTGAGCATCGACCGCAGCTTCTACAAGCCGCTCACCGCGACCCAATTCGCGGTCTACGCGGCGCAGGTGCCGGAGGACTTCCGCTTCACCGTGAAGGCGCCGAGCCTCGTCGCGGACGCGATGGTGCGCGGCGAGGACGGGCGCGGCATGCAGGCCAACCCGGCCTTCCTCGATCCGGCGCTGGCTGCCATGGAATTCGTGCAGCCGGCGCTGGACGGGCTGGGTCACAAGGTGGGCGCGCTCGTTTTCCAGCTCAGCCCCCTGCCCGGCCCGATGCTCGCCCGCATGCCGGAGATTCTGGGGCGGCTCGGCACCATGCTGCGTGCACTGCCTGCGCTGCGGCCGGTCGCGCCCGACGGCGTGATCGCAGTGGAAGTGCGCAACCCGGAGTTCCTCACGCCCGCCTTTTGCGACGTGCTGCGCGACGCGGGCGCGACCTACTGCCTGGGCCTTCATCCCAAGCTGCCGCCGATCGAGGCGCAGCTTCCGCTCCTGCGCGCGCTCTGGCCCGGTCCGCTGGTGTGTCGCTGGAACCTCAATCGGCTGCACGGCGCCTACGGCTACGAGGACGCGAAGGCGCTCTACGAGCCTTTCGACAAGCTGGTCGACGTCGACCCCGCGACCCGGGCAACGCTCGCGCGCGTGATCGTCGGCGCCACCGGCGCGGGCCAGCGCGCCTACGTCACCATCAGCAACAAGGCCGAGGGCTCTGCGCCCCAAACGGTGCAGGCCTTGGCCGAGGAGATCCACCGGCAGCTCGCGGCGAAGCGCTGAGAACGCGCGCCGGTGAGCGCGTCAATCCACCAGATCCGGATCGCTCGCGATGATCTCGTCCCACAAGGTCTGGAAAGACAACCAGCCGAAGGTCGGCGAACCCAGCACCGATGCAAGCCAGCGCGCGTCCTCCTCGCGCCAATGCGTCGGCTTGCCGGCGGCTTCGGCCATGAGCTGGGCTTCGCAACAGCGCTCCATCAGCACGAACCACCACGCCGCTTCGTCGATGCTCTGGCCCGTCGTGAAGATGCCGTGGCCGGCGTGGATCGCGACGCGGCTCTCGCCGAAACCGGCTGCGAACCGGCTTGCCGCCTCGGGATCGCGCACCACGCGCGGCTCGCGGATCAGCGCCTGGTTCCCGAAGAAGATGCACGCGTCCTGCGTGATGGGGTCCAGCAGCCGTTCGAAGGACGACCAGGTCGACGCATGAAGCGCGTGCGCGTGGCAGACCGCGTTCACTTCCGGGCGTGCGCGGTGGACCGCCGTGTGAAGCAGCAGTCCGACCGGGTTGACCATGCCGCTGCCGCACACGACCTTGCCTTCGGGATCGACCTGCACCAGATGCGACACCTTCACCTGATGCATCGCGACTCCGACCGGGTTGACCCAGAAGTGGTCGGGCAGCTCGGGGTCGCGAACCGTCACATGGCCCAGGAGGCCTTCCGAGAAGCCACGCCGCCCGAAGATCCTGCAGGCGGCGGCGAGGCGCTGCAGGGAATGCGTTCGCTCGGCCTCCTTGGTGTCGAAGCGCGGCGGGGTTCGGGTCACGAAGTTCTGCACGCCGATCTGCACGATGGCCTCCTGGGGTCGGGGGAGTGCCGGCTCGACGCCGGTCGGCGTAGTGAATCAGATCGCCCGAACCTGTGCAACCGGCGAACGCGCCGGTGCCCTCGCCTACGACGGATCGGACGCTTCGGCTTCTTCGCGCTTGGGCCGGTACCAGCGCGGATAGAACGCGGCGACGCGCGGTCCGTCGGTCGCGAGCGCATGGCACCCGTCGAGCTGGAGAGGCTTTTCGGTTTCGGACACGCCGAGCCGGGTCCCGGCCAAGGTCTGGAGCACGCCGGTGCCCATGGTGCGCAGCAGCTCCGACATGTGCGTGCAGCCGCGAACGCCGCCGAAGAGCCGGGCGGTCTGCCGGCTGAACCCCGGGCCGACGCGCAGGCCGATCAGCCGCGCATAGTCGGGCGCGATGTCGCCGCAGGCATTCGGGAACGGGGCGGCATCGGTCGATGCCACCGCGTCGACGATGAGCGCCGTCGAATCGACGGTCAGGCGTAGTCGCATCGAATGGATCGCTTCCCCGCCGGGCCGCTCCCCGCCAGGAAAGACGAAATGCTGGTCGCGCACGTCGCACAGATGGCCTTCGACATCCCAGAGGCCGTCGCTGCGGCGATAGCCGCGGAGGGTGATGGTGCGCCCGTGCACAGGGTCGCGTTCTGCAGTGGGTGGTGGCAATGGCATGGCTGGCGCACGATCATGCCCGAGCGTCGGGGAAGTCGTCTTGCGGGCACTGGTTGACCCTTCGCAGCGGGTCGGCGGTATCGCTGACGATCTGCCGCAGCAATTCCATCGCCGCCGGGGACAGCACCCGGCCGTGGCGCGATATCACGTGGGTGCGGCCCTGGTGCAGCAGCGGGTTCTTCATCGGCAATGCGCTGATCTCGGCCGTGTCCAGATGCGCCGGCAGCGAGAGGCGCGTCGAAAGTGCATACCCCAACCCTGCCGCCACGAAGTGCCCGAGCGCGCTGAACGAGCTCGTGGTGAGCAGCGCGTTCAGGCGCACGCCTTCGCTGATCTCCGCGGCCTCGATGTGCTGTCGCACACCGAAGCCGCGATGCAGGGTCGCGCCTGGATAGGCCTGCAGGTCCGCCAGCTTGAGCGGCCGTCCGAGCCGCGCGAGCGGGTGGCTCGCCAGCACCAGCGTCTGGATCGGCTGCGGGTGGGAATGGTGCGAGCGCAGGCGCTCGTCCTTCGGCGGCTGGAACAGCATGCCGACGTGCGCGCGCTCGTCCACGATGCGCTTGACGATCTCGTCACTGCTGCCCACATCCAGCGCAATCGTGATCTTGGGATGCGACTGCATGAAGGTGCGCAGGCTGTTGCGCATCAGCCAGTCGACGAAGCCCTCGCCGGCCACGATGTCGATGTGGCCGCGCTCGATCTTGCGGATGCTGTCGAGCTGTGCCAGCAGATGCTGCTTCTGGCTTTGCTGGCGGCGCAGGTAGCTGGCGAGCAGGTCGCCCGCATCGGTGGGCGCGACGCCCCGGCCGCGCCGCTCGAGCAGTCGGGCGCCGCATTCCGTCTCCAGCAGGGCCACCGCCCGGCTGACCGCCGACGCATCCATGCCGAGGACCTCCGCAGCACCGCGAACGGAGCCGCTCTCAAGCACCTGCATGAAGTACCGAAGGCGGCGGGTTTCCAGCTTGTCGTCCATGGCGCGTCTCTCCGAGCGTTGCATTCAATGCAACAAAGATCCTGTGATTCTGTCATTGATGCACGTCGGGCTTTCTTTCAGACTTGGCGCGCCGTCTTAACCTCTTACTCAAGGTTCCGCCCCACATGACTTCCGCCGCTTCCGCCACGCTTGCGTCCGAATCACTGGACGAGTCCGGCACAGGCAAATTCAAGCTCGTCGTCGTTTCGCTGATCGTCGTGGCGATCGCCGAGCTGATCGGGTCCGCACAGTTCAAGCTCGGTCCCGGCAAGGTGGTGCTGCTGCCCATGCTGTGGGCGCTGCTCATCGCGGCCGCCTGGGGAATCGCCGCGCGCCACGTGCCCCAGGTCGGCCGTGTGACGGCCGGTTTGCAAGCCTATGCGGGCGGGCTGCTCAATGCCGGGCTTCTGCTCTTCATGGTCAAGCTGGGCCTGACGGTGGGCGCGGCGCTGCCGCAGGTCCGCCAGGCAGGCTGGGCGCTCGTCTTTCAGGAGTTCGGCCATGCACTCGGCACGCTCGCGCTGGGCCTGCCGCTGGCGCTGCTGCTCGGCATCAAGCGCGAAGCCGTCGGCGCGACCTTCTCGGTCGGCCGCGAAGGCAATCTCGTGATCATCGGCGAGAAGTACGGCATGGCCTCTCCCGAGGGCCGCGGCGTGCTGGCCGAATACATCACCGGCACGGTGCTCGGCGCGCTGTTCATCGCGGTGCTCGCGGGCTTCATCACAAGCCTGCACATCTTCGATCCGCGCTCGCTCGCGATGGGCGCCGGGGTCGGCTCGGGCAGTTTGATGGCCGCGGCCATCGGTGCCATCGGCGCCCAGCAGCCGGCGGAGATGGTGCCGCAGCTCACGGCGATCGCCGCCGCGTCCAACCTGCTGACCACGGTGGTCGGCTTCTATTTCACACTCTTCCTGTCGCTGCCGCTGTGCTCGTGGCTCTACGGCAAGCTCGAACCGGTGCTGGGCCGCTTCTCGAAGCGCCAGCCGACTCAAACGGCCCCACTGGCATCGGCCGGCATCCACGCACCGGATCTCTCCTTTGCCGACAAGCTGATCGCCTGGAGCGTCATCACCGGCGGCGTGATGATCGGCAACCTGCTCTCGTACAAGGTGCCGCTGCTGCAATCGCTTGCGGGCATGCTCGCGATCATCGCCATCGTGCTGCTGGTCGACACCGCCAAGCGCCTCGTCCCGAGGATGCCGATGGTGCTGTTGCTCTCGCTGGTCGCGACGATCGTCGGCATTCCCGGCCTGCTGCCGTTCTCGGACGCGCTCATCGCGGCGACGGCCAAGCTCAACTTCCTTGCATTCACGACGCCGGTGCTGGCGCTGGCGGGCTTCTCGGTCGCCAAGGACCTGCCGATCTTCCGGCAGCTCGGCTGGCGCATCGTGGTGGTGTCGCTCACCGCGACGGCCGGCACCTTCCTCGGCGCCACCCTGATCGCCGAGTTCTTCCACTGACCCCTCCCCCACGAATTGAACGGACTGCCCATGTACCGCGAACCCGAGATCGCCGAAGACACCCGCACCCAGATGCTGGCGTGGCGCCGCGACATCCACGCCAACCCGGAAACCGCCTTCGAGGAGCACCGCACCGCCAACCTCGTGGCCAACGCGCTGATGCTGATGGACATTCCGGTGCATCGCGGACTGGCCGGCACCGGCGTGGTCGGCACCCTGCGCAACGGCGATGGCCCCAGCATCGCGCTGCGTGCCGATCTCGACGCGCTCAACATGACCGAGCTGGGCGATCGTCCGCACAAGTCCACCTGCGTCGGCAAGATGCACGGCTGCGGGCACGACGGCCACACCGCGATGCTGCTCGGCGCGGCGCACCACCTGGCGCGCCACAAGCCGTTCCGCGGCACGGTGCATTTCGTCTTCCAGCCCGCGGAGGAGAACGAAGGCGGCGGCCGCAAGATGGTCGAGGACGGCCTCTTCGAGCAGTTTCCGGCCGATGCGGTGTACGGCATGCACAACTTCCCCGGCATGCCGCGCGGCCGCTTCGGCATCCGCACCGGCACGATGACGGCGTACCTCGACACCTTCGAGATCGTGATCACCGGCAAGGGCTGCCATGGCGCGATGCCTGAAACCGGCATCGACCCGGTGATGATCTCCGCGCAGCTCATCAACGCCCTCCAGACCATCGTGAGCCGCCGCATCGGCGCGACGGAATCGGCCGTGGTCAGCGTGACGCAGATCCACGGCGGCGACACCTGGAACGTGGTGCCAGAATCCGTGGTGCTGCGCGGCACCGCGCGCACGCTCGATGCAGCCATCCAGGACAAGCTCCAGGCCGCCATGGGACAGATCTGCGCCGGCATGGCACAGACGCACGGCGCGACCGTGGCGCTCCACTACATGCGCGGCTATCCGGGCGTGGTCAACACCCCGGCAGAAACGTCCGCTGCGGCCCGGGCCGCAGCGAGCCTGGTCGGCGAGGCGCAGGTCGACACCGACATCAAGCCGGCCATGGGCTCGGAGGACTTCGCGTTCATGCTGCTGAAGCGGCCCGGCGCCTACATCGGCATCGGCGCCGGCGAAGGCCCGAACGACCCGCCGGTGCACAACCCCTACTACGACTTCAACGACAACATCCTTCCGCTCGGCGCGGCCTACTGGGTGGCGCTGGTCAGGCAGCAGCTTCCGGTTGCATAGTGTGTCGATGCTGTCCGTCTTCGATATCTTCAAGATCGGCATCGGGCCGTCGAGCTCGCACACGGTGGGGCCGATGCGCGGCGCGCGCCTGTTCGCGGATGCACTGGCGCACGATGGACTGCTTTCGCGCACGGAGCGGGTCCATGTGACGCTCTATGGCTCGCTCGGAGCGACGGGCCATGGGCACGCGACCGACGTCGGCGTCATCCTCGGCCTGATGGGCGAGGCGCCGGACACGGTCGATCCAGGAGCGGTGCAGGCACGCATTCAGGAACTCCGACGATCGGGCGAGTTGCGGTTGCTGGGGCGACAACCGATCGCCTTCGAGCCGCTGCGCGACATCGAATTCGCCGGGCAGGAGTCGCTGAGCGAACATCCCAATAGAATGCGGCTGATCGCGCGGGCACCGGACGGCGCGACGCTGGCCGATCGCTGCTACTTCTCGGTCGGCGGCGGCTTTGTCGTCGAACGAGGCGATCCGAGCAACGCCGCAGGTGAAGCCTCCGCCACGACCTGGCCGCATCCGTTTCGGACGGGCGACGAACTGATGTCGCAGGCGCGGGCTCACGGGCTTTCGGTCGCGCAACTGATGCTTGCCAACGAAAGCGTCTGGCGAGCTCCGGCCGACGTGCGCACGGACGTGCTGCGCATCTGGCAGGTGATGCAGCAATGCGTTCGACGAGGCTTCGGCATCGACAACCCGTCGGCGAACGAGCATCTGCCCGGCACGCTGCACATTCGGCGTCGTGCGCCGCAGCTCTACCGCGAACTGCTCGCACGCGACGGCAGTGCCGAAGGCGCGGACCCGCTAGTCGCGATGGACTGGGTCAACGCCTTCGCGATGGCTGCCAACGAAGAGAACGCTGCCGGCGGCCGCGTGGTGACGGCGCCCACCAATGGCGCCGCCGGCGTCGTGCCGGCCGTTCTGCACTTCTACGCGAGGTTCTGCCGCGGTGCCTCGGACGACGGCATCGTCGACTTCCTGCTCACGGCGGCGGCCATCGGGATGCTCTACAAGGCCAACGCCTCGATCTCGGGCGCCGAAGTCGGGTGCCAGGGCGAAGTCGGCGTCGCGTGCTCGATGGCAGCCGGCGCCTTGGCAGCCGTACTCGGCGGGTCGCCCGCCCAAGTCGAGAATGCGGCAGAAATCGGCATGGAACACAACCTCGGCCTCACCTGCGATCCGGTCGGCGGAATGGTGCAGATCCCGTGCATCGAACGCAACGCGATGGGCGCGGTCAAGGCCATCAACGCCGCGCGCATGGCATTGCGCGGCGACGGCAGCCATTACGTGTCGCTCGACGCGGTGATCCGCACGATGATGCAGACCGGCGAGGACATGAAGTCGAAGTACAAGGAAACGTCGCTCGGCGGGCTCGCGGTCAACGTGGTGGAGTGCTGACGAGGACGCGAGGCGCGTTCTTTCCGGCTTACGGCACCATCCCGCCGATGGCCTTGGCGGCCTGTGCAAGTCCGCCCAGGAGAGTGTCGGCGACGCGCGGTGAAAAGTCCTCCGGCAGTTCGCCCTGGACTTCGGCGATGACCGCTGGCGTGCGTTCGAGGAGTTCTTCGATGATCGGCTCGGCGGTCGTGGCAAAGCCGACTTTCCGCGCGGTGCTGTTGAAGTGCCTGCGCTGGATGTTGTGCATCTCGTAATGCCTGTTCCTGCCGAGCAAAGCCATCGCCAGTTTGATTTCGTACGGCGACCACTGGTTGGGGCCGTCGCCCAATACCGGATAGGCCGACATCACGTCGTACAGCCGGGTCAACTGGAAGCGGCCGCGCGGCAGAAGCTGGATGCTGAAGTTCTTGGCATGGCCATCGGGCGCTCGCAGGAGCCAGAACAGCACTTGCGCCGCCATCAAGGTTTTCATGTCGGCCTCGGCGTTCATCGACTGCCGCAGCGTGGCGAATACAGCCTTGAGTCCCGGACCGCCCTCGTTCTCGTACTTGCGAAGCGGCGAGCAGCCCTCGACCTGGCAGAAATCCTCCTGGGGCAGGCGCATCAGCCACTCTCCATTCGGCGAGACACGACGGTCGAAGCGCTCCACCACCAGCACGCGCTGCCGGCCGAAGGTCGCGATGCGGGCGTCGGCGACGTTCAGCCCATAGGCTTTCAGCAGTCGCAGGCACAGCCATTCGTTGTCGACGGAAGTGCTGAAGTCTGCGCGCCGCCCGCCCATCAAGCCCAGCGGGAGCTTGAAGATGTGGCTCGTCGGCGTGGCGCCGCGTGGTGCGAGCCACCGTCCATCCCACCGCAGGAAAGCGGCCTTCTCCTGGGCACCGGCCAGGGAGATGCGGAAGTCCGCATCCGGCAGCCGAGCCGCGGCAAAGGATTGCGGCGAGACGGTTTCGATCAGGTGCCGCTCGATGTCCTCTTCGGACAGGGGCACGCCGTCGATGCGGTCGAAGCCCGTCGGTATCTCGTCCTCGTCCAGGATCTGCACCGCCCCCACGCAATCGCGCCCGATGGCTTTCAGCAGATCGAAGGGGGCGGTCGATCCTGTCTTGAATCGCTCGGCCACCCGCCTGCGAATGGCATCGCTGTCCGGAAGCAGGTTGTCGAAGTAGTTCGCAACCTTCTCGCCCTTGAGCGGCAGGTTCTGCAAGTTGAACGGCAGCGACAACGAAAGCGGCCGGCCGATGTCGGCGCCGACCCAATCCCCGTCGTACCGCAACTCCATTTCTCCGCGAGCAGGAATGGTCCATCGCCCGACCCGAACACCGTTGGTCCAGATCGACAAGCTGCGGCTGTGCGATTGACGGCCCATGTCACCAATCCGCGTGTGTGGCAGAGGATGCCGCAGGACTGCCGCGGGTGCCGACCGTCAATTCCAAGCCCAGTGCAGCGCACCAGGCCAGGAGTTGCCCGACGCTCAACTCCTCGGCGTTCAATTCGAGATGGGAGACCCGAGACTGGCTCAGGCCGATGCGACCCGCCAGCGCCGCTTGGGTCAGGCCTTGCGCCTTGCGCGCCGCCTGCAGTACCGAGCCGAGTTGGACGGCAGTGATCAGTGCATGGGATGTGGGCAGCATGGTCGGATACCTGAAAATCAGCTAAATGCACAATAGTTGAAATACAGATATTCGTCAAATATCTGAAAAACAACTATGAGTGCAGTGGCTGATCGGCCCCCCAAGCGTCAATTCACTCCCACTCGATCGTCGCCGGCGGCTTGCTGCTCACGTCGTAGGTCACGCGATTGATGCCGCGAACCTCGTTGATGATGCGCCCGGACACCTTCTTGAGCAGCGCATAGGGAAGTTCCGCCCAATCCGCCGTCATGAAGTCGCTGGTCTGTACCGCCCGCAGCGCCACAACATAGTCGTAGGTGCGGCCGTCGCCCATCACGCCGACGCTCTTCACCGGCAGGAAGACGGTGAAGGCCTGGCTCGTGAGGTCGTACCAGGTCTTGCCGGACTCCTTGTCGACGAAGTTGCGCAGCTCTTCGATGAAGATCGCATCGGCACGGCGCAGCAGGTCCGCGTATTCCTTCTTCACCTCGCCCAGGATCCGCACGCCCAGGCCCGGGCCGGGGAACGGATGGCGATAGACCATCTCGGGCGGCAGGCCCAGCGCGACGCCGAGTTCGCGCACTTCGTCCTTGAAGAGGTCGCGCAGCGGCTCCAGCAGCTTCAGACCCAGTTGCTCAGGCAGGCCGCCGACGTTGTGGTGGCTCTTGATCGTGACCGCCTTCTTGCTCTTGGCGCCGCCGGACTCGATCACGTCCGGATAGATGGTGCCCTGCGCCAGCCACTTCGCGCCCTTCGCGCCCTGACTGGTGAGCTTGGCCGCTTCCTGCTTGAAGACGGTCACGAACTCGCCGCCGATGATCTTGCGCTTGGCTTCGGGGTCGCTCACGGCGGCGAGCTTGCCGAGGAACAGCTCGCTCGCATCGACGCGGATCACCTTCGCATGCAGCTGGCCGACGAACATGTCCATGACCATGTCCCCTTCGTCGAGGCGCAGCAGGCCGTGGTCGACGAACACGCAGGTGAGCTGGTCGCCGATCGCGCGGTGGATCAGCGCAGCCGCCACGGACGAATCGACGCCGCCCGAAAGGCCCAGGATGACCTCCTCGTCGCCGACCTGCTGGCGAATCGCCTCGACGGCTTCGGCGATGTGGTCGCGCATGATCCAGTCGGGCTTCGCGCCGCAGATGCCGAGCACGAAGCGCTCGAGGATCGCCTTGCCCTGCTGCGTGTGCGTGACTTCCGGATGGAACTGCACCGCGTAGAAGTGTCGGGCCTCGTCGGCCATGCCGGCGATCGGGCAGCTTTCGGTCGAGGCCATCAGCTTGAATCCCGGCGGCAGTTCGGTGACCTTGTCGCCGTGGCTCATCCAGACGTTGAGCATGCCGTGGCCTTCGTCGGTGGTGAAGTCGGCGATGTCGCGCAGCAGCTCGGTGTGGCCGCGCGCACGGACCGCCGCGAAACCGAATTCACGCTTGTGCCCGCTCTCGACCTTGCCGCCCAGCTGATGCGCCATGGTCTGCATGCCATAGCAGATGCCCAGCACCGGCACGCCGAGCTGGAACACGGCCTCGGGCGCCTTGTCGGTGCTTTCCTCGTACACGCTGGCGTGGCTGCCGGAAAGGATCACGCCCTTCAGGTGGCCGTCCTTCGCGTAGTCGCGAATCCAGTCGTCGGTGACGTCGCAGGGATGGACTTCGCTGAGCACGTGGGCTTCGCGCACGCGGCGCGCGATCAGTTGCGTCACCTGCGAGCCGAAGTCGAGGATGAGGATCTTGTCGTGTTGCATAGGTCAGAGCGTGGAGAGATCGAGAAGGCGGATGCCGGACTGGGTCGCCGCTTCGGCCAGCTTCCTGTCGAAGGTGGCCAGGGGAAGATTGAGCGATCGAGCCAGCCAGAGGTAGCCCGCGTCATAGGAAGAAAGCCCGCTGTCCATGGCGATGGCCAGCGATGCCTTGTGCTGGGGAGGCGCCATTTCGTGCAGTTCGACGCGATGCCGGACCGCCTCGAGCACCGACCACAGGCCCTCGACGGCCGCTTGCGGAATCCGGCCGCGCCGCACGCCGTTGGCGATGATGTTGGCGCACTCCCACTGCCAGAGGTTCGGCGCCTGCGGCTCGACCTCGTCGCGGCGCATCAGCGCGTAGAGGCGCCGGGTATGTTCGTTCGCTTCGTCGGGCAGCAGCCAAGCCGCCGTCACCGAAGCGTCGAGGACGAAGGCAGTCATCCCTGCCGGCCTTCGTCGCGGAGTTCACGCACCGATGGGCCGGGCCGGATCATCGCGTGCAAGGCGTCGATCTGGCTCAGCTCGCGCTGGATCTGCTCGTCGGTGATCACCGGCTTGCGACGCACCGGGAGAATGCGCGCCACTTCCTTGCCGTGCCGGGTGATGCGAACCTCCTCGCCCTTTTCGACCGATTCGATCAGGGCCGAGAAGTTGTTCTTCGCCTCATAGATGCCGGTGTATTGCATGAGTCTGACCAGATTTGGAAAGTCTGGCCATTATAGGCATTCCGGCCAGAAATTGAAGTCTGGCCAGAATGCCGCTTCAAGCGATCACTCGGCGCGGTAGTTCGGCGCTTCCTTCGTGATCTGCACGTCGTGCACGTGGCTCTCGCGAATGCCGGCGGCGGTGATCTCGACGAACTCGGCCTTGTTCTTCATGTCCTCGATCGTCGGGCAGCCGCAGTAGCCCATGCTGGCGCGCAGGCCGCCTGCCATCTGGTAGACGATGGACACCATGGAGCCCTTGTAGGGCACGCGGCCTTCGATGCCTTCGGGAACCAGCTTGTCGGCGTTGGGATTGCCGGTCGTCGATTCCTGGAAGTAGCGATCGGCGCTGCCCTGCTGCATCGCGCCGATGGAGCCCATGCCGCGGTAGCTCTTGTAGCTGCGGCCCTGGTACAGCACGATCTCGCCCGGTGCTTCCTCCGTGCCGGCGAACATCCCGCCCATCATCACCGTGCTCGCGCCGGCTGCGATGGCCTTGGCGATGTCGCCCGAATAGCGGATGCCGCCGTCGGCGATCAGCGGCACGTCGGTGCCCTGCAGTGCGGTCGCGACGTTGTCGATCGCCATGATCTGCGGCACGCCCACGCCGGCCACGATGCGCGTCGTGCAGATCGAGCCCGGGCCGATGCCGACCTTGACCGCATCCGCGCCGGCATCGGCCAGCGCGCGGGCTGCATCGCCGGTCGCGATGTTGCCGCCAATCACGTCGACCTGCGGGTAGTTCTTCTTGACCCAGCGCACGCGCTCGATCACGCCCTGGCTGTGGCCATGCGCGGTGTCCACGACGAGCGCATCGACACCGGCCTTGACCAGTGCCTCGACGCGCTCCTCGGTGCCCTCGCCCACGCCGACGGCCGCACCCACGCGCAGGCGGCCACTGGCGTCGCGCGCTGCGTTCGGGAAGCTGGTCTGCTTGGTGATGTCCTTGACGGTGATCAGGCCCTTGAGCTCCCAGGAATCGTTGATGACGAGGAGCCGCTCGAGCTTGTGCTTGTTGAGCAGCGCCTTCGCATCGGCGAGGGTGGTCCCGTCCGGCACGGTGATGAGCCGCTCGCGCGGCGTCATGATCTCGCTTACCGGCGCGTCGTAGCGGCTTTCGAATCGCAGGTCGCGGCCGGTCACGATACCGACCACCTTGCCGCGATCGCACACCGGGAAGCCCGAGATGCCGAGTTGTTCCGACAAAGCGATCACCTGCCGCACGCTGTGGGCCGGCGTGATGACGACCGGGTCGCGCAGGACGCCGGACTCGTAGCGCTTGACCTTGGCGACCTGCGCGGCCTGTTCGGCCGGCGTGAAGTTCTTGTGGATGATGCCGATGCCACCTTCCTGCGCCATCGCGATCGCGAGGCGGGCCTCGGTCACGGTGTCCATGGCGGCTGAGACCAGGGGCAGGTTCAGGGTGATGTTTCGGGAGAGCCGGGTGGCGAGGGAGGTGTCCTTCGGGAGGACCTGGGAATAGGCTGGCACCAGCAACACGTCGTCGAAGGTGAGCGCTTTGCCGAGAAGGCGCATGGGTGAAGCTCCAAAAGACGGATTGTAACGATCGCTCGGCCATTTCCCAGGTGCAGGGGCTTGGATCTGCCCACCTGCAAGGGCATAAACCCGGTCAGAATCCGGATTCGAGCGTTGCGAAAACGCCAGACTTCTGGTTGCAAAACGTAAGGGAACGCTAAACTGCCGCCCATGAAACTCGCGCATCTCCTCGTCATTGGTTCGGTGTTCCTGCTGCCCTTGGGCGCCCAGGCGCAATGGCAATGGATCGACAAGGAAAACAAGAAAGTCTTCAGCGATCAGGCGCCTCCGGTCGACATTCCCGAGAAGAACATCCTGCGCAGGCCCAACACTGCCAAGCGCCTGAACTTCAGCACGCCGGCCGCAGCCGAGGGCGCCGGCGCGAACGCACCCTCCTCCGCGCCCGCCGCAACCGCCGCCGCCAAGCCATCCGGTGTCGACAAGGAACTCGAGGAAAAGGCGCGCAAGGCCGAGGAAGCAGAAAAAGCCAAGCAGGCCGCCGAAGAGCAGAAGATCGCGCAGGCCAGGGCAGACAACTGCAAGCGTGCCCGCGAAGGCAAGGCCACGATGGACAGCGGCATCCGCGTGGCGCGCGTCAATGCGCAGGGCGAACGCGAGATCATCGATGACGACATGCGCGCCGCCGAACAAAAACGGCTTCAGGGCGTGATCAATTCGGATTGCAAGTGAGCGGCCCTGCAGCTGCCCGTCAATAGCCCGCCTTCCCGCCCTTGCGGCGGCGTGCGAACAGCCCCGTCCCCCGGGCTCCCTGTTGCTTGAAGCGCTCGCGCCTGGCCACCTTGGGGTCGACGGCAAGAGCGCGACAGAGTTCGACGCGATCGAGATTGGCCACTGCCTGGGTCCATTCGACGGAACGCCCCCAGATCCCGGGCATCGCAGCCTGCCAGTCGAACGCCGGATACGCCGCGCCAAGACCGCTCGCAAGCACCGCATCGCGCACGGACGCCCCGTCGGCAACGGTCACGATTTCCTCGAAGACCTCGCGCGGCGCGGGCGAGCAAACCACCGTCACTTGCAGCATCAGGCAGCGCCGTAGATGTGCTCGGCGCGCTTCACGAAGGCTTCGACCAGATTGGAAGCGATCTTGTCGAACACGGGGCCGACAAGGGTCTGCAGCGCGATGCTGTTGAAGCCGTAGCTGAGGTTCAGTTCGACGCGACAGGCCCGCTCGCCCTCTTCTCCCACCGGCGTGAACTTCCAGACGCCATCAAGATTGGAGAAAGGTCCGTCGACGAGCTTCAGATGCACCTCGCGGCCGGGCACATGGGTATTTCGCGTCGTGAAGCTCTTGTGCAGGCCGCTGAACGCAAGACCGACTTCGGCCGTCATGCCGAAGTCGTCCTGTTCGATCACCTTGGACCGGTCGCACCACGGCAGGAACTCCGGGTACTTGGCCACATCGGTCACCAGGGCGTACATCTCGTCGGCGCTGTACCAGATGAGGATGGACTTGTGGACTGTTTTCATAGAATGGGCACAGCGTGCGCGACGGATTGTATTGAAGCCATGCCGACCTCACTTGACTCACCATGGCCACAAAAAAGAAGCAGGACCCCACTTCCCGGATCGCGGACAACAAGAAAGCCGCGTACAACTATTTCTTCGAGGAACGCTTCGAGGCCGGCATGGTCCTCGAAGGCTGGGAGGTCAAGTCGCTGCGCGAAGGCAAGGTCCAACTGACCGACGGCTACGTGGTGATCCGCGAAGGTGAGCTGTTCGTGATCGGCTGCCAGATCAACCCGCTGCGCTCGGCGTCGACCCACATCACGCCCGATTCGGTGCGCACCAAGAAGCTGCTTCTGCACAAGGAGCAGATCCGCCGTCTCATCGGCAAGGTCGAACAGAAGGGCTACACGCTCATCCCGATCAACCTTCACTGGAAAGCCGGCAAGGTCAAATGCGAGATCGCCCTGGCGAAGGGCAAGGCCGAGCACGACAAGCGCGACACCATCAAGGACCGTGAAGGCAAGCGTGAAGTCGAACGGGCCATGAAGACCCGAAACCGCTGAGGAACCCCGGATGGCGCTGCGACCCCTCGACGCCTCGCGCGTCAATCCGCTCGAAGGCGGCCCGAGCTTTTCGCTTGGCAACCGGATCCTGCGCGCCGTCTGGAACGTGACCTGGGCGGTCTTCGCGTCCTGGACGCCGCCGCAGATGGGCTTCTGGCGCCGCTTCCTCCTGAAGCTCTTCGGGGCCAAGCTGGGACAGGCGTGCGACGTGCGCGGCAGCGCGAGAGTCTGGTATCCCCCTCACCTGCATCTGGCCGATCGCGCGCTTCTGGCCGAGCGGGTGACTTGCTACAACATGGCGCCGATCTCGCTCGGACGCGGTGCGCTGGTGTCGCAAGGCGCGCATCTCTGCGCCGGCACCCATGACATCTCCTCGCCTGCGTTCCAGTTGATCGCGCGGCCGATCACGATCGGCCCGCAGGCCTGGATCGCGGCCGAGGCTTTCGTCGGCCCCGGCGTGGAAGTCGGCGAAGGCGCGGTGCTGGGCGCCCGCAGCGTCGCATTCCGCTCGCTCGACCCGTGGACCGTCTATGGTGGCAACCCCGCCAAGCCGCTCAAGCGGCGCGTCCTGAGAGACGCCGGCTGATTTTTTTCCGGGGCGTGGAATAAACGCCGGTCCCCAGGCGTTCATGCAGCATCAGCCACACTGCATCCATGGATTCCAGCGCCATCGTCGAACACATCCCGAGCCTGCGCCGCTATGCGCGTGCGCTGACGGGTGACGCATGGGCCGCCGACGACCTGGTGCAGGACACGCTCGAACGCGCCTGCGGCAAATGGCGCCTGTGGAGCGCCGGCACCGATCTCCGTGCATGGCTCTTCACGATCATGCACAACGTGTTCGCGAGCCAGATTCGCCGCGCACCCGCACGCAGTACGGTCGACGTCGAAGACGTGATCCACGAACTGCGCGTCGTCGAGTCACATCGCGACCAGGCCATCGATCTCCAGCGTTGCGTGCTGCTCCTGCCCGAGGACCAGCGCGCCGTGCTGCTGCTGGTGGCGCTGGAAGACCTGTCCTATGCGCAGGTCGCCAAGGTGCTCGGCATTCCGCTCGGCACCGTGATGTCGCGCCTTTCGCGGGCGCGCGATCGCCTCCGAGAACTGATGGAAGCAGCGCCGCCGCCGGTCACGACCCGCCCTGGTCTGCGGCGCCTCAAATAGCCGGCCAACGTCATGAAGACCACCGATACCGATTTCGACGACGGCTCCCCCGACTGGAAGGCGCAGCGTGACGCCTTGCGGCAGTTGCATCGCGACGTGCTGGACGAGCCGATTCCGCCGAACCTGCTGGCCGCGGCGGGACTGGCCGCGCGCTCGCACGCCCGCAAGGCCATGTGGGCGCGCTGGGGCGGCATGGCTGCAGGGATCGCCATGGCATTCGGCGCGGGCTGGCTGGCCAGTGCGCAATGGTCCGGGGCCCATGCCGGTTCGATGCTCGCGCGATCGCCGGCGGCACGGGAGTTCGTTCATGCTGCCGCGGTGGCGCACGTGGTCTATGCGCCGGAGAAACGTCATCCGGTCGAAGTGGCCGCCGGCGAGCAGCAGCATCTCGTCCAATGGCTGTCCAAGCGGCTCGACAAGCCCTTGCGGGTGCCCGATCTTTCGGCGCAGGGGTATGCGCTCGTCGGTGGTCGGCTCCTGCCGGGCAGCGAAGGCGCTCGCGCGCAGTTCATGTTCGAGCGCGCCGGCGGCGAGAGGCTCACGCTCTATGTCGGCAGCCTGGGGCCATCGTCGAGTGCTCCGCGCGCCGACGAAACCGCATTCCGCTTCTCGGCCGACGGCCCGGTCCCCAGCTTCTACTGGGTCGACCGCGGCTTCGGCTATGCACTGACCGGCCCGCTCTCGCGGGACGCCCTGCTCACGCTTGCCACCGCGGTGTTCCGTCAGCTCGAAAAGGCCGATGGATAGACTGCGACCTCGTACCGCTTTTTTTCAACCGAAGGAGAAAACTTCATGAAACTGCTCAGCGCCTCGATCCTCACTGCCGCCCTGCTTGCAGGCTGCGGAAGCATGTCGCCCGCACCGGACACGCCCACCCGCACCGCCGACGGCGTGCTGATCGGCCCGACGGGCATGACGCTCTACACCTTCGACCGTGACACGCCCAACAGCGGCAAGTCGGCCTGCAACGGTCCGTGCGCCACCAACTGGCCGCCGCTCCCGGTGGCCGACACCGCCAAGCCCATGGGCGCCTACACGATCGTCATGCGCGACGACGGCAAGAAGCAGTGGGCCTACAAGGGCGCGCCGCTGTACTACTGGTCAAAGGACGCCAAGCCCGGCGACAAGACCGGTGACGGCATGCTGAACGGGGCCTGGAAGGTCGCTCGCCCCTGAACCTGGGCAGGCACAAAGAAAAAGGGCCGGTCACCGGCCCTTTTTCATTTGTTCAAGGCGATCGCTCAACACCGACCCTTTTTCGCCTGCCCCGGAGGACAGTGATAGTGATCACCGTCGTAGTCGCCGTGATCGTGGCGGTGACCCTTCGGCTCCTTGTACTTGGCCGCCTTCCATTCGGGCTCGACCCAGCGCCATCCGCCCTCGGCGCGCACCCAGCGGCCGGGCGCATAGACGTAGTCCGGCCTTGCCGGCTGCCAGTAGCCTTGCTGCCAGGCGTAGGCGTCATGCCGGTACTGCCAGACTCCGGGGACCCAGACATAGCCGACGCGCGCCGGCGGTACCGGCTCATAGCGCGGCGCGGGTGGCGCCACCGCCACGATGCTGGGCACGTTGATGTTGATCGAGACCTGCGCCGATGCGCAGAACGGTGCTGCGGCCAACGCACAAGCCAGGAGAGTGGATGAAAGTCGCATCAATACCTTCCTTCGAAAACCATTGAACGTAGCAGCCCACGCCCGGTGGACAGTGCTTGCCCTGCCGTCAAGGCGTACCGCTCAGCGCTGCACGGGGTATGCGTCTCTCGCGCATGCCGAGCAACTCATTGAACACCAGCGCACTAATCACCAGGGCGCCCCCGGTCAGCACGCTCGGCGGCGGCTCTTCACCGGCGCCGACCCAGGCCAGCGCGATGCCGAAGATCACCTCCAGCAGCGAGAGCAGCGACACTTCGGGCGCCTTCAGCACGCGGGCGCAGATCACCGAAAGCACGCATGGGATCGCGAGTTGCACGAGGCCGAGAAAGGCCAGCAGGCTCAGGTCGTGCGCGTTGGCCTGAAAGGGCCACGCGAGCGGCAGCGTCACCCCGGCCGAGATGGCGGCACCGATCAGCACCGCCGGGACGAGGTCGATGTCATGCCCCTTCGCATGCGCATGCTGGACCACGGTCCAGTTGCACGCCGCCGCGAGCGGGACGCACAGGGCCACGAGCGTGCCGACGAGCAGGCCCTCCCCCAGCTGCGTGCCGTACATCCAGCCGATGCCCAGGCCTGCCACCACGATGGCGGACCAGGTCCGAGCAGGCAGCTTGTGCCCGATGAAGATTCTCGCGACGAGCGCCGTGAGCAGCGGCCCGACGGCCATCGTCACCAGCACATTGGCCACGCTGGTCAGCGTGAGCGCCACCATGAAGGCGGTGAACATCACGCTCCAGCACACGCCGGAGATCCACAGTTCGCGACCGCCGCGGCGGATCTTGGCGAACACCGCGGGCCCCTGCCACAGCGGCAGGATGACGAGCAGCGCAATCAGCGTGAAGAAGCTGCGCCAGAACGTCACCTCGAAGCTTCGCGCATGCTCGAGGTGCCGTGTGACAAGGCCGGCCGTGGCCCACATCAGGGTCACGGCGACCATCAACCAGGCCGCACGGCCATGGGTCAGTCCACGACCCGCGGCCCGCATCAGGCAGCCTCGCGCGAGGCGCGCTTGCGCTCGTGTTCCTTGAGGTAGCGCTTGCGAAGACGCACGCTCTTGGGCGTGATCTCGACCAGCTCGTCGTCCTCGATGAACTCGACCCCGTATTCGAGCGTGAGATCGATCGGCGGCGTGATCTTGATCGCGTCTTCCTTGCCCGAGACGCGGAAGTTCGTGAGCTGCTTGGTCCGCGTGGCGTTGACCACGAGGTCGTTGTCGCGGCTGTGGATGCCGACGATCATGCCCTCGTAGACCGGGTCGTTGGCGCGCACGAACATGCGGCCGCGATCGTCCAGCTTGCCGAGTGCGTAGGTGAAGATCTCGCCATCGTCCATCGAGATCAGCACGCCGTTCTTGCGCCCGCCGATGTCGCCCTTGTGCGGCTCGTAGCCGTCGAAGATGTTGGAGATCAGGCCCGATCCGCGCGTGAGGTTCAGGAATTCATTGCTGAACCCGATCAGGCCACGCGCCGGAATGCGGTATTCGAGACGCACGCGGCCCTTGCCGTCCGGCTCCATGTTCACCAGATCGCCCTTGCGCTCGCCCAGCGCCTGCATCACGCCGCCCTGGTGCTGCTCTTCGATGTCCGCGGTGACCATCTCGATCGGCTCGTGACGCACGCCATCGATGTCCCTGAACACCACGCGCGGCTTCGACACGGCCATTTCATAGCCCTCGCGGCGCATGTTCTCCAGCAGGATCGTCAGGTGCAATTCGCCGCGGCCCATGACTTCGAAGACGCCTTCTTCGTCCGTTTCCTTCACGCGCAGCGCCACGTTGTGCTGCAGCTCCTTCTGCAGGCGGTCCCAGATCTGGCGGCTGGTGACGAACTTGCCTTCGCGGCCGGCGAGCGGGCTGGTGTTCACGCAGAAGTTCATGGTCAGCGTCGGTTCGTCGACGCGAAGCATCGGCAGCGGCGCCGGCTTGAGGGGGTCGGTCACCGTCACGCCGATGCCGATGTCCTCGATGCCGTTGATCAGGACGATTTCGCCAGGTCCCGCTTCCTTGGTCTGCACGCGGTCGAGCCCCTGGAACGTCAGCACTTGGTTGACGCGTCCCTTGACCGCCTTGCCGTCCGGTCCTTCCATCACGACGACGTCCATCATTGGCCTGATGGTCCCGGCGTTGACGCGGCCCACGCCGATGCGGCCCACGAAGGTCGAGAAGTCGAGGGCGGAGATCTGCAACTGCAGCGGCGCATCCGGATCGCCGGCATGCGCAGGCACGTGCTTCAGGACGGTGTCGAACAGGGCCGACATGTCCGGTCCCCACTGCTCGCCCGGCTCGCCCTCTTCCAGCGACGACCAGCCGTTGATGCCCGAGGCGTAGACGACCGGGAAGTCGAGCTGCTCATCGGTCGCGCCCAGCTTGTCGAACAGGTCGAAGGCGGCATTGACCACGTGGTCCGGACGCGCGCCCGGCTTGTCGACCTTGTTCACGACCAGAATCGGCTTGAGGCCGAGCGCCAGCGCCTTCTTGGTCACGAAGCGCGTTTGCGGCATCGGGCCTTCCTGCGCGTCGATCAGCAGCACGACGCCGTCGACCATGCTGAGCGCACGTTCCACTTCGCCGCCGAAGTCCGCGTGCCCGGGGGTGTCCACGATGTTGATGTGGGTGCCCTTCCAGGTGACGGCGCAGTTCTTGGCCAGGATCGTGATGCCCCGCTCTTTTTCGATGGCGTTGTTGTCCATCACCGTGTCGACGACTTTCTCGTGCTCGGCGAAGGTGCCCGACTGGCGCAGCAGTTGGTCGACCATCGTGGTCTTGCCATGGTCGACGTGGGCAATGATGGCAATGTTGCGAATCTGATTGGTGCTCATGGTGTCGCTTCGGTCAATAGTGTTTGCTGGATTTCGATGGGGCTCAGCAAGCGCCCCGGAATGAGTTCGCCGGCCTTCACGTGGGCGGTGCCGAGAAAGGTGCGAGGTGTGTCGCCGAACACGGCCACGGCCGGCGAATCGCCCCAGCCGCCGCGCCTGCGCAGGCCCGAAAGAAAGCGCCCGGCATCTTCGGCACCGAGCGTGACACGGGTGTGATCGGCCACGAGCGACTCGGCAGGCAGGAGCCTGGCCAGGCGTTCGCTTTCGTCCATGGCTTCGAAGGCTGCCAGCGTCACGCACTGGCTCTCGTGGAAGCCGCCGGTGGCGACGCGCCGAAGCGCAACGAGGTGGGCGCCGCAACCCAGCGCCTCGCCGATGTCCTCGCCGAGCGTGCGGATGTAGGTCCCCTTGCTCACGGTGGCCCGGATGCGGATGTCATCGCTGCCCGGCTGGGCGGTGATCGAAAGGCTGTGAATCACGACGTCGCGCGGCGCGCGCTCGACTTCGAGTCCTTCGCGGGCGTATTCGTACAGCGCCTTGCCGTCCTTCTTCAGGGCGCTGTGCATCGGCGGCACCTGGCGGATCGGGCCCGTGAATCGGGCTTGCACGCGTGCCAGATCGCCGGCATTCACGGCGACCGGGCGGCGTTCGATCACTTCGCCTTCCGCATCCCCGGTGGACGTCTTGACGCCGAGGCGGGCGATGGCCTCGTAGGTCTTGTCCGCATCGAGATGGAGCTGGCTGAACTTCGTGGCGGCCCCGAAGCACAGCGGCAGTACGCCCGTCGCGAGGGGGTCGAGCGTTCCGGTGTGCCCGGCCTTTTCTGCGCGCAGCAGCCACTTGGCCTTCTGCAAGGCCTGGTTGCTGGAGAGACCCAGCGGTTTGTCGAGCAGCAACACCCCATGCACAGGGCGCCGCTGCACCCGTGTGCGTGGCGCGTTCATCTTCAGTCGTCTTTGGAACGGGAAGCGACGGCCTGCGCGATCAGCGCATTCATGTCGGCGGCGCGCTCGGTCGTGCGATCGAACTGGAAGTGGAGTGTCGGCACGGTATGGATGTGCAGACGCTTGAAAAGACCGTTACGCAGGAAACCCGCCGCCTGGTTCAGCGCCTCGGTCGTCTCGACCGGGTCGCCCACGAGCAGGCTGAAGAAAACCTTCGCATGCGCGTAGTCGGGCGTGACCTCGACCGCCTGGATCGTCACCATGCCCACCCGCGGATCTTTCAACTCGCGCGCGATCAGCTCCGTCAGATCGCGCTGGATCTGATCGGCCACCTTGAAGGCGCGGTTGGGGGCTGCGGATTTTCTCTTGGGCATGGTCGTGATCGATCCCGACGCTTACAACGTCCGCGCGATCTCCTTGATCTCGAAGAACTCCAGCTGATCACCTTCCTTGATGTCGTTGTAGTTCTTGAGCTTGATACCGCACTCGAAGCCTTCGCGCACTTCGCGCACATCGTCCTTCAAGCGCTTGAGCGATTCGATCTCGCCGGTGTAGATCACCACGTTGTCGCGCAACAGGCGGAAATGCGCGTTGCGGTTGACAAAGCCGGAAGTGATGTACGAACCCGCGACCGTACCGATCTTGGACGCCACGAACACGGTGCGGATCTCGGCCGAGCCGATGACCTCTTCGCGCCGCTCCGGAGCCAGCATGCCGGCCATCGCGGTCTTCAGATCGTCCACAGCGTCATAGATGATGCTGTAGTAGTGGATCTCGATGTTGTTGCCTTCGGCGTGCTTGCGCGCGCCGGCGTCGGCACGCACGTTGAAGCCGATGACCATCGCCTTGGACGCGATCGCGAGGTTGATGTCCGACTCGCTGATGCCGCCGACGGCCGCATACACGACCTGCACCTTGACCTCTTCGTTCGAGAGCTTGAGCAGGGATTGCGAGAGCGCTTCCTGCGAGCCTTGCACGTCGGCCTTGATGATGATCGGCACCGTCTTGACTTCGCCCGCGGTCATGTCCGCGAACATGTTCTCGAGCTTGGCGGCCTGCTGCTTCGCGAGCTTGGTGTTGCGGAACTTGCCCGCGCGGTAAGTCGCGATTTCGCGCGCACGGCGCTCGTCGCCCATCACCATGAACTCGTCGCCGGCCTGCGGCACTTCCGTCAGGCCCTGGATCTCGACGGGGATCGACGGACCCGCAGACTTCACCGGCTTGCCGTCTTCGTCGATCATGGCGCGAACGCGGCCGTAGGTCGAACCCGCCAGCACCACGTCGCCGGTCTTGAGCGTGCCGGACTGCACCAGCACCGTCGCGACCGGACCGCGGCCCTTGTCGAGCTGCGCTTCGATAACCAGACCCTTGGCGGCGGCATCCACCGGCGCCTTCAGTTCCAGGATTTCAGCCTGCAGAAGAACCTGCTCGAGCAGATCGTCGACGCCCTGCCCCGTCTTGGCGGACACGGGCACGAACGGCGTGTCGCCGCCGTACTCTTCAGGCACGACTTCTTCTGCCACCAGCTCCTGCTTCACGCGGTCGAGGTTGGCATCGGGCTTGTCGATCTTGTTGATCGCCACCACGATCGGCACCTTGGCGGCCTTCGCGTGCTTGATGGCTTCCTTGGTCTGCGGCATGACGCCGTCGTCCGCGGCCACCACCAGGATGACGATGTCGGTCGCCTGGGCGCCGCGTGCACGCATGGCGGTGAACGCCTCGTGGCCCGGGGTGTCCAGGAAGGACACCATGCCGCGTTCCGTCTCGACGTGATAGGCGCCGATGTGCTGCGTGATGCCTCCGGCCTCGCCCGCAGCGACCTTGGCGCGGCGGATGTAGTCGAGCAGCGAGGTCTTGCCGTGGTCGACGTGACCCATGACGGTCACGACCGGCGCGCGCGGCAGCGCTTCGGCCTGTTGTGCCGAGACGTCCTCGTCGGTGAAGGCTTCCGGGTCGTCCAGCGCCGCAACCACGGCGCTGTGGCCCATTTCCTCCACGATGATCATCGCGGTGTCCTGGTCCAGCGACTGGTTGATGGTGGCCATCTGGCCAAGCTTCATCAATTGCTTGATGACCTCCGATGCCTTGATCGACATCTTGTGCGCGAGCTCCGCCACCGTGATGGTCTCGGGCACGTGCACTTCGATGATGCGCGCCTCGACCGGCGCCGCCGGTGCGCGTTCCTCCACACCGTTGCGATCGTTGCCGCGACGGCCGCGCGGACCACCGCGCCAGTTGCCCCGGCCAACGCCACCGCTGGCATCGCCGCGGGTCTTGATTTCCTTCTTCTTGGCGGTGTCGCCCGCCCAGCTCGACGAGAGCTTGGCCGACTTCACCTCCTTGCCCGCTCCGGCACCCGCAGCGGGGGCGGGCGCCTGAGCGCCCGCAGGCGCAGCCGGTGCGGCCGTACGGGCCGCAGGCGCGGTCGGCTTGTGCAGCGTGCCTTTGACGCCTGCCTTCGCTTGGGCGGCGGCGGGCTTCTCGGGTTGCTTCGGCACCAGCACGCGCGCCGGCGAATTCAGCATCGCGCGGATGGCCTCGGCTTCAGCCAACGCCTTGCGACGGCGCTCGTCCAAGTCACGGGCGCGTGCGGCTTCTTCCTCGGCGCGCGCCTTCGACTCGGCGGCAGCCTTGGCCTTGGCATCTTCCTTGACTTGCTCGGGGGAGGGTTCGGCAACCTTGCGATTCGTCTCCGCCGGCGCTTCCTCGGCTGCTTCAGGGCCATCGGCCGTGACGGCGGCCGCAGCTGCGGCTTCCGCAGCCTTCTTCTGGACAGCAGCCCTGGCTTCCTGCTCCGCGCGCTCCGCTTCCTCGGCGCGGGCGCGTTCACGCGCTTCCGCCTCCTCGCGCAGGCGGCGCTTCTCTGCGAGTTCCTCTTCCTGCCGGCGGATCAGCTCGGCCTGGCGTCGAGCCTCTTCCTCGCGCCTCGCGAGTTCGACTTCGTCGATGCGCGGTGCTGCGGAAGCGGCTGCAGGCTGGGCCTCGACCTGCGGCGCAACCGCTTCAGCGCCAGCCGGATGCCCGTCGTCGCGCTGGATGAAAGTGCGCTTCTTGCGCACTTCGACCTGGATGGTCCGGGCGCGGCCCGTCGCGTCCGCCTGTTTGATCTCGCTGGTTGACTTCTTGGTGAGCGTGATCTTCTTGCGCTCAGGCTCGACCGTGCCGTGGCTGGCCTTCAGGAAACCAAGCAAGCGTTGCTTGTCCGACTCGGTGAGCGCATCCGTTGCGGCGGCCTTGGGCACGCCCGCGCTCTTGAGCTGGTCAAGCAGGATTTCGGGAGTCTTCTTGAGCTCGTGTGCGAACTCGGCGACAGTGGTACTGGACATATTCGTTTCGTGCCTCCATGACCATCACTCTTGGCCGGCGAACCAGTGTTCGCGGGCCTTCAAGATGAGGTTCTTGGCGTCATCGGCGCTCTGGCCGGTGATCTCGGTGAGTTCGTCGACCGCGAGGTCGGCCAGGTCGTCGCGGGTATGCACACCCGCGTCGGCCAGCTTCGGAATGAGCACCGGATCGAGTCCGGCGAGGTCCCGCAGGTCCTGGGAAACGCTCTCGACGTTTTCTTCACGGGCGATTTCCAGCGTCAGCAGCGCATCCTTGGCGCGCGAACGCAGTTCGTTGACCGTGTCTTCGTCGAAAGCCTCGATCTCGAGCATTTCCGAGATCGGCACGTAAGCCACTTCTTCGAGGCTCGTGAAGCCTTCGGAGATCAGGATGTCCGCGATTTCCTCGTCCACATCGAGCTTTTCCATGAAAAGCTTCCGGCTGGCGTCGGTCTCCGACGCCTGCTTCTGTGCCGATTCGTTGGCATCCATGATGTTGATCTTCCAGCCGGTCAGATCGGAGGCGAGCCTCACGTTCTGGCCGCCGCGGCCGATCGCGATCGCGAGGTTTTCCTCATCGACCACCACGTCCATCGCGTGCTTTTCCTCGTCGACGACGATCGAGGTCACGTTGGCCGGCGCCAGCGCGCCGATCACGAACTGGGCGGGGTCTTCGCTCCAGAGCACGATGTCGACGCGCTCGCCGGCGAGTTCGTTGGTGACCGCATTCACCCGTGTGCCGCGCACGCCCACGCAGGTGCCGATCGGATCGACACGCTTGTCGTGCGAGAGCACGGCGATCTTGGCGCGCGAGCCCGGGTCGCGGGCGCAGCTCTTGATCTCCAGCAGTCCCTGCTCGATCTCGGGCACTTCCTGGCGGAACAGCTCGATCATGAATTCCGGCGCGGCACGCGACAGGATGATCGGCGCGCCGCGCAGCGTGAGGTCGACCTCCATGATCATGGCCCGCACGCGATCGCCGTTGCGCAGGTTTTCCTTGGCGATCATCTCGCTGCGGCGCAGACGGCCTTCGACACGGCCGGCCTCGACGATGATGTCGCCCTTGTCCAGCCGCTTGACGGTGCCGGTGAAGATCTTTTCGCCGCGCGACATGAAGTCGTTGAGCAGCATCTCGCGCTCCGCGTCGCGGATCTTCTGCAGGATCACCTGCTTGGCGGCCATCGCGCCGATGCGGCCGATCGGCATGGACTCGACGGACTCTTCGATGTACTCGTCGATCTCGATGTCCGGCATCTCTTCCTTGGCTTCGAAGAGCAGGATTTCCTGGTCGGGCATCTGCAGGCCGGCTTCGTCGGGCACGACATGCCAGCGGCGGAAGGTTTCATAGTCGCCGCTTTCGCGGTCGATCGCCACGCGAATGTCCACGTCACCCGGATAGAGCTTCTTTGTCGCTTGTGCAAGGGCGGACTCGACGGCGCCGAAGACGACGTCACGCTCGACGTTCTTCTCGCGCGAGATCGCATCCACCAACATCAACATTTCGCGATTCATGCCACCACTCTCCTCGTTCAGTCCGACACCGACGTGCCAGGTTTGGGCCTACGCCCCTTGAAATCCACGATTGGCGCGAGTCGCGCCTCGCGCAACTCGTCCAAGGCAAAACCGAGCGCCTGCAACTGGGCGGGCGCGCGCTTCTTGCTGACTTTCTGGCCGGGCTTCGGCGCTGGCTCGTCACTCCAGACGATCTGCCAGCCCTGCGAGCCGCCGGCCCCCGCGACCCGCTCCAGCGTGCCGCGAAACTTCTTGCGGTTGGCTGCCACCTGCCCACCCGCGGCAGCGCCCATCGGCGCCTTGAGCGTGATGTCGATCACTTCGCCGACAAAACGCTCGAAATCCTGCTCATTGCGCAACGGGCGGTCAATGCCCGGCGATGACACCTCGAGACGCTTGTAATCAACACCGTCGACCTCGAGCGCAAACTGCAGCTGCCGAGTGACTTTTTCGCAATCCTCGACCGTTACGAACGGCTCAGGCGCTTCGCCGGCCGCATCAGGTGAATTGGGGCCATTCCATGGCAAATCAATCGTGACGCGCAGCAATCCACCGGCCGAGCGCTCGATCTCGACCAGGTCGTAGCCAAGTCCGGCCACGGTTTTTTCCACTGTCTGCTGCAATGCCACGTGTCTGTATGCGCCCTTGAAATGTTTGCTTGCCCTGCCGGCGCCGCCCGTCCCGCGTGAGCGCACCAAAAAAGCATCGACCAATAAAAAACGGGCGGTTGGTACCCGCCCGTTTGGTCGTGAGATTCGAATTATATGCCAAATGCGTTACGTAATAGCAGTTTCTATCGGCCGGCGGACGTCATCGAAGCACGGGATTGCCACCACACCCAGGAAAAAAGCATCGCGCCGATGGTCAAAGCTGCCGCGGCGACGAGCAACGGCATCGTGAATGATCCCGTGCGCTGGGCCAGCGGCGCGGCAAACAGAGGCCCGAGAATCTGCCCCACGCCATACGAGGCCGTTGCATACCCGATCAATCCGGAAGATGAATTGCCGCGCAGGCGGCGCGCATCCCGCATCGCAAAAAGAGTGATGGCCGTGAAAGGCATGCCCAACAGCAGGCTTCCCAGCGCGAAACCGGCAATCGTGGGCCAGACCACGGATAGCACCACTCCCAGGGCCTGAAGCAGGTACGCGACCGCCAGCAGCAGTCGGTTGTCCCAATGCACTGGTGCGCGCGCACCGATCAGGGCGCCCGGGACGACCGCCAGCCCGAAAAGCGGCCAGAACAGGTCGGGCCACGGCGATCCGGGGAGCGCATGGCGAGCAATCACCGGCAGGAAGGTCGCCGTGATGATGTAGCCGAACCCGGCAAGCCCGTATAAGGCGACAAGCCAGCGTGCGTCGCTGCGCAGGGTGGTCGCCTCGGCCGGCGCCGGCGCCGCAACGGCGGCACTTGCCGCGGCTGCATGCGCTTGCGCGCCGTCGCTGAAGACGAACCAGACCACCGCGACGAGCACGAGCGCCATCAGGCCGAGGCCGATCCATCCCGCTTCGGATCCCCAGCGTCCCACGGTGCCACCCAGGAGGCCGGTGACCGCGATGCCGATCCCTGGTCCGGCATAGATGACCCCGCCCAGAGCCGGTGCCCCGGTTTCCGCGAGCCGCCGCAGTCCCCAGCCGGATGCGAAGACGAAGGTCCACGCGCTCATGACTCCAGCGGCGGCCCGCAGGACGCTCCATGCGGCGAAGCCCTGCAGAAGTCCCATCCCGAGCAGCAGCGCGGCCGTCGCAACCAGCCCGCCGCGCACCATGCTGGCCGGACGGACGCGAATGGCGGCACAACTGAGCGCTCCCACGAAGTAGCCGAGGTAGTTCAGCGATGCAAGCAGACCGCCCGCCTGCAGGTCGAGCTTGCCTTCATGGAGCATGACCGGAAGCATCGGCGTGAACGCAAACCGCCCCAGTCCCATGGCGACCGAGAGGGCCACCATGCACGCCAGCGCTGCGCGCCAGGCATCGCGCCTGTCATCACTGATCAGCGACATTCGCGCTCCAGACACCTCTAATCGGCCAGGGCCGCAGCGACCAGCTTCTGCGTATAGGGATGCCCAGGTGCGTCGAGCACCTGCCCGACCGGGCCGGATTCGAGGATCGCACCGTCCTTCATCACGATGACCTGGTGCGCCATGGCCCGGATCACCTCCACGTCATGGGTGATCAGCAAATAGCTCAGGCCCCGTTCGCGCTGCAGGCGCTGCAGCAGCCCGAGGACCTGCTTCTGGATGGTCACGTCCAGCGCACTCGTGGGCTCGTCGAGCACCAGCAGCTTCGGATCGACGATCAGCGCACGCGCCACCGCGAGCCGCTGGCGCTGGCCGCCCGAAAACTCGTGCGGATAGCGGTCCAGCAGCGCCGGGAACTGCGCCTCGGTCAGGCCGACCTGGCCAAGCACATCGAGCGAGCGCGTTCGCCGGGCGGCCGCGTCGAGTTCCGGCGCGTGGACCGTCAGGCCCTCGCCCACGATCTGCTCGACTGTCATCCGGGGCGACAGCGAGGAAAAGGGATCCTGGAAGACGACCTGCATCACGCGCCGCAAGGCGCGGTCGCTGGCGCCGCCGGCATTCCAGCGCCGGCCGGCGACGTCGAGTTCGCCCTGATGCTTGAGCAGGCCCAGCGCCGCGAGCGCCAGCGTGGACTTGCCGGAGCCGGATTCGCCGACGACTCCGAGCGTCTCGCCCGGCGCGATGCGGAAGTCGGCGCCCCGCACCGCGACGAACTCGCCCTTGCGGAACCAGCCCGCAAAGCCGGGGCGCGGCACGGGGTAGATCACGCGCAGCGATTTCGCTGCCAGCACCGGCTCCGCTTGGCGCGCAGTCACAGGCGCCACATCCCGCTGCGGCCGGCTGTCGATCAGCTTGCGGGTGTACGGATGTCGCGGTGCATCGAAGACGGTGGCTACGGCGCCGTGCTCGATGAGGTGCCCGTTCTCCATCACCGCCACCCGATCCGCGAACCGCCGCACGAGATTGAGGTCGTGCGTGATGAGCAGCACCGCCATGCCGTACCTGCGCTGCAGATCGGTCAGGAGATCGAGGATCTGCGCACGCACGGTGACGTCGAGCGCGGTGGTCGGCTCGTCCGCCAGCAGCAGCCTGGGCCGGCAAGCCAGGGCCATGGCGATCATGGCGCGCTGGCGCTGTCCGCCGGACAACTGGTGCGGAAACGCCCTCGCCCGTCTCGCCGGCTCGGGAATGCCGGTATCCGCGAGCAGTTGCACCGCCGCCTCGTGCGCAGCCCGGGCCGAGAGCGCCTGATGCAGTTCGAGCACCTCGGCGATCTGATCGCCCACCGGGTAGAGCGCATTGAGCGCGGTCATCGGCTCCTGGAAGATCATCGCGATCTCCTTGCCTCGGATGCCGCGGAGCTTCGATTCCGGCAGGGCCAGAAGATCGCGGGCAGCGCCGCCCTCCTCGCCCGCAAAGTTTGCGACACCCGTCACGTCGGCGTTCTGGGCCAGCCGTAGCAGGCTCAGCGCAGTGACCGTCTTGCCGGATCCGGATTCGCCCACCAGCGCGAGCTTTTCGCCCTGGTCGATCTGGAAGTCGATGCCATGCACGACTTCCTTGTCGCCGAAGGCGACACGAAGGCCTTTCACCTCGAGCAAGGATTGCTTCATCGATCCGCCTTCCTGGGGTCGAGTGCGTCGCGCAAGGCGTCGCCCATGAAGGTGAGCAGCATCAGCGTGATCACGAGCACGCCGAAGGTCGAAAGCGAGATCCACCACGCATCGATGTTGGCCTTGCCCTGGTTCAGCAGTTCGCCGAGCGACGGCGTTCCCGGCGGTACGCCGAGGCCGAGGAAATCGAGCGAGGTCAGCGCCAGGATGGCCGCGCTCATGCGGAACGGCAGGAAGGTGACGACCGGCGTCATGCTGTTCGGCAGGATGTGCCGCCACATGATCTGCAGATTGCCCACTCCCAGCGCGCGGGCGGCGCGCACGTAATCCATCTGACGATTGCGCAGGAATTCCGCGCGCACGTAGTCGGACAGTCCCATCCACCCGAACAGGCTCAGCAGGATCAGCAGCAGCGCGACGCTGGGCGCGAACACCGCGCTGAAGATGATCAGCAGATACAACTCGGGCATGGAGCCCCAGATTTCGATGAAGCGCTGGAAGGCCAGGTCGACCTTGCCCGCGAAGTAGCCCTGCACCGCGCCCGCGGCCACCCCCAGCACCGTGCCGATCGCAGTGAGCGCGAGGCCGAACAGCACGCTCACCCGGAAGCCATAGATCAATTGCGCCAGCAGGTCGCGCCCGCGATCGTCGGTGCCGAGCCAGTTGTCGCGCGTCGGCGGCGCGGGACTCGGAGACTTGGCGAAGTAGTTGAGCGTCTTCGGCCCGTAGGTGTTGGGGGCATAGATCGCCCAGTTGCCGCCCTGCGTGATGCGATCGCGGATGAACGGATCGAGATAGTCGGCCGGCGTCTCGAAGTCACCGCCGAAGGTCTTCTCCGAGTAGTCCCGAAATACCGGGAAATAGACCTTGCCCTCGTAGCGCATGACCAGCGGCCGATCGGTCGAAAGCACTTCCGCGAAGAGACTCAGCACCACCATCGCGGCAAAGATCACGAGGCTCCAGAAGCCCAGGCGGTTGCGCTTGAAGCGCAGCCACGCGCGGCGTCCCGGGCTCAGCGATACGGGCTGGGCGGGCGGCGCGCTAGTCAAACTTCACCCTCGGGTCGACCCACACGTAGCAAAGATCGGAGATGAGCTTCGTCAAGAGGCCGATCAACGTGAAGATGTAAAGCGTGCCGAGCACCACGGGATAGTCGCGCCGGATCACGCTTTCGTAGCCCAGCAGGCCGAGACCGTCGAGCGAGAACAGCGTTTCGATCAGCAGCGATCCGGCGAAGAACGCGCCGATGAACGCGGCCGGCAGCCCGGTCACGATCGGAATCAGCGCATTGCGAAAGATGTGCTTCCAGAGCACCTGCCGTTCGCCCAGGCCTTTGGCCCGCGCAGTCAAGACGTACTGCTTGCGGATTTCCTCCAAAAACGCGTTCTTGGTCAGCATCGCGGTGACCGCGAAGCTGCCGAGCACCATCGCGGTCACCGGGAGCGTGATGTGCCAGAGGTAGTCGACGATGCGCGCTCCCCAGTTCATGTCGTCCCAGGTTGCGGAGGTCAGGCCGCGCAGCGGAAACCACTGCAACTGCCCGCCGAAGACCACGAGCAACGCCACACCGAGCACGAAGCCTGGAATCGCATAGCCCACAAGAATCAGCAGCGTCGTGACCAGGTCGAATCGCGTGCCGGCGCGAACCGCCTTCGCCACGCCAAGCGGCACCGCGACGCCATAGCTGATCAGAAAGGTCCAGAGCCCGAGACTGATGGATACCGGGAGTTTTTCGAGGATCAGCGTCCATACGTCCTTGTTCTGGAAGAAGCTGCGACCGAGGTCGAAGCGCGCGAATTGCCCCAGCATCTGCAAGAGCCTCTCGTGCGCCGGCTTGTCGAAGCCATACAGTGCCTTGATCTCCGCGAGCCGCTTGGGGTCGACTCCCTGGTCGCCCCGGTAGTTGGAGCCGCCGGACTCCACGCCGCCGCGCACATTCGCCCTCGCCTCGGCCAGGTACTGCTCGACCGGGCCGCCCGGAACGAACTGGATGACCACGAAGGTGACCAGCAGCACGCCGAGCAGGGTCGGGATGAACAACAGAAGCCGCTTCAGAACATAGGCCAGCATGCGCGTCTACCTCCGGTCGCCCTCGCGGGCCCACCATGTCGTCATGATCCAGTCCTCGGCCGACGCATAGGGCGGCATCGGCGGCTTGTAGTCCAGCCGCCATGCGTTGTAGGCGACGCGGTGCGCCGTCAGCGTCCATTGCGGAATCAGGTAGTGGCTCTGCATGATCACGCGGTCCAGCGCACGGCAGGCCGGCAGAAGCTCCTGCTTCGTCTCGGCGCGCACGATCTCCGCAACCAGAGCATCGACCACCGGGCTGCTCACACCCATGTAGTTGCCCGAGCTTTCCGTCTTGGCCGCCTTGCTGCCGAAGATGTCCGCCAGTTGCTGGCCGGGGTTGTTCGTGCCCGGGAAGTTGATCGTCGTGATGTCGAACTCGAACTTGTCCAGGCGCTGCTGGTAGAGCGCGAAATCGACCGAAGCGAAGCGGAGCGTGACGCCGAGCTTCTCCAGGTTGCGCATCCACGGCGACACGGTCCGCACGCCGCCTTCCTTGCTGTCGAGGTACTCGAGCACCATCGGCTCGTCCTTCGCATTGCGCAGCGCGCCGTCGCGATATTCCCAGCCCGCCTCCTTGAGCAACTCACGCGCGCGCCGCAGGTTGTTGCGCAGGGACTGCCCGGGACCATCGGTCGTGGGCGGCGTGTACATCGGTCCGAACACCGCATCGGGCATCTTGCCGCGCCAACGCTCGAGCAGCTTGAGCTCCTGCGGCGACGGCAAACCTTCGGCCGCGCATTCGGTGTTGCCGAAGAGGTCCCGCACGCGGGGATAGCCGTTGTAGAACATCTGGCGGTTCATCCACTCGTAGTCCAGCGCAAGACCCAGGGCCTCGCGCACGCGCGGATCCTGCAGCAGCGGACGCCGGCTGTTCAGCACGTAGCTCTGAAATCCCGACGGCAACCGGTGGGTGAACTCCCGCTTGACCAGTTCGCCGGAATCGAAGCGCTTGCCCGTCACCCGGCGCGCCCAGTCGCCGGCCGAGTAGAAGCTCATCATGTCGAACTCCCCCGCCTTCAGGGCTTCTAGGCGAGCGGTGTTGTCCTTGTAGATCTTGATCGTGATGCGATCGAAGTTGCTGGTCCCCCGCCGCACGTTGAGGTCGCGCGCCCAGTAGTTCGGGTCGCGCACATAGGTGATGTCCTTGCCGAAGCGCACCGGTCCGATCTTGTAGGGACCGCTTCCGATCGGGATGTCCATCACGACCTGATCGAAGGGCTTGGCCTTGCCGTTTTCCATGCCCCATCGCCGGCTGAAGACGGGCAGGCCGCCGACGATCAGCGGCAGCTCGCGATTAGGCTTCTTGAACTTGTAGCGGATGGTGTGGGCATCGACCACCTCGGTGCCATCGACGTCCTCCAGCAGGGTCTTGTAAGACGGCGAGACATACGGCCCGACCAGCGTGTCGTAGCTGTACTTGACGTCCGCGGCCTCGACCGGCGTGCCGTCATGGAAGCGCGCCTCCGGCCGGAGCGTGAAGGTCGCACTGAGTCGGTCGGGGGAGACGACGATGTCCTTCGCCAGCAAACCATACCCGGAGGCGGTCTCGTCCATGGAGCCCGCCAGCAGGGAATCGAACATCAGCCCGCCCAGGTAGGCCGGCGGCGCGCCCTTGATCGTGAACGGGTTGTACTTGTCGAAGGTGGAGTAGCGCAGGTTGCTCACGAGCCGCAGTTCGCCACGCTTCGGTGCATCAGGATTGACGTAGTCGAAATGCGGAAATCCCGCCGGGTACTTGAGATCGTCCCACATCGCATAGCCGTGCGCCGCCCATGCGGGAAACGCGCATGCCATCAACCACCAGCACCAGAGAAGCCGCATGCGAGAATTCTGCCCAAGATTTTCACGAGGTCGTTCCATGGGCTTTCTTTCCGGCAAAAAACTTCTGATCACCGGCGTTCTGAGCAATCGTTCCATCGCCTACGGCATTGCCAAGGCCTGCCACGAGCAAGGCGCCGAACTGGCGTTCAGTTACGTGGGCGAGCGATTCAGGGACCGCATCACCGAATTCGCAGCCGAGTTCGGCTCCAAGCTGGTCTTCGACTGCGACGTCGCCGACGATGCGCAGATCGACAAGCTCTTCGCCGACCTGGCCCAGACGTGGCCCAAGTTCGACGGCTTCGTCCACAGCATCGGCTTCGCACCGCGCGAGGCGATCGCCGGCGATTTCCTCGACGGTCTCTCGCGCGATGCCTTCAAGACGGCGCACGACATCAGCGCCTACAGCTTCCCGGCCATGGCCAAGTCGGCCCTGCCCTACCTCAACGACAAGTCCGCGCTGCTCACGCTGACCTACCTCGGCGCGGTGCGCGCGCTGCCCAACTACAACACCATGGGCCTGGCCAAGGCCTCGCTCGAGGCCTCGGTGCGGTATCTGGCCGAATCGCTCGGACCGAAAGGCATGCGCGTCAACGGCATCAGCGCCGGCCCGATCAAGACGCTCGCGGCGAGCGGCATCAAGGGCTTCGGCAAGATCCTGTCGGCCGTGGCCGAGGTCGCGCCGATCCGCCGCAACATCACGATCGAGGAAGTGGGCAACGTCGCCGCCTTCCTGCTCAGCGACCTCGCGAGCGGCGTGACGGCCGAGATCACCTATGTCGACGGCGGCTTCAGCCACGTCGTCGGAGGCATCGCCGAACCGGCCGCCTGAACACCGGCTGTCGCGCACGATAATCCTGGCATACCTAGAGACGCCAGGGAGTAGACAGTGAGTTTTTCCATTCGCCTGGGCCGCGAGGCCCGCATGGCCATTTCGCGCCGATCGTTCCTGCTGGCTGCTGCCGGCGCAACCTTCGGCCTTGCCCGCATCCCGGATGCGGGCGCGCAACCTGCGCAGAAGGCGCCCGCTCCGGTCATGCTGGCCGAGGTGTACCGCCCCGGCATGCCGCTGGACGACTACTGGGTCAGCGAGAAGTACGACGGCATCCGAGGCTACTGGGACGGCAAGCAGTTGTGGACACGCAGTGGCGAACTCATCGCCGCGCCCCGCTGGTTCACCGAAGCGCTGCCCGCCGAGCCCCTGGACGGCGAGCTCTGGGCCGGTCGAGGCCGCTTCTCCCAGACCGTCTCGACCGTACGCAGCCAACCGCCGTCGGACGCGGCCTGGCGCGAGATCCGCTTCATGGTTTTCGACGTGCCGGCCCAGCCCGGCGACTTCACCGCGCGGCTCGCGTACCTGCGCAAGCTGCTGCCCATCACGAGCGTGCCCTGGGTCGTCGCGGTCCCGCAGCAGCGCGCTACGACGGCCGAGGATCTCGAGGCCCTACTCGAGAAGACGATGCAGATGGGCGGCGAAGGCCTGATGCTGCACCGCGGCGCATCGCGCTATCACGCAGAGCGCAGCAACGACCTCCTCAAGGTCAAGGCGTATGACGAAGCCGAGGCGCGAGTGGTCGGACATGTCGGCGGACGTGGCAAGCATGGTGGGCGCCTCGGCGCCCTGCTCGTCGAGATGCCCGAGGGCAAGCGATTCAAACTCGGCGGCGGCTTCACCGATGCGGAGCGCGAGAACCCGCCCCCGGTCGGCGCATGGGTGACCTACCGCTACAACGGCACGAACCCGTCCGGCGTGCCGCGATTCGCCCGCTTCCTGCGCGTGCGCGAGGACATGGACTTCTGATCGCGCGCAGCCGCCGCAATAAAGCCTGCGGCGGCTGCAGCCCGGTCAAGCGGCGCGCACGCAATCGGCGTAGTAGCGCTTCCTGCCGGAGTCGTCGATCCGCGCGACCAGCCCGTGGATGTCGGTCTCGAAGCCCGGGCACTGCGTGTTGAACTCGCGCGCGAACTTCAGGTAGTCGACGATCTTCTTGTTGAACACCTCGCCCGGGATCAGGAGCGGAATGCCGGGCGGATACGGCGTGATCAGGCTGGTGGTGATGCGGCCTTCGAGCTCGTCGATCTCCACGCGCTCGGTCTTGCGGTGCGCGATGTGGGCGAAGGCGTCGCTGGGCTTCATGGCGGGTGTCAGGTCGCTCAGGTACATCTCGGTGGTCAGCCGCGCGACGTCGTAGCGCGCATAGAGTTCGTGCACGTGGTGGCACAGGTCGCGCAGTCCGAGCCGCTCGTAGCCCGGATGCTGCTGGCAGAACTCCGGCATGATCCGCCACATCGGCTGGTTGCGCCCGTAGTCGTCCTTGAACTGCTGCAGCGCCGTGAGCAGCGTGTTCCACCGGCCCTTGGTGATGCCGATCGTGAACATGATGAAGAAGCTGTAGAGGCCCGTCTTCTCCACGATCACGCCGTGCTCCGCGAGGAACTTCGTGACAATCGCCGCCGGAATGCCGGTCTTGGCGAACTTCCCGTTCAGGTCCAGCCCCGGCGTCACGATGGTCGACTTGATCGGGTCGAGCATGTTGAAGCCATCGGCCAGTGCGCCGAAGCCGTGCCACTTCGCGGTGCGCGACTCGCCCTTGATGATCCAGTCGTCGGCTCGGCCGATGCCTTCTTCCACGAGCCGCTCGGGGCCCCAGACCTTGAACCACCACTCGTCCTTGCCGAATTCGGCTTCGACTTTGCGCATGGCGCGGCGGAAATCGAGCGCCTCGAGGATGCTTTCCTCCACCAGCGCGGTGCCGCCGGGCGGCTCCATCATCGCGGCGGCCACGTCGCAGCTCGCGATGATCGCGTACTGCGGGCTGGTCGACGAGTGCATCAGATAGGCCTCGTTGAACAGGTCGCGATCGAGCGCGCGGTTCTGCGAATCCTGCACCAGCACGTGGCTGGCCTGGCTGATGCCGGCGAGCAGCTTGTGCGTGGACTGGGTCGCGAACACCAGCGATTCCTTGGGCCGCACACGGCGCTTGCCCATCGCGTGATAGGCGCCGTAGAACGGATGGAAGGCCGCATGCGGCAGCCACGCTTCGTCGAAGTGCAGCGTGTCGACGTAGCCATCGAGCATGCCCTTGATCGTCTCGGTGTTGTAGATCACGCCGTCGTAGGTCGATTGCGTGAGCGTCATCACGCGCGGCTTGACCTTGTCGGCATCCACATGCGAGAGCAGCGGATTGGCGCGGATCTTCGCCTTGATCGCGGCCGGTTCGAATTCGCTCTTGGGGATCGGGCCGATGATCCCGAAGTGATTGCGCGTCGGCTTCATGAAGACGGGAATGGCGCCGGTCATGATGATCGCGTGCAGCACCGACTTGTGGCAGTTGCGGTCCACCACCACCACGTCGTCCGGCGCCACCGTGTGATGCCACACCATCTTGTTGCTGGTGCTGGTGCCGTTGGTCACGAAGAAGCAATGGTCGGCGTTGAAGATGCGCGCCGCGTTGCGCTCGCTGGCCGCCACCGGGCCGGTGTGGTCGAGCAGCTGGCCGAGTTCCTCCACCGCGTTGCAGACGTCGGCGCGCAGCATGTTCTCGCCGAAGAACTGATGGAACATCTGGCCGACCGGGCTCTTCAGGAAGGCCACGCCGCCCGAGTGCCCCGGGCAGTGCCACGAATACGAACCGTCTTCCGCGTAGTCGATCAGCGCCTTGAAGAACGGCGGCTGCACGCCCTCCAGGTAGCTCTTGGCCTCGCGAATGATGTGTCGGGCCACGAACTCCGGCGTGTCCTCGAACATGTGGATGAAGCCGTGCAGCTCGCGCAGGATGTCGTTCGGGATGTGCCGCGAGGTCTTGGTCTCGCCGTAGATGTAGATCGGCACGTCGGCGTTCTTGCGCCGCACTTCGCCGATGAAATTGCGCAGATTGAGAACGGCCGGATCCAGGTCCGGCCCGACCGAGAACTCCTCGTCGTCGATCGACAGGATGAACGCGCTGGCGCGGCTCTGCTGCTGGGCGAACTGGCTCAGGTCGCCGTAGCTCGTGACGCCAAGCACCTCGAAACCTTCATTCTCGAAAGCTTGAGCCAGCGCGCGAATGCTGAGCCCCGAGGTGTTCTCGGAGCGGAAGTCCTCGTCAATGATGACGATCGGAAAACGAAATTTCATGAGCGTGGCTCCGGAAGGGCTAGCAAATAGGCGCGAAGTGTACGGAATTCAGATGAAGGCGCATGTCGTCCTTCGCCTTTGCCACAATCGCCGTGTCTAAACGCACTGAGAGGATTGGCTATGGCAAGTTCCACCGTCTGGTGGCTCATGACGGGGGCGGCCATCGTGCTCGAGCTGATTTCAGGGACCGGCACGGTCTATCTGCTGCTGATCGGCGGCGGCTTCGCTGCCGCGGCGGTGTCTACGCATCTGGGCGCCTCGCTCGGGACGCAGTTCATCGTCGCGGCCGTGGTCAGCGTGTCGGCGGTGATCGTCTGGCACGCCATCCGCCGCCGGCGCCCTCCGGGACCGCCCGTCTCCGCCAATCCCGACGTGAACCTGGACATCGGCGAGCACGTGCAGGTCGATGCCTGGAACGCGGACGGCACCGCCCTCGTACGCTATCGCGGCACACAGTGGACCGCGGTCGCACGCGCCGGCGACGTCCCCGCTGCCGGACAGCACAGGGTCGTCGAAGTGGTCGGCAGCCGCCTCGTCGTCGAGAAGCTCTGAGTCAGGAAAAGGAAGGAAACCGCTCAATGGAATACGCCCTCGTTCCCCTCGTCATCCTGGGGATCGCCATCATCTTCATCACCCAATCGATCAAGTTCGTGCCGCAGCAGAACGCCTGGGTTCGCGAACGGCTCGGGCGGTATCACGGGACCATGTCACCGGGACCCAACTTCCTGGTCCCTTTCATCGACCGCGTCGCCTACCGGCACAGCCTGAAGGAAATCCCGCTCGACGTGCCGAGCCAGGTCTGCATCACGCGCGACAACACGCAGTTGCAGGTGGACGGCATCCTGTACTTCCAGGTGACCGACCCGATGCGTGCGAGCTATGGCTCGTCGAACTACGTCATGGCCATCACGCAGCTCGCGCAGACCACGCTGCGCAGCGTCATCGGCAAGCTCGAACTGGACAAGACCTTCGAGGAGCGCGACATCATCAACGCCCAGGTGGTCTCGGCCATCGACGAGGCGGCGCTCAACTGGGGCGTGAAGGTGCTTCGCTATGAGATCAAGGACCTCACGCCGCCCAACGAGATCCTGCACGCGATGCAGCGCCAGATCACGGCGGAACGCGAGAAGCGCGCGCTGATCGCTGCCTCCGAAGGCCGCCGCCAGGAGCAGATCAACATCGCCACGGGCGAGCGCGAGGCCTTCATCGCACGGTCCGAAGGCCAGAAGCAGGCGCAGATCAACAACGCGCAGGGCGAGGCAGCCGCCATCACCGCGGTGGCCGAAGCCACTGCCGGCGCGATCGAGCGCATTGCCGCCGCGATCCGCCAGCCGGGCGGCGAGCAGGCGGTGCAACTCAAGGTGGCGGAACGTGCCGTGGACGCTTACGGCAAGGTGGCTGCCGACGCGACGACCACGTTGATCGTCCCGAGCACCATGAACGAGACCGCTGCCCTCATCGCATCGGCGATGCGGATGGTGCAAGCGGGCAAGACATCGAGCACCTGAATGGGATAGGGGCCCGCGCACTGCTACAATCGTGGGCTTCGGAGCGGTGGATGAGCGGTTTAAGTCGCACGCCTGGAAAGCGTGTGAGGGTTAATAGCCCTCCGCGGGTTCGAATCCCGCCTGCTCCGCCAAAAAAAACGATTTGCAGGCAGCCTCCAACTGCCGTCGGAACCGTCCAAAAAGCCCCGCTCGCCGGGGCTTTTTTGCGTCTGCAACGGGGCGTGCACGCGAGCAGGACAAACGTCGAAGCAACTCGGCCAGCGCGTCGGATTGAGAGACATCTGATGGGCTCCGCACCCCGGAGTAAATAGAGTGTTGCAAGGCGGCCAGCAGCCGTCTTGTTTGACCCTCGACCTCCGGACTCATCCCATGGCACGCTTTCATCACCCCAGCCTTGTCGCGGGGCTTCTCGTTTCAGCCCTCACTCTCGGCGCCAGTGCTGCCGAACACGCGCACTGGTCGTACAGGAGCGGCACCGGGCCCGCGCAATGGGCCGCACTCGACCCTGACAACCAGCTCTGCAAAAGCGGACTTCAGCAATCCCCCATCGCGCTCAAGACGCGCGAATCGAAGCGCTTGAACGAGCACGACATCTCGATCCACTACGGCTTGGCGAAAGGCCAGTGGGTCAACAACGGCCATACCATCCAGTTCAATGTGGACGGCCCTGCGAGCAACACCGTCGCATACAAGGCCGGCAGCTATGCGCTCGCGCAGCTCCACTTCCATACGCCCAGCGAGCATCACCTCAATGGCAAGTCGTTCCCGATGGAAATGCATCTGGTGAACAAGGACGCCAGCGGAAAGATCACCGTCGTGGGTGTTTTCATCAGGCAAGGCGCGAAGAACGCGGCACTGGCCGGGCTGTGGGAGCACTTGCCGGCGCCGGATGCGGCGCCGAAGACTGGGGAAGTCGACCTCGCTTCGCTTCTGCCGGCGTCACGCAAAGCCATGGTCTATGGCGGATCGCTGACCACGCCGCCGTGCTCCGAGGAGGTGAACTGGATCGTCATGGAGCAGCCGATCGAGATGTCGCGCCAGCAGATCCAGGCTTTCCAGAAGCTGTTCCGAGATAACCACCGCCCCGTCCAGCGGGGCCATGGGCGCAAGGTGGTCGAGGAAGCGGCCATGTGATCCGAGTGCGCATGAAAAAAAAGGGCCCCGAAGGGCCCTTTTTTCATGGTCTGCGCTGCCGATCAGCTCGCGCCGCGCACCACGGCGATCTGCGTACGCTGGCCACCCTTGTAGGTGTAGAGCGTCAGCGCACCGTTCTTGACGTCGCCCTTCTCGTCGAAAGCGATCGGACCGGTCAGGCCCTTGTATTCGATCTTGCCAACTTCAGGCAGGTACTTCTCGGGATCGGCGGAGCCGGCCTTTTCCATGGCGGCGGCCAGCACGTTCACGGCGTCATAGACATAGGGTGCATAGATCTGCACTTCCACGCCGTTCTTTTCCTTGAACTTGGTCTTCCAGGCATCCAGCGGTGCCTTGAAGTCGCCTTCCACGCCGCCGGCTTCGGCGCACACGACCATGTCTTCGCCGATCGCATCGCCCGCCAGCTTGGCGAGTTCGCCGGTGCACAGGCCGTCGCCGCCCATGAACTTGACGTTCATGCCGAGTTGCTTGACCTGCTTGAGCATCGGGCCGCCGACGGCGTCCATGCCGCCGAAGAAGAGGATGTCGGGCTTGGCGCCCTTGAGCTTCGTCAGGATGGCGTTGAAGTCGGTCGACTTGTCGGTGGTGAATTCGTGGCCGACGATGTTGGCGCCGGCGGCCTTGGCGGCCTTCTCGAATTCTTCTGCGACGCCCTGGCCGTACGCGGTGCGGTCGTCGATCACGGCGATGTTCTTGCCGTTCAGCTTTTCGACGGCGTACTTGCCGAGCGTGCCGCCGAGTTGCGTGTCGTCAGCCACCACGCGGAAGGTGGTCTTGAACCCCTGGCGGGTGTACTTGGGGTTGGTCGCCGACGGCGAGATCTGCGGGATGCCCGCGTCGCTGTACAGTTTGGAAGCCGGGATGGTGGTGCCGGAATTCAGGTGACCGACGACGCCGTTGACCTTGCTGTCGACCAGCTTCTGTGCAACTGCGGTGCCCTGCTTCGGATCGGCTGCGTCGTCTTCGGCGAGCAGTTCGAACTTGGCGACCTTGTCACCGATCTTGATGCCCTTGGCGTTCAGGTCCTCGACGGCCATGCGTGCGCCGAGTTCGTTGTCCTTGCCGAGGTGCGCAATGGCGCCGCTGGTCGGGGCAACGTGACCGATCTTGACGACCAGCGTTTCAGCCGGAGGTGCAGCCGGTGCCGGCGCCGCTGCGGTCGGGGCAGGAGTGGCAGCGGGTGCAGCAGCTTCTTCCTTTTTGCCACAGGCCACGAGCGCGAGAGCAGCCAGTGCGACCGCAGTCCATTTCAATTGCATGGGGAACCTCCAGAACATGATTGAGTGAAGTTGAAAACCGGTCTTGCGAACCCGGCGCTTTCGACTCAGCAAATATCGCGCCGCGGTCGCTTGGCGCCCACGCGCTCTCCGACCTGGCGCGCAGTTTAGCCCAAGGATCGAGGGGCAAACGTTGGCGTAGACCCGGGGTTTTCCGTTAGTTCACGGGCCAAGGATTCGCTCACCAGATCACGCAAAACCGCTTCGATTTGCTTGCGAAGCGCGGGGATCATCGTGTCCAGGTGATGCTGAACGGCGGCTGACACCGCGTCGCTCACCCGCTCCTCGAGCGAGAGGTCCACACGCTGCAGAACGCGGTGCAGCAACTGCTCTTCGAGCCTGAAGGCCTCGGCCTCGGAAAGCCGTGCCTCGGGGCTCAGCGCGACCGCCTCGGAAAGCTTCGTGACCACGGGCGGCGGCTCGATCGGCGGGGTGTCCGACGGCGCGGTCAAAAGGGGCGAAACCGGCGGCGTTTCCTGCGACGGCTCGAACACCGTCGTCAACGTCGGAACGAAGCGCGGCGGCGTGCGTGGCGTCGACATCAGTTTGCGCTTGCGCCGTAGGGATACGTACGGATCGCGTACCCGCGGTCCTTGTAGTGGCGCCAACGGGCGCGGCCGGCCTGCTTGTCGGCGTCGTCGCTGCCGACGATGTCGATCAGGCGTTCGAAGCGTTCGAACCTGGTCGGCAGTTCCGCGCCGAGGTTGACGAGGATCGGCCGGTCCGGCAGCGAGGTCGTGCCACTCTCAGCCAGCACGACAGGCGAGCGCTCGACGATATGGTCTTCGTCGCCGCTGCGGCAATGCGCGATGAACTCGGTTGGCTGCAGGGTCCAGAGGGACTGGTCGATCGCATCCAGCGTCGCCGGATCGGCCATGACCACGAGACGTGCGCCGTGCGCGCCGACGGCCTTTCGCAGCAGACGACAGGCGTAGCTCACCTTGTCCGGCATGTTGTAGTGGCCGTCGATCTCAGTCACTTGGCGCGCGCCTTTGGAGTGGTCTTTCGCGCGGTCTTGGGCGCCTTGACCGAAGCCGATCCGGCGTCGCCTTTGCGGCTCTCGGTCAGCAGGTAATTGAGCAGCAGGCCGACCGGCCGGCCGCTCGCGCCCTTGGCCGCCCCGCTCTTCCAGGCCGTACCCGCGATGTCCAGGTGAGCCCACGGGAAGTCGCTGGTGAAGCGCTGCAGGAACTTGGCGGCCGTGATCGCGCCGCCTGCGCGGCCCGCGATATTGGCGACGTCGGCGAAATTGCTCTTGAGGCCCTCGGCGTAGTCGTCGTCGAGCGGCATGCGCCAGCAGCGGTCCTGCGACTGCTCGCCGGCCGTGGTCAATGCGGTGGCCAAGGCGTCGTCGCTCGAGAAAAGACCGCTTCGCACGCCACCGAGCGCCACCACGCAGGCGCCGGTGAGGGTCGCGATATCGACGACGGTCGACGGCTCGAAGCGCTTGGCGTAGCTCAGGGCATCGCAAAGGATCAGGCGGCCTTCCGCATCGGTATTGAGCACCTCGATGGTCTGGCCGCTCATGCTGGTCACGACGTCGCCCGGCTTGACGGCGCGGCCGTCGTTCATGTTCTCGCACGCCGGCACGAGGCCGATCACGTTGATCGCCGGCTGGATGTCGCCCAGCGCACGGAACACGCCGAGCACGCTCGCCGCGCCGCACATGTCGAACTTCATTTCGTCCATTTCGGCGGCGGGCTTGAGCGAAACGCCGCCGGTGTCGAATGTGATGCCCTTGCCGACCAGCACGACAGGCGCCTGGTGCCGCGGCGCGCCGTGGTAGCGCAGCACGATGAAGCGCAGCGGCTCCGCCGAGCCCTGCGCCACGGCCGAGAACGCACCCATGCCGAGCTTGGCGACCTCCTTGGGCCCGAGCACTTCGCATTTCACGTTCGGGAGCTTGGCAAGTTCTTCGGCGGCGCCGGCCAGCATGGTCGGCGTGCAGTAGTTGGCCGGCCGGTTCGCCCATTCCTTGGCGACTTCGATGCCGGCCACGGTCGCGGCCGCTTCGTCGAATGCCCGGCGCAGCCCGCCGGCGTCCGGGAGACCGAACACGACTTGCTTGATCGTCCGCAATTCCGCCTTCGACTTGGTGGTGCCGTAGACGTAGCTGGCATCGGCCGTCGCGATCACGGCACTCCCCAGCGCGGCGCCATCCAGCGGCTGCGTGGCTGCGATGACGATTCGCTTGGGATTCGATCCCTTCGCCGCACCGACCGCAGCGGCCACCGCGGAGCGGACCGAAGCGGCCTTCCCGTCCCCCGACGACACCAGCACCACACGCGGCGCGGCGATCCCGGCGGGCCTGTACAGCGCCAGCAATTTGCCGGATTTGTCAGGCAGGTCGCCGGCCTTGCGGGCGTCGGCGATCAGTGCGGAAAGCGCGTCCTTGGCGGTGGTGGACCCGGCTGCCACGAGCACGATGAGCACATCGGCCTTTTCGGCGGCAGCCTGGGCGGCGGAGAGGGTCTTGAGTTGAAAGTCCATAATCCTTTTTTTCCCTCGACGATGTTATTCCATTCCTCATTACGCAAGGAGCTGTCGCGCAGCTTCGGAGCCACCGTGGTGGTGCTGGTCACGATCGTGATGACCATGATGCTGATCCGCACGCTCGGCCTGGCAAACAAGGGCAGCGTGAATCCTCGCGAGGTCTTCCTCGTGATGACGTACACCGTGCTCGGCTACATGCCGACCATCCTGAGCCTGTGCCTGTTCGTGTCGATCGTCGGCACGCTGTCGCGCATGTACCGCGACAGCGAAATGGTGATCTGGTTCTCCAGCGGGCGCGGGCTGGCCGAGTTCCTGCGGCCGCTGTTCGGCTTCGCATGGCCCATCCTGGTGCTGATCGCGGCTCTCGCGCTGGTGGGCTGGCCCTGGGCCAACTCGCAGACCCAGGGCATGCGGGAGCGCTACGAGCGGCGCAGCGACATCGAGCGCGTCGCGCCGGGCGAGTTCCGCGAATCCGCCGGCCGGCTGCGCGTGTTCTTCATCGACAAGGACGCGCCCGACAGTGCCACGGCCAACAACGTGTTCATCCAGTCGATCGAGCGCAATCTGCAGATCATCACCTCCGCCCGTCGCGGTCACATGGAGGACATCGACGGCAAGCGTTTCCTGCTCCTGAGCAACGGCCAACGGCTGGAGCGCTCGCTGAATGCCGAAGGCACCAAGATCAGCGAATTCCAGACGTATGGCGCCAAGGTCGGCAGCAGCAGCGGCAACTCGCTCGACGACGCTCCGGTGCGCACGCGCACCACGCTGCAGCTGCTGCGCGAACCGACGCCACTCAATCTCGGCGAACTCGCGTGGCGCATGGGCATGCTGCTCGCGGGCGCCAATTTCGTGCTGCTCGCGCTGGCGCTCTCGAGCGTGAATCCGCGCGTGGGCCGCAGCGGCAACTATCTCTTCGCCCTCTTCGCCTTCGTTCTCTACTACAACCTGCTCAATCTCGGGCAGAACTGGGTGGGCTCGGGCAAGTACAGCATGGGCGGCTTCATGCTGGCCCTGCACGGCGGAGCCTTCCTGCTCGGCCTCGCCTGGCTCGCGAAGCGGCACTACAACTGGAGCCTGCTGGCGGCGCTTCGCCTTGGCCGCGCCCGAAAGACCGACACCGCGTGAAAACAATCCGTCGCCTCATCTACGTGGAGGTGGCGAAGGCGGTGGCCTTCGTCGCGCTCGGCTTCCTGAGCCTGTTCTTCTTCTTCGACTTCGTCGATGAGCTGCAATCGATCGGCCGCCCCGAGACGCTGGGCTACGGTGGGGCCCAGGCGCTGCTCTACGTCGCGCTGCTGATTCCGAGCCACCTTTACGACCTGCTGCCGATCGCCGTGCTGATCGGGACCATCTTCGTGATGGCGCGGCTCGCGCAGAGCTCCGAATTCACCATCCTGCGTACCAGCGGCCTCGGACCCTGGCGGGCGCTTCGGGCATTACTCATCCTCGGGCTCAGCTTCGTCGTGCTCACCTTCGCGATCGGCGACTACGTCGCGCCATTGAGCGACCGTACGGCGCAACTGCTCAAGGTGCGCTACCAGAACATCTTCTCGCTGGTAGGCAACACCGGCGCGTGGCTCAAGGAGCGCCAGGGCGACACCTCCTACGCGGTCAACGTGGCCACGATGGGCCGCGGCGGCGAACTGAAAGAGCCGCGCATCATCGAATTCGACAGCAAGGGCTTCATCACCTCGCAGACGACTGCCGCATCGGCGCACGCCAGCGACGGACACTGGACGCTCGTCGATGTCAGCCGGGAGGAATACGACACGCGCGGATCCGGCAATGCCCGCATCGTCACGACCAAGATCCCGATGGTCGAATGGCCCACTTCGCTGACGTCCGAGATGGTGTCGGTTGCACTGCTGCGGCCCGATCGCATGCGCACGCTCGATCTGTTCGACTACATCCGCCATCTCGAGGCCAACGGCCAGACGGCGCAGCGCTACGAGATCGAGTTCTGGCGCAAGGTGTTCTATCCCCTTTCATGCCTCGTGATGGTCGTGCTGGCGCTGCCGTTCGCGTACCTCCATTTCCGCCAGTCCGGCATCACGACCTACGTGTTCGTCGGCGTGATGATCGGCATCAGCTTCTTCCTGCTGAACAACGTGTTCGGCTATCTCGGCAATCTCGGCAACTGGCTGCCATGGATGACGGCGGCCGCGCCGGGGCTGATCTATTCGGTGATGTCGCTGGGCGCCTTCACTTGGCTGGTGCTCCGGCGCTAGGGGGCCGCAGCTTGAGCGCCATTCGCGGCATCATCCTCTTTGCGCACGGCTCGCGCGACGAGCGCTGGCGTGCGCCGGTGGAAGCGGTAGCGCGGCGGGTCGCCGAACTCGATCCGCAGGCCAGGGTCTCCTGCGCCTACCTCGAACTGGTCCAGCCTGATCTGCGCGGCGCGGCGGAAACCCTGATCGTCCAGGGCGCACGCACCATCCGGGTGCTGCCGCTCTTCCTCGGGATGGGCCGGCATGTGCGCGAAGACCTCCCTCGCCTTCTCGATGATCTGCGCGCGCTGCATCCTGCGGTCGAATTCACCTTGGCCGGTGCCGTGGGCGAGGAGCCCGAGGTCATCGAGCTGCTCGCGAGAAAGGCGCTCGAATCCTGAAACCGCGGTGATTTTCATAGATTCCGAAGGCATAATGAATCCCCGAATAAGACGGAATTTGTTATGAATCTTCACCAGTTCAAGTTCGTGCAAGAGGCCGTGAGACGCAACCTCAACCTGACCGAAGCCGCCAAGGCGCTGCACACCTCGCAGCCCGGCGTCTCCAAGGCCATCATCGAACTCGAAGAAGAACTGGGCGTGGAAATCTTCGCGCGGCACGGCAAGCGGCTCAAGCGCGTCACCGAACCGGGCCAGCATGTGCTGGCGAGCATCGAGCTGATCATGCGCGAGGTCGGCAACCTCAAGCGCATCGGCGAGCAGTTCAGCGCCCAGGACAGCGGCACGCTCTCCATTGCCACCACGCACACCCAGGCGCGCTACGTGCTGCCGGTGCCGGTCGCCAAGCTGCGGGAGGCCTACCCCAAAGTCAACGTGAGCCTGCACCAGGGCTCGCCCGACCAGGTGGCGCGGATGGTCATCGACGAGATCGCCGAGATCGGCATTGCGACCGAATCGCTGTCCGACTACGCAGATCTCGTGACCATGCCCTGCTACGAGTGGCAGCACGTGCTGGTGCTGCCCAAGGAACATCCGCTGGCCGCCAAGGAGCGCATTTCGCTCGAGGACCTCGCCTCCGAGCCGATCATCACCTACCACCCTTCGTTCACCGGCCGCACGCGCATCGACCATGCCTTCGCGCACAAGAAGCTGACGCCGCGCATCGCGCTCGAAGCGATCGACTCGGACGTCATCAAGACCTACGTGCGGCTCGGCCTCGGCGTGGGCATCGTGGCCGAGATGGCGGTGCGCGACGAATCCAACAGCGACCTCGTCGTGCGCCCGATGGGTCACATCTTCGGCGTCAACATCGCCCGCGTCGCTTTCAAGCGCAGCGCCTACCTTCGCAACTTCGTCTTCAAGTTCGCCGAACTCCTTTCGGACCGGCTCGACCGCAACCTGATCGCCAAGGCATTGAGCGGCCAGCATCAAGACTACGACCTGTGAGTACTCCCACCGTGACCGCACGCACCCCAGAAGTCCAGACCAAGCTGCCCGCCGTGGGCACGACCATCTTCACCGTGATGTCGGCGCTCGCCGTCGAGAAGAAGGCGGTGAATCTCGGGCAGGGATTCCCCGATTTCGGGTGCGATCCGAAGCTGCTGCAGGCCGTCACCGATGCCATGGCCGCGGGGCACAACCAGTACCCGCCGATGCCTGGCATCCTTGCGCTGCGGCAGGCGATCGCATCGAAGATCGCCGCGCTGTACGGGCACAGCTACGACCCGCAGACCGAGATCACCGTCACCGCAGGCGCGACGCAGGCGATCATCACCGCCATCCTCGCGGTGGTCCGCCCGGGCGACGAAGTGATCGTGCTGGAGCCCTGCTACGACAGCTACGTGCCCAACATCGATCTTGCGGGCGGCAAGGTGGTGCGCGTGCCGCTCACGCCGGGCACCTTCCGGCCCGACTTCGACAAGATCGCCGCCGCGCTCACGCCGCGCACGCGCGCGATCATCATCAACACGCCGCACAACCCGAGCGCCACCGTGTGGACCGAGTCCGAGATGCGCCGGCTCGAGGAACTGCTCGCGCCGACCGACGTGCTGGTGATCAGCGACGAGGTCTACGAGCACATGGTCTATGCCGGTGGGAAGCACGAGAGCGCGGCGCGTTTCCCGGGGCTGGCGGCACGCACCTTCATCGTGAGCAGCTTCGGCAAGACCTACCACGTCACCGGATGGAAGGTGGGCTACGTTGCCGCGCCCGCGGCCCTTACCGCGGAATTCCGCAAGGTGCATCAATTCAACGTGTTCACGGTCAACACGCCGATGCAGCACGCGCTCGCGAGCTTCATGGTCGACCCGACGCCCTACCTCGAACTGCCTGCCTTCTACCAGCGCAAGCGCGACCTGTTCGCCGAAGGCCTCGCCAAGACGCGGCTGAAGCTGCTGCCGAGTGCCGGCACCTACTTTCAGTGCGTCGACATCAGCGACGTCAGCGACCTCGACGAATCCGACTTCTGCCAGTGGCTCACCAGCGAGATCGGCGTCGCCGCGATTCCGCTGTCGGCCTTCTACGGCGACGGCTTCGACCAGCGCGTGGTGCGTTTCTGCTTCGCCAAGAAGGACGAAACGCTCTACAGCGCCCTGGAGCGGCTGGCCCGGCTCTGACAGAAACGGTAGGAGAGTCCTGACCGCCGGAGGGGGTGCCTTCCGGCGATGGATTCGACGACCCGCCCCGACCATGGGCTCCTCGGTTGATTCCGCCCAAGGAGAAGTCCATGTCACTTTCGTTGATTCTGCTGATCGTCCTGGTCCTGTTGCTGATCGGCGCACTCCCGAGCTGGGGTTACAGCCGCAGTTGGGGATACGGCCCGAGCGGCGGCCTGGGCCTGGTGCTCGTGGTCGTGGTCGTGCTGCTCCTCATGGGACGGATATAGCGCCCTCCCCCCTCGCATGCAAACGCGAACTGCCCGCTTCGGCGGGCTTTTTCATGCGCGCCCGAAAACAGTTCAGCTCTCGAGTTGCACCCAGAGCTTGTCCAGCCGCTTCACGCTCACCGGCTGGGGCGTGCGCAATTCCTGCGCGAAGAAGCTCACGCGCAGTTCTTCGAGCAGCCAGCGGAATTCGCCCATGCGCTCGTCGGTTGCTCCCTTGCGCTCGGCCAGCAGGCGCCAGTAGCGCTGCTCCTGCGGACGAAGCTCGGCCAGCCGCTGCGCGTCGCGGTCCGGGTCGGCGCGCAGCTTGTCGAGCCGAAGCGTGATCGCCTTGAGGTAGCGCGCGAAATGCTGCAGCCGCGGCCAAGGCGTGTCGACCAGGAAGCGCTTGCCGACCAGCCGCTGCAACTGCTGCGACGCATCGGCGGTGGCGGTCGGCTGGATCTTGGTGTCCTTGATCTTGCGCACAGCGACGGCGTACTCGGCGAGGATCACGCCGGCGAGCCGTGCCACCTCGTTGGCGATCAGCGTCAGCCGCCCGCGTCCTTCTTCCACGCGGCGCTTGAAGCCGGCCGCATCGGTCGGCAGCGGGTCCTGCAGGAACGCGCGATCGAGCGCGACATCGATGATCTGCGCGCGCAATTCCTCCAGCGTTCCGAGTGGCATGAAGGCCACAGCCATCTTCTGCAGATCGGGGATGTTCTTCTCGAGGTACTTGAGCGCGTCCTTGATCTGCAAGGCGAAGAGCCGCCGCAGGCCGATGCGATGCTTCGCGGCCGCGACGGCAGGCTCGTCGAAGACTTCGATGGTGACCGCATCGCCGCCGTCGACCAGCGCCGGGAAGCCGATCAGCGACTGCGCGCCGCGCCGCACTTCCATCAGCTCCGGCAACTCGCCGAAGGTCCATGCGGTGTAGCGCTGGCCCGCGGGTGCAGCGGCCGCAGGCGCTTCGGCCGTTTTCGCCGGCCGCTCGTCGCGCTTGCCGGCCTGTGTCGCCGGGGCTTCCGGCGCCTTCTTCAGGTTGAGCCCCGCGAGTGCCTGGAACGCGCCGCGCGCCTGTGCGCCCAGCTCCGCCTTCAGCGCGCCGAGATTCCGACCCATGCCGAGCTGACGGCCATGCTCGTCCACCACACGCAGGTTCATGAACAGGTGCGGCGGCAGCATGTCCAGCTTGAAATCGGTGCGCTTCACATCGAGGCTGGTTTCCTCGCGCACGCGCTTCTGCAGCGCATCGGTCAGCGATCCGTGGCCGAATACCTCCGGCGCGCCGAACAATTCGGCCAGGCGCGTCGCGGTTTCCGGCAGCGGCACCAGCCGTGCGCGCGGCTTCTGCGGAAGACTCTTGAGCAGCGCCTGGAGCTTGTCCTTGAGCATGCCCGTCACCAGCCACTCGCACCGCTCTTCGCTGACCTGGTTCAGCACGAAGAGCGGCACCGTGACCGTGAGGCCGTCCTTCACATCGCCCGGCTCGTGCAGGTAGGTCGCGGCGCAATCGACACCGCCGAGGCGAAGCGTCGGGGGAAATGCCTGCGTCGTGATGCCGGCCGCCTGATGGCGCATCAGCTCGTCGCGCGTCAGATACAGCAGCCGCGGTGCGTCCTTCGACTGCGCGCGATACCAGTTCTCGAAGGCCAGGCCGCTCGCGACATCCGCCGGCACCTGTGCGTCGTAGAACGCGTAGATCAGCTCGTCGTCGACCAGCACGTCCTGGCGGCGCGACTTGTGCTCCAGCGCCTCGACCTCGCGCACCAGCTTCCGGTTGGCGGCAAGGAATGGCAGCTTGCTCTCCCACTGCCCCCCCACGAGCGCCTCGCGCACGAAGATCTCCCGCGCCGCCGCCGGGTCGACCCGGCTGAAGTCCACGCGGCGCCCGCTGTACACCACGAGCCCGTGGAGCGTGGCGCGCTCCAGTGCCGCGACCTGCGCGCCCTTCTTCTCCCAGTGCGGATCGAGCAACTGCTTCTTGAGAAGGTGCCCCCCGACCTGTTCGAGCCACTGCGGCTCGATGTTGGCGATGCCGCGGCCGAAGAGGCGCGTGGTCTCGACCAGTTCGGCGCAGACGATCCAGCGCCCGGGCTTCTTCTTCAAGTGCGCGCCGGGGTGTCGATAGAACTTGATGCCGCGCGCACCGAGGTAGGCCTCGTCGTCTTCGAGCTTCCAGCCGATGTTGCCCAGCAAGCCCGAGAGCATCGACATGTGCAGCGCGTCGTAGGTCGCAGGCTGCGCGTTGATCCGCCACTTGTGTTCCGTGACGACGGTGAGCAGCTGCGAATGGATGTCGCGCCACTCGCGCACGCGCCGCACGTTGATGAAGTTCTGCCGCAGCAACTGCTCGTACTGCCGGTTGCTGAGCTTGTGGTCGCCATGCCCGCCGCGCGCATCATGGATCCACTTCCAAAGGCGCAGGTAGCCGCTGAATTCGCTGCGGTCGTCATCGAACTTCGCGTGGGCCTGGTCGGCCTGCTGCTGCGCTTCCAGCGGGCGGTCGCGCACGTCCTGCACCGACAGCGCGCTGGCGATCACCAGCACCTCCTCGAGCGCGCCGCGCGAGCGTGCCTCCAGGATCATCCGGCCGACGCGCGGATCGAGCGGCAGCTTCGACAGCTCCACGCCGGTCGGCGTGAGCTCGTTCGCATCGTCCACCGCGCCGAGCTCGTTGAGCAGCTGGTAGCCGTCGGCGATCGCGCGCCGCTGCGGCGCTTCGAGGAACGGAAAGCGCTCGACGTCGCCGAGGTGCAGCGACTTCATCCGCAGGATGACCCCCGCGAGCGACGAGCGCAGGATCTCGGGATCGGTGAAGCGCGGCCGGCCGTCGAAGTCCTTCTCGTCGTACAGCCGAATGCAGATGCCGTTGGCGACCCGTCCGCATCGGCCCGCGCGCTGGTTGGCCGCCGCCTGGCTGATCGGCTCGACCAGCAACTGCTCGACCTTGCTGCGGAAGCTGTAGCGCTTGACGCGCGCGGTGCCGGCATCGATCACGTAGCGGATGCCCGGCACCGTCAGCGAAGTCTCCGCCACGTTGGTCGCCAGCACGATGCGGCGGCCCGTGTGGCCGTCGAAGATGCGGTCCTGCTCCGCCTGCGAGAGGCGCGCGAAGAGCGGCAGCACCTCGGCATTGCGCATCACCGGCTGGTGGCTCAGGTGCTTGCGAAGATGGTCCGCCGCCTCGCGGATCTCGCGCTCGCCGGGGAGGAAGACGAGGATGTCGCCGGCGTTGTGCGGATCGCGCCAGAGTTCGTCGACGCCGTCGGCGATCGCGTCGTTGAGGTCGAAATCGCGCGATTCCTCGAAGGGCCGGTAGCGCTGCTCCACCGGGAAGGTGCGCCCAGACACCATGATCACAGGCGCCGGGCCCTTCGCGGAAACGAAATGCTGCGCAAAACGGTCCGCATCGATCGTCGCGGAGGTCACGATCACCTTCAGGTCCGGCCGCCGCGGCAGGATCTCCTTCAAGTAGCCGAGCAGGAAGTCGATGTTGAGCGAGCGCTCGTGCGCCTCGTCGATGATCAGCGTGTCGTAGGCCTTGAGCAGCGGATCGGTCTGCGTTTCCGCCAGAAGGATGCCGTCGGTCATCAGCTTGACCGAGGCATCGCGCGACAGTCGGTCCTGGAAGCGCACCTTGAAGCCGACCACCTCGCCCAGCGGCGTCTTCAGCTCTTCGGCGATGCGCTTGGCCACGGACGACGCCGCGATCCGGCGCGGCTGGGTGTGTCCGATCAGCCGGCCCTTGCCGGGCGGCGCATTCAGCTTGCCGCGCCCGAGCGCCAGCGCGATCTTGGGCAACTGCGTGGTCTTGCCCGAACCCGTCTCGCCGCAGACGATGACCACCTGGTGCGCCGCGATGGCGGCCATGATTTCGTCGCGCCGGGCCGACACCGGCAGGGATTCTGGAAACTCGATTCGAAGTGGGGGCGAAGACAAGGCGGGCAGTTCGGGGAAAATCGCCAATTATCTTGCGACCGGCACTCCGCCGCCCTACTCCCGCCAATGTCCACCGTCTTCAACTTCACCTTCGTCCCCTGGTTCCGCTCGGTGGCGCCGTACATCCACACGCATCGCGGCAAGACCTTCGTGGTCGCCCTGGCCGGTGAGGCGATCGCGGCGGGCAAGCTGCAAAGCATCGCGCAGGATCTGGCGCTGATCCAGAGCATGGGCGTGAAGGTGGTGCTGGTGCACGGCTTCCGGCCGCAGGTCAATGAGCAACTGCGCGCCAAGGGCCACGAGGCGAAGTATTCGCACGGCATGCGCATCACCGACGAGGTGGCACTGGACTGTGCCCAGGAAGCCGCCGGGCAGCTGCGCTACGAGATCGAGGCCGCGTTCAGCCAAGGCCTGCCGAACACGCCGATGGCAGGCTCGACGGTGCGGATGATCTCCGGCAATTTCATCACCGCGCGACCGGTCGGGGTGGTCGACGGCATCGATTTCCAGCACTCCGGCCTCGTGCGCAAGGTCGATGCGGCCGGCATCCGGCGCGGACTGGATTTCGGCGCGATGGTGCTGATGTCGCCCTTCGGCTTCTCGCCCACCGGCGAGGCCTTCAACCTCACCATGGAAGAGGTCGCGACCAGCGTGGCCATCTCGATCCAGGCGGACAAGCTGATCTTCCTGACCGAAATCCCCGGCATTCCGGTGGATGCCAGCCAGCCGATCAGCGACGACAACCCGATCGACACCGAACTGCCGCTCGACGCGGCAAAGAAGCTGCTCGCCTCGCTGGCACCGGCGCAGCGGCCGACCGACACCGCTTTCTATCTCCAGCATTGCGTGAAGGCCTGCGAAGCCGGTGTCGAGCGCAACCACATCATCCCCTTCAGCGTCGACGGTTCGCTGCTGCTGGAGATCTACGTGCACGACGGCATCGGCACGATGGTGATCGACGAGAAGCTCGAATCGCTGCGCGAAGCGACGGCCGACGACATCGGCGGGATCATCCAGCTCATCGAACCCTTCGAGCGCGACGGCACGCTGGTCAAGCGCAGCCGCACCGAGATCGAGCGCGACATCGGCCAGTACACCGTGATCGAGCACGACGGCGTGATCTTCGGCTGCGCGGCGCTGTACCCCTATCCCGAGGCCAAGACCGCGGAGATGGCGGCGCTCACGGTGTCGCCGCAATCGCAGGCGCAGGGCGACGGCGAGCGCATCCTCAAGCGCATCGAGCACCGCGCCAAGGCGCAGGGGCTGGACAGCATCTTCGTGCTCACCACGCGCACGATGCACTGGTTCCTCAAGCGCGGCTTCCAGCAGGTCAACCCCGACTGGCTGCCCGAAGCGCGCAAGCGCAAGTACAACTGGGACCGCAAGAGCCAGGTGCTCGTCAAGAAGCTCTGATCGATCCCCAAGACCCTACCGACGAGGAGAAGACGATGTTTCCGTGGCTCTGGTTCTGGTCTCCGGTGTTTCATCTCCCCTTCAGCGGCAGCGTCGCACAGCAGATCGAGCCGGACACCAACTGGTTCTTCGCCGGAATTCCTTCATCGGCAGGCAACGGCCTGCTCGAAAAGAAGGCCTTCGATGTGGCCAGCTACGGGCGGCAGCTCGGCTGGATCACCGAAGTCCTTCTTGCGGCAAAGGGCTCCGACGCGGTCGCGTCCGGCAAGGCCGACGCGTCGCTGCGCAAGCTCGAGGCCGCCTATCTCGAGATCGAAGCCGTCAAGCAAGAAAGCCGCGTCGAGCTCGCCGATGCGGCGATCGCCGCGCTCGACAAGCTGCGCGAAGCCGATCCAGCCGCGCACGAAATGCTGATCCTCTCGGTGCAGGCACGCCTGCAGACACCGGCTCCGCGGCTCGGCCACGATAATTCCGTACCATGAATCCCTTGCTCGCCAAACTGCAGCCCTACCCTTTCGAGCGGCTGCGACAACTCTTCGCGGGCGTCACGCCGAATCCTCAGTACGCGCCCATCAGCCTGGGCATCGGCGAGCCCAAGCATCCGACGCCCGGGTTCATCAAGGACGCGCTCTCCGCTGGGCTCGGCGCCCTCGCGGTCTATCCGGCGACGGCCGGCGACCTGAATCTGCGCCAGTCCTTCACCGGCTGGCTGCAGACCCGCTATGGATTGAGCCTCGACCCCGCCACGCAAGTGCTGCCCGTCAACGGATCTCGCGAGGCGCTCTTCGCGCTGGCGCAGACCGTGGTCGACGCGAGCCGATCGCCCGCGCCGATCGTGATGTCGCCCAATCCGTTCTATCAGATCTACGAAGGTGCGGCCTTCCTCTCGGGCGCCGAGCCGTACTATGTACCGAGCGTGCCGGCGCGCAATTTCGCGGTCGACTGGGACAGCGTGCCGGAGGATGTCTGGGCGCGCACCCAACTCGTCTTCGTCTGCTCGCCGGGCAATCCGACTGGCGCCGTGATGCCGCTGGACGAGTGGAAGAAGCTCTTTGCACTCTCGGATCGCCACGGATTCGTCATCGCCTCCGACGAGTGCTACAGCGAGATCTACTTCCGCGACGAACCGCCGCTCGGCGGGCTAGAAGCAGCCGAGCGGCTCGGGCGCGGCGACTTCCGCAACCTGGTCGCGCTCACCTCGCTGTCCAAGCGCAGCAACGTACCGGGGCTGCGCAGCGGCTTCGTGGCGGGCGATGCATCCATCATCAAGTCCTTCCTGCTCTATCGCACTTACCACGGGAGCGCGATGAGCGGCACGGTCGCGGCGGCCAGCATCGCGGCCTGGGGCGACGAGTCGCACGTGCTCGAAAACCGCATGCAGTACCGCACCAAGTTCGCGGCCGTCACGCCGCTCCTGGCGCCGGTGCTCGACGTGCGCCTGCCCGACGCGAGCTTCTACCTCTGGGCCGGGGTTCCCTCCTCGTGGCAGGGCGACGATCAGGCCTTCGCCCGCGAGCTCTACGCTCAATACAATGTCACGGTGCTGCCCGGCAGCTATCTCGCCCGCGACGTGGCCGGCAGCAACCCGGGGCGCGGGCGCATCCGGATGGCGCTGGTCGCCGACACCGCCGAGTGCACCGAAGCCGCGCAACGCATCGTCCAATTCATCCAGAACCGAGTTCTTCCATGACCCAACAACTCCAGCAGACCATCGACGCAGCGTGGGAAGACCGCGCCAACATTTCCGCCGCCAGTGCTCCGAAGGAAGTGCGCGCCGCCGTCGAGCACGTGATCGCCGAGCTCAACAACGGCAAGCTGCGCGTCGCCACGCGCGAAGCCGTCGGCCAGTGGACCGTGCACCAGTGGATCAAGAAGGCCGTGCTGCTGTCGTTCCGCCTGCGCGACAACGAACAGATGCAGGCCGGCTCGCTCGGCTTCTACGACAAGGTGCCGACCAAGTTCTCGCACCTGTCGGCCGGCGAGCTGAAGGAAGCCGGCGTGCGCATCGTGCCCCCGGCCGTCGCGCGCCGCGGCAGCTACATCGCCAAGGGGGCGGTGCTGATGCCCTCCTACGTGAACATCGGCGCCTATGTCGGCGAAAACACGATGGTCGATACCTGGGCCACGGTCGGCTCGTGCGCGCAGATCGGCGCCAACGTGCACCTCTCGGGCGGCGTCGGCATCGGCGGCGTGCTCGAGCCGCTGCAGGCCGGCCCGACCATCATCGAGGACAACTGCTTCATCGGCGCCCGCTCCGAAGTGGTCGAAGGCGTGGTGATCGAGGAGAACTCGGTGCTGTCGATGGGCGTCTACATCGGCCAGAGCACCCCCATCTACGACCGCGCTACCGGTGAAGTCACCTATGGCCGGGTGCCCGCCGGATCGGTTGTGATCAGCGGCACGCTGCCCAAGGACAACGGCCGCTACAGCCTGTACGCGGCCATCATCGTGAAGCGTGTCGACGCGCAAACCCGCGCCAAGACCTCGCTGAACGACCTGCTGCGCGACTGATCGAACCCCGGCCGCCGACAGGGGCGGCCGGACGTCGAAATCCATTCACAATAGATACGTCGAGGAGAGTGAGCCGATGAACACGATGGAGCGGATTCTTCGCCTGATGGCCGAACGCAAGGCCTCCGACATCTACCTATCGGCCCACGCCCCTGCGCAGATCCGCATCAACGGCAATTGCCTGCCGATCAATGCGCAGATCCTCCCGCCCGAAGCGCCGTTGAGCCTGCTGGCCGAGGTGGTGGACGAAAGCCGCATCGCCGAACTGGAACGCACCGGCGAGCTCAACATGGCGATCGCGCTCGAAGGCGCAGGCAACTTCCGCATCAGTGCGATGCGCCAGCGCGGCACCTACGCTGTGGTGATCCGGCACATCGCGTCGGTCATCCCGGCCTTCGAGGATCTGAACCTGCCCGAGATCCTCAAGACGCTGGTGATGGAAAAGCGCGGCCTGATCCTCATGGTCGGCTCCACCGGTGCCGGCAAGAGCACCACGCTGGCCTCGATGCTCGACTACCGCAACGAGAACGCCACGGGCCACATCCTGACGGTCGAGGAACCGATCGAATTCACCTTCTCCAACAAGAAGTCGCTGGTGAACCAGCGCGACGTCGGCAGCGACACGCAGTCGCTTCAGATCGCGCTCAAGAACGCGCTGCGCCAGGCGCCCGACGTCATCCAGATCGGCGAAATCCGCGATCGCGAGACGATGACCGCCGCGATCGCCTATGCCCAGTCGGGCCATCTCTGCGTGGCCACGCTGCACGCCAACAACAGCTACCGAGCGCTGAATCGCATCCTGAGCTTCTATCCGGTGGAAGTGCGTCCCACGCTCCTCGGCGACCTCAGCGGCGCGCTGCGCGCGATCGTCGCCCAGCGCCTGCTGCGTACCCCGAGCGGCGCGCGTGTGCCGGCCCTTGAAGTGATGCTCAACACCACGCTGATCGCCGAACACATCGCCAAGGGCGACTTCACCGCGGTCAAGGAAGCCATGGAGCAATCGATGGCCGAAGGGTCGCAGACCTTCGAAGAAGACATCGCCCGGCTGATCACCGAAAATCTGGTCACCCGCGAGGAAGGCTTGGCGCAATCCGATTCGCCGACCAACCTGATGTGGCGCCTGCAGAACCGCAAGGCGCCGCCCACGCACAACGAAGAACGCTCCTTCCTTGAACAAGTCGAGGAACCCACCTTCACGGACATCACGCTCGACGTGCGTCTGTGAGCCACCTGCCCCGTCGATGTCCCGAACGCTCCAGCTTGCCGAACAACTGATTTCCCGACCCTCGGTCACCCCGGACGATGCGGGGTGCCAGGGGATTCTTGGCGAGCGGCTGGCGCGGCTGGGCTTCCGGCTCGAGACCATCGAAAGCGGGCCGGCGGATTTCCGGGTGACCAACCTCTGGGCCGTGCGCAGCGGGGCTGCCGGCGCTGAAAGCCGGACCCTCGTCTTCGCCGGCCACACGGACGTGGTCCCCACCGGCCCGCTCGAACAGTGGACCAGCCACCCCTTCACCCCCACGCATCGCGACGGCAAGCTCTATGGTCGCGGCGCGTGCGACATGAAGGCCTCGCTCGCTGCCTTTGTCGTCGCCATCGAGGAATTCCTCGGCGCCACGCCCGATCCGCGGCTGACGCTTGCCCTGCTGTTGACCAGCGACGAGGAAGGTCCGGGCGTCGATGGCACCGTGATCGTCTGCAATGCGCTTGCTGCACGCGGCGAGCGCATCGACTACTGCGTCGTCGGCGAGCCGACCGCCGTGGAGCGCTGCGGCGACATGATCAAGAACGGCCGCCGCGGAACCATGAGCGGCAAACTGACGATCAAGGGCGTGCAAGGGCATATCGCCTATCCGCATCTCACCAGGAATCCGGTGCACCAGTTCGCGCCGGCCCTGGCGGAACTGGTCGCCATCAACGATGCCGCCGGCTGGGATGCCGGCAACAAGTATTTCCAGCCAACGAGCTGGCAGATCAGCAACATCCACGCGGGCACCGGCGCCAGCAACGTGGTTCCGGGCTCGGCGGTCATCGACTTCAACTTCCGTTTTTCGACGGAGTCGACGCCGGAGTCGCTGCAGCAGCGCGTTCATCAAGTGCTCGATGCCCACGGGCTCGACTACACGCTCGCCTGGACCGTCGGCGGCCTGCCCTTCCTGACCCCACCGGGTGAACTGGTCGAGGCGGTCCAGAAGGCGATCCACGACGAGACCGGCATCGAGACCGAGCTCTCGACCAGCGGCGGCACCAGCGACGCGCGCTTCATCGCCAAGATCTGCAAGCAGGTCGTGGAACTGGGCCCGACCAACGCCAGCATCCACAAGATCGACGAGCACATCGCTGTCGCGGAAATCGAGCCGCTCAAGAACATCTATCGCCGCACGCTGGACAGGCTCGAAGCGCTGCTTCACGCATGAGCACAGTGATCCAACTCGTGGAGGCCGGCGCGAAGCAGTTGGCCGATGCAGGCGTTTCCTTCGGGCACGGCACGACGAACGCCTTCGACGAGGCGGCGTGGCTGGTGCTTTGGAGGCTCGGCCTGCCGCTCGACGACCTCGACGGCGTCGCGGAGCGTCCGGTCGCGACGGCCGATGCGGCCCGCGTCGCCGCACTGTTCGACCAGCGCATCGAGACGCGCAAGCCCGCCGCGTACCTGACGAGGGAAGCCTGGCTCCAGGGCGTGGCTTTCTACGTCGACGAACGCGCGATCGTGCCGCGCAGCTTCATCGCCGAACTGCTGGCCGACGGCTCGATCGATCCGTGGCTCAGCGACCGCACGCACAACGTACTCGACCTCTGCACCGGCAATGGCAGCCTCGCGGTTCTCGCGGCCATGACCTATCCCGATGTCTCGGTCGACGCAGCCGATATCTCGACCGAAGCGCTCGAAGTCGCGGCGATCAACGTCACGCGCCACCAGCTCGATGCGCGCATCACCCTGCTCCAATCCGACGGCCTCGCTTCGGTGCGCGGGCCCTACGACCTCATCCTCTGCAATCCGCCTTACGTGAACGCGCACAGCATGCGCGAGCTTCCCGCCGAATACCGCGCCGAGCCCGAACTGGCCCTCGCAGGAGGCGCCGACGGCATGGACTTCATCCGCCAGCTCTTCGCCGATGCGCCCGCCAGGATGAGCGAATCCGCCGTGCTGGTGCTTGAAATCGGCAACGAACGCGCGCATTTCGAAGCGGCCTTTCCACGGCTCGAAGTCGTGTGGCTCCCCACGAGCGCTGGCGATGACCAGGTGCTGCTGGTGCCGCGCGAATCCCTGGGATGAGGCTCGCCCCCAGGCTGCGCGCACTTCGTGTCGCTTCGCCGACCCCCTACCGGGGGCAACACCAGCGGCCTGGCAAAGCCAGTTCCGCGGTGTTCCTGGCCTCAGCTGGCCCGGTCGCATGCGGTGCGGGGTCATGTGAACGCGGGTAGGAAACCGAAACTGAAATGATCACCCTCAAGAACGTCATCCTGCGCCGCAGCGCCAAAGTGCTGCTCGACGGCGCCAGCGTCACCATCAACCCCGGCGAGAAGGTCGGGCTCGTGGGGCGCAACGGCGCGGGAAAGTCGACCCTGTTCGCGCTCTTCAACGGCACGCTGCATGAAGACGGTGGCGACTTCTCGATCCCGAAGCAATGGCGCATGGCGCAGGTCGCGCAGAACATGCCCGAGACCGACGAGTCGGCGACCGATTTCGTCGTCACCGGCGACACGCGCCTGGTCGAACTGCGCGAGGCGCTCGCGGCTGCGGAGGCCGGTCACGAGGCCGACCCGGACGATGCCGACCTCGGCATGGCCCTCGCCCACGCCTATACCGACCTGGCCGACGCGGGCGAGCACGATGCGGTGCCACGCGCGCAGGCGCTGATCCTCGGGCTTGGTTTCAAGCCGCACGAACTCGACCAGCCGGTGAACAGCTTTTCGGGCGGCTGGCGCATGCGCCTGCAGTTGGCGCGCGCGCTGATGTGCCCGAGCGACCTCCTCCTGCTCGACGAGCCCACCAACCACCTGGACCTCGACGCCCTCGTCTGGCTCGAAGCGTGGCTGCAGAAATACGCCGGCACGATGATCGTGATCAGCCACGACCGCGAGTTCCTCGACGCCGTGACCGACGTGACGCTGCACATCGAACATGCCCGCCTGAACCGCTACGGCGGCAACTACAGCGCCTTCGAGACGCTTCGCGCCCAGCAACTGGAGCTCCAGCAGGCCGCCTACGCCAAGCAGCAGGACAAGATCGCCCATCTGCAGAAGTTCATCGACCGCTTCAAGGCCAAGGCCAGCAAGGCCAAACAGGCGCAAAGCCGGGTGAAGGCGCTCGAGCGCATGGAAAAGGTCGCACCGCTGCTGGCGGAAGCCGATTTCAGCTTCGAGTTCAAGGAGCCTGGCAACATCCCGAATCCGATGCTGACCATCAGCGACGGGAGCTTCGGCTACCAGTCCGAGGACGAGCCGACCAGGATCGTCCTGCGCGGCGTCAACCGGTCGGTGCTGGCCGGCCAGCGGATCGGCATCCTGGGGGCCAACGGCCAGGGCAAGTCGACGCTGGTCAAGACGATCGCACGCGAAATGGGCGCGCTGGCCGGCACGATCACCGAAGGCAAGGGCCTCAACATCGGCTACTTCGCGCAGCAGGAACTCGACGTGCTCCGGCCGCAGGACACGCCGCTCGAGCACATGGTCCGCCTCGCCCGTGAACTCGGCGCGGCGGCCCGGGAGCGCACCGGCGAACAGGACCTGCGCGGTTTTCTCGGCAGCTTCAACTTCAGCGGCGACATGGTGAAGCAGCCGGTCGGCACCATGAGCGGCGGCGAAAAGGCGCGGCTGGTGCTCGCGATGATGGTCTGGCAACGGCCCAACCTGCTGCTGCTCGACGAGCCGACCAACCACCTCGATCTCGCGACGCGCGAGGCGCTGGCGGTGGCGCTGAACGAGTTCGAGGGCACGCTGATGCTGGTCAGCCACGACCGGGCACTGCTGCGTTCGGTGTGCGACGAGTTCTGGCTCGTGGGTCGGGGCGTGGTCAGCGACTTCGACGGCGATCTGGACGATTACCAGCGCTATCTGCTGGAGGAATCGAAGCGGCTGCGCGAAGAAGCCAAGGCGGCGATGAATGCAGTCGCGGTCGAGCTCACACCGGTCGCGCAGGAAACACCTCCGGCCGGCAAGGACCAGCGCCGGCAGGATGCCCAGGACCGCCAGCAGCGCAGCGAACGCGCCAAGCCGCTCAAGCGCGAGCTCGCCCAGGTCGACCAGCGGCTTGCCGACGCAGGCGCCGAAAAGGCAGCCCTCGAATCCCGTCTGGCGCAACCGCTGCCCGCCCCCGAGATCGCCGAAGCCGGCAAGCGACTGAAGGCGCTGAACGACGAAATCGAACAGCTCGAGGAACGCTGGCTGGACTTGTCCGATCAGCTCGAAGCGCTCGCCTGAGTCTGATAAGGTGGGGCCATGCCTTCCGCCGTCGAACTTGCCCAGGGCGATCCAGAACTGATCGCCGCCATCCGGCGCAGCCGGCGACTGCTGAGCCGCAAGGCGATGATGGCCGCCGCAGTCGGCGCGGTGCCGGTGCCGGGCCTTGATTGGGCCGCCGACGCCACGTTGCTGTCGCGGGTCATTCCGCAGATCAGCGCCGAGTTCGGGCTTTCCGTCACGCAGCTCGATCGGCTCGCCCCCTATGACCGGGAACGTGTCCAGAAAGCCGCGGGCGCCGTCGGTGCGCTGCTGGTCGGCCGGCTGGTGACGCGCGAATTGCTGGTCACCCTGGCACGTCATGCCGGCGTCAAGCTGACTGCCCAGCAGGCGGCCAAGTACGTCCCTATCGTGGGGCAGGCCGTCTCGGCCACGCTGAGCTACGCCGCGCTGCGGGCGCTCGGCGAATTGCACATCAAGGATTGCGTCAAGGTGGCTCAGTCCGTCCGCCACCTGCTCCCCTCTCCCATTTCTTCACCGAAGACGCCTGGCGAACCCAACCGCACGTCGCGGATCAGCGGCGCCTGGCATCGGCTCAGGTTGCGCCAAGGCGACTGAGCCATTTATCCCTTCTGATCTGTTGGACTAGCACGACAGCAAGAAGAACGCAATTGAGCGAACGGGGGATAATGCCGAGGCTCACGTGAAATTTCCTATCAGTGAATAGGAGTTGGCCCACATGTCAAGCAAGTTTTTCCGCGATGCAACGCGGAGGGGCGGAAGATGAACGAGACAGATCTTGCAGCGTCGGTAGAGCGATTGATGGCTCGCGTCGACTACTACCTGCACTGCGAACTGGACGAGGAATACGACCACGACAGGCCGGACACTGCCCGCCGCCTGCTCGAAGCCGCGCTGCGACAGGAACTGATCCGCGCCAGCGCCGTCGGTCTCGTTTCCAGCATGTCGGGGTCCCGACAGCCATCGTTGCATGACAACGACGCCCCCGCGTAACGACATTTGAAAAGGCCGCCTCCGCGGCCTTTTTCTTATTGCACGGCCCTACATGCCGGAGGGGTAGGTTTCCGCCACTTCGCAGATCTCTGTAGCTGCCGTCCGTCGTCAGCGATCGCGGCCGTCAGCACCGCTTTCACCATGTCTTGCGTGTTTCCGGATCTCATGGCTAGTCTCCATCGGCCGCGCGCAACGGCGGCCTGCGCACCGCCATTCACCTGCAGGTGTAGAAAGCCGCGAATCGGCGCCATGTGGGACAGACCCGGATTTGGGCGCATCGCGATCACGGTGTAAGCTGCCCGCGTGAAGCAACACCTCCCCCTCATCGCCCTCGCCTGCTTCGCCTTGCTGGCACCCGAGATTGGCGCAGCGGCCTCGTCATCGAACAAATCGAGGTCCTGCAATTGGGACCGGCAGACGGGTCGCATGATCTGCAAGCGGCGCGCACCTTCGCCGAGTACCCCGGAACCGCCGCCCAAACCGCAGCAGGACAATCCGCCCGCGCCCGGCTCGACTTCATAGGGCGGCAGTTCCGTCCGCAAAGACAAAAAAAACCTGCCATCGTCTTCCGAGGGCAGGCTTTCCCTGTTGTGTGCTTGACTGGTAGGACGTACTGGATTCGAACCAGTGACCAACGGATTAAAAGTCCGCTGCTCTACCAACTGAGCTAACGTCCCCTACCTGTTCCGGCATCTTTGCCGACGTCGAATCCGGCAAAGCCAGAGATTATAGCGTGCGGATTCTGGCAATCCTGTCCAGAACCCACCCGGCGGCGCATTGGCCAAAAGTCGCCGTCACGCTGACGACCGACCCATAGCCATGGCAGTTGAGCGACCCATCGCCCGCGAGCGCGCACGAAGCGTCGGGAGGCGCCACGCTCTCACGGCTGAACACGCAGGCGATTCCGAGCTTCCGGCCTTCGCGCGGCGCGCCGTGGTCCTTGCGCAGGCGTTGGCGCAACTGGGCGAGCAAGGGGTCGTGCGTCACCAAAGAAAGGTCGTCGATGTCGACCTTGTGTGCCAAGCGCTTGCCACCGGCGGCGCCCACCGTGATGAAACCGGCCTTGGTGGCGCGCGCCCAAGCCGCCATCGTCACCTTGGCCCGCACCTGATCGCATGCATCGATGACCGCCGTCGGCATACCCTGCGCTTCACGTGCATTGGCAAGCAACATCTCCCAGTTGCCCGGCTCGACGAACTCGTCGATCGCCAACACCTTGCACGAAGGATTGATCTGCGCAATGCGTTCCCGCATCGCCTCGACCTTGGCCTGCCCGATCGTTGCGTCCAGCGCGTGAATCTGGCGGTTGATATTCGATTCGGCGACGTGGTCGAGGTCGATCAGCGTCAGTCGTCCGACCCCGCTTCGCGCGAGCGCCTCGACCGCCCACGAACCGACCCCGCCGATGCCGGCGACCATCACGTGCGACGAACGGATCGCAGCCGCGCCCGCGACGCCGTAGAGGCGTTCGAGCCCGCCAAAGCGGCGAGCCAGATCCGCATCGTGCGAAGCGACGGCCGGGGTCATGATGTGGCGCGATGAAGGACCGCGCTCAACGCAGCCGCGAAAGCCGCTCGCGTCCGGCCTGCGCGGCCTCGGATTGCGGGTAGGCCTTCGTCAGGTCTTCGAGCGTGCGCCGCGCCGCCTTCGTGTCTTTCAACTCGATCTGGCAGTTCGCGATCGACAGCACCGCTTCGGGCGCCTTTGCATGGTCGGGCGCGAGCGAAAGCATCGAGCGGAAGTTCGCGATCGCCTCGTTGTAGTTGCGGGTCGCATACTGCGCGTTGCCGAGCCAGAACAGCGCCGAAGCGTTGTAGCCGCTCTGCGGATAGCGCTTCACGAAATCGGCGAAAGCGGTCTGCGCCTGCGCGAACTGCCCCGCACGAAAGACGCCCAACGCCGCTTCGAAGTCCGCCTTCTCTCGCGGATCGGCATTGAACTCGCGTCCGTCGATCGCGACTTTGGAGGGCTCGTTCTTCTTGATCTGCGTGTCCAGGTCGGTCTGACGCTGCTGCATCTCCGAGAGCGACTTGGTGAGCTGCTCGTTCTGACCCGTCATGCGGGCCAGGTCGCCGCGCATCTGCTCGATCTGGTTTTGCAGATCGAGCATGCTGCGCCGAAGCTGCGCGTTTTCCTCGGCACCTTGCGTGCGAATGGTCTCGACCCGCTGACGCAGGTCGAGAATCGCGCGCCGAGCCTCGTCGTCTTCGAAGAGAGCGGCCTGTGTGCCCATCGAGGCGCACAGCAATGCGGCTGCAAGGGCGCTGCCTCGCAAGAAAGCACCGCGCATGATCAACGGTAGGTGATTTCGGCGCGGCGGTTCTGCGCCCAGACGTCCTCACCCGTGCCCTGGGCCGCCGGCTTTTCCTTGCCGAAGCTCACGGCCTCGATCTGGCTGTCGGACACGCCGAGCAGCACCAGCGCACGGCGCACGGCTTCGGAGCGCTTCTGGCCGAGGGCCAGGTTGTACTCGCGGCCGCCGCGTTCGTCGGTGTGGCCTTCGATCGAAATGCGGCGCTGCGGATTCGCCTTCAGGAAGCGGGCGTGGCCGTCGATCAACGACTGGAATTCGGGCTTGACGGTGTAGCTGTCGAAGTCGAAATAGATGATCCGCGCCACACCGACCGGACCCTGCGCGGTTTGCGCGTTCGGATCGATGGTGACCGGTGCGACGCCGCTGGCCGCCCCGCCCGAGCCCTGGCCGCCGCGGTCCGTCACCGGGGCTTCGTTGAGCTTCGTGCCCGACGAACAGCCTGCGATGAGCGCCACGATGGCCAGCGAATAAATCGTACGTTTCAACATTTCGAACTCCTCAAGTTAATCATTGCTTTTGAAACGGACCCCAGTCCGGTTCGCGGATGTCTCCTGCCTGTCCTGCCAGGCGGGCTTTGATCTTTCCGTCCAGCGTCGTTGTCATCAGGGCCTCCCGGCCTTGAAGCTTCGTCGCGTAGACGATCAATTTGCTGTTGGGTGCAAAACTGGGGCGCTCGTCGGCGGTGGTGTCGGTAATGGCCTGCACGTTGCCGGACTGCAAATCCATCACATGGAGTTTGAACCCGCCGTTGACGCGCGAGATGTAGGCCAACCACCGCCCGTCGCCGCTGATGGACGGAGAGATGTTGTAGGTGCCGCTGAAGGTGACGCGGGTCGGATTGCCGCCACTGGCGCTCATCTTGTAGATCTGAGGCGCACCGCCGCGATCGCTCACGAAGTAGATGGTGCTGCCATCCGCCGAGTACACCGGCTCGGTGTCGATGCTGTTGCTTTGCGTCAGGCGGCGGGGCTCCCCGCCAGCGGACGAAATCGTGTAGAGCTGCGAGCCGCCATCACGGCTCAGGGTGACGGCGAGCGTATTGCCATCGGGCGCCCAGGCCGGCGCGCTGTTGGAGCCGCGGAAATTGGCGACCAGTCGGCGCTGACCGCTCGCGACGTTGTGCACGTAGACCACCGGCTTGCGCGATTCGAAGGACACATAGGCGAGCTGCGTGCCATTGGAAGACCAGCGCGGCGAGATGATCGGCTCGGGGCTGGCAAGCGCGGCCTGCGCGTTCTCGCCGTCGGCGTCGGCCACCCACAGGCTGTAGCGGCTGCCGCCCTTGGTGACGTAGGCGATGCGGGTCGAGAAGATGCCTTTCTCGCCGGTGAGCTTCTCGTAGACGTAGTCGGCGATGCGGTGCGAGGCGAGGCGCAGATCGCCCTGCGGCACGGTATAGCTTTGACCGCCGAGATCCTGGCCGCGAACGACGTCCCACAGGCGGAAGCTCACGGTGTAGCGGCCGTCAGCAAGGCGTGTCACGCTGCCTGCCACGAGAGAGTCCGCCGTCCGCTGGCGCCAGAGGCTCAAGTCGGGACGGGAGTTCTCGTCGAGCGCCTGGCCCGAAGCGTCGACGCCACGGAACTGGCCGCTGCGCTCGAGGTCGGCCTGCACGATGGCAGAGATCTTCTGGGGCGAGCTGTCCTCACCCTTGAAGGGAACGAGCGCGATGGGCAGCTGCGTCAACCCCACACCCGACACCTCGACCCGGAACTGGGCGAGTGCAGGAAGAACGGGGGAGGCAGCGAGAGCCGCAATCAAGGCGCGGCGAGCGAGGAACGATGAAGAAGGGGTTGGGGAGAAGTCTTGCAACGGCTTTTTCATGCGGTTCGGAGAGATTTCCGAGGAATAAGTTTCCTGCCTCGGACCTGACGGGATCACATGGTACACACTGCGATGCGGCCCGAGTCACAAAACGTGTACAAGAGCCGGTCCGGTCCTACAGAAAGGCGCGAACGTAGAATGCGCCGCCATGCAACCCTCCCCCGCCGCCCCCGATGAGCGGCCCCCGCTGACGCGTCGACTCGCGCGATTGATGACCTGGTTCGGCGGTTCGCGCCAATGGTGGGCCATCGGATTCCTTACCGCCAGCATCGCTGCACTGACCGAAGCGCTCATGCCTGCGCTCACGAAGCCTTTGCTCGACCGGGGCTTCACGAAGGGCCAACTCCAGCTCTGGATGGTGCCGGCCGCGATGATCTCGCTCTTCGCAGTCCGCGGGCTCGCGCAGTTCGCTTCGCAATACGCACTCTCGCGCATCGCGAACGAAGGCATGCAGCGCCTTCGCCGCATGCTCTTTCAGAAACTCATGGCGGCCGAGCTCGCCTTGTTTTCGCGCCAGTCGGCCAGCGCGCTGTCCAACACCGTCATCTATGAAGTGCAGACCGGAGGGATGCTGCTGATACAGGCCCTGCTGGGATTGTCCCGCGATGGGCTCACCCTGATCGCGCTCGTGATCTACCTGCTCTACCTCAACTGGAAACTGACGCTCATCATTTGCGTCATGGTGCCGGGTGTCGCGTGGATCATGAAGACCCTCTCGAAGCGCCTCTATCACCTCACGAAATTGGGTCAGCTCGCGACCGACGAACTCGCCTATGTCGTCGAAGAGAACGTGCTCGCGCATCGGGTCGTGCGCCTGCACAACGCCCAGGCGAGCCAGTTGGGTCGCTTCGAGCGCCTGAGCCACAGCGTCAACCGGCTGGCGTTGAAATCCACCATCGCTTCGGCGGCCATGACGCCGCTCACGCAGTTGCTGGCCGCTGTCGCGTTGTCCATCGTGGTGGTGATCGCGCTCTGGCAAAGCAACGAGCAAGGCTTGACCGTTGGGGGCTTCGTGGCCTACGTGGCCGCCATGGCGATGCTGATCGCGCCGATTCGTCGCCTTGCCGACGTGGCGAATCCGATCACGCGCGGACTGGCCGGATTGGAACGTGGCCTCGATCTCTTCGACTCGGTCGGGCCCGAGACGCAAGGCCAGCATGAAGTCTCGCGCGCCACCGGCCGCATCGAGCTTCGCAAGGTGCGCGTCAACTACCGCGGAAGCGATGAGGCACGCGCCCTCGACGACATCGATCTGGTGATCGAGCCCGGCGAAGTCATCGCCTTCGTGGGGCCCTCGGGTTCCGGCAAGACGACCCTCGTGAACCTCTTGCCGCGGTTCGTGCTGCCGAGCGGCGGCCAGGTCTTGCTCGATGGCCTGGACGTTGCCGAATGGCAGCTCAAGAGCCTGCGCGCGCAGTTCGCCATGGTCAGCCAGGACGTCGTGATGCTCAACGACACGCTCGCGGCCAACGTGGCGCTTGGCGCCGAGATCGACCGCGACCGGATCGCCGAATGCGTCACGGCCGCCAACCTCGCGGTGCATGTCGAAAGCCTGCCCAACGGCATCGACACCGTGCTCGGCCACAACGCGACGCAGCTTTCGGGCGGACAACGCCAGCGTCTCGCGATCGCACGCGCGCTGTACAAGAACGCGCCGATCCTGCTGCTGGACGAAGCCACCTCGGCGCTCGACACCGAATCCGAACGCCTGGTGCAGGAGGCACTGCAGCGCCTCATGCAAGGCCGCACCACGCTCATCGTCGCGCACCGCCTGTCGACCATTCAGCACGCCGACCGCATCGTCGTCATGGACCACGGCCGCATCGCCGAGCAAGGCAGCCACGCGCAGCTGATGGCGTTCGATGGGCTCTACGCAAGGCTGCAGCATCTCGCAATCCGAGGCGCCACCCCCGGCCAAGACCCCACGATCTGACCGCGTCGAAACACCAGGAACACCGTGGAACCGGCTTTGCCGGGCCACCGGTGTTGCCCCCCGGCAGGGGGGTGCCCGAGCCACACGCAGTGGGCGAGGCTGGGGGCCGAGCTATAACAAGACAATGTCGTACTGGCCCTGCCCCATCGCGGGCTCGGCCTGCAGCGAGATCGGCTTGCCGATGAAATCGCTGAGCCCGGCCAGATGCTGGCTCTCCTCGTCGAGGAAGAGCTCGATCACCTGCGGCGACGAGACGATGCGGAACTCGCGCGGCGTGAACTGGCGCGCCTCGCGCAGGATCTCGCGCAGCACGTCGTAAGCCACGCTGCGGGCGGTCTTCACAATCCCCTGTCCGCCGCATGCAATGCACGGTTCGCACAGCATGTGCGCCAGCGACTCGCGCGTGCGCTTGCGCGTCATCTCGACCAATCCGAGCTGGGAGAACCCGCCCGCCGTCGTCTTCACGCGGTCGCGCGCGAGCTGCTTGCGGAACTCGGCCAGCACCTGTTCGCGATGATCGTCGCGGGCCATGTCGATGAAGTCGACGATCACGATGCCGCCCAGGTTGCGCAGCCGGAGCTGGCGCGCGATGGCCTGCGCCGCCTCCAGGTTGGTCTTGAAGATGGTGTCGTCGAAGTTGCGCGCCCCGACGAAGCCGCCGGTGTTCACGTCGACCGTCGTCAGCGCCTCGGTCTGGTCGACCACCAGGTAGCCGCCGGACTTGAGATCGACGCGCCGTCCCAGCGCCTTGGCGATTTCCTCGTCGATCGAATAGAGATCGAAGATCGGCCGCTCGCCCTTGTAGAGCTGCAGCTTGCCCGCTGCCTGCGGCATGAACTCGAGTCCGAACTTGAGCAGCGAATCGAACTGCTCGCGCGAATCGATGCGGATCGTCTGCGTGTCCTCGCTGGTCATGTCGCGCAGCACGCGCTGCAGCAGGCTCAGGTCCTGATGCAGCAAGGACATCGGCGGCATGCGCACCGACAGCTCCCGGATGCGCGACCAGGTCTTGCGAAGGTAGGCGATGTCCTCGGCGAGCTCGGCATCGCTGGAATCCTCGCCGTTGGTCCGCAGGATGAAGCCGCCCGTGTTCGCGGGCACCACGCCGCCGGCTTCGGCGGCCGCCGCGGCCTCGATCAGCGCCTGCATGCGCGAGCGCAACGCATCGCGCAGATCGGGCGGGATCTTCTGCGAGACGCCGATATGGTTGTCCTGCGGGAGAAACACCAGCAGCCGGCCTGCGATGCTGATCTGCGTCGAGAGCCGCGCGCCCTTGGTGCCGATCGGGTCCTTGATGACCTGCACCAGCAGCGACTGCCCCTCGAACACCTGCTTCTCGATCGGTACCATGCCGCCGGCATTGCGATGATCCCGGTCGGCCGAAATCGAGCTGGGCCGCGAACCCGGCGTGAACGGCGCCACGATATCCGCCACATGCAGGAAGGCAGTCCGGTCGAGGCCGATGTCGACGAAGGCGGACTGCATGCCCGGCAGCACCCGCGATACCTTGCCCAGATAGATGTTGCCGACCAGCCCGCGCTCGAGGGTGCGCTCCAGGTGAAGCTCCTGGACCGCGCCGTGCTCCACCACCGCAACGCGGGTTTCTTGCGGCGACCAGTTGATCAGGATGTCTTGCATCTGTTGTCTAAAGCCTGAACCCCGCCTGGCGCAGCAGCCGGGCGGTCTCGAACATCGGGAGGCCCATGATGCCCGAATGCGAGCCGCTGATGTGTTCGATGAATGCGGCGGCACGGCCCTGGATGGCGTATGCGCCGGCTTTTCCGAGCGGCTCGCCCGTGGCGACGTACGCGGCGATCCGGTCGGCATCGATCGGCGCGAAGCGCACGTGCGAGACATTCAGCAATGCCCAGCGCTCGGCGCCGTGCTGGAGTGCGATCGCCGTCATCACGCGGTGCGTATGGCCGGAAAGCATCGCAAGCATCCGCTCGGCGTTCGCGGCGTCCTCGGGCTTGCCGAGGATCGTCCGCCCGAGCGCCACGGTCGTGTCGGCGCACAGGATGGGCGCGCGCGGCAGGCTGCGCTGCTCCCAGCGCGCCATGGCCGCGTCCAGCTTCAGCGAGGTCACCCGCTGGACGTAGGCCGTGGGCGATTCGCCCGGGAGCACCGCTTCGAGCGCTTCGACATCTTCGTCTGGCAGGGCGAGCAGCAACTCGTGTTTGACGCCCAGTTGGCCGAGCAGTTGGGCGCGTCGCGGACTCTGCGACGCGAGATAGATGAATTCGGGGGTCATTCGCGGTGGTAAGGATGACCGGCATTGACCGACCAGGCGCGATAAAGCTGTTCGACGAGCAGCACCCGCGCCATCGCGTGCGGCAGCGTGAGATCGGACAGCCGGATGCGTTCGTGCGCCGCCGCCTTGAAAGCGGGGTCGAGTCCGTCGGGCCCGCCGATCACCAGCGCGACGTCGTCGCCCTCGCCCTGCCATGCCTGCAGGCGGGCAGCGAGCGCCTTGGTGGTGAGCGAGGTCCCTCGTTCGTCGAGCACGACGATGCGCATGCCCTTGGAGATCGCGGCTTCGATGCGCTCGCGCTCGGCGGCGTAGAGCGTCTCCAGGGTCTTCGAGCCGCGCGGCTCGGTCTTGACCGCGCGCAGTTCGAGCTTGAGCTCGGGTGGAAAGCGCTTTGCGTAATCGTCCCAGGCGGTCTGCGCCCAGTCGGGCACGCGCTGCCCGACTGCGACCACCAGGAGTTTCATGACCGGGCGGACGTGGTCTTGCGCGCGGCCTTCTTCGCCGGCGCCGCTTTCTTGGCCGCGACCTTCTTGGCCGGGGCTTTAACGACGACGGTCTTGGCCGGCTTCGGCGCCGCGGCCTTCCTGGCGGGCGCCTTCTTCGCAGCGGCCTTCTTGGCCGCCGGCCGCTTGCCGGCCAGCTCCGCAGTCCGGGCGGCGGTCTTCGCCGCGCTCGAACGCCGCAGCGAGGTGTTCTTCGCTGCCGGTGCCTTGTCGGCCTCTTCCGATGCCCTCACCGCGATCGGCTTGGTCGCGCCGAGCTTGGCGCGCACCGGCTTGTCGCCCCAGATTTCCTCGAGGTGGTAGTACTGGCGGATCGCCGGCTGCATGATGTGGGCGACAGCGGAACCGCAGTCGACGATGATCCACTCGCCGTTGGCTTCGCCTTCGACGCGCGGCTTGTTGAAGCCTGCCTCGCGTACTGCGTCGAGCACGCTCGCCGCCAGCGCCTTGGTCTGTCGATTGGAGGTTCCGGAAGCGACGATCACGCGCTCGAAGAGCGGGGAAAGATGCTCGGTATCGAAAACCTGGATGTCCTGCGCCTTGACGTCCTCGAGGCCGTCGATGATGGCTCTCTGGAGTTTCTGGGTGTCTTTCTTGGCGGCGGCTTCAGTTCTCATCAGGCGGATCGGTAGAGGTGGTGTTGTTCAATATAGCGTGCAACCGCCGGCGGAACCAGTTGGCGAAGATCCTCCCCCCGCGTGGCGCGCGCGCGGATGTCGGTCGCGCTGATGTCCATCGGCGGGAGTTGGAGCTTTTCGAAGTGGGCGCCGGGCGGCACGGGAGGCAGCGATGATGGATCGAACTGCCCGTCAGAGCCCGTGGCTAGTGCGCGATATGCTACGGAAATTATAGCGATCGACAGAACCTCCTCCCAGCCGTGCCAGCGATGCAGGGCGTTGGCCTGGTCGGCGCCCATGATGAGCACGAGTTGTGCGTCGGGCAGTTCCTGCTGGAGTTCGCGCAAGGTGTCGAGCGTGTAGGTCGGACCGGCGCGCAGGATCTCGCGCGCATCGACGCTGGTGCGGGGCAGATCATCGAACGCAAGGTGCGACATGGCGAGGCGATGCTCGGGCGCGCTCAGCGGCCGGTCCTTGTGCCAGGCCTGTCCCGTGGGAAAGATGCGCAGCGCAGACAGGTCGAGGTGGTCGAGCGCGGCTTGCGCCATCGCCACGTGCGCGTTGTGGGGCGGATCGAACGCCCCGCCGAAGACCCCGACCCTGGGCTTCCTCAAAGCCATTCACGCCGCACGATGAAGTCGCGGTACAGCGCCGCTTCGGGGCTGCCCGGCTCGGGTTCCTGGCGATACGCCCAGCTCGCGAGCGGCGGCATCGACAGCAGGATCGATTCGGTACGCCCGCCCGATTGCAGGCCGAAATGCGTTCCGCGGTCCCACACCAGGTTGAACTCGACATAGCGGCCGCGCCGGTACAACTGGAATCCGCGCTCCCGCTCGCCGTAGAGCGTGTCGCGGCGACGCTCGACGATCGGCAGGTAGGCCGGCAGGAAGGCATCGCCGACGGAACGCAGCATCGCGAAGCTGCGTTCGAAACCGAGCTCGGAGAAATCGTCGAAGAAGATGCCGCCCACGCCGCGCTGCTCGTTGCGGTGCTTGAGGAAGAAATAGTCGTCGCACCACGTCTTGAAACGCGGGTACTTGTCGTCGCCGAAAGGCGCGAGCGCGTCGCTGCAGGCGCGGTGGAAATGGACCGCGTCCTCCTCGAACCCGTAGTACGGCGTCAGGTCCATGCCGCCGCCGAACCAGCAGACCGGCGGCGCATCGGCAGGGAGCGCGGCGAGCATCCGCACATTCATGTGCACCGTCGGCACGTAGGGATTGCGCGGATGGAACACCAGCGACACGCCCATGGCCTCGAATGGCGCGCCGGCCAGTTCCGGCCGATGCTGGGTCGCCGACGGCGGCAGCTTCGGGCCGCGCACCTGCGAGAAGCCACAGCCCGCGCGCTCGAAGAGACCGCCGGCCTCCATGATGCAGGTCAGGCCGCTGCCTTGAAGCGGTTCGCCCGGCGCCTTGTGCCACTCGTCGCGCACGCACTGGCTGCCATCCGCCGACTCGATCGCCGAAACGATGCGCTTCTGCAGTCCGCGCAGGTAGTCGCCCACCTCCTGCGGCCCGGCTTCGAGCGGGTTGGCTTGCATCCGAGGCTCAGGCGCCGCGCGCGTGAACCGCGCGGTGTCCGATGTCCTTGCGGTATTGGGCGCCATCGAAGCCGATGCGCGCCGCCACCTCGTAGGCGCGCTGCTGCGCCTGCTTGACGCTGTCGGCCAGCACGGTCACGCAGAGCACGCGGCCGCCGCTGGTCTTGAGCTCGCCGCCTTCCAGCGTCGTGCCGGCGTGGAAGACGACCGCGTCGGCCGCTTCCGCCGGGATGCCGCGGATTCGATCCCCCTTGCGCGGCGACAGCGGATAGCCGTGCGCGGCCATCACGACCCCGAGTGCGACGCGACGATCCCATTCGAGTTCGACCTGGTCGAGCGTGCCATCGGTCGCATGCCAGAAGACCTCGAACAGGTCGGACTTGAGCCGCAGCATGATGGGCTGCGTTTCCGGATCGCCCATGCGGCAATTGAATTCGAGCGTCTTCGGGTGGCCGGAGGCGTCGATCATGAGGCCGGCATAGAGGAAGCCGGTGTATGGAATCCCGTCCTTCTCCATGCCCCGGATCGTCGGCAGGATGATCTCGCGCATCGCGCGCGCATGCACCTCCGCGGTGACCACCGGCGCGGGCGAATAGGCGCCCATGCCGCCGGTGTTCGGCCCCTGGTCGCCGTCCTGCAGCCGCTTGTGGTCCTGGCTGGTCGCGAGCGCGGTGACGTTCTTGCCGTCGCACAGCACGATGAAGCTCGCCTCTTCGCCCTGCAGGAACTCCTCGATGACGACGCGGGCACCGCCTTCGTTGTGCGAGATGCCGAACTTGTTGTCGAGCAGCATGAAGTCGATGGCTTCATGCGCCTCGGCCAGGGTCGTGGCGACGACGACACCCTTGCCCGCCGCGAGGCCATCGGCCTTGATCACGATCGGCGCGCCCTTGGCATCGACATACGCATGGGCAGCGGCCGCGTCGGTAAACGACTCGTACTCTGCAGTGGGAATGCCATGGCGTTTCATGAACGCCTTCGAGAAAGCCTTGGAGCTCTCGAGCTGCGCGGCGGCCTGGGTCGGTCCGAAGATGCGCATGCCATGCGCGCGGAACTCGTCCACGACGCCGGCCGCGAGCGGCGCCTCGGGGCCGACGACGGTCAGCGAGATCTTTTCCTTCTGCGCCCACTCGCGCAACGCGGCGGGTTCCGAGACATCGACGCACTCGTAGCGCGCATCCGCGCGGGTGCCGCCATTGCCGGGCGCGACATACACCTTGCTCACGCGCTGGGACTGCGCCAGCCGCCATGCCAGAGCGTGCTCGCGGCCCCCTCCCCCGATCACCAGTACTTTCATTCGCGTGCTTTCGTTCGCGCTTCCGTCAATCGGGCAGCGCAGCGTTGTGATAGACGTCCTGCACGTCGTCGAGGTCCTCCAGGACGTCGAGCAGCTTTTGCATCTTCGCGGCGTCGTCGCCGGCGAGTTCGATGGTGTTCTCGGCCCGCATCGTGACCTCCGCCACGTCCGGCTTGAGACCCGCGGCCTCCAGGGCGTTCTTGACGGCTTCGAAGTCGCCGGGCGCTGTCAGCACCTCGATCGCGCCGTCGTCGTCGGCGATGACGTCCTCCGCACCCGCATCGAGAGCGACTTCCATCACCTTGTCCTCGCTGGTGCCCGGCGCAAAGATGAGTTGCCCGCAGTGCTTGAACTGGAAGGCGACCGAGCCCTCGGTGCCCAGGTTGCCGCCGTGCTTGCTGAAGGCATGGCGCACCTCGGCCACCGTGCGCACCCGGTTGTCGGTCATCGTGTCGATGATGATCGCCGCCCCGCCGATGCCGTAGCCTTCGTAGCGGATTTCCTCGTAGTTCACGCCTTCGAGGTTGCCGGTGGCCTTGTCGATGTTGCGCTTGATGGTGTCGGCGGGCAGGTTGACCGCCTTGGCCTTGTCGACCGCCAGCCGCAGCCGCGGGTTGGCGCTGAGATCACCGCCGCCGGCCTTGGCGGCCACCATGATTTCACGGATGGCGCGGGTCCAGAGCTTGCCTCGCTTCTCGTCCTGGCGGCCTTTCCGATGCTGAATATTTGCCCATTTGCTGTGTCCGGCCATGGCTCTAACTCTCGCTGTCTTGTGTTTTCAAACCAAAGGGCGAGTTTACTGTCCGGCGCGCACGGCGCCCGGGCCGATGTCAGGGAACCGGATGCCTTTTTGGGATAATCCCCGCGCTGAAAGACGCACTCTTCCGAGCAGCCTTGCTCCGGATTCACTCCAGCCCCTCTGCATGAACATTCCTACCATCACGTCCGAGCATGTCGAAACCTGTGACGTCCTGGTGATCGGCGGCGGACCTGCCGGCGCAACGGCCGCGGCGGTGCTCGCGAGCGAGGGGCGCAAGGTGGTGATGGTCGAAAAGGCGCATCACCCGCGATTCCACATCGGTGAATCGCTGCTGCCGGCCAACGTCGCGCTGTTCGACAGGCTGGGCGTTCGCGACCAGCTCGAGCGCATCGGCATGCCCAAGTTCGGCGTGGAATTCGTTTCGCCGGATCACGATCACACCGCGCGCGTCGAATTCGCCGACGCCTGGGACAAGTCGATGCCCTATGCCTGGCAGGTGCGGCGCTCCGAAATGGATGAGATCCTCTTTCGCAACGCCGCGGCGCGCGGTGCGGAGGCTGTCGAAGGCTGCCGCGTGCGCGAGGTCCGCTTCGACGCCGACGGCGCGGATGTGGATGCGGTGCTCGACGATGGGTCCCCTCGCCATTGGCGAGCGCGCTTCGTGCTCGATTGCTCCGGCCGCGACACCTTTCTGTCGAACAAGCTCAAGGCCAAGCTGAAGAACCCGCGCCACAACAGCTCCGCGCTGTTCGGCCATTTCGTGAATGCCGAGCGACTGCCGGGCAAGCTCGAAGGCAACATCACGATCTTCTGGTTCGACCATGGCTGGTTCTGGTACATCCCCCTGGCCGACGGCACCACGAGCGTCGGCGCGGTCTGCTGGCCCTACTACCTGAAGTCGCGCAAGAAGCCCTTGCAGGAATTCTTCGCCGACACCATCGCGATGTGCGAACCCTTGGCGCAGCGCCTGAAGGACGCCACGCTGGTGGACGACGCGGTCTACGCGACCGGCAACTACTCGTACACCAGCACCCATTGCAGCGGCGAGCGCTACCTGATGCTCGGCGATGCCTACGCCTTCATCGATCCGGTGTTCTCATCGGGCGTCTACCTCGCGATGCACAGCGCCTTCGAAGGCGCCAAGGTCGTGGCCGCCACGCTGGACCACCCCGCAAGGGCCGCGGCATCGCGACGGCGATTCGAGCGCGACATGCGCCACGGACCACGGGAGTTCTCGTGGTTCATCTTCCGCGTCACCAATCCGACGATGCGGGATTTCTTCATGTACCCGCAGAACCCCTTTCGCGTCAAAGAAGCCCTGCTGTCGCTGCTGGCCGGCGACATCCACGGCAAGACGCCGATCTGGGGCTCGCTGCGTATCCTCAAGACCATCTACTTCGCCGTCTGCGCCGTGAATCCGCGCAGATCGTGGAATGCGTGGCAGCGCCGCCGGCGGAACATCCGCGATCTCGGTCCGCTCGCCGGCGAAAACATCATCGGAACCAAGTGACTGCAAGAGAACCCCTCGGGGCGCCGCCCCTGCGCGTCGAGCGCCTTTCCCTGTCCGACAGCCTGTCGCTCGCAGTTGGCGGCTCCTCGCCGTTCGGCGCGCTCGGCTATGGCACGCCCGACGACCTGGCCTGGATGCCGACCGTGAACGCACGCGTTCTTTCGGCGCGCGGCGCCATGGCGGACGTCTGGCACGCCAGCGAGCACATCGAATCCGGCACCACCGGCGTGGTGCGGTGGCGCTGCGACGGCCACTGGATGCTCGGCGCCATCGACCTCGACGAGACGGTCGAGAAGCAGGGCCTGGCCGCCCTCTCCCAGCGCGCCTATCACGACCTCTTCAAGGCGCTGGAGCAGACCGGGTGCACACACCTGCTGCGCATCTGGAACTACCTGCCGCAGATCAACGGCGACGGCGGCGGCCTTGAGCGCTACCGGCAGTTCAACCTGGGCCGCCAGCAGGCCTTCGTCGAGGCCAACCAGGCCGCATTCGAAGGCGCCCCGGCCGCGTGCGCGCTCGGGATTCACCAGGGCGCGCTGTGCATCCGGTTCCTGGCGGGCCGCAGCGCGCCGGTGCCGGTCGAGAACCCCCGGCAGGTCTCGGCTTACCACTATCCCAAAACCTACGGGCCGCGCGCGCCCACGTTCTCGCGGGCCGCCCTGGCCGAGATCGGCGGCGGCGACGTGGCGCTGTTCATCTCCGGCACGGCGAGCATCGTCGGCCACGAGACGGTCCACATCGGCGAGGTCCTGGCGCAGACACAGGAAACTCTGCGCAACCTGCGCGCGGTGATCGCCGCGGCCAACGAGCGCACCACCGCCGTCTTCGACCTCTCGACGATCGACTGCGTGGTCTATGTGCGTCATGTGGCCGATGCACCGGTCGTGCGGCGGGTCATGGAAGAAGCGCTCGGCCCCGACGCGCACGCGCTCAGCCATGCGGTGTTTCTCGAAGCCGACATCTGCCGACAGGATCTGCTGGTGGAAATCGAAGCCCACGCGGTCGCGCGCGGCGCACTGCGAGGCTGAGGACACCATCCAAGCCATGAACCGGTTGCTTCGCCCGGCGCTTGCGCTGCCGCTTTACGCGCTGCTCGCGATGCTCGGCGTCATCTCGCTCGTCTGGAATTTCGCCGCCATGCTGCTCTACCCTTTGCTTCCGGCCGAAGCCGGACGAGCGTTGGGCCGCGGCGTGATCGCGCATGCGTACCGTCTCTTCTGGGCCTCGGCCTCGCTGTGCGGCATGATGCGCATCGACGCGAGCTGCCTCGACGCACTGCGCAACGAGCGCGGCCTGATCATCGTCGCCAACCATCCCACCATGCTCGACGCCCTGCTGCTGGTGGCCAGGCTGCCGCGCAGCGCCTGCATCATGAAGGCCGACCTGATGCGCAACGTCTTCCTGGGCGCAGGCGCGCGGCTGGCACGCTACATCCGCAACGACTCGGCCCGCACCATGGTCAAGCTCGCGGTGGAAGATCTGAAGAACGGCGGACAGCTCGTGATCTTTCCCGAGGGAACGCGAACGGTGACGCCGCCGCTGAACGCCTTCCGGCCCGGCATCACGCTGATCGCCAAGCTCGCGCAGTCCCCGATCCAGACGGTCTTCATCGACACCGATACGCCCTATCTCGCCAAGGGCTGGCCGTTGTGGCGAGTGCCACCGCTGCCCATCGTCTTCCGGCTGCGCCTGGGCCAGCGGTTCACGCCCTCGCAGGACAGCGACGCGCTGCTGAAGCAACTCGAACAGTATTTCCGCCAATCCATGGAACAGCGCACTCCAGATGCGCAGCCCGCATGCCAGACGTCTCGCGCACCCACCTTGTCCTGATCCCCAGCTACAACACGGGTGAGCGCCTGTTCTCGACGGTCGAAGCGGCCCGCGCGCAGTGGAATCCGGTGTGGGTCGTGATCGACGGCAGCACCGACGGCACCGGCGAGCGGCTGCAGACCATGGCGGCGTCCGATCCGGGCCTGCGCGTCTCGATCCTCCGCGACAACCAGGGCAAGGGTGCCGCCGTGCTGCACGGATTGCGCGAGGCGCAGGCGGCCGGCTTCACGCACGTGCTGACCATGGATTCGGATGGCCAGCATCCCGCCGACCTGATCCCGGCTTTCATGCAGGCGTCGCAGGACCGCCCCGAGACGATGGTGCTCGGCCGCCCCGTCTTCGATGCGAGCGCACCGCTGCTGCGGGTGCGCGGCCGGCGCGTCTCGAACAGCTGGACCCAGCTCGAAACCCTGTTCGCCGGCATTGGCGATTCGCTGTACGGCTTCCGCGTCTATCCCCTCGCCGACCTGAAGTCGGTGATGGAGGCGCAACCCTGGATGCGCCGCTTCGACTTCGACACCGAGGCCGTGGTGCGGCTCGCATGGCGCGGCGTCAAGCCGGTCAACATCGATGCGCCGGTGAAGTACCTCACGGCCGAGGAAGGCGGCGTATCGCACTTCCGTTATGGGCGCGACAACGTGCTGCTGACGTGGATGCACACCCGCCTGGTGATCGAGTTCGTCTTCAGGCTGCCGGGGCTGCTGTGGCGCCGGCTGCGCGGCGCGCCGCCCTTCCAGCCCTGAGGGGGCGCGACTCCGGCCTGCTCAGGCGTTCTCGCGGGCTTGTGCGCGCGCGAAGGCCGGGCGGCCGGTCACGCGCTTCACATAGTCGTCGAGCAAGGACGTGCGCTGCAGCATCGGGCTGCCGAGGAAGAGCGCGAAGGTGGTGCCCACGAGGATGTCGGCCGCGGAGAACTGCTCTCCCAGGAGGAACGGCCCGCGCTCCAGCGTGCGGTTCACATGGACCATGACTTCGTCGGGATCGACCCACCCCGCCGTGCCGCGCGGCGGCGTCACGCCCATGAACTTGCCGACCCAGGCGGGTTCCATCACGCCGGCGTAGTAGGCCAGCCAGGTCAGGTAGGCCCCGCGAAGCGGCGAGCCCACCAGCGGGCCGATGCCGGCCGCGGGAAACTTGTCGGTGAGATAGCAGGCGATCGCGGCGGACTCGAACACCAGCGCACCGTCGTCCTCGATCGCGGGGACCTTGCCGTGGGGATGCGGGTTGGCCGGGTCGGCCGCGCCGGTGCCATTGCCGCGCCGGATGTCGACCTTCCGGATCTCGTACGGCGCGCCCAGTTCTTCGAGCAGAAAGATCATGCGCGAGGAGCGCGAGTTCGGTGCATGGAAGAGCTTGATCATCGCCTGCCTTTCAGAATCAGATCATGCCGCCGTTGATCGAGATGATCTGCCCCGTAATGTAGGCAGCGTCGTCGCTGGCGAGGAAGCCGGCCAGCGCGGCCACTTCCTCCGGCGTGCCGGCGCGTTTCGCCGGCACGAGCTGGTTGATCATCGCCGTGTCGAACACGCCGTCGGCCATCGGCGAGGCGATGATGCCCGGCGCGATCGCGTTCACCGTCACGCCGCGCGCCGCCACTTCCAGCGACAGCGACTTCGTCGCGCTGTTGAGCGCGCCCTTCGCCGCCGCGTAGTTGACCTGCCCGCGATTGCCGGTCAGCGACGCGACCGAGGAGATGTTCAGGATCCGTCCCCAGCGCGTGCGCAGCATCGGCAGCAGCAGCGGCTGCGTCACGCGGAAGAATCCGTTGAGCGACACATCGATCACCTTGTGCCACTGCTCGGGCTGCATGCCCGGCAGCACCGCGTCGTCATGCACGCCGGCGTTGTTGACGATGATCTGCACCGGCCCGTCCTTCAGCATGCGCTCGCAGGCGGCGCGCGCGGCCTCGTCGCTGCGCAGGTCGAACACCACGCATTCCGACTTGCCGCCGGCCGCCGCGATCGTGGCCGCAAGCTGCTCCACCGATTCGGGGCGCGAATTGGCATGCAGCAGCACGGTCGCGCCATCACGCGCAAGACGCTGGGCGATCGCGGCGCCGAGCGCGCCGCTCGCGCCGGTCACCAGCGCACGTTTTCCTGTGAGACTCATGATTTCCTTCAGTTGGCAATCGGTGTGTTGAGCACGACGACGGCACGGCCTTCGGCGAGCGCCCGGCCCTGCCCGTCCTTCACCGCGAATTCGTAGAGGATCTGCGTCGCATCGCCGGAAACCCGCTCGGCGTGCACATGCAGCGCGCCGGCCACCTCGTCGATGTGCTCGACGGCCAGCCGCACGCCGCGCGCGCTCGCCAGGAAGCCGGCCGAAGGCTCGCTGTCGTCCGGCGCGAGCAGCCCGCCATGCAACGCCATCGCCTGCGCCGCGTATTCGACGAGGTTCGGCGACAGCAGGCCGCTGGCGGTGCGTAGCGGATTGTCCTGGCGCGTGTGGGTGGTCGTCGTGCAGTGGATGCGGTTCGCGTCCCACGACTCCAGGCGTTCCAGCAGGCACATCGTGCCGCTGTGCGGAATGCGGCGGGCAATGCCGGCCTGGTCCATGGTCTGAGGTGCGGTCATCGGGAATCCTTGAGATCGGCCACCAGCAGCACGTTCGCGAAGGGCGTGCCCTCGCTCATCGGGATGCTCTCGACCGTGAAACCGAGGCGCTCGAGCAGCGCCTTCCAATCCTTGAGCGGCCGGCCCCACGTCGGCGACACCTGGTGCCCCCGGATGCGCGTGACGGTGCGATCGACCAACTGGCTGATCGCGAAGCCTCGCCGGCTGTCCGCATCGCCCACGCGAAGGAGAAGCCGCCCGCCGGGCTGCAGGGCTTCGCGGACGCGGCGCAGAACACCTTCCTGCGCGCCGAGGTCGACATAGTGCAGCACGTCGAGGATCACCACGAGGTCGCAGGCGGGCAGCTCGGTCGTGCACATGTCGCCGCAGACGAAGCGGGGCGTGGGCTGCAGATGGCCCACCGACGCCTCGGCGCGCGCCACGTCCTTGGGCATCAGTTCGACGCCGGTGTAGCTGGCCGAGCCCGGCGTCGCAGGCCAGGTCGCCGGCCATTCGCCCGGCTGCGCCTGCATCGCGCTCATGGCCGAAAGAAGGCTCACGAACAGGCCTTGCCCGCAGCCAATGTCGACCACGCGTGCCCGGCTCCGGCCGATCAATCCACGCTCGACCAACCCGCGAAAGACCGGATCGCGCCCGAGCTTGCCGCGCGCGAAATGCCACGCGAACTTGCCGGCCTTCCTGTAAGGCGCGCTCGCGCGCTCATGCAATCGACGCCACGCGGCGTCCGTGGAAATCTGGGCACTCATGAAAGAACTCTGGGAAAAGCAGCGACCGACTGACGGCTCATGCCGAGAGGCCCTCCGGCAAGGTCACGGCACGCAGGCCCTCCGCCTGCAGCCTTTCGAGCAGCCTGGGAAGCACTTCGAGGATGACCGCCTGCCCCCGCGCGGTGCGCGCTGCGTGGCCGTCGTGCAGCAGCAGGATGTCACCCGCCTTCAGACCGTCGGTGAGCCGCGCCAGCACGGTCGTGGCGTTGCCTTCGCGGGTGTCGAAGCCGCGCCGCGTCCAACTCACCAGCGACAGCCCCATGCGGTGCAGCACCGGGGCCAGGAAGGGGTTGCGCAGACCGGCGGGCGCACGGAAGCAGTCGGGCCGCAGGCCGGTGACGTCCTCGAGCACCTGCTGTGCGCGCGAGATCTCTTTCGCGAATCCGCCCGGCCCGAGCAACGAGAAGTTGTGGCGGTGCCGCGCCGTGTGGTTCTGGATGCTGTGGCCGCGCGCGATGATCTCGCGCGCCAGTGCGGGATGCTCGAGCACCCGCTCGGCAATGCAGAAGAAGGTGGCGCGCTGCGCGCAGGCGTCGAGCAGGTCCAGCACTTGCGGCGTGACTTCGGGATCAGGGCCATCGTCGATCGTGATCGCGATCTCGCGCCGGGCCGCCGCGCTTGCCGGCAGCCGCGTGACGTTCGGGCCGAGCAGGCTGCTGCGCGGCGTCAGGCCGGCCGCGGTGATGACCGCATGGTTCAGCACGAGCGCGCCGATCGCCCACGGCCATGCACCGGGCACCATCAGTCCCGCACCGACCGCCGCGACATGCACCAGTGCGCTGGCCTGAATGACCGGGGGCCATGGCCAGGATTCGCGATGGGAGGCGGGAATGACTTGCGACATGGACTCTCGGCAGGTGCGGCTCGACGATTCTCCCATCAGCGCACCTTGGGAGCGAGCGGCGCGGTCGCACGCGCGAACGCGGCCGAGAGCAGCAGCGCCAGCAACGCGCCCGGCGCGACCACGCGGCCGATCGATGACAGCGCCGGGATGTTGGAGATCGCGATCAACCCGAACGAGATCACGGTCGTCAGGTTCGCCAGCATCAGCGAGGCCAGCGTGTCTTCGTCGGCCCGCCCGGTCTCGCGCAGCTGATCGAAGAACAACGCGTAGTTCGATCCGACCGCCACGATCAGCAGCAGGCCCACGAGATGAAGGATGCCCAGCGGCACATGGAGCGCCGCCATGCCGCCCATCGTGAGCACCACCGCCACCGCGAGCGGCTGGCACACCGCCAGCAGCCGGCGGCCGGACCGCAGGTACACACCCAGCAAAATCACCACCGCGAGCGCACCGAGCATCACCTGGACGAAGGCCTCGTGCAGATAACGCTGGTAGAGACTCGCCAGTTCGTCCCCCACGTTCACGACCTGTACGTCCGACATCCCTTCGAGCGCGGCCGCGAGCCGCCCCGCGTCGAAGCTCGCGCCCGGATGCAACGCAACCAGCGTGGCCCACCCGCCCGCCTGCCGCTCGAACATCAACGCACCGAGCACCGCGTCGAGCGGACCGCCTTTCAGATCGGCGCGCTGGACGATCGGCAGGGCCTTGGCCGACTGCACGTCCGCAATGAAGGGTTCGAGCCGCGACGCCGGCAAGGGCAATCCGCGCGTTGCGTCCACCAGCCGGGCGCGCAGGGTGTCTGCATCGGGAAGGCTCGCGAGCCGCGCCTTCTGTGCCGCTTCGCTCGGCAGCAGCCGCGTGACGGTTTCGTAGCCCGCGAGATCGCCCTTGTCGACCAGGGCGTCGAGCCGCGCGCCGGCGGCCTCCGTGTTGCGCAGCGCCGATTGCAGATCGGCGCCCTGGATCACGACCAGCGTCCCGCCGTCGCTCGCGCCGATGTCCGATCGCAGTTCTGCGTCGAGCTTCTGCGTGGCCTGCGGCACCGGGCTCATCGCACCGAGGTTCGCGCGCCACAGATCGCCGCCCTGCCACAGCACCAGGACCAGCGCGGCGACGCCCAGTGCGGCGAACACCCATCGCAGACGCGGCAGCCCGCGCACAAGGAACCCGGCCACATGGGCCATGCGGGCGCGCATGCCCATGCCGGTGGCGCCATCCGGCGCGAGGACCGGCAGCACGAAGCGTGCGACCAGCGCAGCCGCGATCAGACCCGCGAGCGAGAACACACCGAGCTGAGCCAGCCCCGGAAAGCCGGAGAACACCAGCGCCGCAAAACCGCACACGGACGTCAGCAGGCCCAGGCGCACCGTCGGCCAATGAATGTCGCGCCACCGCCGCCATCCGGTGCCCGGCGTGGCCGCGCCGCGCGCCTGGATCAGGTAGTAGATCGCATAGTCCACGGTTTCGCCGATCAGCGTGCTGCCGAAGCCCATCGTGAGGCCATGCACCGAGCCGAAGACGAGGCTGACCGTCGCTGTCCCCCAGACCACGCCGGTCGCGACCGGCAGAAAGGCGACGACGAGCGCGCGTGGCGATGCGAAAGCCAGCAGCAGCAAGGCTCCCATCACGATGCCGCCCACCACCGCGAGATGGATCGCCTCGGTCTTGATCTGGTCCCGGCTTTCGACCGAGAAGATCGGTGCGCCGGTCATCTGGAGCTTGGGGCGGTCGCCCGAGAGGCCCGTCGTGGCCGCGTCGAACGCGCCGCGGACCTGCGCAATGGCCTTCGCGACTTCATCGAGGTCGCTGCCCGACGCATGCGTGGTCGCGAGGATCACCGCGCGCGGCGCACTGCGCGAGACCCAGACGCCCTCCTCGCTGCGCGGCGAACTCGCCGGGATCAATCCTTCGGCGATGCGCTGCGTCTCCCCGGTCGGGTCACGATCGAGCAGCGGCTTGAGCGCGTTGCCCGCCGGCGCTCCGAGCATGGACAGCGTATCGACGATCGCATCGCGCAGGCCCTCGGTGGTGAAGCGCTGCGGGGTCACCTCGGGCGAAAGCTGGTAGCGGTGGTCGAAGACCCAGGTGCCCGATTCCTTCCATTCGCTGGTGTCGCCGTTCTGGACCTGGTCGAAGCGTCCGCCCTGGCGCATTGCCGATGCGAGCGCGCGCGACACATCGGCGCGCTGCGCCGCATCCTTGCCGCCCTCGATGCCGATGAAAATGGTGCGCGACGCGATGCCGCTCTGGAGTTGCTCGATCAGCAGCCGCTGCCGTGCGTCGGGGCTCTTCGGCAGGAATGCAGAAAGGTCGGCGCTGAAGTGCGAGCGCGCGATCACCGCGATGCCCACGGCCAGCAGCGCCAGCCAGAGCCACAGCGCGAGCCTGCCGGGGCGCCCGCCCGCCGATGAAGCGACGCGCGTCACGGCGTCGATCGCGTCGGCGCGCCGACGGGGCCGCGATCGGGGGTGATGTTCATCACCGACCGGTCGCCGCCGATGAACTCCATCTCGACGCCGAGCACTTCGCCCCCGCGGCCGGTCAGGCGCATGCTGCGCACCTGTGCCGCGAGGCGTTCATCGACGGGCTTCAGCTCCAAAGCCCAGTCATTGCGCGTGCCGGTGAGCGTGCTGCGGAAATAGCGCTGCAGGCCTTGCGCATTGCCGCTCAGAGTGCCCCGCATCGCTTCGACCATGCCGAGCAGCTCGGGCATGCTGTCCAGCGCCATCGTGCGCGTGCGGCCGCCGCGCGACAGCGTCAGCGTGTTGCCCTCGACGCTCATCGTCTCGGGACGTGGCGTGATCGTGCGTCGCATCAGGCGGTCGGGCGCGGTGAAGCTCAGCACGCCACTGGCGTCCAGCGGGCCTTCGAGGCCGCGCACGAAGCGCTGTTCGGTGAAGGTGGCGTCCCCGCTCCTGCGTTGCGCCAGCAGGCTCATCAGCTCGGGCACATCGAACGCCCAGACGGGCGACGCCGACAACGCCAGCATCAGCGCCGCGAGCATCGCCCTGCACCAGCGATCAAACCGAATCTTCGAGCCAGAAATCATGAAAGTTGAACCAGTTGTGCGGATACGCGCGGCACAGCGCCTCGAGCCGGGCCACGTAGCTTTCGAGCGCCGCGCGGATGCGCCGTTCGCGCTCCGCAGGATCGGCGATGCGTTCGCTGAAATCGGCCAGCGGCTCGAACATCACATCGTAGCGGGCGCCGCCCACGTAGAGGCCTGCCATGAAGAACACCTTGCGGCGCAACAGTGCGGCCAGGCGGAAGGGGCCGTCGTTGAAGATCGCGGGTTGCCCGAGGAATGGCAATTCGACGCTGCTGCCCCGCTGCTGGCCCGCCTCTTCGGGGCCGGCGAGCGTGCGGTCCGCCAGCAGGCCGGCGAGGCCGCCGGAGTCGAGCCAGTCGCGCAGTTCGAGCATGGCGTGCGGACGGCCCAGCGCGATGATGTGCGGCCGGTGCTCGGGCAGGCTGATCGCATTGAGCAGGGCGCTGATCTGCTGCGCGTTGTCCTGGTACATCAGCATCGCGAGCCGCATGTCGGCAGGAGCTTCCTCCTTCTGCCGCGTGGCGCCGAGCGCCTCGAAGCTGCCGACGTGTGCGCCGAGCATGAAGGCGCCCCGCCCCGCGTTCACCTCGGCCTCGACCGCCTCGTGGCCGCGCACGTGCACATCGAAGAGGTCGAGACGGCCGCGCAGGAAATAGAGCCGGTCCAGCACCGTCGACGCGAAGGCATGCAGCAGCCGGTAGCCGTCGCCCCATCCGGCCTTCGGCCCGATCGCGCGCAGCAGATAGCGTTTGATGTGGCGGCGCGGCGTCGGCGAAAAGAGGAGGAAATAAAGCGCGATGGGATGAAGCACCAAGCGCGCGATCGGCCGGCCGAGCTTCAGCGCGATCCAACTGATGACTTGCAGCGCAAGCATGTTGCTGCGCTCGGGTGCGCGCGCCCAGTCGGCCTGCGCGGGACGGGAATCGCCGCTCTCTGGCGGCGAAGCACTCATGACGCGGTGCCGACGCCGGGTGTCCAGCGCCCGCTTGCGGCGACGACCTCGCCGCAGCGCACTTCGAACCGCAGCCCGCGCGAGGCGCCGGACTCAGGAACGAGATCGATCAGCAGCGCGCTGCCAGGTCGTACGGGCGCGAGGAACTTGGCCGCTGCGAGCGTCGGGCTGGGACCCAGCCGCGCCGAGAGCGCCGGCACACCACGCACGGCTTCGAGCACCTCCGCCACCAGCAACGCGCCGGGCAACAGCGGCTGGCCCGGGAAATGGCCGGCGAAGGCGGGATGGTCCTCGGGCACCTCGCGCGTCAGCTGCACAGGCGTCGCGTCCGAAGCCAGATGCGCCAGGGCGAACTCGCGCAACGACTTGACCGTGAGCTTGCCGGTCCCTTCGCGCGGGAAGGCATCCACATGCACCACGCGCCGAGGCACGAACACCGCCTCGAGCCGCTCGCGCAGCGCCGCGATGATCGCCTGCGCATCGAGGGTCGGCGCCACGACGAAGGCGATGGGCCGCACCACGCCGTCGACCACGTCGTCCGGCAGCCAGAAGGCCCCATCGACGACGCCCGGGATGCTGTTCAGGTGGTGGTTGAGATAGCCCAGCGAACTGCGCCGGCCCGCCACGTGGATCAGGTCGTTCGCGCGGCCCAGCAGGCGGAACCGGCGATCGTCCTGCAGCTCGAGGATGTCCGCCATCGGGGTCGGCTCGCGAATGAAATCGCCCGAGACGACGAAGCGCTCGTTGCCGGCGGCGTCCTGCTCGCGGTGGACGCGCACGTCGCCGAAGGTTTCCCACACTTCGCTCCGGGTCGGCTGGCGCGTGGCGACCTGGCCGGATTCGGTGCTGCCGTAGATCTCGATCAGCTTGCCGCCCATCGCCTGCTCCGCCTGGGCCGCGAGTTGCGGCGACAGCGGTGCGGTGGCCGAGAGGATCAGGTCGACCTGCGGCAGCTCGATGCCGGCAAGCAGCAAGGTCTTCAGGTGGAAAGGCGTGGTCACCAGCGCGCGCGGCTGCGGCACCGAGGCCAGCGCCTTCGCCACATCGGCCGGGAAGAACGGCCGTCCGCTGTCGAACGCCGCGCCACCGAGCAGCGCGAGCAGCGCCGAGGATTCGAGGCCGTAGCTGTGCTGCACGGGCACCGTCGCGACCAGCGTCAGGCCGGACAGCGAGGGACGCTCCAGCAGGCTCGACAGGCGCGCGACCGCCGCCTTGATGCAGCCCACGAGGCTGCCCCAGGTCTTGGCGTGCGGTTGCGGCGCGCCGGTGGAGCCGGAGGTCAGCAGGCTCGCCGCGTGCATGTCGCGATCGAATGCCGGCAGGGGCGCCTCGGCCGAGCGATCCGCGGGGGGGTGCTTGTCGAAAAGAACGTTCGGCAGGCCGGGCGTTTCGATCGCGGCGTCGTCGATCACCGCGAACGCCGGGTCGCCGACTTCGTGCAGCCGCGCGAGCGTATCGGGCCGGGCATCGGGCGGCAGGAAGCTGGTTTCCCCGCGGACCAGCGCGGCCGCGAGACTGACCGCGAAGGCGTAGCGGTCCACGCACAGGTTCACGACCGGGCCACCCTCGCGCAACTGCGGCGCGAAGCGGGCGACGTCGGAGAGGAACTCGCGCGCGCTCACGGGCACGCCGGCGCGCCATGCGAGCGGCTGGTCGAGGTCACGGTCCGCCAGCAGCGGGAATTGGGATTTGGTTGTCACCGCAGAGTCCGGTTCAACGCCGGGCGGTGCCACTGGCCGGCGTACTGTAGAAGGCACGCACCGCATCCACGAGGCGAGTGCGTTCGAATTCGGGATGGAGCCTATAGCGCAGCAGGTGTTCGCCCAGGAAGAGCACACCGATCAGCAGCGGCGTCAACAGATTCGCGAGCACCGACCAGACCGCGAACGGCAGGGTTTCGAAGACGATGACCGAAGCGATGGCCATCGAGGCGAAATAGAGCGTCCAGACCCGCGTGACCTGCGCGGTGTAGGCCACGTGGGCCGGCGACAGCGGATGCACGCGCTGCGCGAACTGCCCGATGAGCGACAGGCGCCCGGCACGCAACGTGCCACCGAACCAGCCGCACAGCAGCGCGTTGATGCCGGCGTGCTGGAGCATGTAGAGCCGGTTCGGATCGCCCACCGCGCCACGGATGACGAGCGCGAACAGGACGACGCCCACCATGGCCGAAAGCGCGAGCCCCCGGCTTCCGAAGCGGCTGCCGGCGAGCCCCATGGCGGTCAGCCACAGCGGGCCGAGCAGCACCACGATCGCCCACGGCTCCGCCGCGTGGTAGAGCATCATCCAGTGGGAAACAAAGGCATAGCCCACCCCCGCGATCAGCAGGAGCGCCATGCGCCATCGAGACATGGATCAGGAAGTGCCGCGGTTTTGCGCGACATGCGCTGCAAGACTGCGCAGCGACGAGAAGATCTGCTGGTTGCGCTCGTCGTCCGAGCGCAGCTGGAAGCCGTACTTGCGCGAAACTTCCAGCGCCACTTCGAGGATGTCGATCGAGTCGAGACCCAGGCCTTCGCCGTAGAGCGGCGCGGTGGGCGCGATGTCGGCCGGGGCGACTTCCAGATTGAGCGATTCGACCAGAAGCACGGCCAATTCATTCTCCAGGGGGGACTGTTCGGAAGCGTCGCCAGCGGCGGAAACGGGAGATTGTGCGGTCGATGACAAAAGAGAACTCCGGAACTTGTGAAAAACTATCGCTCGGGTTCTTGGAATTATAGGGAGGCCCGCTTCGCTAGACTGGCTGCTCCCGCAACGACCGGAATTCACCATGGCCGACCCCCTCCTCATTGCCCGCCACGACGCCGTCGAGTGCAGCCTGCTGCCGGGACTGGCCAACCGCCACGGCCTGATCACCGGGGCGACCGGCACCGGCAAGACGGTCACGCTGCAGACGATCGCCGAGAAGCTGTCCTCCATCGGCGTGCCGGTGTTCATGGCCGACGTCAAGGGCGACCTGACCGGCGTCAGCCAGAAAGGCAGCATCGGCGAGAAGATGGCCGCTTCGCTGAAGGATCGCGGCATCGATGCGCCCGCGCCCTTCGCCTGCCCCGTCACGCTGTGGGACGTGTTCGGCGAACAGGGCCATCCGGTGCGCGCCACCATCTCCGACATGGGGCCGCTGCTGCTGGGCCGAATGCTCGACCTCAACGACACGCAGTCCGGCGTGCTCAACCTGGCGTTCAAGATCGCAGACGACAACGGCCTGCTGCTGCTCGACCTCAAGGACCTGCGCGCGATGCTCCAGTACGTGGGCGAGAACGCGAGCCAGTTCACCACCGAGTACGGCAACATCAGCGCGGCCAGCATCGGCGCGATCCAGCGCGGCCTGCTGCAGATCGAAAGCCAGGGCGGCGACAAGTTCTTCGGCGAGCCGATGCTCAACATCGCCGACTTCATGCAGACCGAGGGCGGCAAGGGCGTGGTGAACATCCTCGCGGCCGACAAGCTCATGAACTCGCCGCGGCTCTACGCGACCTTCCTGCTCTGGATGCTGTCGGAACTCTTCGAGCACCTGCCCGAGATCGGCGACCCGGACCAGCCCAAGCTGGTGTTCTTCTTCGATGAAGCCCACCTGCTCTTCAACGAAGCGCCCAAGGCGCTGATCGAACGCATCGAGCTGGTGGTGCGGCTGGTGCGCTCCAAGGGCGTGGGCGTCTTCTTCGTCACGCAGAACCCGCTCGACATCCCCGACTCGGTGCTTGCCCAGCTCGGCAACCGGGTGCAGCACGCATTGCGGGCCTTCACGCCGCACGACCAGAAGGCGGTCAAGGCGACCGCGACCACGATGCGGCAGAAGCCGGGCCTGGACATCGAAAAGGCCATCACCGAGCTCGCGGTGGGCGAGGCGCTGGTCAGCTTCCTCGACGACAAGGGCCGCCCCTCCGTGACAGAACGCGTATACGTGCTGCCGCCCGGAAGCCAGATCGGGCCGATCACGCCTGCCCAACGGCAGGCGCTCCTCGCGAACTCGCTGGTCGCGGGCGTCTACGAAAAGGCGGTCGATCGCGAGTCGGCCTATGAAAAGCTCAAGGGTCGCGCCGAGACCGCGCCGAACGCCCCCGCCACCGCGGGCAAGCCCGGCGCAGCGGGAACGGCACAGGGCGACGGCGGACTGATGGGCAGTCTCAATGAAATCCTGTTCGGATCGACCGGCCCGCGCGGCGGCAAGCACGACGGGCTGGCGCAGACCATGGCCAAGTCGGCCGTCCGGACCATGGGAACCACCGTGGGCAGGGAAATCCTGCGCGGGGTTCTGGGCGGCATCTTCGGCGCGAAGAAGCGCTGACAGGCCTCAGACCAGCTGGGTCAGCGCGTTCTCGAAGGCCGTGCGCGCGATCCCGGTGCGGCCGCCCGAACGCGCATGGCAGCGCGCCAGCGCCGCAGCCACCGTGTCCGATACGTCACCGAAGATCGCCGCATCGGACACTTCCGCATCGCCCCCCATCAGGAAAGCGAACGCGCGCGCCATGCCGCAGTTGGCGATGAAGTCGGGGATCACCGCGACCTGCGAGTCGGCCTGTTCGTAGATCGGGCCGTAGAAGATCTCGCTGTCGGCAAAGGGCACGTTCGCGCCGCTGGACACCACTTCGAGCCCGCCCTCGACCAGCGCATCGACCTGCTCGCGGGTCACGAGCCGCGAACCGGCGCACGGCAGGAAGATCTCGGCGCCCGCGCTCCACACGAGGTTGTTGATCTCGTCGAAGCGCAGCATGTACTTCGCCGACAGCTGGTTCCCCTTCTTCTCCAGGAATAGCTGGCGCACCTGATCGAAGTCGAAGCCGTCCGGATTCAGCAGCCCGCCTTCGCGGTCGATGATCCCCACCACCTTCGCGCCGGCCTGAGCAAGGTAGTACGCCGCTGCGGAGCCGACATTGCCCCAGCCCTGCACGATGACGCGCTTGCCGGCGACGCTTCCGCCGTACAGCCGGTAGTAGTGCTGCACCGACTCGGCCACGCCCCAGCCGGTGATCAGGTCGGCAACCACGTACCTGCGCGCGATGTCGGGCGAATACTGGCGGTCTTCCACCACCTTGGCCACGCCCATGCGCAGCTGGCCGACCTTCTGGATGCGTTCGCTGTCGCTCGGCGAAAAATGCCCGTTGACCACGCCCTCCTGGGGATGCCAGAGGCCGTAGCTCTCGGTGATCGGGATCACCTCGTGCACCTCGTCGACGTTGAGGTCGCCGCCGGTGCCGTAGTAGGTCTTGAGCAGCGGCGTCACCGCCTTGTACCAGCGTCGGAGCACGTCGTTCTTGCGCGGATCGGCCGGGTCGAAGTCGATGCCCGACTTGGCGCCGCCGATGGCCGGGCCGGAGACGCTGAACTTGACCTCCATGGTCTTGGCCAGCGACTCGACCTCGCGCCGGTCCAGCCCGGCGCGCATGCGCGTTCCGCCGCCGGCGGCGCCGCCGCGCAGCGAATTGATGACGACCCAGCCCTTGGCGGGCGTTTCGGCGTCGTGCCATTCGAAGACGATCTCGGGCGCCTTGTTCTCGAAGCGTGTGAGCAGTTCTTTCATTTCTATCTCTCAATGTTGGGGAATCGGTGGTTCAGCAAAACGCGCATCTCCTGCGCAGCCCAAGCCCAGGGATACCGCGGAACCGGCTTCGCCGGGCCGCCGGTATCGCCCCGGAATGGGGTGGAGAGCGACACGCAGTGCGCGAGCCTGGGGGCGAGCTTGTTCTTCAGGCCAGAAGCAATTTGTCGTCGTCGAGCTTCTCGCCGCGGGTGCGCTCGAACATTTCGAGCAGATCGGGCACATCCATGCCCGTGCGTTCCTTGCCAGCGACATCGAGGATGACGCGGCCCTCATGCAGCATCACGGTGCGGCTGCCGTAGTCCAGCGCCTGACGCATGCTGTGCGTGACCATCATCGCCGTGAGCTTGCCGGCCTCGACGATACGCGCGGTGAGCTCCAACACGAAGGCCGCGGTCTTCGGATCGAGCGCCGCCGTGTGCTCGTCGAGCAGCAGGATGCGCGAGGGCTGCAGCGAGGCCATCAGCAGGCTCACCGCCTGTCGCTGGCCGCCCGACAGCAGCCCCATGCGATCGGCCAGCCGGTTCTCCAGGCCGAGGTTGAGGATGCTGAGCTTCTCGCGGAAGAACTCCCGCAGGCTGCGCGTGAGCGACAGGCCGAAGCCGCGGCGCGCGCCCCGCTTCCAGGCCAGCGCCATGTTCTCCTCGATCGTCAGCGCCTCGCAGGTGCCGGCCATCGGGTCCTGGAAGACACGCGCCACGAGGTCCGAGCGCTGCCATGCGGCGCGCCGCGTGACATCCTCGCCGTCGATGTGGATCGAGCCGCGATCGACCAGCAGGTCGCCGCTGACCGCATTCAGGAAGGTCGACTTGCCCGCGCCGTTGGAGCCGATCACGGTGACGAACTGGCCCGTCGGGATCTTCAGGTCCAGCCCGCGCAGCACGCGGTTCTCGATCGGCGTGCCGGGGTTGAAGGTGATTTCGAGACCTTTGGCGTGCAACATCAGCGAACCCCCTTGGCAGCGATCGAAGAAACGGAGTGCGTGGCCGCGCGGCGTGCCGGCAGCTTGCGCTTCCAGGCTGGAACGAGCAGCGCGAACGCAACGAGGACGGCCGTCACCAGGTTCAGGTCCTGGGCCTTCAGGCCGATGAAGTCGCTGTTGAGCGCCAGCGCGATGAAGAAGCGGTAGAGCACCGCACCGAGCACGCAGGCCAGCGTGGTCACGACCAGGCTGCGCGCCGGCAGGATGGTTTCTCCGATGATCACGGCCGCGAGCCCGACCACGATGGTGCCGATGCCCATCGAGATGTCCGCCCCGCCCTGGCTCTGCACGAAGAGCGCACCGGCCAGCGCGACGAGTGCATTCGACAGCGCCAAGCCCGAGATGGTCTGGCGATCGGTCGAGATGCCCTGCGCACGCGCCATGCGCGGATTGCCGCCGGTGGCCCGCATCGCGAGGCCGGCTTCGGAGGCGAAGAACAGGTCCAGCAGCACCTTGGCCGCGACCACGATGACCAGCAGCACCAGCGGCTTGAGCAGGTAGTCCGGCATGCCGCCGAACGACACCATGCTGAACACCGTGGGCTCGTCGATCAGCGCGATGTTGGGCTTGCCCATGACGCGCAGGTTGACCGAGTACAGCGCGATCATCACGAGGATGCTGGCGAGCAGTTGCATGATGCGCAGCCGCACGTTGAGCCACGCGGTGAGCCAGCCGGCCAGCGCGCCGGCCGCGATGGCCGCACCGGTCGCGGCGAAGGGATTCCACCCCGCCACGATCAGCGCCGCCGCGACGGCGCCGCCGAGCGGGAAGCTGCCGTCGACCGTCAGGTCCGGAAAGTTGATGATGCGAAACGACAGGTAGACGCCGAGCGCGACCAATCCGAAGATCAGGCCGATCTCGATCGCACCCAGTGAAGCGATGAGTGACATATCAGTTATTTCCAATAGTGGAAAACGCCGCAACCCATTTCAGGGATACCGCGGAACCGGCTTCGCCGGGCCGCTGGTATCGCCCCCGGTCGGGGGTGGAGAGCGACACGAAGTGCGCGAGCCTGGGGGCGAGTTACCTAATCACGACCTGGGCCGACTTCACGATCTCATCGGAGAGCGTGACGCCCTGCTTCTGCGCCGCACCCGGGTTGACGTGAAGTTCGAAGTTGTCGCTGGTCTGCGAAGCGATCGTGCCCGGCGCCTGGCCTTGCAGGATGCGCACCACGATCTTGCCGGTCTGGTGGCCGATGTCGTAGTAGTTGAGGCCCAGCGCCGCGACCGCGCCGCGCTTGACGGCGTCGGTGTCGGCAGCCACGACCGGGATCTTGGCCTGCTGGGCCACCTTCACGATGCCCTCGAAGGCGGACATCACGTTGTTGTCGGTCGGCGCGTAGATCACGTCCACCTTGCCCACCAGGCTCTGCGCGGCGCTCGCCACGTCGACGGTGCGGGCGGCGGCGCCTTCCACCAGCGTGAGGCCGGCGGCCGGCGTCGCCTTCTTCAGCGCCTCGACGATCGCGACCGAGTTGGCCTCGCCCGGGCTGTAGATCACGCCCACGCGCTTGGCGGTGGGCACGACGCGCTTGATGAGCGCCAGGTGCTTGTCCAGCGGCGAGAGGTCCGACACGCCGGTCACGTTGGTGCCGGAGGCGTCCCAGCTCTTCACCAGCTTGGCCGCCACAGGATCGGTCACCGCGCTGTAGACCACCGGGATGTCCTTGCTCGCCGCGACCACGGCCTGCGCCGAGGGCGTGGCGATCGCGACGATCACGTCCGGGCGCTCGCCGACGTACTTGCGCGCGATCTGCGCGGCGGTGCCGTTGTTGCCTTGGGCGCTTTGGAATTCGTACTTCAGGTTCCTGCCGGCCTCGAAGCCGGCGGACTTCAACTCATCCTTGACGCCGTCGCGCACCGCGTCGAGCGCCTTGTGTTCGACGATCGAGGTGACGGCCACCGAGACCGTCTTGTCGGAGGCGTGGCTGGGAGCGGCGGCGCCGGCGAGCGCGAAGGCGAGAAGACCGAGGGCGGAACGCACGAAAGAATGTTTCACGTTGAAGTCCTGATGGGAAATAGTCGAGTAGGTTTCAATTCAGGAAAGCGCTCCGTCATGAGAGCCTCTTGAGCCGCATCGAATCGCTGCTTTCCAGGTCGAGAAGTGTGAGCTTCCGCGGGAAAAATCTGCTTTCATCGCAGACCCGGGCGAACCCTCGGGCGAGAAATAGAATTTCTCTTCCACGTCAAATGAGGAGAAGATCTTGTACGAAGCCGATCTGGACCGTATCGACCGCAAAATCCTGGGCTTCCTGCAGGAGCACGGCAGAGCATCGAACTTGGAGCTGGCCGAGGCCGCCGGCCTGTCGCCCGCGCAGTGCCACCGCCGCCACAAACGCCTGGAAGAAGCCGGCTACATCGCCCGTTACGAGACCCGGCTGGCCCCTGCCCGGCTCGACCTCCACGTGGTCGCCTTCATCCTCGTGGCGATGGAAAAGGGCCACATCCGCGACCTGTCGAAGTTCACCAACGTGGTGACCGACTTGCCGGAAGTGCTGGAGTGCTACTCGATCACCGGCGACTACGACTTCGTCATGAAGGTCATCGCGCGCGACCTGAAGGGGCTGTCGCAGTTCCTGATCGAGAAGCTGATGCGGCTGCCGGGCGTGGACGGCGTGCGCTCCAGCGTGTGCCTGGACGAGTTCAAGTGCACGAGCGCGCTTCCTCTGCCGGAGTGAGTATCACGCCGATGGCAACGCCACCTTGACGCGCAAGCCGCCTATACTGACTCGCCTCATCAGTGGGATTTCGGAGGTGAAGTGCCCGCCCGCGTAACGCAGCCATCGCGACCGCGCTCCCACGTATGTCGCAGGGCATGATTTGCGTTGCGTGCGGGTTCGGCTCGCCAGCGGAGTTCCGCTACTGCGGTCAGTGCGGGCAGCCTTTGTCCAGCATCTCGCCGGCACGGCTGTCCGAGGACCCCATGCTCGCCCCCCTCGCGACGCACCGAGAGCGACGGCAACTGACGATCCTGTTCTGCGACCTCGTCGATTCAACGGCACTGTCCGCACGCATGGATGCCGAGGACTTCGGCGAATTGATCGCGGCCTATTTCGAACTCTGCAACTCGACATTCAAGCGCTACCGGGCCTACGTCGACCGCGAGGAAGGCGATTCTCTGCGTGTCTATTTCGGATACCCGACTGCGCACGACGACGATGCGCAACGCGCTGTATTTGCAGCGCTGGAGATCATCTCGGCAGTCGCGCAGCTCGGGGATCGGCTGGGCTGTCGCCTCAGCGTGCACATCGGCATCGATACCGGCGAAGTGGTCGCGGGTGAACCGGATATCGGCGGGCATCCAAGTCCGCGCGTCATTGGGCAGACACCGAACGTTGCAAAGCGACTGCAGGATCTTGCCCCACCGGGCAACCTGTATGTCAGCGCGACGACCGTCCGCATGGTTGAACACCGGTTCGAAGTTCAGCCGCTTGGCCCGCTCAATCTGAAGGGACTACCCCGACCCGTCAAGGTATTCCGGATCCTCCGGCAGCGCAGCCCTTCCAGCACTGTCGAACGGTTCGACGGTCGGGCGCTTGTGCCCCTGGTCAGCCGCGGCGAAGAACTCAGCTTGTCCGAGCAACGATGGAAACTCGCATGCCAGGGACAAGGACAGGTCGTCTTGATCCGGGGTGAACCCGGCATTGGCAAGTCACGTCTGCTGCACGCGTTTCTCTCGCGGCTCGACAGAACAGGCAGCCGCGTGTTGATCACTCAGTGTCAGGAGCAGTTCGCCAACAGTGTTCTGTATCCGCTGATAGACCTGCTGCAACGCGACCTCGGCCTTGGTCGCGAACGGTCGGCCGCAGAGCAGGCCGCGGCGCTGCGCATCGCTTTTGCGTCCGGCCGCGTGCCGGCCCCCGATGCTTTGCCCCTCATCGGGAATCTGCTCGCGCTCCCAATGGAAAGCGTGCCCGTCGTGGAAGACTCTGCCAGAGCGCAACGAGAGCGGACGCTCGAATGGCTCATTCAATGGGTGCTCGGGACGGATACCGGCGTACCTGTCGCACTGGTCATCGAGGATCTGCATTGGGCCGATGCATCGACGCTGGATTTTCTCGGCCTGATCCTGGAGCGGGTTCGCTCGCGCAGAGTGCTTGTCCTGTTGACCTATCGCCCCGAATTTCTTCCCCCCTGGCGCGCCCAGGCCTGGTTCGATGAACTGGCACTTTCGAGGCTCAGCCTGCCGCAGGCACGCATCATGGCGCAGAGCGTTGCCGGGGCGGCAGCACTGCCCGAGGAGGTTCTTCAGCGCATTGCCGATCGCAGCGACGGAGTCCCGTTGTTCATCGAGGAACTCACGAAGATGCTGCTTGAAGCGCGCAGCAGCGAGGAGTGGGAGTCCTTGTCGTCGCAGTCCGATGCCGCCTCGCTGAGCATTCCCGAAACCCTGCGCGGTTCCCTGACCGCCCGACTCGACTACTTGAACGTATCGAAATCGATTGCCCAACTGGCGTCAGTGCTTGGCCACGAGTTCAGCTATGCGCTGATCCGGCTGGTGTCGGACATGGACGACGATCGACTGCAGCAGGCGATCGAGGAACTGGTCGACGCCGAACTGCTGTTCCAGCGGGGCCTGCCGCCCAACGCGACCTTCGCGTTCAAACACGTGCTCGTGCAGGAAGCGGCCTACCTGTCGCTGTTGAAGGGTCGGCGCGCCGACTACCACCTGCGCGCGGCGACCGTCCTGGTCGCGCATTTCGAAGACTTGATCGATCGCCACCCGGAGCTGGCCGCTCGCCACTTTGCGGCAGCGGGCAAGCCCGAATCCGCCTGCGACTTCTGGTTTCGCGCCGGACAGCGTGCGCTGGAAGCTTCGGCAGACGTCGAGGCGGCTGCCCACTTGCGGCTGGCTCTGCAACAGCTGGAGTTGCTTCCCGATCGAGATCGACAGGTCGCCAGGGAGGTCAAGTGCCTCACGACACTCGGCTCGGCGCTTACTGCCAGTCATGGCTATGCCGCGCCGGAAGTCGAAGAAGCATTTGCCCGCGCGCGCTCCCTCTGCCAATCGCTTGGCGACACGGAGCAGCTGTACGCCGCTCTGATGGGACTGCATGGCTTCTACCAGGTGCGTGGGATGCTGCGGCCCGCTGTCGCGCTGGGCCTCGACCTCGTCGCCATCGCCGAGGAGAGGGGCGACCCGCTCTGGCGCGCCCAATCGCACCGCTGCCTGGGCTGGTCGCTCTTCTGCAATGGTCAAATCAAGGCCGGTGCCGAGCACCTCTCCATCGTCCTGGCGCTCTTCGATCCAATACAGGCTCGGGAACATGTACGCACGCAGGGCGCTCACCCCTGGGTTGTCGGATTCGTCAATACGGCCCTGCTTGAATGTCTCGCCGGCAATCCGGATCGCGCACTAAAGAGCAGTCGCGAAGGATTGGACCTTGCCCGCGAACTCCAGATGCCGCTTCCTCTGGCGTATGCCCTCGTCATGTCGGCCAAGGTCCGTTGCCTGCTAAACGAGCCTGAACACGCACTCGAACTGGCCATGGAAGGCAGGGAGCTTGCCTTGAAGCACGGCATGCCCTACTGGTCCTCATGGGGTTCGATCCTGCAGGGCTGGGCCCTCGTACAGCTCGGACAGCATGCGACCGGGTTTTCGGCCCTGCAAGAGGGCCTGACGGCCTACAGGGCAACGGGCTCCAAGCTGTTCGAGGCCTCGTCGCTCGCGCTACTCGCAGAATGCTACGCAGCCACGGGGGATCCCGGCCGTGCGCTCGAAACGATAGGCCTCGCCCTCGACAATTCACTGGTGGCTGACGGGTACTTCTACACCCCCGAACTACGCCGGCTTCAGGGTCAACTCCTGCATGCGACAGGCGCCGACATATCGCTTGCCCGACTCGCAACGCTCAACGCACTTGAACTTGCGCGCGCCCAGGGGGCTGGAAGCGTCGAAAGGCGCGCGGTCGAGCAGCTTCGCCTGTTCGGCGCGCACGCCGGATCGACTTAGGGAAGCGGTTGCGCGCCGCTCATGTCCACGATATAGCGGAGATCCGCCAGCGCACCGGCGCTCACGGCGCTGATCACATTGCTCCCGCCGACAGTCCCCACGCCAACGGTGGGATCGTCCAGCCTGGGGGACATGATTTCGTGCTTCAACTCGTCCTCGCTCCAGTGGAAAGCCCGAGTCGATCCCACATACTCGGTATCCAGAGGAACCTCCGGAGAGCCCCCCCCTTTGACCAACCCGTACGCGTCTCGGGCATGTTGACCGATATACATGGCCACCTTGCTGCGCTTCATGGTCACCGCGCCCGAACCGCCCGTCGTGGATTGGCTCGCTGGATCGATACGGACCAGCACCGGCCCCTGCCCTTGCCCTTCCCAACTCGTACCGATGCCCAGTACATGGCCGATTTCATGAACGATCGAATCGAAGAAGCGCTCCCTGTCGTTCAGGAGATTGTCCAGATCACTGAGGTCCACCTGCATCTTGGCTGCGTAGGGAAAAGGTATGAGCTGCGACGCTGACACGGCAGTTCGGAGTATCTGATCTCCAGGGACTCGAGCAACCGCATCGGCGGCGTTGCCCCTGAAGTGCTGGAAGCTCACTTCGATCTTCAGCTCCGTGAACGCAGATCCATCCGGCAGTTGCAAACCGTCGGGCCAGCCCTTGACTACATAACCCCATTGCACGCCGGCATCCTCGAAGTAAAGACGCTTGATGCGCTCGATCTGGTCGGGCGGCATGGCAGGCAGGCTTGCGTAGCTCCAGTTGATCTTGAACGGGATCATGGCGCGCCCTCAAGGAATCGCCAGTTCGTTGCGCGCCTGATAGGTCACGTCCCAGAACGCGCTGTTGATCGGGAGCGAGCTCAGATTGATGTAGTTGCGCGCCTGGCCGAGACGATGGTCCGTCGCGTTCGGATCGCGACACCAGTAGCCGCGCAGCGTCTTGACAAAGGCGAAGAACGGTTGCGAGCCCTGCAACGCCGGAAGCAGGTACGTTTGCTCGGCCGCCTCGTCGATCAAGCCCCACATCGTCTGGTATCGCGGCGCACCCGTATCGATGTGAAGATACGTCCCGAGGTAGGCAACGTTGCTGCTCGTCAAGGTGCTGCAAAGATTCGCCATGCCCACCTCATGCGTGGCCAGCCAACTGTGAAGGCCGTCAAGATCCTTCAATGGAACGCCGTAGCTCCAGACGAGCATGACCGCCGCCTCGGGCCTGAATGCCGTCACTGAACTGGTCGTCGGCGTCCATTTGATGTTGGACCGGATCTCAGGGACAAAGACATCGGCGCTCGGCGACGCGCCGGCGGCACCCGCGCGAACAAGCTTCTTGGCGGCTTCGAGAGATTTGCGATCGGTCATGATGCTTCCTTCTCCGTGGGTTGACGCAAGAGGATCCCCTTACCTTCGAGGTCCTCGATGATGAATCGCACGTCTGGCGCATCGCCCGCACCCGCGCCCTGCTCCGCATACACCTCGCGAAAGTCGGCTTCCAGTGCGTCCCGGTCTTGCCCGTCGCAGAGTTCCAGGAGCAGCCACGCCGCTGCGTTCAACGTGTAGAGCTTCGGCCGATCCGGCGTGAAGACCAGGCAATAGCCCAATTCGGGCACTGGCCGAACGCGCAGATCAGGGGCTCGCCTGTAGCAAGCGGATAGGGAGGACATCGAGTTTCACTCCGCGGTTGCTGTGATGACAGAACGGATCGGGTGCGGTCCATCTACCGTGGAAGGCGTAGGCTGTCGAACGGCATCCTCCACGCGTGCCCTCGGCGCTGTGGCAATCGCTGCAACAGGATTGCTCGACACGCCCCGATCGCAATTGACGATACAGCGCGTTGTCGTGCCATGTATCCAGGAATTCGGTCGAACGGATGTTTCCGAAATTCACGTACTCGCGCAGATAGGGGCAACCGATCGAATCGCCGCGTGCATTTACGGTGGCTGCCTGCCAGCAGCAATTGGCGTCGTTGGGGTGCCACGATTGCATGAGCTTGAGCCCTTCCGGCGGCCGCAGTCCGGCCACAGCGGCCTCCTGCTCTTCCAGAGACAGGGCCAGTTCGCTCCAGCGCCGTTTGGCCCGGCCCAAGGGATAGAGGCGCAACAGCCCCACCCGCTCCGCGCCGAGAGCCTTGGCAAGTTGCAGGTACTCCGGCAACTCGTCGACATTCCGGCGGTGCATGATGATCAGCATGTCGACGGGGACACCTACGCCTACGAGATGTCGCACCGCTTCGCAGGATTTGTCAAAGCTGCCGGTCGAACCGGTCAGCGCGTCGTGCGTTCGGGAACTGGCGCCCATGACATCCACAAAGACGCGACCGACTCCGAAGCCCTTCCAGCGCTCGGCCGCGGCGCCATCGAGAACCGTGCCGTGGGTGCGCACCATGGTCATGAGCTTGCGTGCGCAATGCGCGAGCAGACGCTCGAATCCCGATTTCAACGCAGGCTCGCCGCCCTCGATATAGAGCTCGATGAAGTCGTTGGCAACGAGATAGTCCACGAACGCGATCCATTCGTCGATATCGAGTTCTTCAGGCGAGGCGTCCCGGGTGCAGTCGGCATAGCAATGGACGCAGTCGAGATTGCAGGTGTCCGTGAGAGACACAGTCATCTTGGGTGGCGTGACGAATTGGGGCTGCATACGTCAGTACCTTCGAGTTCTTGAACTTGCCGATCCCAACCGGCTCGTACCCGCCGGCGACGGCAATTCTGTCCCTGCCCGACCGGAAGTCAATCCACAATCCGAGGGATGCACCGCGTTGACGTGTACGCGGCGCAGATGCGCGATCACCAGCGCAAGAAGCGGCGACCGATCAGCACCCCCACCGCCGCTGGCAGCGAGATTCCGAGCACGTACCAGACTGCAAAGAACGGCGCCGCCAGTTCCACGCAGTGCAGCGCGTAGACCGCGGCTCCTGTCCCGCCGGCCATCAAGCCGGCGGCAGCGCCCGCCAGCGCTGGCCGCGTCGACGCCAGCCCCTTGAGCGCGACGAGTGCCGCGACGAAAACCGGCAACGCCACGAAAGCGATGTTGGCCGTGCAGGTCCGCCACGTCTGCCCCATGACCAATGCAGGGCGCTCCCCGGCGGGCGCCGACACCAGCACGTAGGCTGCGAGGCTCCAGACCACGACGACCGGCACAGCCAGCCCGATCCATGCCTTGCGGATCCGCACGCCCGGCCGCGCCAAGCGCTCGGTCATCAGGTAGGCGCCGGCCGCGATGCAGATCGGGAACAGCAGCCGAACCCAGAACATCGGCAGCGCCATCACCTCCATCAGGTCGCGCCGCGGGCCATACGCCAGCAGCATGATGACGAAGGACAGCGGCAGTCCGACCAGCAGAGCGGTCGACAGCCGCCGGCTCGCGACATGCTTCGGCACCGGCGTCGCGCTGGCGGCCAGCATCGAGATCAGGTCGTCGGTCTTCATCAGATCGCCTCCTTGATCTTCAGCGCGAGCGCCTTCAGGCCGCGATGGATGCCCACCTTGACCGCCGACTCGGACATGCCGGTGAGCTTGGCGGTCTCCGCGACCGAAAGCCCTTCGAGCTTGACGTGGACGATCGGCAGGCGGTGCCGGTCCGGCAAGGTGTCGAGCAGGCCGGCCAGGTCCCGCCGCGCATCGCTGGCCTCGTTGGCCGATTCGGCGAAGACCGCGAGTTCATCGTCCAGCGGATCGTGCAGCGCTTCGCGCGCGGACTTGGCGCGCAGCAGGTCGATCATCTTGTAGCGCGCGATCGCATGCACCCACGCCGTCAGCGGCTGGTCGCTCTGGTAGGTATGACGCTGGTTGTGCATGGCGAGCAGGCATTCCTGAACGAGATCTTCCACTTCATCGGGCCAACCGAAGAGCCGCCTGGCCAGGTACGCACGAAGGTGCACGCTGAGCTTCTGCAAGAAGGCGCGATACGCCGCCTCGTCGCCATCCAGCCCGCGCACGAACAGGTCGCGCAGTGCGAATTCGGCCTCGGTCCTTGCCAACGGGGTCCCTTGGGTCATTCGTGCTTTCGGCTCCGCCGGTTACAGCCCGGTGCAAAAAAAGAAATCCGGCGGATTGTGCCCCGTCCTGTAACTGCGCGAGAGCAGGCCGCGAAGTAGAGACGACCGCGCCGCATGGCGTGGTTGAAACCCTCACTCAACCACTGGAGCAGTTCATGATCACTCGTCCCCTCGCAATCACCGCCCTCGCGCTCGGCGCCCTCGCCGCCTCTTCGGCCATGGCGCAGGACAAGAAGCCGATGGAAGACTCGATGGCCAAGGTCGAGAAGTGCTACGGCGTCTCGATGGCAGGCAAGAACGACTGCGCGGCGGGCCCCGGCACCACCTGTGCCGGCACGTCGAAGGTCGACTACCAGGGCAATTCGTGGAAGAACGTGCCGGCCGGCACCTGCACCTCGATCAAGACGCCCAAAGGCATGGGCTCGCTCACGTCGATGAAGTCCTGATGGCGCGTCGGGAGGCCACCACCATGTCCGGCACGATCACCGCGGGGCTCGGGCTCAAGCCGCAACACTTCGATGCGGCGCTGGCCGATCGAAGCGGTGGCCTGTGGTTCGAGGTGCATCCAGAGAACTACATGGTGGCGGGCGGCCCGCGCCTGGGCTGGCTCGATGCGATTCGCGCACGACACCCGTTGTCGCTGCACGGCGTGTCGCTGTCGCTCGCCGGCGATGCCGAGCCGGATGCAGCGCACCTGCAGCGGCTGGAGGCGCTCGTGCAGCGCATCGAGCCGGCGCTGGTGTCGGAGCATCTCGCATGGTCGTCGTGGCACGGGCAGCATTTCCCCGACCTGCTGCCCTTCCCCCGAACGAGCGAGGCACTGCGCCGCGTTGCGCGCAACATCGAATGCACGCAGGAGCGGTTGAGGCGGCCGATCGCCATCGAGAACCCCTCCCACTACCTGCGCCTCGATGGGCACACGTGGGACGAGATCGAGTTTCTCGCCGAGCTGGCGCGACGAACCGGATGCTCGTTGCTGCTGGACATCAACAACGTGCATGTCGCGGCATCCAATCTCGGGTATGCGCCGGACGAATGGATCGACCGCTTTCCGGCGGCGCTCGTTGCCGAGATCCACCTGGCTGGTCACAGCCGCGATCCGGCACTCGGCGACGCGCTGCTCATCGATTCGCATGACGCGCCGATCGCGCCCGAAGTCTGGACGCTGTACCGCCGCTTCATCGAACGGGCGGGTCCGCGTCCGACCCTCATCGAGCGTGACGGCAACGTGCCGGCCTTCGACGTGCTCATGACCGAGCGGCAGCAGGCCCACGCGATGCTGCATCGCTCGAAGCAACCGGACGAGGCCTGCGCATGACCCGCTCTCTCGGCCAGTTCCAATCGGCCTTCGCCGCGGCGCTGCTGGCGTCCGGTGACATCACGGACGACGCGATGCAGGCGCTCGCCGCCCAGCCGGCCTTTGCCGTCTACCGCAACACGGTGATGAAAGGCTGCATCGACGCGCTCGAATCCAACTTTCCCACCGTCGCGCGGCTCGTCGGCAGCGAGTGGTTCCGCGCGGCCGCGGCCGTGCACGTGGCCGCCGAACCGCCATGCGACGGCCGGCTCCTGCACTACGGCGACAGCTTCGAAGCCTTTCTCGCGCGCTTCGAGCCCACCTCCGAACTCGTGTACCTGCCCGGCGTCGCGCGGCTCGATGCGATGTGGTGCCAGGCGCATATCGCTGCGGACGCCGAACCGCTCGACGCGGCCCAGCTCGCGCGCTGCGAACCCGAGGCACTGGCAGGGCTCGTCCTACCGCTCCATCCCGCCGCGCGCTGGGCATGGTTCGCGGACCATCCGGTGCCCAGCATCTGGTTGCGCAATCGAGCGGGCGACGCCAGCCACGCCAGCGAAGACATCGCGTGGCATGGCGAAGGCGCCCTCCTCACACGGCCGCGCGACGCCGTTCAGGCCATCACGCTCGATGAAGCGGGCTGCGCCTTCCTCGAGGCCTGCGCGTGCGGCCTGCCGCTCGCCGACGCGGCTGAGCAGGCGTTGCGCGCGACCCCCGATGCCGACCTCGCAGCCATCCTCGAAACCCTGCTGCGCGCCGGCGCCTTTGCGTCCCTTGTCGTCCACCCCTGCACCGAAAGCACACCATGAACACCCATCCCGCCATTCCCCGGCATGAAGTCGCGCGCGAAAACCAGGGCGTGCGCGCACACTGGAACAGACTGGCCGCCTGGCTCACGCGCATCGTGTCGCACGACGTGCTCGCGCTGGCGAGCCGCTTCGGCATCGCGGCGATCTTCTTCATGTCCGGGCGCACGAAGGTCCAGGGCGTTCTCACGCTCACCGAAGGAGCCTACGAGTTGTTCCGAACCGAATACAGGCTCCCGCTGGTTCCACCGGAGATCGCCGCCCATCTCGCGGCCTACGCGGAGCATCTCTTCCCGGTGCTGCTCGTGCTCGGTCTCTTCACGCGGCTGTCGGCGCTGGCTCTCCTTGGCATGACGCTGGTCATCGAGGTCTTCGTCTATCCCGACGCATGGCCCACCCACCTGTCGTGGGCCGCCGTGCTGCTCTACCTGATCGGACGCGGCGGCGGCACGTTCGCGCTGGACCGACCGTTGCGCATTGCCTGAGCTGCTCCGGCACACGCCGCAGCCCTACGGCGAATGGCGTATGCCCCGGCTTGCCAGTTGCGGGAGCCCTCGATACATTGTGTTTTTTGAGGGCCTGCAATGTCTGTCGACACCGTTCCGACTCCTTCTTCTCCCGCTTTTTCATCCGCGTCTACCGAGCCCTCACCTGACGCCACGACCGCCCCGGCACCCGGACCGCAGGCGTCACGCAAGCACATCCGACTGACGTCGCACACCGGACTCTCCGGCGCGCTGCCCGTCCAGTGGGGCGCAGCAACGCCTGCCGAGCGCGGGCCGGTGGTCGGCACCACCACCAAGCGCGCTCACCGCAACGTGATCGGCACGCACAGCGGTTCCTACAGCGTTTATCGCGCCCTGGCCGTGGCTGCCGGCGCGCTGTCGCCGAGCCACAAGGCCGACCTCACCAACACCGCGCCCACCGATGCGATCGGCCCCTATCCGCAGTGGAGCGAACCGGGCCGCATCGTCTCGCTCGATCCTTGGGGCGCAGTGGTCGCGGACGTCTTCGCGACCGAACTCGCGGCCGGCTACGACATCCGCCCCACCATCGCGATCACCAAGGCGCACGTCATCCTTCCGGAAGTCATCGAGGCGCTGCAAAAGGGCCGCCTCGAGGCCGACGGCAAGTTCCTCACGCCGGGCGGCGCGGCCATGGTCACCAAGGCGGCGATCGAACCCGTGTGGTATCTGCCGGGCGTTGCCAAACGCTTCGGCTGCTCCGAGACCGACCTGCGCCGCGTGCTCTTCGAGGAGACCGGCGGCATGTACCCCGAACTCGTGACGCGCTCCGACCTGGAGGTGTTCCTGCCGCCCATCGGCGGGCAGACGCTCTACATCTTCGGCAACCCGCGCGATCTCGCGAACCCGGAGGTCGAACTCACCGCGCGCATCCATGACGAGTGCAACGGCTCGGACGTCTTCGGTTCCGACATCTGCACCTGCCGGCCCTACCTCACGCATGCCATCGAAGAGTGCATCCGCGGCGCACAGCGTGGCGGCGTGGGCCTGATCGCCTACTCGCGCAAGGAAGGCCGCGCGCTCGGCGAGGTCACCAAGTTCCTGGTCTACAACGCCCGCAAGCGCCAGGTCGGCGGCGACACCGCCGATCAGTATTTCGCCCGCACCGAATGCGTGGCCGGCGTGCAGGACATGCGCTTCCAGGAGCTGATGCCCGACGTCTTCCACTGGCTCGGCATCCGCAAGATCCATCGCCTCGTCTCGATGAGCAACATGAAGTTCGACGCCATCGTCGGCTCCGGCATCGAGATCGGCGAGCGCATCAACATCCCCGACGAACTGATCCCCGCCGACGCGCGCGTGGAGATGGACGCCAAGATGGCGGCCGGCTACTTCACGCCGGGGGTGGTGCCCGATGCCGAGGAACTCAAGAAGGCCAAGGGCCGAGGGCTCGACCAATGAGCAAAGACAACTACGGACTCAATCCCGACCGGCCGACGCGCAATGCAGCCGTGCAAAGCGCGGATGACCAGGGTCATGTCGATCCCACCGTCGAGTTCGATCTGGACACCGACCAGCCCGCCGGCGCCGCGGCCTTCCTGCGCACCACCACCGCGATCCGCAGCCGCGCGGCCATGCTGCTCGCGCGTGCTCGGGCCGGCGAATCGCAGTGGTTCACCATCGGCAACGCCGATGCGCTCGAAGATACCGCGCGCACGATCGGCGAAGTCACGCGCGACCGCTATCCCTGGAACCCGATCCCCTATCACAGCCGCTGGCGGCACTTCGAGGCGGGCGGCATCAACCGCGTGAAGATGCTGGACGATCTGCTGGGTCCGATCGACGCCACCCAGCGCGCCCGCGCGCACATCGACCTGGTGCTGGTGAGCGTCCTGCTCGATGCCGGTGCCGGCGCCGACTGGCACTACGTCGAGCCGGCCACCGGCCAGCGCTACACCCGATCCGAAGGCCTCGGCGTCGCGAGCTTCCATGCGTTCACGAGCGGTTTGTTCTCGTCGAACCCGAAACACCCGTTCCAGGCCGACGCCGCCGGATTGCGCGCCCTGGTCACCGACCGGCTCGGCGACGCCTTCCAGGTCAGTTCCTTCAATCCGCTGGTCGGCCTCACGGGCCGCGCCATGCTGCTGCGCCGACTCGGCGAGGCGATGAGCGAGCAGCCGGAGTACTTCGGCGACGACGGCCGGCCCGGCGGCATCTTCGATGCATTGGTCGCGCCCTACGGCCCGGTCGCTCCACCCACCGCCGAGATCCGGGCGCATGACATCCTTTCGCTGCTGCTCGATTCGCTCTCCGCGATCTGGCCGACATCCAACGCGGTCGACAGCATCGCGGCCGATGGCAGCGACGCGGTCGGCACCGGCGACCCCGCCTTTGCCCTGGGCGACTGCTGGCGCCACAGCGCGGTGCAAGGGCCGGGACTGACCAACGGCTGGATGCCCTTCCACAAACTCTCGCAGTGGCTCACCTACTCGCTGCTCGAACCCTTCGAATGGGCGGGCGTGAAGGTGCGACATGTCGATGCGCTGACGGCGCTGCCCGAGTACCGCAACGGCGGCCTGCTGATCGACAGCGGGCTGATCGTGCCGAAGGACCCGGCCTTTCTCGAACGCGAATGGAAGGTCGGCGACGAATTCATCGTCGAATGGCGCGCGTTGACGATCGCCCTGCTCGACGAGCTGCTGCCCGTGGTGCGCAAGGTGCTCGGCAAGAAGGACGACGAGCTGCCGCTCGCACGCATGCTCGAAGGCGGTACCTGGGCCGCCGGACGCGTGATGGCACAGCGCTTGCGTGAAGGTGCGCCACCCTTGCGGATCGTGAGCGACGGCACCGTCTTCTAGACTTCGACACCATTTCTTCACAACGACAAGAGCGCCACGGCGCGCCTCGAATCACCATGAGCAACGTCCACCTTCTCGACCATCCCCTCGTCCAGCACAAGCTCACGCTCATGCGGCGCAAGGAGGCCAGCACCAACAGCTTCCGCCGACTGCTCAACGAAATCAGCATGCTGATGGCCTACGAGGTCACGCGCGACATGGTGATGCAGGACATCGAGATCGAGACCCCGCTGGAGACGATGAACGCCAAGGTCATCGACGGCAAGAAGGTGGTGCTGGTGTCGATCCTGCGCGCGGGCACCGGCATCCTCGACGGCATGCTGAGCGTGATTCCGGGCGCGCGCGTGGGACACATCGGCCTCTATCGCGATCCGAAGACCCTGACCGCGGTGGAGTACTACTTCAAGATGCCCGGCGAGATGGAAGAGCGCGACGCGATCGTGGTCGACCCGATGCTGGCGACCGGCAACTCCGCCGTGGCCGCGGTGGAACGCCTGAAGGAACTCAATCCGAAGTCGATCAAGTTCGTTTGTCTGCTGACCTGCCCGGAGGGCATCAAGACCATGCAGGAGGCGCACCCGGACGTGCCGATCTACACCGCCGCGATCGACCGCGAACTCAACAGCCACGGCTACATCCTGCCCGGGCTCGGTGACGCAGGCGACCGGATCTTCGGAACGAAATGAGCTCGGGAATGAGCTCGCCCCTAGGCTGCGCGCACTTCGTGTCGCTTCGCCAACCCCCTACCGGGGGCGACACCGGCGGCCCGGCGAAGCCGGTTCCGCGGTGTCCCGCGGCTGGGCTGTGATCCAAAAAAAGGTTTTTTACTCGAGGAGAAGCATTGTGAAATCACGCCGCCAGATGATCGTCCGTTCGGTCGCCCTTGCCGCCGCTCTCGCGGCGGGCGCGCCGGGTCTCGCGCTTGCGCAGCAGAAGCTCAAGGTGGCGGCGGTCTACACCGTGCCCTTCGAGCAGCAATGGGTCGGGCGCATCCACAAGGCGTTGAAGGCGGCCGAGGCGCGCGGCGAGATCGAGTACACGGCAACCGAGAACGTGGCCAATGCCGACTACGAGCGCGTCATGCGCGAATACGCGCAGGCCGGCAACCAGCTCATCTTCGGCGAGGTCTTCGGCGTCGAGGCGGCTGCGCGCAAGGTCGCGAAGGACTTCCCGAAGACCGCCTTCGTGATGGGCTCCTCGCTCAAGCCGCAGGCGCCGAACTTCTCGGTGTTCGACAACTACATCCAGGAGCCGGCCTATCTGTCCGGCATGGTCGCTGGCGGCATGACCAAGACCAACAAGATCGGCATGGTCGGCGGCTTTCCGATTCCCGAAGTCAACCGGCTGATGAACGCCTTCATGGCCGGCGCGAAGGAAGTGAATCCGAAGGTCGAGTTCAGCGTGAGTTTCATCAACAGCTGGTTCGATCCCCCCAAGGCCAAGGAAGCCGCCTTCGCGATGATCGACAAGGGCGCGGACGTCATGTATGCCGAGCGCTTCGGCGTCAGCGACGCGGCCAAGGAGCGCGGCAAGCTCGCCATCGGCAACGTGATCAACACGCAGGACAAGTACCCCGACACGGTCGTCGCGTCGGCGCTGTGGAATTTCGAGCCCTCGGCCGATCGTGCGATCAAGCTGGTGAAAGAAGGCAAGTTCACCGCCGAGGACTACGGCCAGTTCTCGACCATGAAGTACAAGGGCTCGGAGCTTGCGCCGCTGGGCACGTTCGAGCCCAAGGTGCCGGCGGACATCGTCGCCAAGGTCAAGGCCAGGCAGGCCGACATCCTCTCGGGCAAGTTCACGGTGAAGGTGGACGACAGTCAACCCAAGTCGACGGCAAGGTGAGCGGCACGGGACGCCGCCAGTGACGGTCCTGTCCCTGCGCGGCATCACCAAGCGCTTCGGCGCGCTGGTGGCCAATGACGACATCTCGCTCGACCTGCAGACGGGCGAGGTGCTCGCACTGCTCGGCGAGAACGGCGCGGGCAAGTCCACGCTGATGTCGATCCTCTTCGGCCACTACGTCGCGGACGCGGGTCACATCGAAACGTTCGGCCGGCCACTCGCGCCGGGCAATCCCAAGGCGGCGCTGGCCGCGGGAATCGGCATGGTGCACCAGCACTTCACGCTGGCCGACAACCTGAGCGTGCTCGACAACGTGCTGATGGGCACCGAATCGCTCTGGCAGCCCTTCTCGCGGCGTTCCGCCGCACGCACCAAGCTCATGGACGTGGCGCAGCGCTTCGGCCTGCCGGTGCAGCCGGACGCGATGGTGGGCAGCCTGTCGGTCGGCGAGCGGCAACGGGTGGAGATCCTCAAGGCGCTGTACCGCGATGCGCGCGTGCTGATCCTCGACGAGCCCACGGCGGTGCTCACGCCGCAGGAGAGCGAAGCGCTGTTCGGCACGCTCTCGCAGATGGTGGCGCAGGGCCTGTCGATCATCTTCATCAGCCACAAGCTGGCCGAGGTGATGCGCGTGTCGCACCGCATCGCGGTGTTGCGCGGCGGCAAGCTGGTCGCCGAGGCGCAGACACGCGAGACCACGCAGGCCCAGCTCGCGCTGTGGATGGTGGGCCATGCGATCGCAGGCACCACGCGAAGTCCCGCCAGGCGCGTGGGCGACGCGGTGTGCGTGCTCGACCATGCGCGCACCGACGGCGACGGGCATGACCGGCTGCGGGACGTGACGCTCACGCTGCGCGCCGGCGAGATCACCGCGATCGCGGGTGTTTCCGGCAACGGCCAGGTGGCGCTGGCGGAACTGCTCAGTGGCACACGCAGAGCCACCGCAGGCACGGTCAGGCTCATGGGACGCGATCTTCCGCCCTCGCCCGCCAGGCTGGTGCAGCGCGGCGTGGCGCGCATTCCCGAAGACCGGCATGCGGTCGGCGTGATCGGCGATCTGCCGCTGTGGGAAAACGCGGTGTCCGAACGCCTGCGCAGCCGCGCCTTCTCCCACTGGCGATTTTGGGTGCGACGCGGTGCCGCGAAGGCGCACGCGCGCGCGGTCGAGAAAGCCTTCGACGTGCGCGGCGGCGGGCTCGATACGCCGGCACGTTCGCTCTCCGGCGGCAACATGCAGAAGCTGATCCTCGGGCGTGCGCTGCTGACGCCGGCATCGGTCGCGGCGCAGAACCGGCTCGCGCGGCTCATCGTCGCGCACCAGCCCACCTGGGGCCTCGACATCGGCGCGGTCGCCTATGTGCAGCAGCAACTCGTGGCGGCACGCGACGCGGGCGCGGCGGTGCTGCTGATCTCCGACGATCTGGACGAGGTGCTCACGCTCGGCGATCGCGTCGCGGTAATGCATGGCGGCCACCTCGGCGAGCCCCGCGCGGCCTCCGCCTGGACGCGCGAAGCGATCGGCCTCGCGATGGCGGGCTCCAAGGCATGAGGCTCGAACGCCGGCACGCGATTTCCCGCACCGCGCTGCTGGTCGCACCGGTCGGCGCGATCGCGTTCACGCTGCTGGTGAGCACGCTGCTCGTGCTCTGGGCCGGTGCGCCGGTGGGCCGCACCTACGCGTTGCTGCTCAAGGGCGGCTTCGGCTCGGTCTTCGCATGGAGCGAGACGCTCACCCGCGCGATCCCGCTGGTTTTGACCGGCCTTTCCGCGACGGTGGCCTTCAAGGCGCGCGTTTTCAACATCGGGGCCGAAGGCCAGCTCTATGCGGGCGCGCTGGCCGCCGTCGCGGTGGGCGGCATGCACGGCGGCAGCGGCTTCGACCTGCCGGCATGGCTGCTGTTTCCGCTGATGATGCTGGCGGCGGCGATCGCGGGCGCGCTGTTGCTGCTCGGTCCGGCGCTGATGAAGAACAAGCTCGGCGTCGACGAGGTCGTGACCACGCTGCTGATCAACTTCATCGTGCTGCTCGGGGTCTCGGCGATGCTCGACGGGCCGATGAAGGACCCGACCGCGATGGGCTGGCCGCAGAGCGTGTCGCTGCAATCGGAACTCGAACTGGACAAGCTCATCGCGCAGACGCGGGTGCACACCGGGCTGCTCTGGGCCGCGTCCCTGGCGGTGATCGTCTGGGCGCTCTTCAAGTACACGGTGATCGGTTTCGACATTCGTGCGGTGGGTGCGAATGCGCGCGCCGCCGCGTTCGCGGGTGTGCCGGTCACGCGCACCGTGGTGCTCGTCGCGCTGATCTCGGGCGCACTCGCGGGGTTGGCGGGCGCGATCGAGGTTGCCGGGCGTACCAGCTACGTGACGCTCGACATCTCGCCGGGCTACGGCTACAGCGGCATCGTGATCGCGATGCTCGCGGGGTTGAACCCGTTGGGCGTACTCGCGGCAGCGATCTTCGTGGCGGGCGTGCTGGTCGGCGCGGACACCATGAGCCGCGCGATCGGCGTGCCGACCTACATCGCGGACGTGATCGTCGCCGCCTCGCTGATCGCCGTGCTGGTCGCGACGCTGCTCACCCAGTACCGAGTGCGCTGGAAGTAGTTCGATGAGCGAGATCACGGACATCCTCTCGAACGCCGCCTTCTGGGTCGCGGTGCTGCGGATCGCCACGCCGCTAATCTTCGGCACGCTCGGCGTGCTGCTGTGCGAGCGGGCGGGCGTGCTGAACCTCGGCATCGAGGGGATCATGGTCGCGGGCGCCTTCGCCGGATGGCTGGCGGTCTATGCCGGCGCCCCGCTTTGGGCGGGTGTCGGCGTGGCAGCGCTGACGGGCGCGGTGTTCGGCCTGTTGCATGCGCTTCTCACGGTGGGGCTCGCGCTCTCGCAGCATGTGTCGGGCCTCGGGATCACGCTGCTCGCCACCGCATTGAGCTATTACGGCTACCGCGTGAGTTTTCCTAAGGTCAACACCCCGCCTACCGTCGCACCGTTCGCGCCGATGGAGTGGCTGCACGTCCCCGTACTGGATGCGCAGACGCCGCTGACCCTGTTCGCGCTGCTGCTGGTGCCGGTGGTGGCCTACGTCCTCTACCGCACGCCATTGGGGCTCGCGGTCCGGATGGTCGGCGAGAACCCGCAAGCCGCCGAAGGGCAAGGCGTATCCGTCGCGGCCACGCGCACGGGCGCGATCGTGGCCGGGTCGGCGCTGATGGGTGTCGCCGGCTCGTTCCTCACCCTGTCGGCGTTCAACGCCTTCTTCTTCAACATGATCAACGGGCGCGGCTGGATCTGCGTCGCGCTGGTGGTGTTCGCGTCGTGGCGGCCCGGCAAGGCGCTGGTAGGCGCGCTGCTGTTCGCCTTCTTCGACGCGCTCCAGTTGCGGCTGCAGCAGTCGGGCGATGCCCTGCTCCCTTACCAGATCTACCTGATGCTTCCGTACCTGCTGTCGATCCTTGCGCTGGTGCTCGTGGCACGCAAGGCGAGCTATCCACAGGCACTCATGAAACCGTACCGGAAGGGAGAACGCTGATGCTCGACCTGCTTGTCCAGAACGCCACGCTGCCCGACGGCCGCAGCGGCATGTCGATGGCCGTGAAGGATGGCCGTATCGCCGAAGTGACACCCGGCCTCGATGCACCCGCCGCAGAGAAACTCGACGCCGGCGGCCTGCTGATTTCGCCGCATTTCGTCGACCCGCACTTCCACATGGACGCCACGCTGAGCTACGGCTTGCCGCGCATCAACGAAAGCGGCACGCTGCTCGAAGGCATCGCGCTGTGGGGCGAGCTCAAGCCGCTGCTGACGGCCGAAGCCTTGATCGAACGCGCGCTGGCCTACTGCGACTGGGCGGTCGCCAAGGGCCTGCTGGCGATCCGCAGTCACGTCGACACGAGCGACCCTAGCCTGCTCGCGGTCGATGCACTGCTCGAAGTCAAGCGCCGCGTGGCGCCGTATCTCGATCTCCAGCTCGTCGCCTTTCCGCAGGACGGCGTGCTGCGCACGAAAGGCGGCGTCGACAGCCTGAAGCGCGCGCTCGACAAGGGCGTGGACGTGGTCGGCGGCATCCCCCACTTCGAGCGCACCATGGCCGACGGCGCCGCCAGCGTGAAGCTGCTGTGCGAGATCGCCACCGAGCGCGGCAAGCTCGTGGACATGCATTGCGACGAATCGGACGACCCCCACTCGCGCCACATCGAAACACTGGCCTTCGAGGCGCAGCGACTCGGGCTGCAGGGCCGCGTGACCGGCTCGCACTGCACCTCGATGCATTCGATGGACAACTACTACGTGAGCAAGCTGCTGCCGCTCATCGCCGAGGGCGGCGTCAGCGTGATCGCGAATCCGCTGATCAACATCACGCTGCAGGGCCGCCACGACACCTATCCCAAGCGCCGCGGCATGACGCGCGTGCCGGAACTGATGGCCGCCGGTGTCAACGTCGCCTTCGGTCACGACTGCGTGATGGACCCGTGGTACGGCATGGGTTCGGGCGACATGCTCGAAGTCGCGCACATGGGGCTGCACGTGGCGCAGATGACCAGCCAGCGCGGCATCCGGCAATGCTTCGACGCGGTCACGACCAACGCGGCGAAGGTGTTCCACCTGGACGGCTACGGGCTCGAGGCCGGTTGCGATGCGAGCTTCGTGCTGCTGCAGGCGCGCGATCCGGTGGAGGCGATCCGCCTGCGCGCGACGCGGCTCAAGGTGTATCGCAAGGGCAGGCTGCTGGCCGAAACCCCGGCGGCCACCGCGGCGCTGCATGTGCCGGGCCGCGCGGCTTCGACGGCCTGGATGATCCCGCGCGCCTGACCGGTCCGGCCATCAGGCCGCATCGGCCGCGTCATGGTCGCGGCGCCACTCCCCCGGCGGCTTTCCGACCAGCCGCTTGAACGCGCGCGCGAAGGCCGCCTCGGATTCGTAGCCCACGTCGAGCGCGATCGCCGCCACCGTCGCGCGCGTTTCGAGCAGCAGCCGCGCGGCCGCCTGCATCCGCCACTGCGCGAGGTACTGGATAGGCGGAATGCCCACCAGGTGCGCGAAGCGGTCGTGCAGCGCCGAGCGCGACAGGCCCACCTGCCGTCCGAGTTCGTCGATCGTCCAGTCCTGCGCGGGCTGTTCGTGCATCAGCGCCAGCGCGCGCCCGACGAAGCGGTCGCGCAGGCCGGCGAGCCAGCCGGCGCTCTGCGTGGGCAGGCTGTCGGCATAGCGGCGCACCGCATCGACGAACATCATTTCGCTCATGCGCGCCAGCATCGCCTCGCCGCCGGGGCGCCGGGCGTGCGATTCGGCCACCGCCTGCTGAGTGAACTGCGCGATCCATGCGCCCTCGCCGTTCGCGCGCAGATGCAGGAGGCGCGGCAGCGCATCGATCAGCGGATTGAAGGGCTGCAGGTCGCATCCCAGGAAGCCGCAGACGATGGTCACGTCCGCGTCAGCCTCGACATGCGGAAGCCATTCCGGCGATGCCGAATGGGTGATGCTGGAGCCGTTGTAGGCCACGCCCAGCGGAAGCTGGCCGATGCTCTCCATGCCCGGGAACCAGCCCAGGCCCGCGTCGCCGCGCATGCCGGGCGCGCTCGACACCACGTGAGCATCGCCGTGCGGGAACATGACCACATCGCCGGCCAGCAGATGGGCCGAGGGCCCGCCGGGAATGCCTGCCCAGCAACTGCCCTTGGCGACCGCGTGGTACTCGATCACGTGGTCCACGCCGCGCATCAGCATCGGCGCGAGATCGCGGGCGGGCGGTGCCTCGGCGGCCCAATCGCTGCTGCCGCTGACGCTGAAGAACACCGCCCCGCGAAGACGCACGCCGCGCAGCACGTCCGACAGCGTGTCCTGGCTCATGGCGACGTCACCCGAGAGGATCGGGCAAGGCGCCCGGAAGATCGGGCAACCCGCGAAGCGGCCGGCGCGCAACGCAGGACGATCGGACAAGACGTGCGGACTTCAGGTACGGCGAGGCGGCGCGCGAAGGCAAAAAATGCTCCCACTCGCCGTGCGGTGAGCGCGGCGATGACGTCTTCATCGTTTTCACCCCAGGAGCAGCTCATGCCATCGTTGACCTACCTTACGCTGGACAAGGACGTCCGGCAAGTCCAGCAGACCGACGTCGATGCCTTCGCCGCACAGATCCAGGGCGGCGTCCTGCGCATGGGCGATGCGGCCTACGACGAGGCCCGGAAGATCTGGAACGCGACCGTCGACCGTCGGCCTGCGCTGATCGCCAGGTGCACCAGCGCGGCCGACGTGCAGGCCGGCGTGCAGTTCGCCGCAAAGCACCGGATGCTTCTGAGCGTGCGCGGTGGCGGCCACCACATCGCAGGCAATGCGGTCGCCGAAGGCGGGCTGATGCTCGACATGTCAGGCATGAAGACAGTCGACGTCGATGCCGCGAAGCGCACCGCGCGCGTCGGCGCCGGCGCGCTCCTCAGCGACTTCGACAAGGCCGCGCAGGCGCACGGCCTCGCGACGCCACTGGGCATCAACTCGACCACCGGGGTCGCGGGCCTCACGCTGGGCGGCGGCTTCGGCTGGCTCACGCGGCGCTACGGGTTGACCGTGGACAACCTCATGAGCATCGACGTGGTCACCGCGGACGGCGCCAGGCGCACCGCCTCGGCGACCTCCGAGCCGGATCTCTTCTGGGCAATGCGCGGCGGCGGCGGCAACTTCGGCGTGGCGACTTCGTTCGAGTTCAAGCTCCACCCGGTCGGGCCGGAGGTGTACTCGGGGCTGGTGGTCTACCCCTTCGCGCAGGCGCAGAAGGTGCTGCGCGCATGGCGCGACTTCAACAGGACGTCGCCCGACGCGCTCAGTGTCTGGACCGTGATGCGCAAGGCACCGCCGCTGCCCTTCCTGCCCGAATCGGCCCACGGAACCGAAGTCGTGATCTTCCCGCTGGTGTACTGCGGCGAGATGAAGGACGGCGAAGGCGCCGCCGCGCCGGTGACGAAGTTCGGGGATCCGATTGCGGTCGCGCTCGGGCCGAACCCCTACGCCGGCTTCCAGACCGCTTTCGACCCGCTGCTTGCGCCCGGCAGCCGCAACTACTGGAAATCCAACAACTTCAGTGACCTCAGCGACGAAGCGCTCGACATGCTGATTGCGAACATCGGCCGCCTGCCCGGGCCGGCATGCGAGATCTTCATGGCGCAGCTCGGCGGCGCGATGGCACGGGTGAAGCAGTCGGAGACCGCCTTCCCCGGCCGCGATGCGCACTACATCATGAACGTTCACGGCCGCTGGGACGATCCGGCCGACGACGACAAGGTGCGCGACTGGGCACGCCGTGTGTTCCAGGAGGCCGCGCCGCACGCGACCGCCAGCGGCTACGTCAACTTCCTGACGGAAGACGAGGCGGCGCGCGTCGAGGGCAGCTATGGCGCGAACTACGCGCGGCTGCAGACGGCCAAGCGGAAGTACGACCCGGACAACCTCTTCCGCATGAACCTCAACATCGCACCGTGAGGAGCCACAGTGAGCCTCGTCGATCATCGCGGAAGCAGGATCACCGGCGCCACGCCCGAGGCGCTCGCCGCATACGAACGGGCGCTCACTGCGTTCCAGGGCTGGCGCACCGGGGTCGATGCGGAACTGGCGATGGCGCTGAGAGAAGCCCCCTCCTTCGTCATGGCGCACGTTCTGCGCGGCTACCAGTTCATCTGCAGCCGCGATCCTCGGCAGGTGCGGCGCGGGCATGAAGTGCTGGCCCTTGCGGCAGCAAAAACGGCCAATCCGCGCGAGCGAATGCACCTGGCCGCCATCGCGGCCGTGCTGGCCGACGACTACGAAGGTGCGAAGTCGCGGCTCGGCGAATTGCTCGACGAGCATCCGAGGGATGCGCTCGCGCTGCAGGTCGCGCATGCATTCGACCACGTCACCGGCGACGAGGCCCGGATGCGCCACCGCGTGGCGTCGGTGCTGCCGGCGTGGTCGCCCGATCTGCCCGGCTATCACACCATCCTGTCGATGCAGGCCTTCAGCCTGGAGGAAAGCGGCGAGTACGCGCACGCTCAGGACGTGGCACTGGCCGCCCTCGAACTCGACCCTCATGACGCCCGGGCGCACCACGCGATGGCGCACATCTTCGAGATGACCGGGCAGGCAGACGCCGGCGTACGGTGGTTGCGCCGGCACGCCGCCGCGTGGAGCGAAGGGACCGTCGTCGCGACGCATTGCTGGTGGCACCTGGCGCTTTTTCATCTGGCACGTGCCGAGTGGGGGCACGCGCTCGCGCTGTACGACGAGCGCGTACGCGGCGGTCGTTCGCCGGCGATCGCGGACCTGATCGACGCTGCGGCGCTGTTGTGGCGGCTCGACTTTCATGGCGTCGATCCAGGCGCTCGCTGGGTCGAACTCGCCGCCGCCTGGGCCGCGCACATCGACGATGGCTTCTGCAGCTTCAACGACCTGCATGCGGCGCTTGCCTTTGTCGGTGCGCGCGAATGGGGTCTCGCGCGGCGGTTGGAGATATCGCTCGTCGACGCGCAGTCGAAACGCACGCGGCACGGGAACGCCACGCGCGAACTCGGCCTTGCGTCATGCCGCGCGATGATCGCCTTCGGCCGCGGAGACGACACGCTGGCGGTCACCCTGCTGGCCAGCCTGCCGGCACTGGCCCATCGGCTCGGGGGAAGTCATGCCCAGCGCGACGTGCTGCACCTGACACTGCGCGAGGCGGTCGAGCGCGTCTGCGCAGTGGCCCGCCGATCGCTGCAAAGCGCCTGATCCATCACGAGCACGAAAGAGGCCGCCATGCAGTTCGCTTCCCAGCACGTCGAGATGCTCCAGGACGCCCCTTTCTTCCGCGAGAGCGGCAATGGGCCCGGCGTGGTCTGCATTCATTCGAACGCCAGCACGTCGTCGCAATGGCGCGCACTGACCGACCGGCTGAGCCCGCGCTTCCGGGTGTTCGCGGCGGATTCGATCGGCGCCGGCAAGAGCCCCGCATGGCCTGCGAATCGCGCGGTCACGCTGCGCGATGAAGTCGCGCTGCTGGAACCGGTCTTTGCGGCAGCAGGGCATCCGTTCTTTCTGGTCGGCCACTCGTACGGGGCGGCGGTGGCGTTGATCGCGGCGCTGTCGTTTCCGGATCGGATCCGCGCGATGGTTCTCTACGAGCCGACCCTCTTCGCCGTGCTCGAGCAGGAATCCCCGGCACAGCCTGCGGCGAACGGCATCCGCTCGGCCGCCGACGACGCGGCGAAATCGATCCGCGCGAACGATCCGATGGCGGCCGGCGAGCGTTTCATCGACTACTGGATGGGCGATGGGGCCTGGCAGTCGATGCCCGACGCGCGACGCGCGCAGATCGCCGGCAGCATGCACAACGTCGCGGGCTGGGCACGCGCCCTGTTCACCGAGCCGACACCGCTGCGCGATTTCGCGGGGCTCGACATTCCGGTCTTGTACGTGCTGGGCGCCCGGTCGCCGGCCTCGACGCATGGGGTTGCGCGACTTCTGACCGGCGTCCTGCCTTCGGTCACGGTCCTGGAATTCACCGACCTCGGCCACATGGGACCGGTCACGCACCCGGACGTCGTGAACGAGGCGGTGGAAGCCTTCCTGCTGCGCAACTGAACGTGCCGATCGTCACAAAGCGCTACCGCCCGCGACCGACCGGCAGTGGCCCTCTGGCGACGCCGCCCGCTGCGTGGTAATTTGCATGGCCCCCGCTTCAGCGTCGCAGACGCGAAGGAGCCCGCCATGACAACCGCCATGAATCCGCCCGTCGCACCGGGCGAACCGGCCCCCGACTTTGCCCTGCCGGCAGTCGCCGATGCCGACACCATCTCGCTGGCGGACTATCGCGGCCGAAGTCCCCTTTTCCTGGCGCTGATGGTGGGTCTGTGGTGCCCCTTCTGCCGACGGCAGCTCGTCCAGCTCGGCAGCCTCGACGACAAGCTGAAAGCCCTGAATGTCGAAAGCCTCGCCGTGGTGGCCACGGCGCCGGAGAACGCCCGGCGCTACTTCAAGTTCAGGCCGACACGGTTGCGGCTGGCCTCGGACCCCGAACTCTCGACGCATCGGGCGTACGGGGTGCCCAAGCCGGAGGCCACGCCGGACCTCATCCAGGCACTGGAACAGATCCGCGTGAACCCGTTCGGCGACCTGCCAGAGGCGCTGCCGATTTCCGAAGCCGCCAAGGTGTTCCAGGATCGGGACGGCTACGTCAACACGCCGACCGACAACGCCGATGTCGAACGACAGTGGCCGCAGCTCAAGGCCTATTTCATGATCGACCGCGAAGGCATCGTGCGCTGGGCGGACATCGAATGCAGCACCGAAGGCCTGGGCGGCATCGGCAAGCTGGCATCGGAAGACGTGATCCTCGGCGCGGCCCGGGCGCTGCATTGAAGCGGCGCCGGCGCTTTCAGGGCAGCGCCGCCACCGCGCACCACATGTGCACCTTCGAGAGGTACGCGCCTTCGAGCGCGACGGCGTAGGGTTCGACGCCGAACGGCCTGAAGCCGCAGCGCTCGTACAGCGTCTGCGCGGCGGCGTTGCCTTCGGTCACGGTGAGCTGCACGAGCTTGACGCCTGCCCGTGCCGCAGCCTCGTCCAGCAGCGCGGCCACGAGTTGCCGCCCGAACCCGGCGCCGCGCGCGGATTCCGCCACGTACATCCCGAACAGGTCGGCCTTGTGCCTCGCCTTTTCGCGGGCCTGGAACTGCAACCCGGCGGCGCCCACCAGCACGTCGCCATCGAAGGCGCCGAACACCACCTGGTCGGCCGCTTCAGAAGCATCGAGGCGCTTGCGCCACCATGAAAGCGGCAGTGCTGCGCGCTCCGCGACCGTCGAGGTGAATGCGTCCGGATGGCGCGCATAAGCTTCGAGCATCAGCGCGCGATAGCACCCGGCATCGGCGGGAAGCAGGCGACGTATCGTCACGTCACACCGCCGGTGCGATCGCTTCGGCGTATTCGTACAGCGCACCGAGGATTTCCTCGCCGCGCTCGTCCGCCTTCTCGGCGAGCGTGTCGATCTCTGCGAACAGCTCGTCGACATTGCGCGCACCGCCCTCGCCTTCGAGCAGCCGCGCCACGCGATGCGCCTCCCAACGCTCTGCTTCTTCTTCCGTCAGCGTTTCGACGAAATTGCGGGCGCGGTAGCGGAAAAGCAATTCTTCGAGCCTTGGGTCGTCGAACGCGGTGCGTGCCTGCGCGTGCACGAGTTGCGCCGGTGACAGGCTGCGCAGTTCCGTGAGCCGCCGGCGATCGCCATTGCCGACGAAGCCGCCATAGAGGTCCTCGTCGACATCGGGCGTACCTTCCTTCGCACGCTCGAAGACGCGCTGCCAGATGCCGGTCATGTCGGGCAGCGAAGCGGCGATGGCCGCATTGCGCATGGCAGCGTCCATGTCGATGCTCCATCGCGTGGCCATGGCCGGCGCGAGCGTGCGCAGGTTGCCCACGACCATGGGCGACTTGTTCAGGTGCACGCTCTTGATCGGCAGCCGCGTCACGCCTTCCGGCAGATCGGCGGTCCGCGTGAAAAGACGAAGCCGCATCGTCTCCGCGTCGAGCCCGCCCAGCTCGCTCGGGTCGTGCGCAAGGTCCCAGGCAAGCAGCTCGTTGCGATTGGTCGGATGACTCGCCAGCGGCCACATGACCGCGAGGCACCCGCGCTCGGCGGGGAACATGCCGGAGACGTGCAGGAAGGGCCGCATGCTTTCCTTCGTCGCCGGAAGACCCAGTTCGCTGGCCACGCGGTCCTTGCGGTGCAGTGCGAAGGCGAAGTCGAACAGGCGCGGCTGCCGATCGCGAATCAGGCGCGCCAGGGCGATGGTCGCGCGGACGTCGGACAAGGCGTCGTGCGCCGCCTCGTGCACCAGGCCGTTGGCACGGCTCAGGTCCTCGAGCTTGAAGCTCTGGGTGCCATCCGCCTTCCTCGGCCATTCGATGCCGTCGGGGCGCAGCGCATAGGTCAGGCGCACCACGTCGAGCAGGTCCCAACGGCCGCAGTCGTTCTGCCACTCGCGCGCATAGGGGTCGATGAGGTTGCGCCAGAAGAGAAAGCGCGTGACTTCGTCGTCGAAGCGGATCGTGTTGTAGCCCACGCCGATGGTGCCGGGCTTCGAAAACGCGCTTTCGATCCGCGCGGCGAATTCGTGTTCGGGCAGGCCGTGCTCCAGGCATTGCTGCGGCGTGATGCCGGTGATCAGGCAGGCCTCCGGGCTCGGCAGATAGTCCGGCGCGGGCTTGCAGTAGATCATCATCGGCTCGCCGATCTCGTTGAGCTCGGCATCGGTTCGGATGGCGGCGAACTGCGCCGGCCGGTCACGGCGCGGCACGGATCCGAAGGTTTCGTAGTCGTGCCAGAGAAAAGTGTGAGGAGCCATCGTCAAAGCAAAGGGGAAAACAAGCGCGCCGTGGCTTCGCCCAGGCGCTTCGGGAAACTCTGGTGCCGGTTGCCGCGCACGGGCGAGGCGTTGCGCAGGTCGGTCTGGAACTGCGTCACCAGTGCGCCCGTGAGGGTTGGACCGTAGATCACGGCCGACACTTCGAAATTGAGTCTGAAGCTGCGGTTGTCGAAATTGGCGGTGCCGATCATCGCGCAGTTCTCGTCCACCACCAGCGTCTTGGAGTGCAGCATCCGCGCCTTGTATTCCCAGATCTTGACGCCGGCGGAAATCAGCTCGTCGTAGTACGAACGGGCAGCGGCGCTCACGACGAGGGAGTCGCTGCGACGCGGCACCAGCAGCCGCACGTCGACGCCGCGCAGCGCGGCACTGGTGAGCGCCATCAATGCCGGCTCGGTGGGCACGAAGTACGGCGTGGTGAGCCACGCGCGCTGCTCCGCTGAATGGATCGCGTCGACCTGGATGCGATGGATCGCCTCGACCGCGCTGTCGGGGCCGCTGGTGACGATCTGCACCGGGATGTCGCCTACGCCGTCCTCCGCGTCGACGCGCGGGAACATGGTGTCGATCGCCCGATGCACATGTCTCAGCGTCTCGCCGGTGGCGTAGGTCCAGTCCTCGATGAACGTGGTCTGGAGCCAGCGAACGGCGCTTCCCTCGATCTTCAGGTGGACATCGTGGTAGGCGTCCGGACGCGTGCGCGCATCTTCTTCATCGGTGATGTTGACGCCGCCGGTGAAGCCGATGCGGCCGTCGCAGACGACGATCTTGCGGTGCGTCCGGTAGTTGGTCACCGGACGCAGACGCCGGCCGATGCGCGTGTCGTGGAACAGCGCCACATGAATTCCGGCCTCGCGCATCGGCTCCATGAACTTGCGGCCGACGCGCTTGGAGCCGAGCGCATCGAGCAACAGGCGCACCGTCACGCCTTGACGCGCGCGCTCGATCAGCAGGTCGCGCAGCGCGGTGCCGATGTTGTCGGGCTCGAAGATGTAGTACTCGAGATGCACGTGGTCCCGTGCCTGGCGGATGCAGTCGAAGATCGCATCGAAGGTGCGTGCACCGCCCGACAGCAGCTCGACCGACGTGGCCGTCGACACCGGCAGGCCGCAGGCCGCCGTACCCAGGGCAGCCAGCTTCCGCAAGGTGGGCGGCGCACGCTTCGATGCGTCCCGCAGCCTGGCGATGTCGCCCGGCGCCTGCTCGATGGCACGGCTGCGAAGGCGCCTGAGCCGCTGCTTTTTCAGGCGCTGCGGCCCGAGGAAGTAGTAGATGAGAAAGCCGACGAATGGCAGCAGCGCGAGCGAGAGGATCCAGCTCATCGTCGACACCGGCGCCCGCTTCTGCATCACGATCCAGACCGAAAGGATCGCGATATAGCCGCTCCACGCAAGGGAGAGGCCTGTCTTCCATTCCTGATTGAGTTCGGGGAGGATCAAGGCGAGAGGTGGCTGAAAAAGAAAAAGGCCGGTAGCCCGATGCTACCGGCCTTCGATGGCCTTCCAGACTCGCCGATCAGCCTGCTGCAGTTTCTTCTGCTTCCGGCTTCGAGCGTCCTTCCTTCTTCGGAAGCGGCTGGATGTCGAGCACGACCTCTTCCTTGTCGTCCAGATCGACCGTCAGGCGACCGCCTTCCTGCAGGCGACCGAACAGCAGTTCGTCGGCCAAGGCACGACGGATCGTGTCCTGGATCAGACGCTGCATCGGGCGCGCGCCCATCAGCGGATCGAAGCCCTTCTTCGCGAGATGCTTGCGCAGCGTGTCGGTGAACGTGACGTCCACCTTCTTCTCGGCCAGCTGCGTCTCGAGTTGCAGCAGGAACTTGTCGACCACGCGCAGGATGATCTGCTCATCGAGCGACTTGAAGCTCACGATCGCGTCCAGGCGGTTGCGGAACTCCGGCGTGAACAGGCGCTTGATGTCGCCCATCTCGTCGCCGGCCTGGCGCGGGTTCGTGAAGCCGATGGTCGACTTGTTCATCGTCTCGGCACCGGCGTTGGTGGTCATGACGATGATGACGTTGCGGAAGTCGGCCTTGCGACCGTTGTTGTCCGTCAGCGTCCCGTGGTCCATCACCTGCAGCAGCACGTTGAAGATGTCCGGGTGCGCCTTCTCGATTTCGTCGAGCAGCAGCACCGCATGCGGCTTCTTCGTGATCGCCTCGGTCAGCAGGCCGCCCTGGTCGAACCCCACGTAGCCCGGAGGCGCGCCGATCAGGCGGCTAACCGCATGGCGCTCCATGTACTCCGACATATCGAAGCGGATCAGCTCGATGCCCATGATGTAGGCGAGCTGGCGCGCCGCTTCGGTCTTGCCGACGCCGGTGGGGCCGCTGAACAGGAACGAGCCGATCGGCTTGTCGTCGCGGCCGAGGCCCGAGCGGGCCATCTTGACCGCGGAGGCGAGCACTTCCAGGGCCTTGTCCTGGCCGAACACCACGCTCTTGAGGTCGCGCTCGATGGTCTGCAGCTTGCCGCGGTCGTCGTTCGACACGTTGGCCGGGGGAATGCGCGCGATCTTCGCGACGATTTCCTCGACCTCGGTCTTGCTGATGGTCTTCTTGCGCTTGTTCGCAGGCAGGATGCGCTGGGCCGCGCCAGCCTCGTCGATGACGTCGATCGCCTTGTCGGGCAGGTGACGGTCATTGATGTACTTGGCGCTCAACTCGGCGGCGGCCTGCAGTGCGGCCGGGCCGTACTTGACGCCGTGATGCTCCTCGAAGCGCGACTTCAGGCCCTTGAGGATGTCGACCGTCTCGGCCACCGTCGGCTCGACCACATCGACCTTCTGGAAGCGGCGGGACAGCGCCGCATCCTTCTCGAAGATGCCGCGGTATTCGCTGAACGTGGTGGCGCCGATGCACTTGAGCTGGCCGCTCGAAAGCGCCGGCTTCAGCAGGTTCGATGCATCCAGGGTACCGCCCGAAGCGGCGCCAGCGCCGATCAGCGTGTGGATCTCGTCGATGAACAGGATCGCGTTCGGCTTGTCCTTGAGCGACTTGAGCACGCCCTTGAGACGCTGCTCGAAATCGCCGCGGTACTTCGTGCCCGCGAGCAACGCGCCCATGTCGAGCGAGTACACGTTCGATTCGGCAAGGATTTCGGGCACATCGCCTTGCGTGATGCGCCACGCGAGCCCTTCCGCGATCGCCGTCTTGCCCACGCCGGCCTCGCCGACCAGCAGCGGGTTGTTCTTTCGACGGCGGCACAGGATCTGGATCACGCGCTCGACCTCGTACTCGCGGCCGATCAGCGGATCGATCTTGCCTTCCTTCGAAAGCTGGTTGAGGTTCTGGGTGAACTGCTCGAGAGGAGACGACTTCTCGTTCTTCTCGCCGCCGCCCTCCTCGCCCTCGCCGGACGAGGCGTCGCTGCTGCCCTTGGCTGCTTCCGGCGGATCGCTCTTCTTGATGCCGTGGGCGATGAAGTTCACGACGTCAAGGCGCGTCACGCCCTGCTGGTGCAGGTAGTACACGGCATGCGAGTCCTTCTCGCCGAAGATCGCCACGAGCACGTTGGCACCGGTGACCTCTTTCTTGCCGTTTCCGGTCGACTGCACGTGCATGATCGCGCGCTGGATGACGCGCTGGAAGCCCAGCGTAGGCTGGGTGTCCACGTCATCGGTGCCCGCAACCTGCGGCGTGTTGTCCTTGATGAAGTTGGTGAGCGACGCCCGCAGGTCGTCGACATTGGCCGAGCACGCACGCAGGACCTCCGCGGCACTCGGGTTGTCCAGCAAGGCGAGCAGCAGGTGCTCCACCGTGATGAACTCGTGGCGCTGCTGCCTGGCTTCGACAAAAGCCATGTGCAAGCTGACTTCCAGTTCCTGGGCAATCATGTGATTTCCTTTTGGCCTTGCTGTAAATATTCCGCAGATGGGTTGGAGCGCAATTTATTCAACCGGTTCGCTGACGCATTGCAGCGGGTGCCCGGCCTGGTGGGCTGCTTCCATCACCTGATTCACCTTGGTCGCCGCCATGTCGCGGGAGTACACGCCGCACACGCCGCGCCCATCGAGATGGATCTTGAGCATGATCTGCGTGGCTGTTTCCCGGTCCTTGTTGAAAAACTGCTGGATCACGACGATCACGAATTCCATCGGCGTGTAGTCATCGTTGAGCATCACCACCTGGTACATCTGGGGTGGTGCAGTCTTCTGCGGCCGCCGTTCGAGCACGACCGAGTCGCCGTCGTCGCCGGCCGGCTTCGTGGCCGGTGGCGTCTTGGGGGTCGGGGGGATTCTGGTAGCCATGAAAATCATTTTATAGAGCAGCCGCGCATTGCACTTGCGGCAGGGGGACAAGTGGTGGCGGCTTTGTGACATTCAAGGCGAATCGCGGGCGGAACCGGTCGCCAAGCCATGCAAACGCCGTGCCTTCAGTCCCGGCAGAACTCTCCATATCGGGCGATCGCAGCGAAAAGAAAGCCCCGGCGCCTTGCGAACGCCGGGGCCTGGTGCCTGCGGTCCGGAACGTCCCGGACGCGGCTTACATGTTGTCGATCATGACCTGCCCGAATCCGGAGCAGCTGACCTGGGTGGCGCCTTCCATCAGGCGCGCGAAGTCGTAGGTCACCTTCTTGCTCACGATCGATTTCTCCATGGCACTGATGATCAAGTCGGCGGCCTCCTTCCAGCCCATGTGGCGCAGCATCATCTCGGCCGAGAGGATCTCCGAGCCGGGGTTCACATAGTCCTTGCCCGCGTACTTGGGCGCAGTGCCGTGGGTGGCCTCGAACATGGCGACGGTGTCGCTCAGGTTCGCGCCAGGGGCGATTCCGATGCCGCCGACCTGCGCCGCCAAGGCGTCTGAAATGTAGTCACCGTTCAGGTTGAGCGTCGCAATGACGCTGTACTCGGCCGGTCGGAGCAGAATCTGTTGCAGGAACGCATCAGCAATCGAATCCTTGACGGTTATTTCTTTACCGCTTTTCGGGTTCTTGAGTTTCATCCACGGACCGCCGTCGATGAGTTCGGCGCCGAATTCCTTGGCCGCCAGGCCGTAGCCCCAGTCACGGAACGATCCCTCCGTGAACTTCATGATGTTGCCCTTGTGCACGAGCGTGACGCTGGACTTGTCGTTGTCGATCGCGTACTGGATGGCCTTGCGAACCAGGCGCTCGGTGCCCTCCCGCGAAACCGGCTTGATACCGATGCCCGAGGTATTCGGAAAGCGGATCTTCTTGACGCCGAATTCGTCCTGGAGGAACTTGATGAGCTTCTTCGCCTTGTCGCTCTCGGCCTTGAATTCGATGCCGGCGTAGATGTCCTCGGAGTTCTCGCGGAAGATCACCATGTTGGTCTTCTGCGGCTCTTTCACGGGGCTCGGTACACCCTCGAAATACTGGATCGGCCGCAGGCAGACGTACAAGTCCAACTCCTGCCGCAATGCAACGTTCAACGAACGGATGCCGCCACCCACCGGTGTCGTCAGCGGTCCCTTGATCGAAACCACGTATTCGCGAACTGCCTGCAGCGTCTCGTCGGGCAGCCAGACGTCGGGACCGTAGACCTTGGTCGACTTCTCGCCTGCATAGACCTCCATCCAGTGGATCTTCCGCTTCCCGCCGTAAGCCTTGGCCACTGCGGCATCGACCACCTTCAGCATCACCGGCGTAATGTCCAGGCCCGTTCCGTCTCCTTCGATGAACGGAATGATCGGGTGATCAGGCACATTCAGCGAGTTGTCGGCATTGACCGAGATCTTTTGGCCTTCGGATGGGACTTTGATGTGCTGATAGCTGGACATGTGGGCGTCGGCTCCGGATGAAATGAAGACTGGAAGACACTACGTTTCCAATCGCCTGAATACCCTTAGAATTTTAGACGCAACCGGAGGAGCCTGAGGATGTGTCAACCGCGGCCGTATTGGCGCCGTTGTTGACAGACCTTCTGCTGGCCGGGAGGCGTTTTCAACCATTTCCAATGAGGAATCCGTAATGAGCAAAGTTCTCGCAGCAACGATGGCCGGCCTGATCGCAGCCAGTGCCGGTCTGTTCTCGGTTAGTGCGTCCGCACAAGGCGGCTCCACCTCGCAGGAAGCCGCTCCGCCGACCAACACCAAGCCGCAACAGCGCGCCACGGAACGCCGTGCGAGCAAGCCCCAGGGCGAAGTGCGTCCGCAAGGCGGCGACACGCCCAAGACGGCCGAAGGCAGCGGTGGCCTGACCCAGAACAAGGCAACGGCCGCCGGCCAGGCACGCGCCGACACGCGCAGTGACCGTCGCCGCGACAAACAGGGCAACGTGCGCAAGATGAACCCGCAAGGCGGCACGCCTCAGTAAGTCAGGGCTCGTCCCAATGAAAAGCGTTCCATGGGAACGCTTTTTTTTCGCTCATCCCACTGACTCGGCTGTCAGCCAGCCGACAGCAATTGGACCCGAATTAGAGGTAAGCTCGCGGCAATTGGCGATGCCCGCAGACGCGGGCATTGTTGTTTGTGTTGCCGTTTGAAAGCCGATCCATGTTTCAGCGCTTATTCGCTCTTCTCCTGCTGTCCACGTCTTTGATTTTTGCGCACGCGCAGGAGCCGCAAAGCAATCTGCCTCATGTCCGGATAACGGCCGGGATGTATCAAATCGATGCACAAGTCGCCAAAACGGCCGAGCAGCGCCAGACCGGCCTCATGTTCCGCAAGGAAATGCCGCAGGCCGAAGGAATGATCTTTGTCTTCGAGCAGCCGGCGACCCAGTGCTTCTGGATGAAGAACACCTTGATCCCCCTCTCCGCAGCCTTCGTGGCGGACGACGGGCGCATCGTGAACCTCGCCGACATGAAGCCGATGACCGAAGATTCACACTGCTCCAAGGAACCGGTGCGCTTCGTCCTCGAGATGAACCAAGGCTGGTTCGAGCGTAAGAACATCAAGGCCGGCACGAAGCTCGGCAGCGAGCTCTTCGGACAGAGTCGCTAACCCCACGCCTCGAAGCCAACGAAAAAGCCGACCCGCGGTCGGCTTTTTCGTCATTGCGGAGAACCGGAATCAACCGAAGTTCTTCTCGGCAAAGCTCCAGTTCACCAGCTTGGCGAGGAAGGTCTCGACGAACTTCTGACGCAGGTTGCGATAGTCGATGTAGTAGGCATGTTCCCAGACGTCGACGGTCAGCAGCGCCTTGTCGGCGGTGGTGAGCGGTGTGCCGGCGGCACCGGTATTCACGATGTCCACGGAGCCGTCCGCCTTCTTCACCAGCCAGGTCCAGCCGGAACCGAAGTTACCCACGGCAGACTTGACGAACGCTTCCTTGAATGCCGCGTAGCTGCCCCACTTGGCATCGATCGCCTTGGCCAGCGCCCCACCGGGCTCGCCGCCGCCCGCGGGCTTCATGCAGTTCCAGAAGAAGGTGTGGTTCCAGATCTGGGCCGAATTGTTGTAGATGCCGCCGCTGGACTTCTTGACGATGTCCTCGAGCGTCATGTTTTCGAACTCCGTGCCCTTCTGCAGGTTGTTCAGATTCACCACGTAGGCGTTGTGGTGCTTCCCGTAGTGGTACTCGAGAGTCTCCTTGGAGTACTCGGGCGCCAGGGCGTCCATCGCGTATGGCAGGGGAGGAAGAACGTGTTCCATGTTTTTGCTCTCGGGTTGGTTGTGGGATGTTTGATTCTAGAAAGGAAATCACACCCCTGACGTCGCACGCAATTCTTTGGCCGCAGTTCGCAGGACCTTGAGATCGGCGTGGCCATCGGCGAGATGCGCCTGCACTTCGTCGCCAGCCGCCAATCGATCGACGCTGGTGACCGCATGCCCTTGCGCGTCCGTGATGAGCGCATAGCCCCGCTGAAGCACGAGCGCCGGATCCAGCAGGTTCAAACGCAGCGATGCCCGGCTGAGCAAGTCGTGGTGACGATCGAGCGCCATGCGAAGCCGCGAAGGCAGCCCGGTCTGCAGCACCTGCTGCGCATGATCGAGTCGCGCCGTCTTTGCTTGCACGGCGAAATGCATCCGTTGGGCATGATGAGCCAGACGCAGACGCTGGCGCCCCACCAGCTCGGACGGACGGCCGAGCCGTCCCGCTGCAACGTCCAGCCGCTGGCTCGACGCGTCGATCCTCGCGAGGATCGCGTCCCGCAGGCGCTCTTCGATCAGCTCCAGTGCGCCGAGCCAGACATCGCGCGGCGCGGCGACGAGTTCCGCGGCGGCAGTCGGCGTGGGCGCACGTACGTCGGCACAGAAATCGGCGATCGTGAAGTCGGTTTCGTGGCCGACGCCGCTGATGAGCGGCACCGGACTTTTGACGATCGTCCGCGCCAGCATTTCGTCGTTGAAGGCCCAGAGATCCTCGATCGACCCGCCACCACGCACCAACAGGATGACATCGACCTGGGGCTTCAATGCATAGAGCGCCTCCAGCGAGCGCACGAGATCGCCCGGCGCATTTGCGCCCTGTACTGCAGCCGGCGCGAGCACCACCGGAATATGGGGCACGCGACGCCTCAGCGCGGTCACCACGTCGTGGAGCGCCGCGGCACCGAGCGACGTCACCAAGCCGATGGACCGGGGCATCGCGGTCAACGGGCGCTTTCTCGCGGCCTCGAAAAGCCCCTCCGCCTCGAGCTTGGCCTTGCGCTGAAGAAACTGCTCGAACAAAGCACCCTGCCCCGCGCGACGAAGGCTCTCGACGATCAGCTGCAAATCGCCGCGCGGTTCGTAGAGCCCGAGCCGGCCGCGCACTTCGACCTGGTCGCCATCGCGCGGCGTGAAGTCGAGCAGACCCGCCGCGCGACGGAACATGGCGCAGCGCAGCTGCCCGTTCTGATCCTTCAGCGAAAAATAGCAGTGGCCGCTCGAGGCTCTGGAAAAGCCCGAGATCTCGCCCCTGACAACAACCGGGTCGAAGCGCGCTTCGAGCGCGTCCGCGACCGCACGACATAGTGCGCCCACGGCCCAGACGCGCACGCCGCCCGCAGGTGTTTGCTCACGTTCGGTCATGCCGCATCGCTGTGACAGGCTGCGAATCTTCCACAAGCGGCCGTGGGGCCCCTCGATGGAACTCTCCATGTGCATCACAGGCACATGTTCTCGTGCAAGCCATTGATTTCATTGGAAAAAGTGCTGCTCAAATATCGCTCTATCCAGTGAGGCGCCCATCTGGCGCGGCTCCGGCTGGGTTGCTCTGCGCGTTAATCACAAAGTTATCCACAGTTTCTGTGCGTCAATCCCTACATGTGAAGGACACCGGAAACGTGTGCCGGCTCGGTAGATAATCGCCGCGCATTTGCAGTCGATGGGCCGGAGGAATATTTGTTTTCCATCATAGTTGCTGCGGGCTGGCCGATCTGGCCGCTGCTCGCCTGTTCGGTAATCGGCCTGGCACTCGTCATCGAGCGCTTCGCCAGTCTGAAAACCTCGAAAGTCTTGCCACCCAAGTTGCTCGACGAGGCCATCGCGGTTTCTCGCAATTCCGTTCCGGCCCCGGACGTCGTGACGAAGCTGGAGCGCAATTCCAGCCTCGGCGAAGTCCTCGCCGCTGGCTTTCGGGCTTTGAACTCCAATCCGTCGTCCAGCGAAGATGATCTTCGCGTCTCGATGGAAGCTGCCGGGCGCATCGTGGCGCATCGACTCGAGCGCTATCTGCCCGCGCTCGCGACGATCGCCTCCGCCGCGCCGCTGCTGGGCCTGCTCGGCACGGTCATCGGCATGATCGAGATCTTCGGCTCGCAATCGCCCTCCAGCGGCGCGGTCGGCTCCGGCAATCCCGCCCAGCTCGCGCACGGCATCTCGATCGCGCTCTACAACACGGCGTTCGGTCTGATCATCGCGATTCCGACGCTGATCTTCTGGCGCTATTTCCGAAGCCGGGTCGATGAGTATTTGCTCAACCTCGAGCTCGCCGGCGAACGTTTCGCACGTCATCTGAATACGCTGCGCCGATGAGAATGCACTTCCGCCACGGCTCGCGCGACGAGCCGGAGATCAACCTGATCCCGTTCATCGACGTCCTGCTCGTCGTGCTGATCTTCCTGATGCTGTCGACCACCTACAGCAAGTTCACGGAGATGCAGCTTCGGCTGCCGGTGGCCGATGTCGAGGCGGCGCGCGACTATCCCAAGGAAGTGATCGTCTCGGTATCGGCCGATGGCCGCTACGCGATCAACAAGACGCCTCTGCCCGATCGCAGCGTCGAAGCAGTCACGGCGGCCCTGAGCGCTGCAGCCACGGGGGCAAAGGACAACGTCGTCATCATCAGCGCCGACGCCAGCGCGGCGCATCAATCCGTGATCACCGTCATGGAGGCCGCAAGGCGAGCCGGCCTCATGCAGATCACCTTCGCCACGCAGTCGGCCGCCCAGGCGGGACGATAGCCTTGGCTTCGTTGCAGCACGCCTGGCTGCGACGCGGCACGCTGGCGCGGCTGCTCTGGCCGCTGTCACTGCTCTACGGTGGGCTGACCGCTTTGCGGCGCGCCCTTTTCCGGCTCGGCCTCCTGCGGACCGAACGCGTCGACGTGCCGGTGATCGTGGTCGGCAATGTGGTCGCCGGCGGGTCGGGAAAGACGCCGGTCGTCATGGCCATCGTGCGCCATCTGCAATCGCGGGGTATTCGGGCGGGCGTGGTGTCGCGCGGCTATGGCCGATCGACCACCGGCTGCCGCGAAGTGCTGGACGACAGTATTCCTGCCGACGCGGGCGACGAGCCGTTGCTGATACGGCGCTCGACCGGCGCCCCGCTATTCGTCGCCGAACGTCGCATCGAGGCCGCGCGAGCCCTTCGTGCACGCTATCCCGAGGTCCGGGTCATCGTCAGCGACGACGGCCTGCAGCATCTCGCGATGGCGCGCGATGTCGAGATCTGCGTCTTCGACGACCGTGGCGTCGGCAATGCATGGCTGCTCCCCGCGGGACCGCTGCGCGAGAAGTGGCCTCGGAGCTGCGATCTCGTACTGCACACCGGCCGGCATCCGGCCTTCGCGGGGTTCACGGCCAAACGGTCGCTTGCCGACCATGCGCTCACGAGCGACGGCTCCCAGGTGCGGCTGGCCGAGCTTGCGGATCGGAAACTTGCAGCTGTCGCAGCCATCGCGAAGCCCGAGGCCTTCTTCGACATGCTGCGCCAGTACGGCCTGCGCCTCGAACATTGCATCGCGCTGCCGGACCATCACGATTTCGAGGATTGGGCGCCCGCTGCAGCGCAAGGCTGCACGGTGCTCTGCACCGAGAAGGACGCCGTGAAACTCTGGCGCAAGGCACCGGATGTGCTGGCCGTGCCCCTGGTGTTCGAGCCCGAAGCAGCCTTCTTCTCCGCACTCGACGCAAAGCTATCATCGACCGATGGATACCAAGCTGCTTGAACTGCTCGTCTGCCCTGTGACCAAGGGACCGCTCACCTGGAATCCCGAGAAGCAGGAACTCGTCTCACGCAGCGCCCGCCTGGCGTACCCGGTGCGCGACGGCATTCCGGTGCTGCTCGAGAACGAGGCACGGCCCCTGACGGACGAAGAACTGGGCCTTTGATCTTGACCAGGTTTATCGTCCTGATCCCGGCAAGGCTGGCCTCGACCCGGCTGCCGGACAAGCCGTTGGCCGACATCGCCGGTCTGCCCATGGTGGTGCGCGTGGCGCAGCGCGCGCACGAATCGGCGGCCGGGCGCGTGGTGGTGGCGGGTGACGACGCCCGCATCATCGAGGCCTGCAAGGCGCATGGCATCGAAGCCCTGCTCACCCGCCAGGACCATGCGAGCGGCAGCGATCGCCTGTCGGAAGCCTGCGCCCAGCTCGGCTTGTCGGACGACGCGATCGTCGTCAACGTCCAAGGCGACGAACCGCTGATCGACCCTTCTCTGATCGATGCGGTCGCGCAAACGCTGTCCGACCATCCCGGGGCGGCCATGAGCACCGCAGCGCATGCGATCGATTCGGTGCAGGAGTTCGCCAATCCGAACGTCGTCAAGACCGTTCTGGACGCGAATGGCTACGCGCTCTACTTCAGCCGCGCACCGATCCCCTGGTGGCGCGACGGATTCGCGGATGCCGGGCCGAACAAGCTGCCGCCCTCGCCGCCCGCCCTGCGGCACATCGGCATCTACGGCTACCGCGCCGGCTTCGTTCGGCAGTTTCCGAGCCTTCCTCCGGCGCCGGTGGAAGGCACTGAGGCGCTCGAGCAGTTGCGCGCACTCTGGCATGGTCATCGCATCGCCGTGCACGTCAGCGAGCACGCGCCCGGCCCCGGCATCGACACCCCAGAGGACCTCGCGCGCGTCCGAGCCCTCTTCGCGGCACCTTAGCGCCGGGCCCGCCGAGGGGCCATGCTATCCTCAAAGGAACTCCGCCATTGACGCCACTCGTGATCAGCACGGCGCGACAGAAATCCAAAAAAACCTTCGAGGACACCATGAGACTGATATTGTTGGGCGCACCCGGGGCGGGCAAAGGCACTCAGGCGGCCTTCATTTGCCAGAAATACGGCATCCCCCAGATTTCCACTGGCGACATGCTCCGCGCGGCGGTCAAGGCCGGCACACCGCTAGGCAAGCAGGCCGAAGCCGTGATGGCTTCGGGCGCCCTGGTCAGCGATGACCTGATCATCAACCTCGTGAAGGAGCGGATTGCGCAGGCGGATTGCGCGCAAGGCTTCCTGTTCGACGGCTTTCCGCGAACCATCCCGCAGGCCGAGGCGATGCGCGCCGCGGGCGTCAAGCTCGACTACGTCCTCGAGATCGACGTCCCCTTCTCCGACATCATCGATCGCATGAGCGGTCGCCGCTCGCATCCGGCATCCGGGCGCACCTATCACCTGAAGTTCAATCCGCCGAAGGTCGACGGAAAGGACGACGTGACGGGCGAAGACCTGATCCAGCGCGAAGACGACAAGGAAGAAACCGTCCGCAAGCGGCTTGACGTCTACAGCCAGCAGACCCGTCCGCTGGTCGACTATTACTCCCAGTGGGCCAAAGTCGAGCCCGCTGCGGCGCCGAAGTACCGCTCCATCAGCGGCGTCGGCACCGTCGACGAAATCACGCAGCGTGCGCTTGCCGCGCTGGCGAGCTGATCAGGCCGGGCTGGAACGCAGCCCGTACACCCTCCCGTCGACGAACAGGTACTCGACGCGGATCACTGCCTCTTTATCCTCCTTTTGCCCGAAGCCGACCGCAGCCACCTGCGTGCCCGGCTTGATCTCCGGGATCTTCCAGGCCTCCATTCGGGTGAGTGGCGCCAGTTCGAACTCCCACTGACGCGCGGTGCGGCCCGGCAGCGCCGCCTTGGCGAGCAGCGCGGCTCCGTCCACGGGCGAGGTCTGTGCAGGCAAGGCGCGCTTCGGCAAGTCCGCCGGCACCTTCAGATCCGGCGGCACCTCGACCATGAGTTCGACGTGCGGGTTCTGCCACTTCACGCTCACCACCTTGCCTTCGAGATAAAGGGGCCGATCCTGGTCGAAGCTGCCCCATCCGTGGTGCGCCCAGGCGGACGACATCGTCGCGGGGACGGATGCAGCGGCGAGTACGAGGCTGCGGCGTTTCATGCGGGATCCTTTCGATCAGTAGGCAATCCATCGGCCGCAGAACACCACGGCCAGCCAGATCGCAGTGGACGACAACATCTGTATCCGCGCCATCGAGTCGAGTTTGCCAAGCGAGCCTCGGGCGTGAAACCAGAAGGCGTTGCAGCCGGCAGCCACCAGAAGCCCCATCTTCACGAGGAAAGCCCGGTTCGCGAGCAACTCGGAGGGCTGGGTCGCAAACATCAGTGCACCGCTGGCTGCTGCGAGCGCGAAGCCGCTCAAGGCGATGGTCAGCGACAGCCGCGCCACGCCATGCACAGGGAGCGCGGCCGCCCGTCCGAACACTCTCATCTCGAGCGCCACGAGATTGCCCAGCAGCAGCGCGATCCCAACGATGTGCACGGCCTCCAGCGCCGGATATGCCCAGGTGGTGGTGCGCAGTGCGTCGAGCATCGGCCGGCTCCGTCGAGAGGACTACGCACGGCTGGAGAGAAGCTCAAGCGCCAACGCGATACGCGCCTTGACCGGCGTCAGCCCGCCCGCGTCGCGCAAGGTTTCGCCCGTCTTCGGAAGAATGCGTCCCTTCAAGCAGCGGGTCGCGCGCACGACGGCGATCCCTTCGGCCTGCGCGCGCAGTGCGGCCGCCTCCAGCGCATGGTGCAGCGTGCCATTGCCCGTTGCGGCAAGCACGATGCCCTGCACGGCGTCGGGAGCACCTCGCTTGCGTTCGGCGACCAATGCATCGACGATCGTGCCCCGCGCCTCGGCGTGGCTCACCAGGATCTCGATGCGCGGCCATGATGCCGCGCTGACGACACGATCGAAGACGGGCGTTGCGAGCTGAGGCTCGGGCCAGTTGCGCAACGCCAGAACAGCCCCCTCCTCCACGTAGGCCAACGGGCCAGCATCCCCGGAGTCGAAGGCATCGAGACGATAGGTATGAACCTTCTGCACATCGGCGGCGCCATGCACGGTGCCCGCGCAAACCGCCACCACGCCTCGCGCGCCCGGCGTCGCGACGACCACGATGGCGTCGCGCACATTCTGCGGACCGTCGGGCGCCAGTGCGGTCGCCGGACGCATCGCACAGGTCAGCACGACGGGCTTGGAGGGCGCCAGCACCGATTGGAGAAAGAAGGCGGTCTCCTCCAACGTGTCGGTCCCGTGCGTGATGACGATGCCCGCCACATCCGCTTCTGCGAGCCAATACGCGCACCGCTGTGCCAGCTTCTGCCAGATCGCAAAGCTCATGTCCTTGCTGTCGATCTGCGACACCTGCTCCGCAAGAAGTGCAACGCCTTCAGGCGCCTCGATGCCGCCCAGCAGATCCGCCACACCCACCTGACCGGCGGTATAGCCGATGTTGTCACCCGCCTGGCTGGCACGTCCTGCAATCGTGCCGCCGGTGCCAAGAACGACAACCCGGCGCGTGCCGCCTTGAATGTTTTCGCGCATTGCTTGCCAATCCCAGGGAAACTGGTTAAAAATACAGGTACTGGATATGCACCCAGTCCCTTTCAGGAGCCACCATGCAGTTCGCCGTCAAGCTTACCGCCCGTCAGCAGCAGATTCTGGACTTGATTCAAAGCGCCATCGCCCGCACGGGCGCACCGCCGACTCGCGCCGAAATCGCGGCCGAACTGGGCTTCAAGTCGGCCAATGCGGCGGAAGAACATCTGCAGGCACTGGCTCGCAAGGGCGTCATCGAACTGGTGAGCGGCACCTCGCGAGGCATACGCCTCAAGGGCGAAGCGCTGCGCGCGCTCAACGAATCGCGGAACAACCAGTATTCGCTGTCCCTGCCTGGCATGGCGCAGCTTGCGCTGCCCCTGATCGGCCGCGTCGCCGCCGGCTCGCCTATCCTCGCGCAGGAACACATCGATCAGACCTACTACGTCGAGAACACGCTGTTCCAGCGCCAGCCTGACTATCTCCTCAAGGTGCGCGGCATGTCGATGCGCGACGCCGGCATCATGGATGGCGACCTTCTCGCCGTGCAGGCCACCAAGGAGGCCCGTAACGGGCAGATCGTGGTCGCTCGCCTCGGTGACGAGGTCACCGTCAAGCGCCTCAAGCGCAACAAGCAGGTCATCGAACTGCACGCTGAAAACCCGGACTACCCCACCATCTTCGTCCAGCCAGGAGAGCCCTTCGAGATCGAAGGCCTCGCAGTCGGGCTGATTCGCAACACGATGCTGATGTAGCCAATCCATGCAGGTCGGCGCAGCAAAAGCCGCGTTGGTCTCATCACCGGCCGCGACAGGTGGCGGGCGTATGGCATGAGCCATCACCCTGTCGGGGCAATGAAAGCAATCCTGCCTGTGTTCAATCTCTACCTTCTGGAGTTCACATGGGAATCGCTCTTCTCAGCATCGTCGACCTGTTCACGCCCCTGCAGTCGCTGGCCGATCGGTGGATACCGGCACGGCGCTCGCGTCACATCAACTCATCCGGATTGCGCTACGTCGGCGTCCGCCCAAGCTGTGCATCGCGGCAGAGCTCCGCGACCCGGGATGCGTCCGGAGGCGCGCGGCCGCTGCGTGTCGTCCGGATGGTCGATGCCCAGCAGCCACATCGGCACCCGGGCCGTGTGGTCATCTCCGGTCGCATGGCGGACGTGTGTGCGGAGCTTGATCGACTGGCCGCGCTCGAAGCAGCGGACGCGGCGGGCCATTGCGCCCGGGTGCATTGAAGCCGCCCCGGCGTTGCGTGCGATGCGCGACGCCGGGCAATGCACCGACACAGCCGATGGGTCGTGCAAGGCACAATGGAAGCCATGAACATTGTGATCCTCGACGACTACCAAGACGCGGTACGCAAGCTGCAATGCGCCTCCAAGCTCGATGCCTATGCAGCCAAGGTCTATACGAACACCGTCAAGGGTATCGGTCAGCTTTCGGTTCGACTCAAGGATGCCGAAGTGATCGTTCTGATCCGCGAGCGCACCCACATTTCGCGGCAGCTGATCGAGAAGCTGCCCAAGCTGAGGCTCATCTCCCAGACCGGCCGCGTCGGCAGCCACATCGACGTGAACGCGTGTTCCGAGCTCGGCATCGCAGTGGCCGAAGGCACCGGGTCTCCGCAAGCGCCGGCTGAGCTCACCTGGGCGCTCATCATGGCGGCAATGCGTCGCCTGCCCCAGTACATCAGCAACCTGAAGCACGGCGCCTGGCAGCAGTCGGGGCTCAAGTCGGCATCCATGCCGGCAAATTTCGGGCTGGGTTCGGTGCTCAAGGGCAAGACGCTCTGCGTCTGGGGCTACGGACGCATCGGGCAATTGGTCGCGCGCTACGGCCAGGCGTTCGGCATGCAGGTGGTCATCTGGGGACGCGAGCAGAGCGTGGCCAAGGCGCGGTCCGATGGCTTTCAGGTCGCGCCGAATCGCGAATCCTTCTTCGCCGCAGCCGACGTGCTGTCGGTCCATCTCCGACTTACCGAGGAAACGCGTGCGCTCGTCACGCTCGAGGATCTGTCGCGCATGAAGCCGACCTCCCTGTTCGTGAACACCTCGCGTGCCGAGTTGGTCGAGCAGGATGCTCTCCTTGCGGCGCTCAACCGCGGCCGGCCGGGTCTGGCGGCCATCGATGTCTTCGAAAGCGAACCGCCGCTGCAGGGCCATGCGCTGCTCCGCCTCGAGAACTGCATCTGCACGCCGCACATCGGCTACGTCGAGCAGGAGAGCTACGAGATGTACTTCGGGCAGGCGTTCGACAACGTCGTGAGCTTCATCAAGGGCAATCCGACGAACATCGTCAATCCCGGCGCGCTGCAGGTCCGCCGTTGAAGCAGCCCGCACTGCCAGCCGCCCTGTGGGCCCTGCTGGCGGGCAACTTCGTCATCGGCACGGGCGTCATGGTGGTGCCCGGCACGCTCAACGAGCTCAGTTCGTCGTTCCAGATCGGTGCGGCGACCGCCGGCCAGCTCATCACTGCCGCCGCCGTGGTGATGTGCGTCGGCGCGCCGCTGCTGGCCGCAGTGGTCGCCGGTTGGGACCGGCGCGTGCTGCTGGCCTGCACGATGCTCTGGTACGCCTTAGGCCACCTGGTCTCCACGTTGATGCCGACTTTTGGCGCCCTGCTGCCGGTTCGCATGCTGACGGTGATCGCGCCGGCGATCTTCACGGCGCAGGCGGCCGCGTGCGCAGGACTGCTGGTGCCGCCAGAGCAGCGGGGGCGCGCCGTGACCTTCGTCTTCCTGGGCTGGTCCATGGCTTCGGTGCTGGGTCTGCCCCTTGGCGCCATGATCGGAGGCCATCTGGGCTGGCGCGCAGCCTTCGCCACCATTGCGCTGCTTTCGTTGATGAGCGCGGGGTGGATCTGGCTCAAGCTGCCGTCCGGCATCCGCCCCGCCGCGCTCTCGCGCGATGCGTGGGCGCGCGTCTTCAAGAGCCCGCTGCTCATGGGCGTCGTCTGCGTGACGGCGCTTCAGGGCTCCGGCCAGTTCGTGCTGTTCAGCTACTTCGCCCCGGTCCTGAAGGAGCGGCTGGGCGCCGATGCGACGCAGCTCGGGCTGATCTGGGCATGGTTCGGAGCCTGTGGCGTGGTGGGCAACATGCTGGTGAGCCGCTATGTCGATCGCCTCGGCGCGTCGCGCATGGTCTTGCTGACGACCGCGCTGATCGCGCTGAGCCTGCTTCTCTGGCCTCTGGGTGTCAGCCTGGCCTGGCTGGCCGTCCTGCTCACACCGTGGGGGCTGGGCTGCTTTGCGACCAATTCAGCGCAGCAGGCACGGCTGGTGTCGCTGTCCCCCGCGCTTGCGCCGGGCTCGGTGGCGCTGAACAGTTCCGGGATCTACATCGGCCAGGCGATCGGCGCCGGCGCCGGCGGCTGGCTGCTTGCGAACGGTGCAATCGGCTGGATGAACTGGGTCGGCTTCGCGACAGTGCTCGCCGCGATCGCGCTGAGCGCCTCGGTGGACAGGGCGCAGAGGCGCGCACCGGCCATCAGCGCTTGATCGACTTCGTCTTCGGCGCGATCTCGGCCTCGGTGGCCGGATCGAAAAGGTCGAAATCGATGATATGCGGATCGCTCGACGGGGCCGGTGGCTTCGAAGGCTCGATCGGTGTCGGCATGGTTTCGTAGGCCGTCTTGTCGAACTCCGCAAGGTCCAGCTCCGGCGGCGGCACGGCTCGCGGCGGAGCCTCCCGCTCCTCGCCGGGCACCGGCACGACCGGTGCGTCAGGGGCCATCACCGTGTCGTGATGCAGCCTGTCGTCGATCGAACCATAGATCGAGGGGGGCAGCGTCGGACCGTCATGCATGACAGGTGGCATCGTGTCGGGCCAGAGCGGGGCGGTGGCGGTCGCCGAATGGGTGTCCGTGAACGGCGCAGGCGCCACTGCCGCGGGCGGCACGGCGTCGGGCTCGGGCTCGATCACCTCCTTGGCCAGCGCGTAGAGAAGCAGCAGCTCCTGGTACGCCGTGAGATCGAAGGCGCCATCCTCGTGGACGCCGGGCTTGCGGAAGATCAGCTCCTCGATCAGCGCCAGCGTGCTCGGCGCGGGCCATTGCGATTCGATGCGCGCCAGCGCGCTGCGATAGTGCTCCAGGCCCCTGCCTGCATCGGTGTACTTGTCGAACGGCGGAACATCCGCATTGAAGGCCCGTTCGAACTCCTCGGCGAGATGCGCGTAGTCCTCGCGGCGGTCGAGCGAATGGTAGATGCGCAGCAGGTCGAGATACGCCAGCGCGCTCGTCCCCGGATTGGCGGCGATGTGCTCGCGCAGCACGTCGATCGCCTGGTCCTGCTGTCCGAGCGAGAGAAAGAAATCCGACTGCTGCTGCACGTCGAACAGTTCTTCAGTGTTGACGGGCCGGGCTGCGACGCCTTCGATCGGCCGTGCGGCGGGCGGCGGCGGGCCGGTCTCGTCATCGTCGTCCGCCGCCAGCGGCGCAAAGGGCGAGGCGCCAAAGGTCGTCATGCCGAGCGTGCGCTTCTTCGGCGGTTCGTGCTCCGAATCGGGGTCCGATTCCGATTCACCCTCATCGAGCAGCCCGCCGTGGCGTCGCAGCCGCTTGGACTTGTCTTCGCCTTCGGGCTGAAGCACCGATTCGCGCCACCATGCAGTGGCCGCGGCGCGGCGATTCGCGCGCCACAAGAGCAGAAGAGCGAAGAGTGCCAGCAGCAGCCCGGCAATCAGCGCGTAGACCAGCGGATTGCGGAATTGGCTTTCGCGAGCCTGGGCGAGCTCGCTGCGCAGTTCGAGGAGCGCGCGCTGGTTCTGCGCGGTCTGTTCGCGCAACGCGGCCAGCGTGGCTTCGAGCTCCTTGTTGCGCTGGTTCTCGCGCTGTGCCTGTTCGGCGGCAGGATTCATCGCGCCCCAGAGCGCAGCGGCAGCGGCGCGGCGCGCTGGATCCTCGACCGGTGGCGGCACGAGTTGGGTGGTGGTCTTCAGCCCGTTGTCCTTGGCCGGCTCGGGCTCGAGCGCTTCGACCTGCAGCCTGGGGCCTGTCGCGACGGATTCGGTCTTTGTCGGAACGGCCGGCGTCGGCCGAGCGGCGGGCACCGCACGCGGGAGGACCGGCGCGGCGCGGCGCGGTGCTGGCGCGACAGGGGCACTGGCCTGCGGTGCGGCCTGGGCGGTGTTTTCACGTTCCGCTGAAGAACGGGCCGCGGCGCGGCGCGCCGTCGCACTTCCCGACCCGTCGGGGCTCGCGGCACCACCGCCGCCCCCGCCCGCCATCCGAGATGCGGGCCGCGCGGACTGTCTCTGCGCCGGCACCGCATCGGACGACGGTCGCGCCCCCGCCATCGCCACACCCGGAGGCGTGACATCCGAAGGCACGTCAGCCAGGAGCACATAGCTGCGCGTCGACTTCATGTCGCAACCCGCACGCACGGTGATGGTGACGACGGGCTCGTCGACCGGCACGGTCGTGCGCACGCGAATGCTGGAATTGCCAGGAGTGCTGCCGGACTCGAGGGAGACGGTCACCCGGCGTTCGAGCATGGGCGTGTCGCCCTGCAGCACATCAGCCCCGAGACACAAGGACCCACCGGCTTCTGCCGCGTCGAGCGCAAGGGGAATCACCATGTCGATCGGCTTGCCGATCCAGACAGCACCTTGCGGGCGCCCGATCGTCAAGGCGGGTGATTCGAGAGCGACTCCGAGGAGGAGCAAGCTCACCGCTAAGCGTGGGAGTTGCAAAATGGGACGAGAAGAGCAATCAAAAGTTGACGCATTCTGACATGGTGGTCAGGCCCCCCTATTCACCGAGAGACAATTATCAAATGACTGTGAACTTTTCCAAGACCGCCGTGATCGGCGCAGGCGCCATGGGACGAGGCATCGCCCAGATCGCAGCACAGGCCGGAAGCGAGGTCCTGCTGCTGGACAGCTTCGAAGGAGCCGCCGGGCGAGGCCGCGACGCGATCCTCGCCCAATGGCGAAAGCTGCAGGAGAAAGGCAAGCTCGACGCGGCGCAACTCGAAGCGCTCTCCGGCCGCGTGCACGTCGCGGGTTCGATGCAGGACCTCGCGAGCTGCGACCTGGTGATCGAGGCGATCGTCGAGGACATCGAGGTCAAGCGTGCGCTGTTCCGCGACATCGAGGCCGTGGTCTCCCCATCGGCAACGCTGGTCAGCAACACATCGTCGCTTTCGGTCACGGCCATCGCGACGGCGCTCAAGCATCAGGAACGCATGGCGGGCTTCCACTTCTTCAATCCGGTCCCGCTCATGAAGGTGGTCGAAGTGGTCGCTGGATTCAAGACCGATCCCGAGGTCTGCCGCAAGCTGGCCGGCTACGCCACGCAGATGGGCCACAGCCCGGTGCAGGCCAAGGACACGCCCGGGTTCATCGTGAATCACGCGGGCCGCGGCTACGGCACCGAGGCGCTGCGCATCGCCGGGGAAAGCGTCGCCGACTTCGCCACCATCGACCGCATCCTCAAGGACCAGGCCGGTTTCCGGCTCGGCCCGTTCGAACTGCTCGACCTCACGGCACTCGACGTGTCGCACCCGGTGATGGAATCCATCTACCGCCAGTACTACGAGGAGCCGCGCTATCGCCCCAGCGTGATCACTGCACAGCGACTCGCGGCCGGCGCGCTGGGCCGCAAGAGCGGCGAGGGGTTCTACCGGTACCCCGACGGTGCGATGCAGCAAGTCGCGGAACCGCCGGTGCCTGCGGTCGACACGATGCCGCCGGTCTGGGTATCGCCGCGCGCGGCACGGCGCCCCGAACTGCTGAAGCTGGTGCATGCGCTCGGCGCCCAACTCGAAAGCGGCGCGGCACCCTCCTCCAGCGCCCTGATCCTCGTCGCGCCACTGGGCTTCGACGTCACGACGGTCGCGGCGGTCGACCGCCTCGACGCCACCCGCACCGTCGGCATCGACATGATGGTCGACGATGCGGCCACCAAGCGGCGGGTGCTCGCCACCAACCCGGCCACGCGCCGCGACATCCGCGATGCGGCCCATGCGCTGTTCGCGCGCGACGGCAAGGCGGTCAGCGTGATCCGCGACAGCGGCGGCTTCGTCACTCAGCGCGTCGTGGCAACCATCGTCAACATCGCGTGCGACATGTGCCAGCAAGGCGTCTGCACGCCGGCCGATCTGGATCTGGCGGTGCGGCTCGGCCTCGGTTATCCGCAAGGGCCGCTGGCGATGGGCGACCTTTATGGTCCGACCAACATGCTGGAAATCCTGTTCAACCTCCAGACCGTGTACGGTGATCCGCGCTATCGGCCGAGTCCCTGGCTGCGCCGCCGCGGCGCGCTCGGACTGAGCCTCACCCATCGAGAAGACTAGAGACCAAAGAGACGACAACCATGACCGCAGAACTCAAGAGCACCACCGAAGGCAGCACCATGGTGCTGACCCTGTCCAACCCATCGCAGCGCAATGCGCTCGGTCCCGAGATGTACGCGGCCGGCATCGAGGCCTTCAACGGCGCCGAGAACAACGCCGAGATTCGCAGCGTGATCATGGTCGGCGAAGGCAAATGGTTCTGCGCCGGCGGCTCGCTGCAGCGGTTGCAGAACAACCGCGCACTCGACCCCTCGGTCCAGGCTGAAAGCATCGAGGCGCTGCACACCTGGATCGACACGATCCGGACTTTCCCCAAGCCCGTCATCGCCGCGGTCGAAGGTGCGGCGGCCGGCGCGGGGTTTTCCCTCGCAATGGCCTGCGACCTCGTGGTGTCGGCGCGCGACGCGGTATTCGCCGCTTCCTACAGCAACGTCGCGCTCTCGCCGGACGGGGGGCTGAGCTGGCATCTGGCGCGCGCGCTGCCTCGCCAGCTCGCGAGCGAGTGGCTCATGCTGGGCGAGCGGCTCGAACCCGCGCGCCTGCACGAGCTGGGCCTCGTCAACGAGCTGACCGAGAACGGGCAAGCACTCGCGGGCGCCCTTGCACTGGCGGCAAAGATCAACGCGCGCGCACCGAACTCGATGGCGAGCATCAAGGAGCTGCTCGGCGAAGCACGGGGCGCATCGCTCGTCTCGCATCTCTCGCAGGAGCGCGACCACTTCGTGCGCAACCTGCATCACGCCAATGCCGGCATCGGCATCGCGGCATTCCTTTCCAAAGAGACCCCGCGCTACGAATAGCGCGGCGTCGCTCTCGTGACAACCCGAGGCATTTCAGTCACCGACAGGACAGTCCATGGACGACCCCATTCTTACCATCGAAGAACGTGAAGCGATCAATGGTGGTCGCTGGTTTTCTTCTCTCTCTCCATCACTGCGGCACGACATTCTCCGATGTGCATTCGTCAAGCGATACAAGGACGGCGACCTGATCTGCGCGCGCGGCGATCCGCCCGAGCAGTGGATCGCCTGCGCCAAGGGCGCGGTCCGCGTGAGCTCGACCGCGGTGTCGGGCAAGCAGGTGACGCTGACCTATGTGGAGCCGGGCATCTGGTTCGGCGACGTGGCGATGTTCGATGGGGACAGGCGCACGCACGATGCGTACGCGCACGGCGACTCCACGATCCTTTGCGTGGCGCGCGCGGACTTCCAGAAGATCCTCGCCAGCCACGTCGAGCTCTACGAAGCGCTGATGCGGCTGCAGGCGCGGCGCATCCGGCAGCTCTTCGGCCTGGTCGAGGACCTGAACACTCTGCCCCTGCGCGCGCGGCTGGCGAAGCAGCTCATCCATCTGGTGCGCAGCTACGGCGTGCCGAACCTCGCGGATGGCAGCCAGATGCGGATCGGCCTGCATCTGGCTCAGGAAGAACTCGCGCAGCTGCTCGGCGCCTCGCGCCAACGGGTCAACCAGGAACTCAAGGCCATGGAGCGCGAGGAAGCGATCCGCATCGAACCGGGCGGACTGGTGGTGCTCGACCGGGCCGCGCTGATGCGCATTTCTGAAGCCGATCAATAAATCCCAGAGCCATGACCCAGGACTTCGACAAATTCGTCGGCACGCGTGCCATCTCCCCCCAGCACCAGTTCGACGTCGGCGCACTGACCGCCTGGCTCGAAAAGAACCTGGGCGGCTTCAAGGGCCCTCTGACGGTGGAGATGTTCAAGGGCGGGCAGTCCAACCCGACCTACAAGCTGGTGACGCCCACGCTGAGCTACGTGATGCGCGCGAAGCCGGGCCCGGTTGCCAAGCTGCTGCCTTCCGCACATGCGGTCGAGCGCGAGTTCAAGGTCATGAGCGGCCTCGCCGGCACCGACGTGCCGGTGCCGCGGATGTACTGCCTGTGCGAGGACGAATCGGTCATCGGCCGCGCCTTCTACATCATGGAATTCATGCAAGGCCGGGTGCTGTGGGACCAGTCCCTGCCGGGCATGAGCAACACCGAACGAAGCGCGATCTACGACGAGATGAACCGGGTGATCGCCGCACTGCACACGGTGAAGTTCGCCGAACGCGGCCTCGCCGACTACGGCAAGCCCGGCAACTATTTCGAGCGCCAGATCGGCCGCTGGAGCAAGCAATACGTCGCCTCGATCACGCAGCCGATCCCCGAGATGGACCGCTTGATGGAATGGCTGCCAGCGCACATTCCGGCGAGCGCCCGCGACGAGAAGATGAGCTCGATCGTCCACGGCGACTTCCGCCTCGACAACCTGATGTTCCACGCCACCGAGCCGCGTGCGATCGCGGTGCTCGACTGGGAGCTTTCCACGCTCGGCCACCCGCTGGCGGACTTCAGCTACCACTGCATGTCGTGGCACATCCCGCCCGGGGCGTTCCGCGGCATCGGCGGCCTTGACCTCCAAAGCCTCGGCATCCCCACCGAGAGCGAATACATCCGCAAGTACTGCGAGCGCACCGGCATCACCACGCCCGAAGCGCTGGCGCCCGACTGGAACTTCTACCAGGCCTACAACCTGTTCCGCATGGCGGCCATCCTGCAAGGCATCGCCAAGCGGGTCGAGGCCGGCACCGCCTCGAGCGAACAGGCCGTGGCCTCCGGCCGCGGAGCGCGACCGATGGCCGAAATGGCGTGGCAATTCGCAGAAAAAGCATGAGCCCCCCGGCTTTTCACTTCGCTGCGCTACGTGCAATTCGCCACCCCCCGAGGGGAAGGCGCGGCTCGCCTTGGGGCGGCCCGGCGGCGGCCGCCTGAACGCTTACTCACCAGGAGACGAAATGGACTTCGAATACTCGGCCAAAACCAAAGACTTGCAGAAGCGCGTCACCGCCTTCATGGAAGAAAACATCTACCCGGCTGAGGCCGAGTACGCGGCCGAGCTGGCGGCCAACACCGCCGCAGGCAAGCGCTGGAGCGCACTCAACGTGGTGGAAAAGGTCAAGGCGAAGGCCAAGGCCCAGGGTCTCTGGAACCTCTTCCTGCCGGTCGACAGCGCGGCCGCATCCGGCTACGAAGGCGCGGGCCTCACCAACCAGGAATACGCACCGCTCGCCGAGATCATGGGTCGCGTGCCATGGGCCAGCGAGGCGTTCAACTGCTCGGCACCGGACACCGGCAACATGGAAACCATCGCGCGCTACGGCTCCGAGGAGATCAAGGCGCGCTGGCTCAAGCCGCTGCTCGAAGGCGAGATCCGTTCCGCCTTCGCGATGACCGAGCCCGAAGTCGCATCGAGCGACGCGACGAACATAGCGACGCGCATCGAACGCCAGGGCGACGAATACGTCATCAACGGCCGCAAGTGGTGGATCTCCGGTGCGGCCGATCCGCGCTGCAAGGTCTTCATCACCATGGGCAAGACCGATCCCGATGCACCCAAGCATTCGCAGCAGAGCATGATCATCGTGCCGGCGGACACGAAGGGCATCCGCATCGCGCGTCCGCTCAACGTCATGGGCTATGACGATGCGCCGCACGGCCACGTCGAGATGTACTTCGAGAACGTGCGCGTGCCGGTCGGCAACATGCTGCTCGGTGAAGGCCGCGGCTTCGAGATCGCCCAAGGCCGCCTCGGCCCGGGCCGCATCCACCACTGCATGCGCCTGATCGGCCTGGCCGAGCGCGCGCTCGAACTGATGTGCAAGCGCGCCAGCTCGCGCGTGGCCTTCGGCAAGACCGTCGCATCGCAGACGGTGACCCAGGAGCGCATCGCCGAGGCGCGCTGCAAGATCGACATGGCCCGCCTGCTGACGCTGAAGGCGGCTTGGCTCATGGACGTGGCCGGCAACAAGGTCGCGAAGACCGAGATCGCGATGATCAAGGTGGTCGCGCCGAACATGGCCTGCCAGGTGATCGACTGGGCCATGCAGGTGCACGGCGGCGGCGGCATGTGCGACGACTTCCCGCTCGCCTACGCCTATGCCGGCGCTCGCACGCTGCGCTTCGCGGACGGCCCGGACGAGGTGCACCGCAATGCGATCGCCAAGTGGGAGCTGGGCAAGTACGGCACGGGCAAGACCGACGACACGATGCCCGTCACGCGCTTCTGAGCGCCGTTCCTTCCGGCACGGGCCGCCGCACCGCGAGGTGCCGGCGGCTTTTTTACAGCTTCTTCTGCAGGAACATCGCGGTGCCGTACGCGGGATCGAGCTGGTAGCCCGCAAAGCCCTCGCGCTCATAGGCGCGCAGCGCGCTCCCATTGCCCGACAGCACCTCGAGCGTCAGCTTGCAGGCGCCGCGCACCCGCGCCTCCTGTTCGACGCGGGCCAGCATGCGCTGCGTCACGCGCCGGCCCCGATGGCTCGCGAGCACCACCACGTCGTGCACGTTGACCAGCGGCTTGCAGGCGAAGGTCGAGAAGCCCTCGATGCAGTTGACGAGCCCGACCGGCTGCTCGCCGTCGTAGGCGAGCACGCTGAAAGCCTGCGGGCGCGCAGCCAGCGCATCCGGCAGTCCGGCCAGCACGTCCGGTGCCAGCGGCGTGCCGCCGCCCGCGGGGTCGCGCGCGTACGCATCCAACAGCGCCACGACTGCCCGAGCATCCGACGCATTGCGGTAGTCCGCGAGTCGAACCCCGATCGCGGGCTGGCTCATGCAGCCTCCACGGCGGCGACCAGGCGCTTGGCGCACGCCTCGGACTGCGCGGCGTCTTTCGCCTCGACCATCACGCGCAGCAATGGCTCGGTGCCACTGGCGCGGATCAGCACGCGGCCTGCATCGCCCAGTTCGGCCTCTACCCGTTCGATCTCGGCGGCGAGCGTCCGGTTGGACTTCCAGTCCTGATCCCCGGCAAGACGCACATTGATCAGCGTCTGCGGAAAGAGCTTCACGCCCTCGAGCAATTCGGCCACGGTCCGACCGCTTCGGACACACGCCTGCAGGACCTGAAGCGCGCTGACGATGCCGTCGCCCGTCGTATGGCGATCAAGCGCCAGCAGATGGCCCGAGCCCTCGCCGCCGAGCAGCCAGTTGCGCTTGCCGAGTTCCTCGAGCACATAGCGGTCGCCCACGCGCGCCCGAACGAACTCGATGCCCTGGGCCTTCAACGCCACCTCCACCGCCTTGTTGGTCATCAGGGTGCCGACCACGCCGGCGGGTTTCTCGCCGCGCGCGACACGCTCCATCGCCATCAGGTAGACCAGCTCGTCGCCATTGAAGAGGCGTCCGCTCGCATCCACGAGCTGCAGACGATCGGCGTCGCCGTCGAGTGCGATACCGTAGTCGGCGCCCTGCGCCTTGACCGCTTCGATCAGCGCCTGCGGGTGCGTCGCGCCGAAGCCCTTGTTGATGTTCAGGCCATCGGGCGCGCAGCCGATGCTGGTCACCTCGGCGCCCAGTTCATGGAAGACGGACGGTGCCACCTGGTAGGCCGCCCCGTGCGCCGCATCGACAACCAGCTTGCGCCCCTTCAGGGTCAGGTCGTTGGCAAAGGTGCTCTTGCAGAACTCGATGTAGCGTCCCGGCGCATCGTTGAGGCGCCGCGCCTTGCCGAGACTGCGCGAGTCGACCCACACCGGCGCCTGTTCCAGGGCGGCTTCCACCGCCAACTCCCACTCGTCGCTGAGCTTGGTGCCGTGCGCGCTGAAGAACTTGATGCCGTTGTCCGGAAAGGCGTTGTGGCTCGCGCTGATCACCACGCCGAGGCTCGCGCGCTGGGCACGCGTGAGATACGCGACGCCCGGCGTCGGCAGCGGGCCGAGCAGCACCACGTCCACACCCGCCGAATTGAATCCCGACTCCAGCGCCGATTCGAGCATGTAGCCGGAGATACGCGTGTCCTTGCCGATCAGCACGGTCGGCCGCGATTCCGACTGCTTGAGCACCCGCCCTACCGCATGCGCCAGGCGCAGCACGAAGTCGGGGGTGATGGGCGCCTGCCCGACGGTGCCGCGAATGCCGTCGGTACCGAAATACTGCCTTGTCATTGTCGAGTTTCCTCTCTGTGTCGTTCTCTGTTCATCGCTTGCCAGACGGCCAGCGCCGCGACGGTTTCGCGTACGTCGTGCACGCGAACGATCGCCGCCCCCTTGTCCACAGCCAGGACTGCGGCGGCCACGCTGGGCACCATCCGCTCGCCGGCCGCTTCGATGCCGGTCACCGCACCCAGCGACGACTTTCGCGACCAACCTGCCAGCAGTGGCAGGCCCGAACCCAGCAATTCGGCCTGCCTGGCGAGAAGCGCGAAATTCTGCCGGACCGTCTTGCCGAATCCCACGCCGGGATCGAGGACGATGCGCTCCGGCCGCACGCCACGGTTCGTCAGCGCCGTGACCTGCAGTTCGAGGAATTCGCGCACTGCGGGGACCACGTCCCCGCTCATCGGCGCAACCTGCATGGTCTGCGGATCGCGGTGCATGTGCATCAGGCAAACCCCACATGCCGGGTGCGCGCAGACGACCTCCAGCGCGCCGGGCCGGCGCAGGGCCCAGATGTCATTGATGATGTCCGCGCCGAGTTCCAGCACCGCGTGCATCACTTCAGGCTTGTAGGTGTCGACCGAAACCGGCACGCGCAGCCTGAGGGCTTCGCGCACGACCGGAACGACACGCGCCAGCTCTTCCTCCAGAGGCACCGCGGGACTCCCCGGCCGCGTCGACTCACCACCGATGTCGAGGATGTCCGCGCCCTCCTCGATCAACTGCTCGCAGTGAAGAAGCGCTGCATGCGTCGAAGCGTGTGCGCCGCCGTCGGAGAACGAATCAGGCGTGACGTTGACGATGCCCATGACCTGCGGACGTGCAAGGTCGATCGCGAATCGCGTGGTTTGCCAGACTGCCGTCATGCCGCGTCCCAACGAAAAAACGGGGCCAGAGGCCCCGTTGTTTGCCAAAGCATCGCCAAGCTCAAGCTGCGGTCGGCGTCGGATCGGGATTCACCGCCGGCGTACCGCCACTGCCGCCGCTGCCGGATGGCGGCACGCGCGGCGTCCAGTCCTTGGGCGGACGCGGCGCGCGGCCGGCCATGATGTCGTCGAGCTGTTCGGTGTCGATGGTTTCCCATTCGAGCAGCGCCTTCGCCATGGCGTGCATCTTGTCGCTGTTCTCCTCGATGAGGCGGCGCGCCAGGGCGTACTGCTCGTCGATGATGCGCCGGACTTCGGCGTCGACCTTCTGCATGGTCGATTCGCTCATGTTCGTGGTCTTCGTGACCGAGCGGCCGAGGAACACTTCGCCCTCGTTCTCGGCGTAGACCATCGGTCCCAGCGATTCGGTCATGCCGTAGCGCATCACCATGTCGCGGGCGATCTGGGTCGCGCGTTCGAAGTCGTTGCTGGCGCCGGTCGTCATCTGGTGCATGAAGACTTCCTCGGCGATGCGGCCGCCGAAGAGCATGCTGATCTGGTTCAGCATGTACTCGCGGTCGTAGCTGTAGCGGTCCTGCGCAGGCAGGCTCATCGTCACGCCCAGCGCCCGGCCGCGCGGAATGATGGTGACCTTGTGCACCGGATCGCACTTGGGCAGCAGCTTGCCGATCAGGGCGTGGCCGGACTCGTGGTAGGCCGTGTTACGGCGCTCTTCCTCGGGCATGACCATGCTCTTGCGCTCGGGACCCATGAAGATCTTGTCCTTGGCCTTCTCGAAGTCCTGCATCTCGACCACACGCGCGTTGCGGCGTGCGGCCATCAGCGCGGCTTCGTTGCAAAGGTTGGCCAGGTCGGCACCCGACATGCCGGGCGTGCCGCGCGCGATGATGCTCGCGTTGACGTCCTGGCCCAGCGGCACCTTGCGCATGTGGACATTGAGGATCTGCTCGCGGCCGCGGATGTCCGGCAGCGTCACGTAGACCTGGCGGTCGAAGCGGCCCGGACGCAGCAAGGCGGCATCCAGGATGTCGGGGCGGTTCGTCGCGGCCACCACGATCACGCCGAGGTTGGTCTCGAAACCGTCCATCTCGACCAGCATCTGATTGAGGGTCTGCTCGCGCTCATCGTTGCCACCGCCGAGGCCGGCACCGCGCTGGCGGCCGACAGCGTCGATTTCATCGATGAAGATGATGCAAGGGGCGTTCTTCTTGGCGTTCTCGAACATGTCGCGAACACGCGCGGCGCCGACGCCGACGAACATTTCGACGAAATCGGAACCGGAGATCGAGAAGAACGGCACCTTCGCTTCGCCGGCGATACTTTTCGCCAACAGCGTCTTGCCGGTGCCGGGGGGGCCGACCAGCAGCAGACCACGCGGAATGCGGCCGCCGAGCTTCTGGAACTTGGCCGGATCCTTCAGGAAGTCGACGACTTCCTTCACTTCTTCCTTGGCCTCGTCGCAGCCGGCGACGTCCGCGAAGGTGACCTGGTTGTTGTTCTCGTCGAGCATGCGGGCCTTGCTCTTGCCGAAGCTGAAGGCCCCGCCTTTGCCGCCGCCCTGCATCTGCCGCATGAAATAGACCCACACGCCGATCAGCAGGAGCATCGGGCCCCAGCTCACCAGCAGGGTCATCAGCAGCGAGCCTTCCTCGCGCGGCTTGACGTCGAACTTGACGTTGTTGGCGATCAGGTCGCCGACCAAGCCGCGGTCGAGGTAGGTGGCGGTGGTTCGGATCTTGCGGTCGTCGGTGGTCACCGCGACGATTTCGCTGCCGCCCTGGCCTTCCTGGATCGTGGCGCTCTTGATTCGGTTGTTGCGAACTTCCTCGAGGAAGTCCGAGTAGCCGATGTTGCCTGCGCCGGCGACGCCGCGGGTGTCGAACTGCTTGAACACAGTGAACAACACCATCGCGATGACGAGCCATACGGCAACTTTGGAAAACCACTGATTATTCAAACGAAGCTCCAGTCGATAGCGCTTAGCACTGAAAACAAAAAAGGCGCCGTGGGCACGCAATTGGCGCCCATTTTAGGCTTTTCAACCCGAAAAACCGGCTGATTTCCCTATAGCAGCCATAGGCTGCAAGCGGTTTTACGGAGAACGTGACACAGCAGTGCCGGTATCAATTCGTATCCGGCTGCTTGAGCCCGATGCCGACCATGAACGTTTCAGCCGACTTGTCGCGCGAAGCCTTCGGTTTGAAGGGTTTGACGACGCGGAAGTTGTCCTTGAACAGCCGGGTCAGCTCGTTGTAGCCGCTGCCATGGAAGAGCTTGGCAACGAGCACCCCTTCGGGTTTCATATGGTGGCGCGCGAAATCGATCGCAAGCTCGATGAGATGCGCCACGCGCGCCGTGTCCGCCGAAGCGATTCCGGACAGATTGGGCGCCATGTCCGAAACCACCACGTCGGCCTTTCGCCCCGCCATTGCCGCGGACAGCCGATCGAGCACGTCGGCCTCGCGAAAATCGCCCTGAAGGAAGGTCACGCCTTCGATCGGCTCCATGGGCAGGATATCCAGCGCGATGATGGTGCCCGCCAGTTCGCCCACCGCCGCCCCGTCCGGCGAGAGCCTGCGCCGTACGTACTGGCTCCAGGCGCCCGGCGACGAGCCCAGGTCGACCACGACGTGTCCCGGCTTGATCAAGCTCAAGCTTTCGTCGATCTCCTTCAGCTTGTAGGCGGCGCGCGCCCGGTAGCCCTCCTTGGTGGCCAGCTTCACGTACGGGTCGTTCACATGGTCGTGGATCCACGCACGGTTGACCTTCTTCGCTTTCGGTTTGGGATTCATTGACATCGATAATACGGGGATGCCCGCCATTCAACTTACCCCTGCGCAGCGCAAGGTGCACCGCGCCGAAGCCCATCACCTCGATCCGATCGTCATGATCGGCGGCGACGGCCTGACCTCCGCCGTCAAGAAAGAGGCCGATGCGGCGCTGAAGGCCCACGGCCTGATCAAGGTGCGCGTGTTTTCCGATGACCGGGCTGCGCGCGAAGCCATCCTCCAGACCCTGGCGGACGACCTGGATGCCGCACCCATCCAGCACATCGGCAAGCTGCTCGTCCTTTGGCGTCCAATGCCCGAGAAAGAGCGCGTCCTCGACGAGGACCGCATGCCCGGCCCGCGCGACGTCAAAGTCATCAAGTACAGCAAGCGCGGCGGCCAGCGCCCCGAAATCAAGACTCTGCGCGTCCTTGGCAACCAGCGCCTGACCTCCGGCGGCAACATCAAGCGGGCCAAGCCGCGCAAGCCCCTGTCGGACAAGAAACGGCGGCAGGCAGATTGAGGATGCCGACCGACGCCGCGGCAGGCCCGCAACGCCATATCCTTTGCATGAAATGGGGCACCAAGTACGGCCCCGAGTACGTCAATCGCCTCTATGCGATGGTGCGCAGGCACCTCGCCGGCGATTTCAAGTTCGTCTGCCTGACCGATGACGCCGCGGGGATCCGCAGTGAAGTCGAGTGTTACCCGATCCCCCCGCTCGACCTGGAACTGGCCCCAGGCCAGGTCGACCGCGCCTGGAAGAAGCTGACGACCTTCGAAGCAGACCTTCACGGCTTGCGTGGAACGGCACTCTTCATCGATCTCGATGTCGTGATCGTCGGCAGTCTGGACGAATTCTTCGAATACCCGGGCGAGTTCCTGATCATTCACGACTACGAGCGCCCCTGGCGGCGCCGGCGCATCACAGGCAACTCGTCGGTCTACCGGTTCGAACTGGGCGCGCATCCGGACGTGCTGGCGTACTTCCGCCGGAACATGGACAAGGTGCAGGAAGAGTTCCGCAACGAGCAGACCTATCTGTCCGACTTCATGTATCGCAAAGGCACCCTCGCCTATTGGCCTGAGGCCTGGTGCCCGAGCTTCAAGTACCACGGCATCCCCGTATGGCCCACCAACTACTGGAAGGAGCCTTTCGTGCCCGAGGGCGCGAAGATCATGGTCTTTCACGGGGAATGCAACCCGCCGGATGCTTTGGCCGGTCGACGCAATCGCCGCTTCAGGTTCATCCGCCCGGCGCGCTGGATCACACAGTTCTGGCAGACCTGACCATCGGGCCCGCGCAGGCGGTTCCAGTGGGTTTCAATCCCGCACGCGCCCCATCCGCCACAGCAGCGCACCGGCGCACAGCCACTGGCCGAGGTACATGCCGCTGCCGAGCGAGTGCCAGAGCCGGAGATTCTCGCGTGCAAGGATCCGCGGCGCGACGGCGTACTGCTGCAGTAGCGCGAGCAACATCGCCGCCACGATCAGGATCACGGCGATGCGATCGGCGTCCGTCAACCGGTCGTCGGTTCTCGACCGGAAATGGATCAGCAGAACAAGTCCGCATCCCAACGCCACCCAGGTCTGAGCGGCAAACAGTTGCCCCGCGAAATTTCCGGCCACGGCCGGGTTGCCGAGACGGGAGAAGAGCATCGGCACCACCAGAAAGCCGATCGTCGTCAGGCTGCCCCACCAGAGCGCGGCGAGCATGAGCGCGATGCGGCCTTTCATTCGGCTCGCGCCTCAGACGTAGCTGACCGCGACGATCTCGTAGCGCTTCACGCCGCCGGGCGCCTGGACCTCGGCGGTATCCCCCTCTTCCTTGCCGATCAGCGCGCGAGCGATCGGGCTCGAGACATTGATGAGGCCCAGCTTCAGATCGGCCTCGTCTTCGCCGACGATCTGATACCTGACAGGATCACCGGTGTTTTCGTCCTCGAGATCGACGGTGGAACCGAAGACGACCTTGCCGCCGGCGTCCAGCTGCGACGGGTCGATGACCTGGGCTGCCGACAGCTTGCCCTCGATGTCCTGGATGCGCCCTTCGATGAAGCCCTGACGGTCCTTGGCCGCCTCGTACTCGGCGTTTTCGCTGATGTCGCCCTGGGCGCGCGCTTCCGCGATCGAGTTGATGACGCCCGGTCGGTCGACCGTCTTGAGCCTTTGCAGCTCTTCGCGCAGTTTCTCGGCACCGCGCTTGGTAATCGGAATGGTGGCCACTAGTTTTGCTCCAGAAAGCGAAACCGCCGAACGCTGCCGTTCGGCGGTCCATGGGAGAGAAATGATCAGACGAGCTGGCGTCCGGTCAGCCGGCTCAGGATGGCGAGCGGGCTCGATTCGGGATTGTATTGCCTCGCCGCCGGCAGATGCAGCGTCTGCTCGAGCATGTACTGGCCCGCCATGACCGCGTGCGAGGTCTGGTCCGAGAAGCAGACCCACACCGAACCGGCCGGGAACGGCACCGTCTGCTGGTCGGAGTTCTTCTGGTATTCGAGGTCCGCCTTCATGCCGTCGTGCAACTGCAGCATGAGATGGTCGTACTCGCTGCGCAGCGACTTCGTCACGCGCAGCGCGCGCAACAGCCGCGCCTGGAGACGCGAATACGGCTTGGCGCGCGGAAGGAAGCGTCGCGCGACCGTCTCGAACGGCTCCCCGACGCGCCAGACCCGCGGCGCTCCTTCAGGGTTGGCGTTGGTGAACACGCGAAGGATGCGCTCGCCGTAGTTGGGACGTGACGGAAAGGCATCGACGTGCAGGCGGCGGTCGTCCGCGCGCCAGGACTGCACGCGCGTTTCCACCTGCGCCGGCCGGTAGCTGGTCGGCGCCAGCCGCAGCGCCGGCGTGTAGTGCGGCAAGAGTCCATGGATCAGTTGCTGCGCCTGCGCGCGGAAGCGGCCGACCAGCGCCGCCACCGCCTGCTGCCGTGCCTCGTCGCCCTCCACGCCCTTCAGGCGCCCCTGGGCATCGAGGCTGATGTTGCGGACCTTGGGCGACAGCACCGCGGGCGACAGCAACGCCCGCTCCTCGGGAAGGATGTCGAAGCCGAGCCGGGGGAAGTACAGAACCTTCCCGGCCTCGAGCGCCGCGATCCATGCCTCGTTGGGCACCGCGGCATTCCAGTCGGCTAGATCGAGTTCGACGAGCTGCGATTCCATGGAACGCCTTTCAGTGGTTACGCCGCCACGAGCTTGGCGTGCATTTCCTGCACCGAGATCACGTCGAGTTCGTCCATGTGGCGCATGCCTTCGACGGCCGCTTCGGCGCCGAAGATCGTCGTGAACGTCGTGACGCGGGCCAGCAGCGCCGAGGTGCGGATCTGACGCGAGTCGGCAATGGCGTTGCGGCGCTCTTCCACCGTGTTGATGACCAGCGCAATCTCGTTGTTCTTGATCATGTCGACGATGTGCGGACGCCCTTCGGTCACCTTGTTGACCACCGCGCAGGTGATGCCCGCCGCGCTGATCGCCCCCGCGGTTCCCTTGGTCGCGATGAGTTCGAAGCCGAGCGCCGCCAGGCCGCGGGCCACTTCGACCGCACGCGGCTTGTCGTTGTTCTTCACCGAGATGAAGACACGGCCGGACTTCGGCAGGTGCGTGCCGGCGCCGAGCTGCGACTTCACGAAGGCTTCGCCGAAGGTCTTGCCCACGCCCATGACTTCGCCGGTCGACTTCATTTCGGGGCCGAGGATGGTGTCCACGCCCGGGAACTTCACGAACGGGAACACCGCTTCCTTGACGCTGAAGTACGGCGGCGTGACTTCCTTCGTGACGCCCTGCGACGCCAGCGACTGGCCAGCCATGCAGCGCGCAGCCACCTTCGCCAGCTGGATGCCGGTCGCCTTGCTCACGTAGGGCACGGTGCGCGAAGCACGCGGATTCACCTCGAGGACGTAGATCACGTCCTGCCCTTCCTTCTCCTGGATCGCGAACTGCACGTTCATGAGGCCGACCACGTTCAGCGCCTTGGCCATCGCGGCGCTCTGGCGCTTGAGTTCTGCAACGGTTTCGGCTTTCAGGCTGTAAGGCGGCAGCGAGCACGCGGAGTCGCCCGAGTGCACGCCGGCCTGCTCGATGTGCTCCATGACGCCGCCGATCAAGGTCGCGCCGTCCGCATCGCGCAGGCAATCCACGTCGCACTCGGTCGCGTCGTTGAGGAAGCGATCGAGCAGCACCGGCGAATCATTGCTGACCTTCACCGCCTCGCGCATGTAGCGCTCGAGGTCGCGCTGCTCGTGCACGATTTCCATCGCGCGGCCGCCGAGCACATAGCTCGGACGCACCACCAGCGGGTAGCCCAGTTCGGACGCCTTTTCGAGCGCTTCCGCCTCGGTGCGCGCCGTGGCGTTCGGCGGCTGGCGCAGCTTCAGCTCGTGCAGCAGCTTCTGGAAGCGCTCGCGATCTTCGGCCGCGTCGATCATGTCCGGCGAGGTGCCGATGATCGGCACGCCGTTGGCCTCCAGATCGAGCGCCAGCTTGAGCGGCGTCTGGCCGCCGTACTGCACGATCACGCCGGTCGGCTTTTCCTTGTCGACGATCTCGAGCACGTCTTCGAGCGTCAGCGGCTCGAAGTAGAGCCGGTCGCTGGTGTCGTAGTCGGTCGAGACGGTCTCTGGATTGCAGTTGACCATGATGGTCTCGTAGCCATCCTCGCGCATCGCGAGTGCGGCATGCACGCAGCAGTAGTCGAACTCGATGCCCTGCCCGATGCGGTTGGGACCGCCGCCGAGCACCATGATCTTCTTCTTCGAGGTCGGCTCGGCTTCGCACTCGTCCTCGTAGGTCGAGTACATGTAGGCCGTGTTGGTGGCGAACTCCGCGGCGCAGGTGTCGACGCGCTTGAAGGCCGGACGCACGCCCAGCGCGCGGCGCTTCTCGCGGATCGCGGTGTCGGTGGTCTTGAGCTGGCGCGCGAGGCGGCGGTCGGAGAAGCCCTTCTTCTTCAGCGCCAGCAGCGTGTCGCGGTCGATGTCGTCGAGCGACTTGGTCTCGAGTTCGAGTTCGATCTTGACGATCTCTTCGATCTGCACGAGGAACCAGGGATCGATCTTCGTCAGCGCATGCACTTCGTCGACGCTCATGCCCTTCGCAAACGCATCGCCGACGTACCAGATGCGGTCCGGGCCGGGCTCGCCGAGTTCCTTTTCGAGGACTTCGCGGTCCTGCGTCTTCTCGTTGAGGCCGTCGACGCCCACTTCGAGGCCGCGCAGCGCCTTCTGGAACGACTCCTGGAAGGTGCGGCCCATGGCCATCACTTCGCCGACCGACTTCATCTGCGTCGTCAGGCGCGAATCGGCCTGCGGGAACTTCTCGAAAGCGAAGCGCGGGATCTTGGTGACCACGTAATCGATGCTCGGCTCGAAGCTCGCCGGCGTGGCGCCGCCGGTGATCTCGTTGCGCAGCTCGTCGAGCGTGTAGCCCACGGCCAGCTTGGCCGCCACCTTGGCGATCGGGAAGCCGGTGGCCTTCGACGCCAATGCGGACGAACGCGACACGCGCGGGTTCATCTCGATGACGATCATGCGGCCGTCCTTCGGATTGACCGAGAACTGGACATTCGAGCCGCCGGTGTCGACCCCGATCTCGCGCAGCACCGCCAGCGAGGCGTTGCGCATGATCTGGTATTCCTTGTCGGTCAGCGTCTGCGCCGGCGCGACGGTGATCGAGTCGCCGGTGTGCACGCCCATCGGGTCGAGGTTCTCGATCGAGCAGACGATGATGCAGTTGTCGGCCTTGTCGCGCACGACTTCCATCTCGTACTCTTTCCAGCCGAGCAGCGATTCCTCGATCAGCAGTTCGTTGGTCGGCGAGGCCTCGAGCCCGCGCTTGCAGATGATCTCGAACTCTTCCGGGTTGTAGGCAATGCCGCCGCCGGTGCCGCCGAGCGTGAAGCTCGGACGGATCACGGTCGGGAAGCCGACGTTCTTCTGCACCGCCCAGGCTTCGTCCATGGAGTGCGCGATGCCCGAGCGCGCAGAGCCCAGGCCGATCTTGGTCATCGCGTCCTTGAACTTCAGGCGGTCCTCGGCCTTGTCGATGGCTTCCGGCGTGGCGCCGATGAGCTCGACCTTGTACTTGTCGAGTACGCCGTTGCGCCAGAGGTCGAGCGCGCAGTTCAGCGCGGTCTGTCCGCCCATGGTGGGCAGGATCGCATCCGGACGCTCCTTGGCGATGATCTTCTCGACCGTCTGCCAGGTGATCGGCTCGATGTAGGTCACATCCGCCGTGGCCGGGTCGGTCATGATCGTCGCGGGGTTGCTGTTGATCAGGATGACCTTGTAGCCCTCCTCGCGCAGCGCCTTGCACGCCTGCACGCCGGAGTAGTCGAACTCGCAGGCCTGGCCGATGATGATCGGGCCGGCGCCGATGATGAGGATGCTCTTCAGGTCTGTGCGCTTAGGCATTCTTCTGTCCCTCTTTGTGCGTTTGCATGAGTGCCGTGAAGCGGTCGAACAGGTAGCCGATGTCGTGCGGACCGGGCGAAGCTTCCGGGTGGCCCTGGAAGCAGAATGCCGGCTTGTCGGTGCGGGCGAGGCCCTGCAGCGTGTTGTCGAACAGGCTCACGTGGGTCGGACGCAGGTTGGCCGGCAGGCTCTTCTCGTCGACGGCGAAGCCGTGGTTCTGGCTGGTGATGCTCACGCGGCCGTTGTCGAGGTCCTTCACAGGGTGGTTCGCGCCGTGATGGCCGAACTTCATCTTGAAGGTCTTCGCACCTGAGGCCAGCGCCATGATCTGGTGACCGAGGCAGATGCCGAACACCGGGATGCCGGTTTCGATGAGCTGGCGCGTCGATTCGATGGCGTAGTCGCAGGGTTCCGGATCGCCCGGGCCGTTGGCCAGGAAGATGCCGTCCGGACGCAGCTTCAGCACGTCGGCAGCCGGCGTCTGCGCGGGCACGACCGTGATGCGCGCACCGCGCTGCGCCAGCATGCGCAGGATGTTCTTCTTGACGCCGTAGTCGAACGCGACGACGTGGAATCGGGGCGTGATCTGCACGCCGTATCCCGAGCCGAGCTTCCACTCGGTCTGGGTCCACTCATAGGTTTCCTTGACCGACACGACCTTGGCCAGGTCCAGCCCGGCCATGCTCGGAGCCGCCTTCGCGGCAGCGACGGCCTTGTCGATCAGAGCCTGGGTGACCGCCTCACCTTCGGCGAGGCCGAGGATGCAGCCGTTCTGCGCGCCCTTGGTGCGCAGATGGCGGGTGAGCTTGCGGGTATCGATGTTGGCAATGGCAACCGTCTTGCCTCGCACCAGATACTCGTTCAGGGTTTCGGACTTGCGGAAGTTCGACGCGACGCGCGGCAGGTCCTTGATGATGAGGCCTGCGGCATGGATCTTGTCGGCCTCGATGTCTTCCTCGTTGACGCCGTAATTGCCGATGTGCGGATACGTGAGCGTCACGATCTGCTGGCAATAGCTCGGGTCGGTCAGGATTTCCTGGTAACCGGTCATTGCGGTGTTGAACACCACTTCGCCGGTCGTGGCGCCGGTGGCGCCGATCGAGTTGCCGAGAAAGACCGTGCCGTCTGCAAGCGCCAGGATGGCGGACGGGAATTTTCCCTTGAGAGACAAAAGCACTGGGATCTCCGGATGGATGACGCCCAAAGCGAACCCAAGATGTGACTCGCGGGTCGCGACTTTCGTCGAGGAGTTGGCTTGCGTGCGCTGAGGGCGGGGTATGTTCGGGAAAGCCCTTGATTATAGCCGGCGCGAAGTCACGACTTTGCCCCTACAGCGCTTGCGTGCAAGCAAATTGCGGCTGCCGCAGCGACATTCAGGGACTCTTCGCCGCCCGGCTGCGCGATTCTCATGTGCCTGGCCGCCCGTGCCTCCAGTTCGGCCGAAACGCCCTGCCCTTCGTGCCCCATGAGCCAGGCGCAGGGATACGGCAATTCGGCCCGGTGCAGCCAGTCGCCGCGATGCGAACTCGTCGCGACGCAGGGGACCTGAAGCGCATCGAGCGCGGCGATCTCGACACCCTCGATCAGCCTGAGCCCGAAATGCGCCCCCATTCCAGCGCGCAGCACCTTTGGTGACCACAGCGCGGCGGTCCCTTTCAAGGCGATCACCTGTTTGAATCCGAACGCCGCGGCGCTGCGCAGGATGGAGCCGACGTTCCCGGCGTCCTGCAGGCGGTCGAGAACCACGGTGGGCGCATGGGATTCGACCTGGGGACGCTCCGGCAGGTCGAGCACGAATCCCATGTGCGCGGGCGATTCGAGCCCGCTGATACCGGCCATGAGCGCGTCCGCGACGATGACCGTCTTGTCGGCCGCATCGGCCCATTCCACACGCACGGACGGCCAGATCGATTCCGTGAACAACGCGATCGAGGCCCGAACGCCCCGCTCGCGGGCAGCCCTGCAGAGATGGTCTCCCTCGAGCCAGATTCGTCCGGCCTTGCGGTAGGCGCCGGGCTCGTGCGAGAGCTTCCGCAATTCCTTGAGGAGCGGGTTGTCGCGCGAAGTGACGTGAGCCGGCTCGGACGTCATGGCGCGATCCGGATCTCGACATCCGTGGTCCGCAGCATGACCTCGCCGACCATCGGGATCCCCGCCGCCCCGCCCGAATCGCGCGCCAGCACGGCCGCAACCGGACTGAACGATCTCCGGTGGTGCACGCACGCGCCATGACGATCCAGCGCATCGAGGTGTTCGGGTGTGCCATAGCCCTTGTGGCCGGCAAAGCCGTAGTGCGGAAACTCGGCGTGCAGTTGCTCGCAGAGCCGGTCGCGGTACACCTTCGCGAGGATCGAGGCCGCCGAGATCGCCTTGATACGCGCATCACCCTTGACGACAGCCTCCGCCAGGACATCCAGTGTCGGCAGCCGGTTGCCGTCCACCAGCACCTTCGCCGGCTTGAGCCGCAGCCCTTCGACCGCCCGGCGCATCGCGAGCATGGTCGCCTGCAGGATGTTGTGCGTGTCGATCTCCTCGACGCTCGCCTGCGCGATGGAGCAGCACAGCGCCTTGGCGAGGATCTGGTCGTTGAGCTTTTCACGCTGCCGGGCGGTCAGCGTTTTCGAGTCGGCCAGGCCGCGGATCGGTCGCTGGTCGTCCAGGATCACCGCCGCAGCGACGACCGGCCCCGCCAGGGGTCCGCGGCCCGCCTCGTCGACACCAGCCATCAGGCCCGGCGCATCCCAGCACAGCCTGGCTTGCTCAGCCTTCAAGAACTTTCTGGATCGCATCGGCACACAGTGTCGGCGTATCGCGCAGCAATTCGGTATGCATGGCGCAAAAACGTTGTTGCAAGGCGTGAATCTTCTCGGGAGCGTCGAGCCAATCGAGCGTGGCCTTGGCCAGCGCCTGCGGCGTTGCCCGGTCCTGCAGCACCTCGGGCACGAGGAATTCACCCGCAAGAATGTTGGGCAGGCCGACCCAGGGCTGAAGCTGCTTGTGGCGCATGATCAGGTTCCAGGTCAGCGAATTCATGTGATACGAGATCACCATCGGCCGCTTGAAGAGCGCCGCCTCGAGCGTGGCGGTTCCGCTCGCAATCAGGGTCACGTCGCAAGCCGCCAGCGCCGCGTGCGATTGACCATGAAGCAGCATCACTTGACCCGCCATCCCGCTGGCCTGCAAAAGTTGCTCCACTTCGGCACGAAGGGTCGGCAGCACGGGCACGATGAACTGCAGCGAAGGTCGGACCTTGCGCATGAGTGCGGCAGCAGCGAAAAACCTCGGCGCGATGTGGCGAACCTCCGAGCGGCGGCTTCCCGGCAGCAGCGCTACCACGGCGGCGTCAGCGTCCAGTCCAAGCGCAGCACGAGCCCCCGCGCGGTCCGGCACCATCGGGATGACCTTGGCGAGCGGGTGGCCGACGTACGTTGCGTCGATGCCGTGCTTGGCGAGGAGTTCGGGCTCGAACGGAAAGATGCAAAGCACGTGATCGGCCGCGGCGCGCAGTTTCACGACGCGCTCCGGCCGCCACGCCCAGATCGAAGGGCAGACGAAATGCGCCGTCTTGATACCGCTCGCGCGCAAGCCGGCCTCGAGATCGAGATTGAAATCCGGCGCATCGACGCCGATGAAGATGTCCGGGCGTTCATCGATTAGCCGGGCGCGGAGCTGGCGGCGAATTCCGGCGATCTCGGCATAGTGCCGCAGGACTTCGATGTAGCCGCGGACCGCGAGCTTTTCCTGCGGCCACCACGTCTCGAAACCGCGCGACAGCATTTGCGGGCCGCCGATCCCGACTGCCTTCAGGTCGGGCCAGCGCGCCTGCAGGCCATCGAGGAGGAGTCCTGCCAGCAGATCGCCCGATGCTTCTCCTGCGACCAGCGCGAACTGTCGCGTTGCAGCTTCGATCGTCATGTGGAAATCAGCGCGCGATGCCGCTGGCAGCACTGTCGAGGAATGCGTCCATCTGGGCCACGTCAGCGGCCGCAGCCGGCATTTCAGTGGCGAGCGCGGCAATGCCTTGGCGCGCCTCTTCGAGCGTCTTGCCCTGGCGATAGAGCAGCTTGTGTACTTCGCGAATGGCGGCAATGCGTTCGGCCGAGAAATCCCGTCGCCGCAGGCCGACGAGGTTCACGCCTCGAACAACCAAGGGATTGCCGTCCACCACCATGAACGGCGGAATGTCCTTGTTCACATGGCCCGCGAATCCCACCATGGCATGCGCCCCGATGCGCACGCGCTGCAACACCCCGACCAGCCCGCCCACGGTGGCCCAATCGCCAACCTGGACATGGCCTGCGAGCGTCACGCCATTGGCCATGGTGATCTGGCTTCCCAGCTGGCAGTCGTGCGCGATGTGCACGTAAGCCATGATCCAGTTGTCGTCGCCCACACGCGTGACGCCGGCATCCTGCACCGTGCCCAGATTGAAGGTGCAGAACTCGCGGATGGTGTTGCGATCACCGATGACGAGTTCGGTGGCCTCTCCGGCGTACTTCTTGTCCTGCGGCACCGCGCCCAGGGATGCGAACTGGAAGATCTGGTTGTCGCGGCCGATGGTGGTTCGGCCCTCGATCACGCAATGCGCGCCCACCGTGGTGCCCGCACCGATGCGCACATGCGGCCCGATCACCGCATAGGGCCCGACGCTCACGGTCGGGTCCAGTTGCGCAGCGGGGTCGATGATGGCCGTTGGATGGATCAAGGTCATGCGCGCCGCACGCTCAATTGATCTGGCGCATCGCGCACATCAGCGTGGCCTCGCACGCCAGTTCAGCACCGACGGACGCCTTGCCCTTGAACTTCGAGATGCCGGCCTTCATGCGCTCGATCTCGACTTCCAGCGTCAGTTGGTCGCCCGGCTCCACAGGACGCTTGAAACGCGCGCCGTCGATCGCTGCGAAGTAATAGATCGTGTTGTCGTCGGGCACGATGTCGAGCGAGTGGAACGAAAGCAGCGCCGCCGCCTGCGCCATCGCCTCGAGCATGAGCACGCCCGGCATCACGGGTCGATGCGGGAAGTGACCATTGAAGAACGGCTCGTTCATCGTCACGTTCTTGATCGCGGTGATGCGCTTGCCCTTCTCCATCTCGGTCACGCGATCCACAAGCAGGAACGGGTAGCGGTGAGGAAGCAGCTTGAGGATTTGATGGATATCGAGCGTCATGATTTCTTGTCCTGCATCGTCATTTTTTCCAGCGCCTTGAGGCGCTCGCGCAGACTGTGCAGTTGCTTGAGCGTGGCTGCATTCTTTTCCCAGGCGGCATTGTCGTCGATGGGAAACACGCCGGTGTAGTGGCCCGGCTTGTGAATGGATCGCGTCACCAGCGAGGTCGAGGAGATGTGCACGTGGTCCGCGATGGTCAGATGCCCGAGCACGCCTGCGCGCCCCCCGATCGTGCAATGGGCGCCGATCGTGGCACTTCCTGCGACGGCGGCGCAGCCCGCCATGGCCGTGTGCTTGCCGATGCGCACGTTGTGGCCGATCTGGATCAGGTTGTCGAGCTTGACGCCGTCTTCGATGACGGTGTCTTCGAGCGCGCCCCGGTCGATGCAAGTATTGGCACCGATCTCCACATCGTTGCCGATGCGAACGGCGCCCAGTTGCTCGATCTTGACCCAGGCACCTTCGTGCGGGGCGAGTCCGAAACCGTCGGCGCCGATCACGACACCTGGATGCAGGAGGCAGCGGTCGCCGATGATGCAATCCTCGCTCACGGTGACGCGGGACTTCAGCACCGTGTCCGCACCGATGCGCGCACCGCGCTCGACCACGCACAGCGCGCCGATGCGGGCCGTCGGGTCGATCGTGGCATCGGGATCGATGACAGCGGACGGGTGGATCAGGGCCGTGTCCGGCCTGGCGTGCGTCTTCCGCCAAAGCTGGGTGAGCCGTGCGAAATAGAGATACGGGTCGGACGCAACGATGAACGCGCCGCGCTCCGCTGCTGACTCGCGCATGGACGGCGCCACGATGACGCACCCCGCCTTCGAGGCGGCAAGTTCCTTGCGGTATTTGGGATTGCTCAGGAAGCTGATGGCATCGCGCTGCGCCGTCGCAAGCGGCGCCAGCCGCTCGATGGACTGCGCCCGATCGCCTTCGAGCTCGCCCCCGAGCGCATCAACGATTTCGCCTAGCCGGATTGCCACACCGAGATGCGGCGCTATTTGCCGCCGTTGGTAGTTGTTGCGTTCAGCGCCTTGATCACCTTCTCGGTGATGTCGTGCTTGGGATTGATGTAGATCGCCTCCTGCAGGATGGCGTCGTACTTTTCGGCCTCGGCGACCTGCTTCACCACGCGATTTGCACGTTCGTAGACCTGCTGAAGCTCTTCATTCTTGCGCGCGTTCAGGTCTTCCTGGAACTCGCGGCGGCGCCGCTGGAAGTCGCGGTCCTGTTCGACCAGCGCCCGCTGGCGGGCGATCCGCTGCGTCTCGGAGAGCGTTGGCGCTTCGCGCTCGAACTTCTCGGAAGCAGCCTTGAGCGCCTCCCCTTGCGCGGTCAGGTCCTTCTCACGCTTGAGAAACTCGGACTCCAGCTTGGCCTGCGCCGCCTTGGCAGGAAGCGCCTCGCGCAGGACGCGGTCCGGATTGACAAACCCGATACGGAAAGTTTCCTGCGCGTGCGCCGGCATCCCCACAGCCATGAGGGCCGGAAGCAACAGCGCGCCAGCGGCACGGAGCAAAGCAGTCATTAGAAGGAAGTTCCGATCTGGAATTGCAAGCGCTGAATTCTATCCTCCGGGATGAAGGTCGTCGGATCCAGCGGGTCTCCCTCGGCCTTCTGGTACTTGACAGGGAACGCATAAGCAAGACGCAGCGGCCCGAGTGGCGAGATCCAGCTGATGCCCAGGCCCACCGAAGCGCGCACTTTTTTGATTGCATCCCACTGCGCATCGGTCCAGAAACCGGCAGGCCGGTCGGCGAACACGTTACCCACGTCGAAGAAGCCGTAAAGACGCAGCGTGCGATCGTTGCCGGCGCCGGGGAACGGCGTGCTCAGTTCGGCGTTGAAGATCGCCTTCTTGGTGCCACCCAGGGCGGCTGTCTCTTGCCCCGGATAGAGCGGCTTGTCACGCGGGCCGAGAGAGTTCTGCTCGAAGCCGCGCACGGAACCCAGGCCACCCGCGTAGAAGTTCTTGAAGATCGGATACGCCTTGTTGCCATAGGCATCCGCGTAGCCGAGTTCACCATTGATCGCAAACGTGTACTGCTTGGTGATCGGGAAGAACTGCTGGTACTGGTAGTTCGCCTTGTAGTACTGCATGTCCCCGCCCGAACCCACCTCGAGGTTAGCCCGTTGCAGGCGTCCACGGGTCGGAACAAGCGCACTGTCGCGATCGTCGCGCGACCAGCCGACCGTCAGTGGAATGCCCCAAACCGAATCTTGACGGCAAGAGATGATGAATTGTCCGGTCGAATCCGTGACGCAGCCGAAGTAATCGCGATAGGACTGCGGCGTCAGCAGCGCCTGCCTGTTGCCCGGGTCGAACTTGTACTGCTCGAGGCCCACACCGAAGTAGACCGTATCCACTTCGCTGAAGGGCACGCCAAACCGGATGCTGCCCCCCTGATTGACCAGCTTGTAGTCACCGTCCTGGGTGTAGTACGGCCGGGTCGTGGTGCTGTACAGGCTGATGGCGCGGGAAATCCCGTCCTTGGTGAAGTACGGATCGACCGTGGTCAGCGAAATCGAACGGTTGTACTTGCTGGTGTTGACCTGCACACCGAGGTAGTTGCCGGAACCGAAGACGTTTTCCTGGGAGATACCGAAGGTCAGGGACACCTTTTCCGCGGTCGAGAAGCCGGCGCCCAACTGCAGCGAGCCGGTCGGCTTCTCCGCCACATTGACGACCAGGTCCACCTGGTCCGGCGAGCCCGCCACTTCCTGGGTGTCTACATTGACCTCAGTGAAGAAGCCCAGGCGATCGACGCGGTCGCGGGACAGCTTGATTCTGTCGCCGTCGTACCAGGATGCTTCGAACTGACGGAATTCCCGGCGGATGACTTCGTCCCGCGTGCGATTGTTGCCACCGATGGAGATCCGGCGGACGTACACGCGACGGCCCGGATCTGCATTCAGGGTCAGTGCGACACGGTTGTTCACACGGTCGATCTCCGGTTCCGCCTGCACGCGGGCGAAGGCGTAGCCGAACGAAGCGAAGTAGTCCGAGAAAGCCTTGATCGTCTCGTTGACCTGCTCGCCGTTATAGGGCTCGCCAGGCTGGATCGTCACGAGGGACTTGAACTCGTCCTCGCGGCCGAGGAAATTGCCCGAAAGCTTGACGCCCGAGACAACGAATTTCTGGCCTTCGGTGATGTTGACCGTGACCGACAGATCCTGCCGATCGGGCGAAATGGCAACCTGGGTCGAATCGATGTGAAACTCCAGGTAGCCGCGCGTCAGGTAGTAAGAGCGCAGCGTCTCCAGGTCGGCGTTGAGCTTGGCCCGCGAGTACTGGTTGGACTTGGTGTACCAGCTCAACCACCCACCGCTGTCCTGATCGAAGAGACTCAGAAGCGTCGACTCGCTGAAGTCCTTGTTGCCCACGATGCGCACTTCACGGATGCGCGCGGACTCGCCCTCGGTCACCGTGAAGGTCAGATTGACGCGATTGCGCTCGATCGGCGTGACCGTCGTGACGACCTGCGCGTTGTAGAGGCTGCGGCCCACGTACTGGCGCTTGAGTTCCTGTTCGGCACGATCGGCCAGCGCCTTGTCGAAAGGCCGGCCCTCCGCCAGGCCCACTTCGCGCAGCGCCTTCTGGAGCGCGGCCTTGTCGAATTCCTTCGTGCCGACGAATTCGACATCGGCGATGGTCGGCCGCTCTTCGACGATCACGACGAGCACATCGCCGTTGACGTCGATCCGCACATCCTTGAACAAACCCAGGTCGAACAACGCACGAATGGCGGCCGAACCGCGCTCGTCGTTGTATTGATCACCCACGCGAAACGGCAGCGAGGCGAAGATGGTCCCGGGCTCCACACGCTGAAGGCCTTCGACCCGAATGTCGCGAACCGTGAATGGTTCGACCGCCCAAGCCGCGGTGGCGGCAATCGCGCTGGCCACGATTGCGGCGACGCTGCGCAGGCGAAAGCGACTGAATGATTTGTTCATCTGTGAAATTGAGCCAGCGCTGAATGGGCTGGCAGATAGTTAACCAAAGAGCCGCGTGACGTCGTTGAAGAGTGCGATCGACATCATGACCAGCAGCAACGCGACACCGCCGCGCTGTAGCCGTTCCATCCATGCGTCGGAGACACCCCTGCCGGTCAGGCCCTCCCAAAGATAATACATCAGGTGCCCCCCATCGAGGACCGGCAAAGGCATCAGGTTCAGCACACCGAGACTCACGCTGATCAGCGCGAGAAAAACCAGATACTGGGTCAATCCGAGGCTCGCCGATTTGCCTGCGTAGTCGGCGATCGTGAGCGGCCCGCTCAGGTTCTTGAGCGACGCCTCGCCGATGATCATCTTGACCATCATGCGCACCGTCAGGGCCGAGACCTCCCACGTGCGGACAACACCGTTCTTGACACCCTCGACCACGCCCTGCCGCACCAGGACCATCTCGGGTGGTGCACCCACGTAGGCGCCGATGCGGCCGACCTTCGCGGCGCCTTCCTCGCGAACATCGGGAGCAACGTCGATCTTGAGCAACTGCCCCCCGCGGTCGACCTGCCAGGTCTGGCTGCGAGGCTGATCGCCATCGATCGAGGCACGTATGACTTCGCGCAACTGCTGTCCATCGACGATCGCAACGGGACCGATGGCGCGCACAACATCGCCGTTGCGAAGTCCGGCATGCTCCGCCGCGCTCTTCGCCATGACTTCGCCGATCTCGGGGCGGGTCAGCGGTGCGACGACGCCGATCTTGCGGAACATCTGCGCATCTGCGTCCTTGGCCTCGATGCGGCTAAGAGGCAACACGAGTTCGCGCGATGGGCGCCCGCCCTCGCCCGCAATCTCCAACGTCAGGTCGCGCCGGTCGAGCGCGCCTCGCGTGATGCGCCAGCGGAGGTCTTCGAACGATTGAACGTTCTCGAGGTCGCCATCGAAACCTGCCCGCGTGACGTGCTCGCCACCGCGCAGGCCCGCGGTCTCCGCAAGTGAAGCCACGACAGGTCGAGCGAGCTTGGCGACCGGTTCCTGCACGCCGATCCAGTTGACCAGCGTGTACAGCAGCACAGCCAGCAGCAGGTTGGCCAGCGGCCCGGCCGCGACGATGGCTGTGCGAGAACGTAGCCGCTGGTTGTTGAACGCGCGATGCCGCTCCTCGGGTGCGACAGGGGCTTCACGCTCGTCGAGCATCTTGACGTAGCCGCCGATCGGGAAAGCGCCGATGACGAATTCCGTGTCTTGCCCCGGATGCTGCCGCTTCGGCGTCCAGCGATAGAGGGTCGGACCGAAGCCGATCGAGAAGCGCAACACCTTCACGCCGCAAGCGACGGCCACACGGTAGTGACCGTATTCATGCACTGCGATCAAGAGGGCCAGTGCAACGATGAAGGCAACAACTGTGAGCATCGGGTGTCCCGGAGTTGGATGGCGTCAGGCTGCAAAACGCAGCGCCGCCGCATTGGCCGCGGCTCGGGCGGTCGCATCGAGCGCGAGAAGGTCCCCGAGCGACTGCGGCTTGGAGGGATGCACCACTTCCAAAGTTTCCATGTTGACCGCGTGGATCCGATCGAAGCGCAATCTGCGATCGAGGAAGGCTTCGACAGCGACTTCGTTGGCCGCGTTCAGAACCGCCGTGGTGCCGGGTGCGGCGCGGAGCGCCTGCCACGCGAGGTCAAGCCCGGGGAAAAGCTCCGCGTTGGGAGAGTCGAACGTGAGTGCGGCCATCTGGCGGAAATCGAGCCGGGTCGCGCCGCTCTCGATGCGCTCGGGCCAGGAGAGTCCGACTGCGATGGGAACCCGCATGTCGGGCGTCCCCAACTGCGCAATCACCGAGGAATCGGTGAACTGGACCATCGAGTGCACCACGCTCTGCGGATGAATCACCACCTCGATCTGCTCGGGCTGCACGCCAAAGAGATGGCGTGCTTCGATGACTTCAAGCGCCTTGTTCATCATCGTCGCCGAATCCACCGAGATCTTGCGCCCCATGACCCAGTTGGGATGGGCGCACGCTTCCTCTGGCGTGACGTGGGTCAGCGACGCGGGCAGGCGTGTGCGGAACGGCCCCCCGGAGGCGGTCAGGATGATCTTGTCGATGCGCCGAGCCCAGGTCGAGGGATCCTCTGGAAGCGACTGAAAGATCGCGGAGTGCTCGCTGTCGATCGGCAGCAAGGTCGCGCCTCCGGCGCGCACCGTGCTCATGAACAGGTCGCCGCCGACCACCAGCGCCTCCTTGTTTGCAAGCAGCAGACGCTTGCCGGCTCGGGCTGCGGCGAGGCACGGGCCCAACCCGGCGGCGCCGACGATGGCCGCCATCACGGCATCGGTTTCCTCGTGCGAAGCAATGGACTCGAGAGCACCCGCGCCCATCAGAACGCGCGTCGGCAGACCGTTCCGGACCAATTTGTCGGCGAGCAGTTCGGCATGCGCCGCGCTCGCCATGACGGCGAATTTCGGCGAGAAACGCGCGCATTGCGCGAGCATCTCATCGACCTTCGTGGCCGCGGACAGTGCAAAGACCTCGAAGCGGTCGGGATGGCGAGCGATCACGTCGAGGGTGCTGACGCCGACGGACCCCGTCGCTCCGAGCACCGTGACGCGCTGTTTGGTTGTGTTCACAAGAAAGCCAACATCATTGCAATGGGCAGCGTCGGAAGCAGCGCATCGACCCGGTCAAGTACGCCGCCATGCCCCGGCAGCAAGGCGCTGCTGTCCTTGGCGCCGGCGCTGCGCTTGATCAGCGACTCGACCAGGTCGCCGACCACGCTCATCGCCGCCAGAAATATTACGCCGATCACGAGCAACCACCAGCCTCGCTCGGCGAGCCGGGTGTACAGACTTGAGACGCTCGCCTGCAGGGCCGAATCGCTCCAGGCCCAGGCCAGGGCCAGAACGAGCACACCGGCCATGCCACCCCAGACGCCCTCCCAGCTCTTGCCTGGACTGATCGTCGGCGCCAGCTTGTTGCGCGTGAACTTGAGCCCGAACGCACGGCCGGTGAAATACGCAAAGACATCCGCCACCCATACCAGCACCAGGACGGAAAGAAGGAAGTTGATCCCGACCATCCGGGCCTGCACCGCGGCCAGCCAAGCAACCCACAACGCGAGCAGTCCGCCGACGAGGCGCAACCCCCTCGGGATGCGCGGCCATCCCGGAACCGCAGCGCGCAGCAATGCCGCGCCTCCGAGCACCCATCCAGCGCTGGCCAGGATCCACACCGGCAGCAGGGAGCTCTCGAGCAATCCCAGCCACCACGAGAGCGCGCAGAGCACGGCAATCTCGGCACCGAGAAACAGGGAGACGCGCTGACCATAGCCGTTGAGCCGCCCCCATTCCCACCCCGCGGCCGCGATCAGCGCCAGCATCACGCAGGCGAAAGGGACATGGGACGGATAGAAAAGCGCAGGCAGCAGGATCGCCAGCAGGACAACCGCGGTAATGATGCGTTGTTTGAGCATTCGCTCAGGCGGCTTGCTGATCGGGGCGCGCCGCCCGAACCTGGGCGGAGGTCTGACCGAAGCGGCGTTCTCGGTTCTGATAGGCAGCGATGGCCTCGTCCAACGCAGCCTCGTCGAACTCCGGCCACAAGCGATCGCTGAAGAACAGCTCGGCGTAGGCGCTTTGCCAGAGAAGGAAATTCGAGAGACGCTGCTCGCCGCCCGTGCGGATGAACAGATCGGGATCGGGGACGTGCGACAGCGCCATGGCCGCATCCAGGTTGGCTTCGGTCAGCGCCTCGCCGCGCGCAGCCAGTTGTGCCGCGGCGCGCGCGATGTCCCATCGCCCGCCGTAGTTGAAGCACACATTGACCACCAGGCGGCTGTTGTGAGCGGTGGCCGCCTCGGCCTGGAGAAGGCCTGCCGCGATCTTCTCGGACAACCCACTGCGCTCACCAACGAAGTGGAGCCGGACGCCGTCCTGGGTGAGCCTGGGCACCTCGCGCCCGAGGGCAACGACCATCAGGTCCATCAGCCCCGAGACCTCCTCGACGGGACGATTCCAGTTTTCGGACGAGAAGGCGAATACGGTGAGCACCGAGACGCCGCGTGCAGCACATGCCTTCACGCAGCGCCGCAAGGACTCGACACCTTGCTTGTGTCCGGCAACGCGCGGCAGAAAGCGGCGTGTCGCCCAACGGCCGTTCCCGTCCATGACGATCGCGATGTGATGGGGAACGGCGGGCGCTGCGCTCATTGTCAGACCGCCATGATTTCGGCTTCCTTGGCAACCACGAGGCGGTCGATCTCCGCGATGTGGCGATCGGTCACCTTCTGGATCTCGGCTTCGGCGCGCTTCTGATCGTCTTCGGAGGCCAGTTTTTCCTTGACCAGCTTCTTGATCGCATCGTTGGCGTCGCGACGCAGGTTGCGCGTGGCGATCTTGGCGTTCTCGCCTTCGGTACGAACGAGCTTGGTCATCTCCTTGCGGCGCTCCTCGCTCATGGGTGGCATCGGCACGCGGATCAGGTCGCCCATCGACGCCGGGTTGAGACCCAGATCGCTCTCGCGGATCGCCTTCTCGATCTTGGCGCCCATGCCCTTTTCCCAGGGCTGAACACTGATCGTGCGGGAATCGATCAGCGAGACATTCGCCACCTGCGACAGCGGCACGCTGGAGCCGTAGTAGTCGACGTGGATGGAATCGAGCAACTGGGGATTCGCACGTCCCGTGCGGATCTTGGTCAAGTTGTGCTGGAACGCCGCCAGCGATTGATTCATCTTGGCGTCAGTGGTGGTCCGGATATCTGCGATGGTCATATTCTTTCTCCACTCAGGCATGCACCAGCGTGCCTTCGTCCTCGCCCATCACGACGCGCTTGAGGGCGCCGTTCTTGAAGATCGAGAACACCTTGATCGGCAGGTTCTGGTCGCGGCACAGCGCAAAGGCCGTGGCGTCCATGATGCCGAGATTCTGCGCGATGGCCTCGTCGAAACTCAGCCGCGAATAGCGGGTCGCGCTCAGGTCTTTTTTGGGGTCCGCCGTATAGACGCCATCGACCTTGGTCGCCTTCAGCACCAGTTCGGCGCCGATCTCGGCGCCGCGCAAGGCCGCGGCCGTATCGGTGGTGAAGAACGGATTGCCGGTCCCGGCGGCGAAGATCACGACCTTGCCCTCTTCCAGGTACTGGAGTGCCTTGGGACGGACGTAGGGTTCGACGACCTGCTCGATCGCGATCGCCGACATGACGCGCGCGATCAGACCTTGCTTGTTCATCGCATCGGCGAGTGCCAGCGAGTTCATGACGGTCGCGAGCATTCCCATGTAGTCGGCCGTGGCGCGATCCATGCCGACCGAACCTCCCGCGACGCCGCGGAAGATGTTGCCGCCGCCGATGACCACGGCCACCTCGACGCCCATGTTCACGACCTCGGCAACTTCACCCACCATCCGGACGATCGTCGCGCGGTTGATGCCGAATGCATCGTCTCCCATCAACGCCTCTCCCGACAGCTTCAACAAGATTCGCTTGTGGGCCGGGCGGGTTTCTGGCATGGAGAGTTCCTTTGAAAATTGGGCGTTTGCGAGTGTATGACGTGGAATTGAAACAGCGGCGGCGCAGCGACGCGCCGCCGCTGAATGGCCTTGACTTAAGCCGCAGCCGCCTTGGCGGCCGCCACCTGGGCAGCGACTTCGGCCGCGAAGTCGTCGACCTTCTTCTCGATGCCTTCGCCGACCACATACAGCGTGAACGACTTGATCGTGGTGCCGGCAGCCTTGAGCATCTGCTCGACGGTCTGCTTGTCGTTCTTCACGAACGGCTGGTTGTGCAGCGACACTTCCTTGAGGTACTTCTGCACGCTGCCTTCGACGCGCTTGGCGACGATGTCGGCGGGCTGCGGCTGCTTGCCGGCGGCTTCGGCAGCCTTGCGGTCTTCTTCCGCCTTGCCGGCAGCGACTGCACGCTCCTTCTCGATCAGCTCGGCCGGAACGTCGGCCGACGAGATCGCCACGGGCTTCATCGCGGCCACGTGCATGGCGACGTCCTTGGCGGCGGTTGCGTCGCCTTCGAACTCGACCATCACGCCGATGCGGGTGCCATGGAGATACGTCGCCAGCTGGCCGTTGCCAGCAAAGCGCTTGAAGCGGCGGAAGGTCATGTTCTCGCCGATCTTGCCGATCAGCCCCTTGCGAACGTCTTCGAGTGTGGGGCCGAAGCTGTCCTGCTCATACGGCAGCGCGGCGAGCGCTTCCAGGTCCGCGGGATTGTGCTTGGCGACCAGCGCGGCGGCAGCATTCGCAAATGCCAGGAAGCTATCGTTCTTGGAGACGAAGTCGGTTTCGCAGTTGATCTCCACGATCGCGCCCGCGTCGCCTTCGGCATAGGCGGCGATCACGCCTTCGGCGGTGATGCGGCTCGAAGCCTTGCCCGCCTTGTTGCCCAACTTGATGCGCAGCAGCTCTTCGGCCTTTTCCATGTTGCCTTCGGCTTCGGTGAGCGCCTTCTTGCACTCCATCATCGGAGCGTCGGTCTTTGCGCGCAGCTCGGCGACCATGCTTGCGGTGATTGTTGCCATGTGTATTCTCCGTTCGGTTTGTCAGTTGCCGCCCACACGGGCGCCACGAAAATCAGATTAAAAAAAAGGGGCTTCGAGGCCCCTTCTTCAGGCTCGAACGAGCACGATTCAGGCGGAAGCGCCCTCTTCGACCTCGACGAACTCGTCGGCATTGCCTTCGGACACGGCCTTGACCACATCGCTGACGGCGTTTGCACGGCCTTCGATGATCGCGTCGGCGATGCCGCGCGCATACAGCGTGACGGCCTTCGACGAGTCGTCGTTGCCCGGGATCACGTAGTCGATGCCTTCGGGCGAGTGGTTGGAGTCCACCACGCCGATCAGCGGGATGCCCAGCTTCTTGGCCTCGGCCACGGCGATCTTGTGGAAGCCGACGTCGATCACGAAGATGGCGTCCGGCAGCGCGCCCATGTCCTGGATGCCGCCGATGTCCTTCTCGAGCTTCTCGATTTCGCGCGTGAAGGTGAGCTGCTCCTTCTTGCTCAGGCTGTCGAGGCCGGCTTCGAGCTGGGCCTTCATGTCCTTCAGGCGCTTGATCGAGGTCTTGACGGTCTTGAAGTTCGTCAGCATGCCGCCGAGCCAGCGGGTGTCGACGTAGGGAACGCCGGCGCGGCGCGCTTCGGCGGCGACGATCTCACGGGCCTGGCGCTTGGTGCCGACCATCAGGATCGTGCCGCGGTTGGCGGTGAGTTGCTTGGCGTACTTCATCGCGTCCTGGAACATCGGGAGCGACTTTTCCAGGTTGATGATGTGAATCTTGTTGCGATGGCCGAAGATGTACGGGGCCATCTTGGGGTTCCAGAAGCGGGTTTGGTGTCCGAAATGGACGCCGGCTTCCAGCATTTCGCGCATGGTGGTCGACATAGGAATAACTCCAAAGGTTGGGTCTAAAATCCAGCCCGTTTTGTGCGCCTCTCCAACGGAATTGAGACCTCACAACACCTTGATTGGGCTGGTTTGCGGATGCGCTTCACTCTGGGACACTGGGAAAACACCAGATAACGTGAGTAAAAGTACCCGGAGCGAAACCCAAAGAGTATAACACGCGCCCCTCCACCTGCCCCGCCCCTCGACATGCGCCCCGACCTGCACGCCGCACGCCACGCCCTGACGACTGGCGCATCCGACGCACGCACCGAAATGGAGCACTCCATCGCCGCGGCCGAATCGGCAGCCTGCGAGCATGTCTTCACGCGCACCTTGTTCGATGAGGCCAGGCGCGAAGCGGCAGGGGCCCGGCCGCAACTTCCCCTGGCGGGACTCGCCTTCACGGCCAAGGACCTCTTCGACGTGGCGGGCCAGCCGACACCCGCCGGCTCGGCAGTGCTGTCCCATGCACCGGCAGCGAAGACCGACGCCGTCGCGGTCGCCCGTCTTCGCGCCGCGGGCGGCGCCCTGCTGGGCAGGACGAACATGACGGAATTCGCCTTCTCGGGCGTCGGGATCAATCCCCACCACGGAACGCCAGCCAACCCCGCCGATCCGGACACGCCGCGCATTCCGGGTGGCTCTTCCTCCGGTGCCGCAGTGTCGGTTGCAACAGGCGCTGCATTCATCGGGCTGGGCTCGGATACCGGCGGTTCGATCCGCATTCCCGCTGCGCTCAACGGGATCGTGGGGTTCAAGAACACCGCACGGCTCGTTCCCACCGACGGCGCGCTCCCGCTGTCGACGACGCTCGACACGGTGTGCGCGATGACGCGGTCGGTCCGCGATGCGATCACCGCGCACGAGATCCTCTCGAACCGCCGCGTCATCGCGGGAAACGGGCCGCTGGCGACCTATCGTTTCGCGGTCTCCAGAGAACTCTTCCAGAACGAGATGGACGCCGTCGTTGCCGGCGCCTTCGAGCGGACGCTCCGAGCGCTGCGGAGAGCGGGTGCGCAGATCACCGAAATCAGCCTCCCGGCGCTTTCGGACCTGCCGGCGATCAATGCCACCGGGGGGTTCTCCGCGGCAGAGTCCTACGCCTGGCACCGCCATCTGCTGGAGCGCAGCGGCGCAGGGTACGACCCGCGCGTCGCGCAACGCATCCTCAAGGGCGCGACGATGAAGGCCCATGAGTACATCGATCTCTGCCACGCTCGCAAGGAGTGGATCGCCCGCATGGAACAGGCGCTCGCATCGTTCGACGCGGTGCTGTCGCCGACGGTGCCCGTCACGGCTCCGACCATCGCGAGCCTGGCACCGGGAGCGGAGCGCGACGAAGCGTTCTTCGGCATCAACGCCCTGCTTCTGCGCAATCCGTCCGTCGTCAACATGCTCGACGGCTGCGCCATCTCGATCCCGTGCCACGCCGACGGCGAGTTGCCTGTGGGCCTGATGATCTGGCACGCCGCGCTTCGCGACGACGGGGTGCTGGCCGCGGCGCTGCAGGCGGAGCAGGCGCTCGCCGGCCGCTGATCCGATCCGATACCGCGCCGGGCGCCCGAATCAATATCTGCAAAGTACCGAATGAAAGTAGCGATCGTGGGAGCCGGCATCATCGGCGTCACCACCGCGTGGGAACTGGCCTCCGACGGCCATGAAGTCATGGTCTTCGACCGGCGCGGTGCCGCGGCCGAGGAATCGAGTTTTGCCAACGCCGGTGTGGTCGCACCCGGCTACGTCACCCCGTGGGCGGCGCCGGGCATGCGCGGGAAGGTGCTTCGCTCGCTCCTGTCCACGCACGGTGCGGTCAAGCTGCGCTGGCCGCTGTCGTTGCGCGACGTGCGCTGGATGGCGCACTGGCAGCGCGCGTGCAAGCTCGAAACCTATCTGGCCAATCGCACGCGCCTGCAGCGGCTCGCCTTCTACAGCCGCACTCGCCTTCACGCCATCACGGAAGCTTGCGAGCTCGACTATGAGCGCAGCGACGGCTACCTGGTGCTGATGCGCTCCAAGCGCGAGAAGAAGCTGGTCCAGGCCGGGCTCGACGTGCTGCGCGCTGCCGGCACCAAGTTCCAGGAGATCGATGCCGACGAGGCCCGCAAGATCGAGCCGGCACTGAGCGCCGACACCGCACTCGCCGGCGCCATCTACCTGCCGGACGACGAGGTGGCCAACTGCCGGCAGTTCGCGCAGCTGCTCAAGTGGGAGGCCGAGGCGCTGGGCGCACAGTTTCATTTCAACTGTGAGCTCGCGCCACTGAAACGTGCGGCCCCCACGGAGATTTCGCTCGCGGCTGGCTCGGAGAGCCACCGCTTTGACGCGGTGGTGGTCTGCGCCGGCGTCGCCTCCGCGGACTTACTCAGGCCACTGGGCCTGCGCGTACCGCTGGCACCGGTCTACGGCCATTCGATCAGCGCGAACATCCGGGAGCCATTGAGCGCGCCGCGCAGTGCGGTCATGGACGAGCGCTACAAGGTCGCGATCTCCAGACTGGGGCTCCGGGTGCGCGTTGCAGGAAGCGCCGAAATCGGCGGCTCGCCGGGAACCATCAACCCGGCCTCGCTGCAGACGCTCTACAAGGTGCTCCAGGACTGGTTTCCCGGCGCGGTCACGCTTCGCTCGGGTGTGCAGCAATGGAAAGGCGCGCGCCCGATGCTGCCGGATGGGCCGCCGATCATCGGCCGCAGCGGCGTGCCGGGCGTCTGGCTGAACCTTGGCCACGGATCGAGCGGCTGGGCCCTCTCGTGCGGCAGCGCACGGGTCCTGGCAGACCTCATGCAGGACCGCGACCCGGGCATCGATCTCGAGGGCCTCGGAATGGAACGCCTGCTGCAACACTGACCCGACAGGACGCCGCATGTTTCGCATCACATCCGCCACTGCCGCCGACCTGTTCGACATCGCGGCCACCCGCCGGATCGAGGAAACGGCTGCCAAGGCACTTCCGCCCCACACGCTGATGCAGCGCGCAGGGCTGGCAGTGGCACGGTTCGCGATGGCTGTGGCGCCGCATGCGCGTGTCGTCTGGGTGGCCTGCGGACCCGGCAACAACGGCGGCGACGGCTTCGAGGCGGCCGCGCAGCTTCAGCGCCGCGGCTTCAGGACGGTGGCGACGCGCATCGGGGATGACGACCGGCTGCCGGCCGATGCACAAGCCTCGCTCCGGCGCGCACGGGAGGCGGGTGTCACCTTTGCCGAAGCGCCACCGACGCAGTACGAACTTGCGGTGGACGCCCTGCTCGGAATCGGATCCGCGCGGGCGCCTTCAGGCGCGATGCTCGACTGGCTCCGCCGCATGGCCGAGGGCACCGCGCCGGTGCTCAGCATCGATACGCCCTCTGGGCTTGACGCGGACACGGGTGCGATGGCCGCGAACTACCTGCAAGCCGACAGCGCGCAGGCCCGCCGCATCTGCCTGAGCCTGCTGACGCTCAAGCCCGGGCTTTTCTCAGCCCACGGCCGCGACGCTGCCGGCGAGGTGTGGTTCGACGATCTCGGCGTCGCAGGCATCGTCGACTCGCCGGTCGCCAGACTGCCCGGCCTTCCCGCCGCAACGCGGCGGCACCACGCCTCGCACAAGGGAAGCTACGGCGATGTCGCCGTGATCGGCGGCGCACCCGGGATGGCCGGAGCCGCCTTGCTCGCAGGCTCCGCAGCCCTCAACGCGGGTGCGGGGCGAGTGTTCGTCGCGCTGCTCGATCCCGGCGCGCCGGCACTGGATCAACTCAGGCCCGAACTCATGTTTCGTCGACCCGACACGCTGGACCTTTCGGGCATGACCGTCGTGAGCGGATGTGGAGGCGGCGCCGCGGTGGGTGAGTTGCTGCCGCACATTCTCCAGACCGCCGACGCGTTGGTTCTCGATGCGGATGCGCTCAATGGCATCGCCGCAGATCCCGCGCTGCAGAAACTGCTGAAAGCTCGCTCCGGCCTCTCGACGGTTCTGACGCCCCACCCACTCGAAGCGGCTCGGCTGCTGGGATCGAACACCGGCGAGGTTCAACGCAACAGGCTCGCCGCGGCGCAGGACCTCGCCAAGCGCTTCGGCGCGATCGTGGCGCTGAAAGGCTCCGGCACCGTGATTGCACAGCCCGACGGAACCCCGGTGATCAATGTGACCGGGAATGCACGGCTGGCGACGGCCGGCACCGGCGACGTGCTCGCCGGCATGGTGGGTGCGGCGCTCGCGGCCCGCCTCGCGCCCATGGCCGCCACCTGCGAGGCTGTCTGGCGCCACGGCGACCTCGCGGACCAGTGGCCGGAAGAGATTCCGCTCACGGCAGGCGCGCTCGCCGGCGGCTGCCTGCCTGTCGCGCGCTGAAGATCAGCCTCGGCCCACGAAGGGCATCTTGGTCGCCATCACCGTGTGGAAGAGCACGTTGGCATCCAGCGGCAGATTGGCCATGTAGAGCACCGACTGCCCGACGATCGACACATCCATGGTCGGCTCGATCGCGATCTCGCCGCTGGCCTGGGGGACCCCCTTGGTCATGCGCGCCGCCAGTTCGGTCAGTGCGTTACCCACATCGATCTGGCCCACCGCGATGTCGTGCTTGCGCCCATCCAGCGAAGCCGTCTTGGTCAGGCCTTCGACCGCGTGCTTGGTCGACGTGTAGGCCATGGAATTCGGCCGCGGCGTCGTGGCCGAGATCGATCCGTTGTTGATGATGCGTCCGCCGCGCGGCGTCTGCGAGCGCATCGTGCGGAAGGCCTGCTGGATACAATAGAACATCCCGTTCAGGTTGATGTCGACAACGCCGCGCCATTGCTCCGGCGTCCAGTCCTCGAACGGTCCCGGCGGGTTGCCTACGCCGGCGTTGTTGAACAGCAGATCGACCCGGCCGAAGCGCTCCACCGCCGCCGCGAACAACGCCTGCACCGACTCGGCGTTGGCCACGTCGGTCGACACCGCGAACGCTCGCGCGCCTGCGCCCGACTCCGCTGCCACCTGCTCCAGCGGCTCGAGGCGCCGGCCGGCCAGCACGACGCTCCACCCATCGCCAAGCAACGCCAGTGCAGCCGCTTTTCCAATGCCGCTGCCCGCGCCCGTGACGATCGCGATCCGGCTCTTCTTTTCAACACTCATTCAAATCTCCTTGGGTCAACGGCGCGTCTTGCGCCCTTTCATCTTGTTGGCCGCCTTCTTGACCGCGGTCTTGAAGGCCTGCATCGCCGATTTTGGCGCGCGTTCGCTTCGCTCGACGGCTTCGGGCTTCTTGCGCGCGCCGCGCTTGGCGGAGGCCTTCACGGGCACCCCGCCCGGCGCCACACCCTTGTCCTTCATCGCGCGCGTCCCGAGTTCCTCTCCTTCGCGCACCAACCGGAAATCGATCTTGCGGCCGTCCAGGTCGACACGGCTGACCTGCACGCGCACGCGCGTACCGATCGCGTAGCGGATCCCGGTGCGCTCGCCGCGCAGTTCCTGGCGCTGCTCGTCGAACTTGAAGTACTCGCCGCCGAGTTCGGTGATGTGCACGAGGCCTTCGACGTACATCGCATCGAGCGTGACGAAGATGCCGAACGTGGTGGCCGCAGTCACCACGCCGCCGTATTCCTCGCCGAGATGCTCACGCATGTACTTGCACTTCAGCCAGGCTTCCACATCGCGGCTGGCCTCGTCGGCACGACGCTCGTTGGCGCTGCAGTGCAGGCCGGCGGCTTCCCAGGCCTGCACTTCCCTGCTCGGCGCGACGCTGGCCTTCTGCGGCTTGGCGCTCGGCGACTTCACACGAGAAGCCAGGCGCTTCGCGAGCTTGGCATGCGCCTCGCCCGGGGTCGGCAGCATCGGCAACTGGTACTTGGTGCGGCCGAGGATGGCCTTGATCACGCGATGCACCAGCAGGTCCGGATAACGCCGGATCGGGCTCGTGAAATGCGTGTACGCCTCATAGGCGAGTCCGAAATGACCGCTGTTGATCGGCGTGTAGATCGCCTGCTGCATCGAGCGCAGCAGCATCGTGTGGATCTGCTGCGCATCCGGTCGCTCCTTGGTCGCATCGGCGATGGCCTGGAACTCGCCGGGCTTCGGATCGTCGGTGATCGAGAGACCGACGCCCATCGCCTTGAGGTAGCCGCGGAGGATCTCCTTCTTCTCCGGCGTGGGCCCTTCGTGCACGCGGTACAGCCCCGGGTGCTTGCCTTCGGCGATGAAGTCCGCGCTGCAGACGTTGGCCGCGAGCATGGCTTCTTCGATCAGGCGATGCGCCTCATTGCGCGTGCGCGGCACGATCTTCTCGATGCGCCCCGCCTCGTCGCAGATGATCTGCGTCTCGGTCGTCTCGAAGTCCACCGCGCCGCGCTTCGAACGCTGGCTCAGAAGCGCGCGATACACGTCGTGCAGATTGAGCAGGTCCTGGATGCGGTCCTTGCGCTTCTGTGCCTCGGGTCCGCGCGTGTTGCCGAGAATCGCTGCGACCTCGGTGTAGGTGAAACGCGCATGGCTCCACATGACCGCGGGATAGAACTGGTAGGCGTAGATCTCGCCATCGGCCGCCACGAGCATGTCGCACACCATGCACAGCCGCTCGACTTCGGGGTTGAGCGAGCACAGCCCGTTCGACAACTTCTCCGGCAGCATCGGGATCACACGGCGCGGGAAGTACACGCTGGTCGCGCGATCGTAGGCATCGATGTCGATGGCCGATCCGGTCTGCACATACGCGCTCACGTCGGCAATCGCCACCAGCAGGCGCCAGCCCTTGCCACGGCCGACCTTGGCGGGCTCGCAATACACCGCATCGTCGAAGTCGCGCGCGTCCTCGCCGTCGATGGTGACCAATGGAATGTCGGTGAGATCGATGCGGCCCTTCTTGTCGGCGGGTCGGACCTTGTCGGGCAGCGCCTTCGCTTCAGCGAGGCACGCTTCGGAGAACTCGTGCGGCACGCCGTACTTGCGAACCGCGATCTCGATCTCCATGCCAGGGTCGTCGATCTCTCCGAGCACCTCCTTCACGCGACCCACGGGTTGCCCGAAGAGCGCAGGCGGCTCGGTCAGTTGCACGACCACGACCTGCCCGACCTTCGCGGTGCCGGTCGCGCCCTTTGGGATCAGCACGTCCTGCCCGTAGCGCTTGTCCTCCGGTGCCACGAGCCACACGCCGCCTTCGTGCAGAAGACGGCCGATGATGGGTTGCTCGGGCCGCTCGAGGATCTCGACCACGCGGCCCTCGGGACGACCACGTCGATCGAGCCGCACCACACGCGCCTTGACGCGGTCCTTGTGCAGGACCGCGCGCATCTCGTTCGGGGGCAGATAGATGTCGCTTTCACCGTCGTCGCGTTGCACGAAACCGTGTCCATCGCGATGTCCGAGCACTGTCCCTTCAAATTCATCCAGCAGTCCGCCGGAATGGCCAAAATTTTTGATATGATCTCCTTCTTTCCTGAAATTCAAAACATAACTGCTTCGGCAGATATGTGGGCCCAGATGGCGGAATTGGTAGACGCACTAGTTTCAGGTACTAGCGAGTAACATCGTGGAGGTTCGAGTCCTCTTCTGGGCACCAAGTTTAAATAAACCCCATCCGGGTTTTTCGATTCAAGCCACCGGTCTCCGGTGGCTTTTTTCTTGGCCGTATCAGGCATCAAATCGGCAGCGCGATCAGGTCGTGCCCCTCTGCACCCACGATGCGTGCTCGGGTGAACTCACCGACCTTCATCGTCTTGCTGATCTTCTCCGGGGGCAGCAGCCGCACGGTGCCGTCGATCTCAGGCGCATCGGCGTAGCTGCGGCCGACCCCGCCCTTGCGGCCCATCGCGGGCGCTGAATCCACCAGGACCTGCATCGTGGCGCCGACGCGCCTTTGCAGCTTGGCGATGGAGACCGCCTCGGCGACCTCCATGAAGCGCGCGCGCCGCGCCTCTCTCTCCGCTTCAGGCAGCATGCCCGGAATGTCGTTGGCAGCGGCGCCGGCCACCGGGCTGTAGGCGAAGCAACCGGCACGATCGATCTCCGCTTCGCGAATGAAGTCGAGCAAGTGCTCGAACTCTTCCTCGGTCTCTCCGGGAAAGCCGGCAATGAACGTGCTGCGAATCACGAGTTCCGGGCAGACCTCTCGCCAACGCGCGATGCGCTCGAGGTTCTTCTCGCCACTGGCCGGCCTCTTCATGCGACGCAGAACATCGGGATGACTGTGCTGCAACGGCACGTCGAGGTACGGCAGAACCTTGCCTTCGGCCATCAACGGAATGATCTCGTCGACGCTGGGGTACGGATAGACGTAGTGCAGCCGAACCCACGCACCATAGGGCGCGGCGATCTCGCCGAGCGTGCGCACGAGGTCGAGCATCCGCGTCTTGACCGGCTTTCCGTCCCAGAAGCCCGTCCGGTACTTCACGTCGACGCCGTAGGCCGAGGTGTCCTGGCTGATCACCAGGAGTTCCTTGACGCCGCCTTCGAACAAGGCCTTGGCCTCCGACAGCACATCGCCCACCGGACGCGACACGAGGTCGCCCCGCATCGACGGGATGATGCAGAAGGTGCAGCGGTGATTGCAGCCCTCGCTGATCTTGAGATAAGCGTAATGGCGCGGCGTGAGCTTCAGGCCCGCGACGCCGAAGGCCTGAGGGACCAGGTCGATGAACGGATCGTGCGGTTTCGGCAGGTTCGCGTGGACCGCGTCCATCACCTCCTGCGTCGCATGGGGGCCAGTCACGGCCAGCACGCTCGGATGCATCTCGCGCACCAGGTTGCCGCCCTGCTCGCCCGTCTTCGCGCCGAGGCAGCCGGTGACGATCACACGGCCGTTCTCCGAAAGGGCCTCGCCGATCGTGTCGAGGCTTTCCTTGACGGCATCGTCGATGAAGCCGCAGGTGTTCACGATGACGAGGTCGGCGCCCTCGAAGGTCTTCGAGGTCTGGTAGCCCTCGGCGCTCAGTTGGGTCAGGATGAGTTCGGAATCAGTCAACGCCTTGGGGCAGCCAAGGCTCACAAAGCCGATCTTGGGGGCAGTCGGCAGGGTCGTTCTATCGGGGGAGGCTACTTCGCTCATATCCCCGTATTGTCCCAGCTATCGGCCGGCACGCGGCATTCAGGGGCGCTTAATACCGAATGCGCCCAGGACCTGCTCGGTGTTCTTCTGCATCTGCTCCTGCATCTGCAGGAAGACGTTCTTGGATTGCTCGACGTAGTTGCCCATCAGCCCCTGCAGCACCGGCGACTGAAGCGACATGAATCGGGCCCACATCTCAGGCGTCAAGCTCTCGGCCTTTTCAGCGAGTTGGGCCTGCACCTCGGCCATGGCCTGAATGTTCTTTTCGAGATACGGGCCCATGTAGCCCTGCATGGCATGGCCGTAGAACCGGATGATGCTGGCAAGGACCTGCTCGGTGAACATCGGCGCGCCGCCGGCCTCCTCTTCGAGAATGACCTGCAGCAGGATGCTGCGCGTCAGATCGTCGCCGCTCTTGGCATCGCGCACGACGAAGGACTCCTTGTTCATGACGAGCTGCTTCACCTCGGCGAGCGTGATGTAGCTGGAGGTTTCCGTGTCGTAGAGCCTTCGGTTCGGATACTTCTTGATCACCCGCTGGACCGGCTTGACACCGGACTTCTTGCTCTGCACTAGGGACTCCTTCGAATTTCGCATCAGGGCGTGCAAACGATTCTAGGGAGCGGCCAGATTGCGCCGCGCCAAGGTTTACCCTGACCGAAAAGAAAGGCGTCAGTCCAGCGATGTCGCGTATTCGGCGCCGCAAATCTTGCACGCGCCGGTCTCGGGGCGCTCGTCCGTCGCCTCCCGGTATTGCAGCGGGCTCTTGATGCCGTTGAACACCCAGCAACGCGGACAGTGCTCCTGTCCCGCGACTGGCAGATAGGCGCGAGCGCGCTGCTCGGCCCGCTCGCGGGTGACCGGCGTGCCCTGCCGAAGGGTGCGCGCCACTTCTTCGGCCGCCATGGTGCCGGCACGGCCGTTGGCCCGATCATTGAGCCCGTAGACCACCCGAGCGAATTCGAGCGGTGCCTGCCGCACCAGCGCCGCGATGCGAAGTTCTTCTAGCGTTGGATCGATCTCGGCGGCGGGGGTGTTCATCTGTTCCCTGGAGTCGAGTGCATTGAGGTGACGAGCGGGCAAGTTACCACAACTGATGCCGCAGCCACCAGTCGCCCGAAGGCCATAGACCAATAAGCGATCCGGACCGGTGAATCGGGAATCGAAAAAGGAGAGCGGGAGAGGAACTTGATCAGTCTTGCGTCTGGTGGTTAATCAGACTTGACCAAGTGAATTGGTAGGCGCGATTGGACTCGAACCAACGACCCCCACCATGTCAAGGTGGTGCTCTAACCAGCTGAGCTACGCGCCTGTGTGTATTCGAGAGATGAGAGTATAGCAGGCTTTTTCGAGCCTCTTTTCACCGACGTCGCACGGAACGCACACTGACCACCGAAGCAACCACCTTGAGCACTTGCGTAAGCCGCGCGGCATCGGCGATCTCGACGGTGAAGGTCATCCACGCGGTTCCCTTGACGGACTGCGTCTGCACGCCGATCACATTCATCTTCTCGCGCGCGAACACATCGGAGATATCGCGCAGCAAGCCTTGCCGATCCGCCGCTTCGATCGCCACATCGACCGCATAGACCGAGGCGCCATCACCCTTCTGCACGCCCCACTCGACATCGATCACGCGTTCCGCGTTCTGGCTCGCCATCGACCTGAAGTTGCTGCAGTTGGCGCGGTGGATGCTCACGCCGTGGCCCTTCGTGACGAAGCCGCGGATCGCATCGGGCGGCGCCGGCTTGCAGCACTTGGCGAGTTGCGTCATCAGCGAAGACACACCGACCACCAGCACGCCGCCGCGCCCGGCCTGTTCGCTGCCGCGCGCCTTCTTGATGACAACACCATCGTCCGGCCCCGCAGGCGGCTCGGGAGGACGCAACAACAGCTCGATGTTGCGCAGCGAAAACTCGTCCTTGCCGACGACCTCGAACAGGTTGTCCGCAGACCTGAAGCCGAGTTGGGACGCGAGGTCGTCCAGCTTCAGCGCCGTCTTTCCTTCGCGCTGGAGAAGCCGTTCGACCGCCTCGCGCCCGCGCGCCACCGTCTCGTGCGTGATCTGCGCGTTGAACCAGGCCCGGACCTTCGCGCGCGCCCGATGACTCGCGAGATAGCCCAACTCCGCGTTGAGCCAGTCGCGCGAGGGACCGCCCTCCTTCGCCGCGATGATCTCGACCGTCTGGCCGTTCTGCAGCGGCGTGTTCAGCGGCACCATCACGCCGTCGACGCGTGCACCGCGGCAGCGATGGCCGAGGCTTGTGTGAACCGTGTACGCGAAGTCGACCGCCGTCGCGCCCTGCGGCAACTCGACGATCGCGGCATCGGGCGTCAGCACGTAGATGCGGTCGTCGAAGAGTCCCTGCCCCTGCTGGCCGCCGGACAGATCGCGTTCCCAGGCAAGGAGCTGCCTGAGCACTGCGATCTTCGCGTCGTACTCACCCGTCGCCCACACGCCGGCATAGCCTTTCTGGCCGGCTTCCTTGTAGGCCCAATGCGCCGCCACGCCGTGCTCGGCATGGTCGTGCATTTCCTCGGTGCGGATCTGGATTTCGATCGGCTTGCCCGCACGGCCATCGATCAGATCGCGCACCACCGTGTGCAGCGACTGATAGCCGTTGGGCTTGGGCCGCGCGATGTAGTCGTCGAACTCCGCATCGATCGGCTGGAAGTGCGAGTGCACCCATGCAAGTGCCGCATAGCAATCCTTGACGTCGCCGACGATCACGCGCAGCGCCATGATGTCGAAGACTTGCTCGAAGTCGAGCGACTTGCCGCGCATCTTCTTGACGATGCTGTAGATGTTCTTAGGCCGGCCCTGCACCTTCGCCTTGATGCCCTCGGTGGCCAGATCGCGCTCGAGGCGCGTGCGCAACTGCTCGACGTAGCTCTCGCGCTCGATGCGCTTCTCTTCGAGGAGGCGTGCGATGAGCTTGTAGGTCTCCGGCTCGAGGAATCGGAACGAGAGATCCTCGATCTCCCACTTCACCTGCCAGATGCCCAGTCGGTTCGCGAGCGGCGCGAACACCTGGAGCGATTCGCGCGCGACGTTCTCGGGCGGCGGCTTCTTGGATGCCGCCGCATAGCGCAGCGTCTGGAGCCTCGATGCCAGCCGGAGCATGACCACGCGCAGATCGCGCGAGAAGGCCAGCAGCATCTTGCGCACGTTCTCCGTCTGCGTGCCCGCGCTGTCGCTCAGATGGCCGCTGGCCGTGGCCGAACGCGCCTGCTTCTGGACATACACCAGCTTGGTCGTTTCGACGGCGAGCGCTGCGAAGTTGTCGCCGAAGACCTTCGCGATGACTTCCTGCGGGCGGTTCAGATGCTGGCACGAGTAGACAAGGTAACTGGCTGCCTGCATCGCCTCGGAGCCGCCCATCGACGCGACGATGTGAGCGACGGCATCGGCATGCGCCAGCGTGTTCTCACCCGTGTCCAGCGTCTCGTCGGCGATTAGCGGCTCGGCGAAGGCGCGTGCGCGCGCGAGCATGTTCTCCATCACCGGCGTCCGCTCCGCGGTCGCGGCGGACAACGGATAGTCGACCACGATCGATTCCGGCGTGGATGGCGCCTGCAGGCTGGATTGCTCGCGCTTCACGGTGTCGACCGCCGGAAATTCGACCGCCTTGCCAGCCGGCAAGCCTCACGGAGGGCGTGATGAAAGGCTGGCGCGGTCATGTCGAAAGCGAAGTCGCGATGAAGATAATGGTCTCGTTGCATCCTACTTCAACCGGAGTTCACCATCATGCTCAAAGGCAAAACCGCGCTCGTCACGGGGTCCACCAGTGGCATCGGCCTTGGAATCGCCAAGGCCCTTGCACAACAAGGCGCAAACATCGTTCTCAATGGCTTCGGCGATTCCGAACAGCCGCGCGCTGAAATCGCCTCGATGGGCGTCAAGGTCGAGTACCACGGCGCCGACATGAGCAAGCCCGACCAGATCGCGGACATGATGAAGTTCGCCGCCTCGAAATTCGACCGCGTGGACGTGCTCGTGAACAACGCCGGCATCCAGCACGTCGCGAACGTCGAGGACTTTCCGCCGGAGCGCTGGGACGCCGTCATCGCGATCAACCTCACGAGCGCGTTCCACACCACCCGTCTTGCCATTCCGGCGATGCGCCAGGCCAACTGGGGCCGGGTCATCAACATCGCGTCGGCGCACGGGCTCGTCGCTTCGGCGCAGAAGTCCGCCTACGTCGCGGCCAAGCACGGCATCGTCGGGTTCACGAAGACGGTCGCACTCGAAACCGCAACCACCGGCGTGACCTGCAACGCCATCTGCCCCGGCTGGGTGCTGACGCCGCTGGTGCAGAAGCAGATCGACGACCGCGCGGCACGCGAAGGCATAGCGGTCGCGCAGGCCCAGAAGGAACTGCTCGGCGAAAAGCAGCCCTCGCTGCAGTTCACCACGGTCGATCAACTCGGCGGACTGGCCGTGTTCCTCTGCTCGCCGGCAGCCGATCAGGTCCGCGGTGTGGCCTGGCAGGTCGACGGCGGCTGGACCGCCCAGTAAGCGTGCGCTTGCGGTCCGGCTACTTCAGCTGGACCGACCCGGAGACGTTCACCACCACGCTGGTCTTGCCCGCCTCGATCGGCACCGGTGCGTCCGATGCCGAGGCGGCCTTGGCCATCTCCATCGCCATCACGCGCGGCTGGATCGGCCCGCCGAGGTGCGAATTGACCGCCACCTCGCGCAGCGTGTAGCCGGCAAAACCGAGCCGCTTGGCCAGTTCGTCGGCCCGCTGCTTGAAGTTGTCGATCGCCTGCCCCTGGGCTTCGGACTCGACCCTGGCCTGCTGTTCGCGGCTCAGGCTGAACCCGACGTTGCGGATCGTGAGGGTCGAAATCCGGCCCGCCGTCTGGGCGATGCGCGGGAAATCCCGGCCTTCGAGAATCAGGTCGGCAGTGCCTTGCCAGCCGGTGAGCTTGCCGTCGCGGCTGCGGCGCGGCGACATCGTGAAATTGCCCGTTTGCACTTCGAGCTGCCCCGCCTGCGCGCTCTTGCGCGCCTCCACAAGCGCGGCATCGAGCGCCGACTTGAGCTGTGCCTGCACGGCGCTCGCATCCGTGCCGTCGCGAGTCGTCGAGAGCGTCATGCTCAGTTGATCCTGCTGGACTTCCACCGTGGCATTGGCCGACAACTGCAGCACGTTCTGCGGCGAGGGAAGCGTGACGGCCTGCGACCAGGCGGCCGAAGCCCCCATCAGGACGGCACCGGCCGCCAACCATTTGGCTTTGTTCAAACTGAATCCTCCGGCTTGAAAGACAAGGCGCCCGTTCGGGCGCCGCTCACGGGCGCGACTTGCCCAGCGCCACGCCCTTGAAGCCAGGCGCAGGAACCATGCGCTCGGCCGGCATGGATTCTGGAGGAAGCAGCCGCGGCGCCGACTGTTGTCGTACCTGTTGACGCAATTCCGCCAGTTCGGCAGGCGTCAGCCTGCGGCCCGCGATCGCCTCGCCCTGCTTGGCCTCGGCGCGGGTGGCCGCACGGTGGGCTTCGACCGCATCGCGCAAGCTGCGTTGCTGGGTCGCGCCGGTGGGGAAGTAGCCGACGGGTCCTGCACCGGCCGGAAGGGCAAGCGACGCGCAGGCGAGAACCAAGGACAGTGCAAATTTGTTGCTATTCATAACGACTGTGAGACAGCAACAGCAACTTTGCCATCCCAAGGCAATGCGTGAACGTCCTACGCGCTAACGGCCGCAAGTTTTGTAACTTAGTGTCAAACAAATACCTAAAGCGACGCATCGGCCGCGCAACACCCTCAAAATTGGCGTTGTTACAAATTCACCGTTGTAAAAATGAATCAAACTCCAGCTCGCACTGACAAGATCGTGATCGTCGATGACGACGCCCGCATCCGCGACCTGCTGCGCCGCTACCTCACCCAGGAGGGATTCGAGGTCATCGTGGCCGAAGACGGCAAGGCACTGAACAGGATCCTGCTTCGCGACACGGTCGACCTGATCGTTCTCGACCTGATGATGCCCGGCGAGGACGGCCTCTCGGTCTGCCGCCGGCTGCGCGCAGCCAACGACCGCACCCCGATCATCATGCTGACCGCCAAGGGCGAGGACGTCGACCGCATCGTCGGTCTCGAGGTGGGCGCCGACGACTACCTCGGCAAGCCCTTCAACCCGCGCGAACTGCTCGCCCGCGTCCACGCGGTGCTGCGCCGCCGTCCGCCGCTCGAGGCGCCCGGCGCTCCCTCCACCGACAACGAGACCGTCAACTTCGGCCCGTTCAGCTTCGACCTCGGCTCGCGCACGCTCAAGAAGGACGGCGAAGAGCTGTCGCTCACCACCGGCGAATTCGCGATGCTGAAGGCCCTGGTGCGCCATCCGCGCCAGCCGCTCTCGCGGGAAAAGCTCGCGCAGCTCGCTCGGGGCCGCGAATTCGAGCCCTTCGACCGCAGCCTGGACGTGCAGATCTCGCGCCTGCGCAAATTGGTCGAATCCGACGCCGCGGCGCCGCGCTACATCCAGACGGTCTGGGGCGTCGGCTACGTGTTCGTGCCGGACGGCACGACGTGACGCACAGCGTGATGGAGTACTGAACTCAAAATGGCCGTCACGCTCGGCCCCCAGACCACCCAGCCGAGCCCGCTCGAGGACAGCACCCAGGGGACGCTCCCGAGCCCGCTCGACGGGTCGCGCAAGCGCCGCACGCGGCTGCAGCTCGGCCTGAGCCTGTTCTGGCGGACCTTCTTCCTGCTCGTCCTGCTGCTCGTGGGCTGCACGGTCGCCTGGCTGCAGACCTTCCGCGCGCTCGAATACGAGCCGCGCGCGATCCAGACCGCGCACCAGATCGCCTCGCTCGTGAATCTCACGCGCGCGGCGCTGGTGTATTCCGACGCCATCACCCGCGTCTCGCTGATCAAGACGCTCGCCGACCAGGAAGGCGTTCGCATCCTCCCGCGCGAACCCGGCGACCGCTTCCTGCCCTACACCAGCGGTGCGCTGGACCAACGGGTCACCGAAGAGCTGATCGCGCGTCTCGGCGAAGGCACGACCGTCGCCAGCCGCGTCAACGACGAGCCCGGCCTGTGGATCGGCTTCACGATCGAGAGCGACACCTACTGGCTGCTGGTCGACCCGACCCGCTTCAGCCGCCTGGACCGGCGCACCTGGCTGATCTGGCTCGCGACCACGATGGCGCTGTCGCTCGCCGGCGCCGCCTTGATCACGCGGCTCATCAACCGGCCGCTCAAGCAGTTGTCGCAGGCGACGATGCAGGTGCGCGAAGGCGAATACGAGGCCCACCGGCTGGACGAACGCGCCCGCACCAACGAGATCCGCGCGGTGAACGTCGGCTTCAATCGCATGGCCGACCAGCTCGCCAAGATCGAGCAGGACCGCGCCGTGATGCTCGCCGGCATCTCGCACGACCTGCGAACCCCGCTCGCCCGCCTCCGGCTCGAAACCGAGATGAGCGTCGCCGACCCGGACGCGCGCGACCACATGGCCGCCGACATCGCGCAGCTCGACGCGATCATCGACAAGTTCCTCGACTACGCGCGCCCCGACCACGTCGAATTCAAGCCGGTGCTGCTGCGCGACGTGGTCGACGCCTGCGCCTACGCGGTGCAGGACCACGAGGACATCAAGATCACCGTCGAAGTGCCGGGCGACCTGCGTGTCATGGCCGACGAGGTGGAACTGCAGCGCGTGATCTCCAACCTCGTCGAGAACGCGCGGCGCTACGGCAAGACGCCCTCGACCGGCGTCGCCGACGTGACGATCCAGGCGCAGGCCCACAACGACGCGGTGCTGATCAAGGTGCGCGACCATGGCGCGGGTGTCGCACCGGCCCTGCTGTCGCAGCTGAGCAAGCCGTTCTTTCGCGGCGACGTGGCGCGTACCTCGGCTGCCGGCGCGGGTCTCGGGCTGTCGATCGTCACCAAGAACATCGAGCGCATGGGCGGCACGTTCGCGCTCACCAGCACACCGGGGCGCGGGCTCGCCGCCCACATCCGCATGCCGCGCGCCGCCTCGGCGAAAGGCGATCCGTCCCACGCGAAGGACAAGGACCGCCAGCCGCAGCCTCGCGCCTGACGCCTATCTGTGGATCAGGGCCACGGCGCGTGATTCCATCGCGCGCCCTTCGCCCACCGGCCCGAGCTTCTCTGCCGTCTTGGCCTTGACGTTGACCTGGCCGACTTCGACGCCGAGCACGGCCGCGATGCGTTCGCACATGGCTGGAATGTGCGACGCGAGCTTCGGCGCTTGCGCGATGACCGTGCAGTCGACGTTGCCGATTTCCCAGCCCGCTGCGCGAACCCGCCGCGCCGCCTCGGCCAGCAGCACGGCGGAATCGGCGCCCCGGAACTGCGCATCCGTGTCGGGAAAATGCCGCCCGATATCGCCCAGCCCCGCCGCACCCAGCAGCGCATCGGTGATCGCGTGCAGCAGCACGTCGGCATCCGAATGGCCGAGCAGGCCCATGGTGTGCGGCACCTCGACGCCGCCGAGCATGAGCTTGCGCCCCGCCACGAGCTGATGAACGTCCCAGCCTTCACCGATACGCAGATTGAATGGGGTCATGGCTGGATCTTCCGGCTGCGCAGGACGGCATCCGCGAGCGCGAAATCCTCGGGATAGGTCAACTTGAAGTTCTGTCCGCTGCCCGGCACCAGGAGCGGCGCGAGCCCGACGGCTTCGATCGCGCTGGCCTCGTCGGTGACCGCATCGCCCGCGCGCTCGAGCGCATCGAGCAGCATGCCGATGCGGAACATCTGCGGCGTCTGGGCCAGCCATTTGTCGGCGCGCGTCGCGGTGCTCGCCACCCGGCCGTCAGGCGATGCAACCTTCAGCGTATCCGCCAGCCGGTGCGCCAGCAGCCCGCCGACGGCGTCGTGCTCGCAGGCGGCGATCAGCGCTTCGATCTGCGTCGGCGTGACGAGGCAGCGCGCCGCGTCATGCACCAGCGCCCAGTCGTGCGCGCCGGCCCCGGCCTGCCGCAACGAACGCAGTCCGTTGCGCACCGTCGCGGCGCGCGTGGCGCCGCCCACGCGGAACAGATGCTCGCCATCCGCCGGAAAACGCTGCAGAACGAGGCCGACATCCGCATCGTCCGGCGAAACCACCAGCGCCACCCCGGCAAAAACGCCCTTGAGCGCGCGGAAGGCCTGCAGCGTGTGCTCGACCATGGGGCGGCCCGCGACCCGCTGGTACTGCTTGGGCCCGTGCCCGCCCGCGCGGCTGCCAGTGCCGGCGCAGGGAATCAAGACATAAAGACGGGAAGCGGACATGGATGCGAACGGCCTGCGTGATCGGGGCAGCCATTCTAGAATCGCCTCTTACACCCCTCGCCGGTCGGCGCGGGGTGTTCTGCATTTCCAGGCACTTCATGGACCTCCCCCAACTCACGGCCGGCAAGCGCTTCACGCTGCCCCGCCCGCCCCTGTCGGCCGACGCGCTCATGCTCGCGCAACTGGCCGGACGCGAGAAAGCCACAGGCCGCGCAACTGCCGTCTTCACCGCGGACGCCAACGACGCCCAGCGCCTGATCGACGAGATCGTCTTCTTCGCGCCCGAACTGCGCTGCGCACTTTTTCCGGACTGGGAGACGCTGCCTTACGACAGCTTCTCGCCGCACCAGGACCTGATCAGCGAACGCCTCGCAACCCTCTGGCGCATCAGCCAGAAGGAAGCCGACGTGGTGCTGATCCCGGCGACCACGGCGCTCTACCGGCTCGCGCCGCCGGGCTTCCTCGCGGGCTACACCTTCCATTTCAAGAGCGGCCAGAAGCTGGAGGAAGCGAAGCTCAAGGCCCAGCTCACGCTGGCCGGCTACAGCCATGTGACGCAGGTGGTGAGTCCGGGCGAGTACGCGGTGCGCGGCGGGTTGATCGACCTGTTCCCGATGGGTTCGCCGGTGCCGTTCCGGGTCGACCTGTTCGACGACGAGATCGATTCCATTCGCACCTTCGACCCCGATACGCAGCGCAGCCTGTACCCCGTCCCGGAAGTGCGGCTGCTGCCGGGCCGCGAGTTCCCGATGGACGACGACGCCCGCGCGCGATTCCGCAGCCGCTGGCGCGAACTGCTCGAAGGCGACCCCACGCGCAGCCGCATCTACAAGGACATGGGCAACGGCGTCGCCACGGCGGGCATCGAGTACTACCTGCCGCTTTTCTTCGAAGAGACGGCCACGGTGTTCGATTACCTCGGGCCCGACGCCACCGTGGTGCTGCACGGCGACCTCGAACCCGCGTTCCAGCATTTCTGGCAGGACACCGGCGAACGCTTTCGCCTCGTGCGCGGCGATCCGGAGCGGCCCGCACTGCCACCCGAAGCCCTCTTCCTGAACGCGGAGCAGTTCTATCAGCGCGCCAAGCCGCACGCCCAGCTCGCGCTGCGAGGCGACGTGGCTGCCGATGCGCCCTATGCGGAGTTCGACGTCCTGCCGCCCTTCGCCGTCGTGCGTGGCGCGGACGACCCGCTCGTCAAGCTCAAGGACCACATCAAGGCGACGCCGCATCGCGTGCTGTTCATCGCCGAAAGCGACGGCCGCCGCGAAAGCCTGCTGGACTTCCTGCGCGCGAGCGGCGTCGGCCCGCCCGCCTTCGATTCGCTGGCGGAATTCGAAGCCTCGGCGGACGAAAAGATCGGCATCGCCACCGCCGCGCTGGTCGCCGGTTTCGCGTGGCGCGAACAGGGCATCGACTTCGTCACCGAAACCGAGTTGTTCGCTGCCGCGCCTTCCGCGCGACGGCGCAACCGCAAGCAGGAACAGGTCAGCGATGTCGAAGCACTGATCAAGGACTTGAGCGAACTCGCCGTCGGCGACCCGATCGTGCACTCCGCCCACGGCATCGGCCGCTACCGGGGGCTCATCAACATGGACCTCGGCCAGGGCACCGGCGAGGGCGGCAAACCGCTGATGCAGGAAATGCTGCATCTCGAATACGCCGACAAGGCCACGCTCTACGTGCCGGTGTCGCAGCTTCACCTGATCAGCCGCTACACCGGCGTCAGCGCCGACGAGGCGCCGCTGCACAAGCTCGGCTCCGGCCAGTGGGAAAAGGCCAAGCGCAAGGCCGCCGAGCAGGTGCGCGACTCGGCCGCCGAGCTGCTCAACATCTACGCGCGGCGCGCGGCGCGCGAAGGCTATGCCTTCCGCTTCTCGGCCGCCGACTACGAGGTGTTCGCCAACGACTTCGGCTTCGACGAGACGGCCGACCAGAAGGCCGCGATCCACGCGGTGATCCAGGACATGATCTCGCCGCGCCCGATGGACCGCCTGGTCTGCGGCGACGTGGGCTTCGGCAAGACCGAGGTCGCATTGCGCGCAGCCTTCGTCGCGGTGACCGGCGGCAAGCAGGTCGCCTTCCTCGCGCCGACCACGCTGCTCGCGGAACAGCACTACCAGACGCTGGTCGACCGTTTCGCGAAATGGCCGGTGAAGGTCGCGGAGATGAGCCGTTTCCGATCGGCCAAGGAGATCACCAACGCCGCGAAGGGGCTTGCCGACGGCAGCGTCGACATCGTGGTCGGCACGCACAAGCTGCTCTCGCAGTCGGTCAAGTTCAAGAACCTCGGCCTGCTGATCATCGACGAGGAGCATCGCTTCGGCGTGCGCCACAAGGAAGCGATGAAGGCGATGCGGGCCGAAGTCGACGTCCTCACGCTGACCGCGACGCCGATCCCTCGCACGCTGGGCATGGCGCTCGAAGGTCTGCGCGACCTGAGCGTGATCGCCACCGCGCCGCAGCGCCGGCTTGCCATCAAGACCTTCGTTCGCAATGAAGGCACCGGCGTGATCCGCGAGGCGGTGCTGCGCGAGTTGAAGCGCGGCGGGCAGGTCTACTTCCTGCACAACGAGGTCGAAACCATCGAGAACCGCCGCCAGAAGCTGGAGGAGATCCTGCCCGAGGCACGCATCGCGGTTGCTCATGGCCAGATGCCCGAGCGCGAGTTGGAACGCGTGATGCGCGACTTCGTGGCCCAGCGCTACAACATGCTGCTGTGCTCGACCATCATCGAGACCGGCATCGACGTGCCCAGCGCCAACACCATCGTGATGAGCCGCGCCGACAAGTTCGGCCTCGCGCAATTGCACCAGTTGCGCGGGCGTGTGGGCCGCAGCCATCACCAAGCCTATGCCTACCTGATGGTGCCGGACATCGACGGTCTCACCAAGCAGGCGTCGCAGCGGCTCGATGCGATCCAGCAGATGGAAGAGCTCGGCTCGGGCTTCTACCTCGCGATGCACGACCTGGAGATCCGCGGCGCGGGCGAAGTGCTCGGCGAGAACCAGAGCGGCAACATGATGGAGATCGGCTTCCAGCTCTACAACGAGATGCTGTCCGAGGCGGTGCGCTCGCTCAAGGCCGGCAAGGAACCCGACCTGCTCTCGCCGCTGTCGGTGACCACCGAGATCAACCTGCACGCGCCCGCCCTGCTGCCCGACGACTACTGCGGCGACGTGCACCTGCGCCTGTCGTTCTACAAGAAGCTCGCGACCGCGAAGACCTCCGACCAGATCGACACCCTGCTCGAAGAGATCGTCGACCGCTTCGGCAAGCTGCCGCCGCAGGCGCAGACGCTGATCGACATGCACCGGCTGCGCGTGCTCGCGCTGCCCTACGGCGTGACCAAGGTCGACGCCGCGCCGGGCGTCATCCACATCACGTTCAAGAAAGACCCGCCGGTCGATTCGATGAACATCATCAACCTCATCCAGAAGAACAGGCACATCAAGCTCGCCGGAAACGAAAAGCTGCGCATCGAGCGCGAGCTCAAGGAGCCCAAGGACCGCGCGCAGATGGTGCGCGACGTGCTGCGCAGCCTGGGCCAGCCCAAAGTACAGGAAACCGCATCGGTATGACCCCCAAGGAAATCTCACCCGGCCTCGTCGTGCAGCGCTTCACGCCTCCTCTCGAGCTCGCCGATTTCAAGCTGATCGCCTTCGACATGGACTCGACGCTGATCAACATCGAATGCATCGACGAGATCGCCGATGCGGTCGGCAAGAAGGCCGAGGTGGCTGCGATCACCGAAGCCACGATGCGCGGCGAGATCAAGGACTTCAAGGAAAGCCTGCGGCGCCGCGTCGCGCTGCTGAAGGGCGTGCCGGTCGATGCGCTGCAGAAGGTCTACGATGAGCGGTTGCGGCTCAATCCCGGCGCGGAGCAACTCGTGGCCGCCTGCAAGGGCGCGGGGCTCAAGGTTCTGCTGGTGTCCGGCGGCTTCACCTTCTTCGCCAACCGGGTGAAGGACCGGCTCGGCATCGACTTCGCCCGCTCCAATCTGCTCGACGAAGCGGATGGCCAGCTCACCGGCGAGGTCGTGCAGCAATCGTGGGGCGACATCTGCGATGGCGCGGAAAAGCGCCGCACGATGCTCGAAGTGGCTTCGCTGCTTGGCATCTCGCCGCAAGAGGCGATCGCCGTCGGGGACGGCGCGAACGACCTGCCGATGATGGGCGAGGCCGGCTTGTCCGTGGCCTTCCACGCCAAGCCGAAGGTGCGCGAGCAGGCCATGGTCGCGATCAACGAAGGCGGGCTGGACCGCCTGCTCGAAGTACTGAGGTGAGACATGGGCAACGCTGAAGACAAGAAGGGCCCGCTGCCCGCATCCGCCACGGTGCATGCCGACCGCCGCTTCGGCGTCGAGCACGGCGGCATCCACAAGCCGATCCACACTTCAGTGCAATACGGCTTCGACCGGGTCGAGGACCTGATCGGCGTCTTCCAGGGCACGTTCAAGGGCGGCTTCAACTATGCGCGCCAGGGCACGCCGACCAGCGCCGCGCTCGAAAACAAGATCACCCTGCTCGAAGGCGGCATCGGCACCGTGTCCTTCTCGACCGGCATGGCCGCGTTGACCGCGATCTTCCTCACGCTTCTGCGCGCGGGCGATCACATGGTGTCGAGCCAGTTCGTCTTCGGCAACACCAACAGCCTGTTCGGCACCATGGGCGACCTCGGCATCGCGGTGTCGAAGGTCGATGCCTGCGCAGTCGACAACGTGCGTGCGGCATTGCGACCGAACACCCGCATGGTGTTCGTCGAGACGGTCGCCAACCCGGGCACGCAGATCCCCGATCTCGAAGCGATCGGGGATCTGTGCCGCGAACGCGGGATGCTCTACGTGGTGGACAACACCATCACCTCGCCTGCTCTCTTCCAGCCGAAGACCGTCGGCGCCGGGCTGGTGGTGAACTCGCTGACCAAGACCATCGCCGGCCACGGCGCGGCGCTCGGCGGCGCGGTCACGGACACGGGTCTCTTCGACTGGGCGGCCTATCCCAACATCTCGCCGAGCTATCGCAGCGTCGATCCGCGCCAGCAAGGCCTGCAGCAGTTGCGCAAGAAGGCGCTGCGCGACATGGGCGCGACGCTATCGCCGGAACAGGCCCATCGCATCAGCCTCGGCGCGGAAACGCTCGCGCTGCGCGTCGCACAGACCAGCGCCACCGCGCTGTCGCTCGCGCGCTTTCTCCAGAGTCATCCTGCCGTGGCAGCGGTCCACTACCCGATGCTCGAAAGCCATCCGCAGCACGCGATGGCGATGCGCCACTTCAAGGCGGGCTCGTGGCTGATGGCGTTCGAACTGCGCGAAGGCCTCGACATGCAGGCCACGCTCAACCGCCTGCAATTGCCGATCAAGGCAACGGGGCTCGGCGACAACCGCACGCTGATCATTCCGGTTGCGCCCACGATCTTCTGGGAAGCCGGCCCGGCCGTCCGCGCGCAGATGGGGATCGCCGACGGGCTGGTCCGGGTCTCGGTCGGGCTCGAAGCTGCCGACGAACTCATCGCCGACTTCGGGCAGGCGCTGGCCTGAAGACCTCGATTCGGTCAGGTACGGGTCGGCTTCACGGCCGAATCGCACAGGTGGTCATCACGGCCGACGACCAGCGCGCGAGCGCATTCGCCGGCTGCAGCATGATCTACTCCGAACGGCTGGACTGACCGCGCCAGGGCCGAGATCGCCCGTCGCCCGCCCGCCTCGACTCCCCCCGACAAGCCGCCTCAAGAGGGCTCGGAAAGCTGCTCCCCTGGAACGCGAAGCGCCGCCCGGCAGCCGACGTGTTTCAGACCATTCCCATGGTCAGCCGACGCCTCGTGTCCATACGATTGCCCCCTTCGCACGTACGACGCAAGGCAGCATCTCCCGGGCCCTGTTCCCCTGACTGGGCCTTTCCCCAGCAAGAGTAAGGCGCCCGGCAACGCCACCGCCCGCATCCGGCATTGCTGGATCGACGGGCCTTGCCATCCCCCCGCACACCGAAGCTCACCGACTCGCCGAGGTCGCGATCTCGCGAACGAGGTCGACTGCCCATGCACTCGCCTGGGCGGCCGGTCGGCTGCGCGGCGTGGGTCCGTGCGAAAGAAACCCTCCGTCTGAACCAACTTGACCGCAAAGAAATGAACATTGATGTCCGTAGATTGCCGCTCTCTCACGCGGCATTGTGGGTGGGACTCTATATCGCGACCGGCATCCTGTCCGGGCAATTCAACGTCGCGACGGCGACCCGCGCCCCCTACGTCTGGCTGCCCGCCGGCGTCAGCCTGGCGGCGATGCTCTTGTCGCGCTCCCAATCCAGCACCCCACTGGCCTTCGCGTTCGCACTGGTCCAGTCCGTGCTGTCGCATTTCGGTGGGCGGGACATTCCGTCGTCGCTCGTGCTTGGCACGCTGGCTGGTCTCTCCCCACTGGTCGCTTCGGCCGTCGTCCGTTGGATGCAAGTGCCGCTCGAGGGCCTTCATCTATTGCGCGCCGTGGTGGTTGCGGCGTTGATCAGCGCCATCCTTCTCGGCGGCGGCGGCTCGCTCTATTTCGCGATGTTCAAGGGCACGCCCTTCATGCTGCCATTCGGCGAGTGGAGCGCGGCGATCTTCGTTGGCGTGTGTATCAGCGCACCGCTGCTGGCTGTCTGGGCGCAAGTGCGCCCGAAACGATCCGTACGGCGCAATGGGCCGCGCGAGATGGTCGGCAGCATTGCCTTTGTCACGATGGTCGCGTTGACGTGGTGGATCTTCGAGGGCGACACGGCCGACTGGTTCGATGCGGCCGGAGCCACGCTTCCCATCTACTTGCCGATGTTCTGTGTCGTCATCGTCGCGACCGTCGGCGGCGCACGGGGAGGCACGCTCGCCGTTCTCGTGCTGACGCTGATCTGCCTCGGATACACCGCACGGGGTGATGGGCCGTTCGCATCGCAGTCCGCATCGCCGGCGCTCTCGCTGTTTCAAGCGCAGCTGTACGTCGGCATGTCGGCGATGCTGGTGCTGATCGTCCACGCACTGCATGACGGCGAAGCGAAAGCGTATGCCCAGGCCGAACGATGGCGCACGGAGCTTGAACTTGCGCTCGCGGGCAGCGCATTGGTCGCCTACACGGTCGATCCCCGCACCCAGGTTGTTCAATGGCGTGGCGATGTCGAGCGGCTGATCGGCCACGCCGCCGAGTTGCTTCCCACCGTCGAACACATCCTCGCCCGCGTGCACCCGCTTGACCGCGAGCGCTTGCGTGATCACTGGAACTCCCCCGCCCCGGCAGGGGCCAGCGCGCCGGCCTCCCTCAAGTTTCGACTGGCCACACCTCTCGCACCCGACACCTGGGTCGAGTTCGTGGACCAGGGCTCGTCGCTTTCCGATGGCAACGGGCACACCGCATTCGTGGCCGGCGTGTGGCAGCGCCAACCAGTCAAGGCGGCTTAGATCATGTCAACTCGCATTGGCGCCCTCCTGATTCATGGACTGGGCGGGACGCAGTTCGACCTCGGGTCCATGCACAAGCGCCTGAAGCGCTGTGGCATCGACACGCACGCCCTGACGCTGCCGGGGCATGGGGCCACGCCGGAGGCACTGGTTTCCGTGCGCGCAGAAGACTGGATCGAAGCCGTCACCGCCAAATACCGCGAACTCGTGGGCCAGTACGACACGCTGCATGTGATGGGGATGTGCATGGGGGCGCTGCTCGCCGCCGCGCTCTGCGCGCGTGAGCGACACACCAAGGGACGATTGATTACCCTTGCGCCTCCGATCTACATCGACGGATGGAGTACTCCCTGGTGGAGGGCCGTGCGCCACATCGCATACCGGCTGCCGCTGCTGCCCGCGCGAATGAAGATCGAAGAGGGCGAACCCTACGGCATCAAGAACGAGCTGGTCCGCAACATCGTCAAGGCGAAGTTCGCGCGTGGAGACAACTTCCACTACAGCTGGGTGCCGCTTGCATGCGTCCGCGAGGTGGATCGCCTGCGCCGTTGGGTCATGCGCGACACGGCAGACATCCATTGCCCGACGCTCGTCGTGCATGCGAGAGAGGATGAACTCACCAGCCTGAAGTCGGCGGAGTTCATTGCGCGAACCGCAGCGGATGCGCGTGTCGTCGTGCTCGAAAACAGCTATCACATGATCTGCGTGGACAACGATCGCGAACAGGTGGGGGCCAGCGTGCTCGAATTCCTCGGCGCGGCGACGCAGGAGACGACGAACGCCGCGGCGGTCGAGGCGTGTTCGCCGGCAGAGATTCAATCGCTCGTCACGCGCTTCATGGCAGGGATGCGCGAGAAGCGGTACGAGGACGTATTTCCGCTTTTCACCTCCGATATCCGCTGGGATCAGCGCGGATCGAGCCCCGTGGCGCGCATCTATGCGGACCGCAATGCGCTGATCGACCTGTTTTCCCAGTTCGTGACGCTGTCCGGAAACACGTTCGAAGTGACGGGCTTTCGTGAGCCCATCTTCGAGGGAGATACCGTCCGGCTTCCCATCGCGAGCGCAGCTTCGGCAGCCGGCAGAGGAATGGTCGCCAGCGGTACTCTCGCGTTGGGTTTCGGCAATCGCAGGATCCGCTCAGTGACCTATGAATCGGACCATCCTGCCGACGAGGATGCGTTCTGGAGCGCGGCCGCACAGGCTCGCGACGAAGCCTCGCAGAAGCCTCGCCCCGCGCGCGACCAGGGCGTGTCGCCTCCTCCTGCGGGCCCCGCGCTGGACGCCGCTTTCAATGATGCGATCGCGCGTGTCGGCGCCATACAGCGCCCCCTTTCGCCTTCGATCATGCTGCGGCTGCGCGCACTCTACAAGCAGGCCCAGTCCGGCGATGTCATTGGCGATCGCCCGGGCATGACCGACCCCGTGGGTCGTGCGAAGTACGACACGTGGGCCCGATTGCGCGGCACCGCACGCGAGACAGCGATGGGCGAATATGTCGCGCTCGCACAAGAACTGGTGAGCGAGTAGCGGCATGTGGCGAAGGCTTTTCTGCGCCGTGGCGCTTGTCGCGACCGGCATGCCGGCGGGCGCTGCTTTCGCTGACGAGGGGATCCAGACAGTCCGGCCGCCGGCCAATCCGACCGTGGCCAACGCGACGGGCACACGTCCGCGAATCTGCCTCGCGCTGTCCGGCGGCGGCGCGCGTGGTTATGCGCACATCGGCGTCTTGAAAGAACTCGAAGCGTTGCGTGTACCGATCGATTGCATCGCGGGAACGAGCATGGGCGCGATCATCGGCGGTCTGTACGCGAGCGGCATCTCGGCCGCGGAACTGGAGAAGACGTTGAGCGGCATCGACCTGACCGACGTTGCGTTCGATCGAGAAGCACGCTCCGAACAGCCGCAAATGGTCCGCAAAGACAATCTGGACTACCCGATCGGTTTGCCGCTCGGGTTTGGCCGCGATGGAGTTCACTCGGCAGGCGGTCTGGTTCAGGGCAATCGGCTGCTCGCACTCCTGCAGAAGCACACGAGCCGGCTTCCCGGCGACGTCAGCTTCGATGATCTGCCGGTGCCGTTCAGGGCGGTTGCCACGGACATCGAAACCGGCAGCATGGTTGTGCTTCGCGAGGGTTCGCTGCCGCTGGCCATGCGGGCCAGCATGGCGGTGCCAGGATTGTTTTCCCCCGTCGTAATGGATCAGCGCACACTCGTCGATGGCGGCATCGTCAACAACTTGCCCATCGACGTCGCGAGGCAGATGGGGGCCCAGGTCGTGATTGCGATCGATATCGGTACTCCGCTCAAGAGCGCTGACGAACTGACGTCGATGGCGAGCATCACGCAACAGATGATCGGCGTGCTGATCAATCAGAACGCACGGCGCCAGAAAGACCAGCTCGGCGTATCGGACGTCCTGCTGCAGCCTGATCTCTCGGGTATTGCATTCACGGACTTCGCAGAGTCGGGCAAGAGCATTGCGGCAGGGGCCGCGGCAATCCAGCGTGCGCAGGCGCAAATCAGCGCGCTTTCTCTGGCTCCCGATGCGTGGTCGGAGTATCACGCCAGCCGCAACGAGCACGCATATTTGCCGAATGGCACGAAGATCGATCGCGTCGAGATCGCGACGAACGGGAACGTTCCCGCCAAACGGGTGAAAGAGGTCCTGCGCGCAAAGCCTGGCGACGTGTACGACCCCGTACAAATCGACCGCGACCTCGCCATGCTGAACAGCGCGAACGACTTTGAAAGCGTCTCGCATACATTGACGGGACCGGATGGCGACCGCGTGCTGCAGGTCACGGCGAACTCGAAGAGCTGGGGCCCCAACTTCCTGTTGTTCGGCCTCGGCGTCTCCAGCAACTTCGGCGGCGAAGGCGCATTCACACTGCGCGTCGGACACCGCATGCCGTGGATCACGCAAGGCGGACTCGCATGGCACAACGACGTGGTCCTCGGCAGCCGCGACCTGATGCTTCGCACCGAGCTGCGGCAGCCGGTCTTTTCCGTGGATGGCCTCTATCTGGCGCCGTTCGCATCGTTCAAACGCAATCAGGCGGATATCTACAACGACAGCGTGTCGGACACGCTGCCCATCGCCAAATTCCAGCAGCGGGAAATGCGGGCGGGGTTGAATGCCGGATTGCCGTTGGGGAAACTGGGTGAAGTACGGGCGGGTGTTGCCCGGGTGAATACGTCGTACGCGTCACTGATGGCACCAGAGCTCTACGCGGCGGACGACGCTGCTTCCTCTGTCCAGCGGACATTCTCGACTTCGCAGACGGTGGGCCGCGTGGAAGTCGAGATCGATCAGCTCGACGACGCACTGTTCCCGCGGCACGGGTACTACGTCAACGGGTACACGGAAATGGCGCTGGATCAGACCGAGGGCAAATACAACACGGCTCGCATTCGCACGCTGTGGGCGGAGAGCATCGGCCGGCACAGTCTGAATGCGGCGTTTGAAGCAGGTGGCCTGTTCGGCAAGACCGGGACGACGGCCTTCCCTTTCAGTCTGGGCGGCTTCCAACACCTCGCAGCGTATGCGCAGGACCAATTCAGCGGGCAGTACGTCATGTACGGTCGTCTCACCTATCTTGCGCAACTGAAACGTTTCAACTCGGGGGCCGTCAGAAGCCTCTTTGCCGGCACCAGCCTGGAGGCTGGCAACGTCTGGAACAGGCGCAGCGATTTTGGACAGGGACCGTGGCGAACCAGCACGAGTGCGTTTCTCGGCGCGACAACGCCGCTGGGCCCGCTCTATCTCGGTGTCGCCGCCGCTCCGGGCGGCACGCACAACGTCTATCTCCAGGTGGGCAACCAGTTCTGACGGGCTCGGTGTAGCGGCGCCCTTCATCGTTGCCTCCTTCAGGGCGCGCACGGTACGGCACCGCGCGCGCGCCCGGCAGCAGACTAACCCTAGCTGGTCGGGGGACTGACGAGCCGATATAAAGCCGTCGGCGAGCCCTTGCAGCCGACTCGCGCCCAAGCCTTCCCCGCTGCCTCGAATCCCAACAATCAAGAGGAGACTCCATGCAGGATCGACACAAGGCCCGGTCGGAACACGCCCGCCCCATCCACCGGTTCACGCAACGCCTGACCACGCTCGCTGTCCTGATCGCAGCGCCGGTCGTCGCCATGGCAGCCGGCGTCAGCGTGAAGCTGGACTTCTCCAGCCCGGCGACGAGCCCGTTCCCGAGCAACCGGTTCACCCGGCCGGACTGGACCCAGAACACGTTCAGGCGCGTGAATCTTCCAAAGCCGGACTGCGCCGTGATGGTGTCCGAGTGCGCAGACATCGACGTCATCAACACGCTCGACGGCTTCAACACGCAGCCGCGCATCACCGTGCCGTTCACCGGCGACATCGACCTGTCCACGGTCAGCAGCGACACGCTGTACCTCGTGAATCTCGGCGACACGCTCTCGGGCGCGGGATTCGGGCAGAAGGTGGGCATCAACCAGGTGGCCTGGGACGTCGCCGGCAAGACGCTCGTGGTCGAATCCGACGAGCTGCTGCAGGAACACACGCGTTACGCGCTCGTCATCACCAATGGCATCCGCGACAAGGCCGGCGATCCGATCGATGCCGGCCGATTCGGCCAGCTTCGCCAGGGAACGGGTCGCCCGGAGATGCAGGACCGTGACATCACGGACTATGTCGGCGCACTGCAGGACGCGGACCGCACGATCCGGCCGAGCCGGCATCGCGCCGTGGCGCTGAGCGTGTTCACCACGCAGAGCATCAGCGCCGACCTGTTGAAGATCCGCGAACAGATCAGGCGGTCCGACCCGGACCCGGTGAACTTCATGATCGGCAACGGCGGCACGGAGCGCGCGGTGTTCACCGTGGCAAACCTCGCCGCGCTCCAGTGGAAGCAACAGACCGGAACGGCGCCCGCGTTCACCACTTCCAATGTCCCGCTGCAGGCGCTGGGCGTCTTTCCGGGAGCCGTGGGACGCATCGCCTTCGGACGATTCCGCTCGCCCGACTACGAGAACGCGGCACGGGTCATTCCTGCGACCGGGACCCTGACCGGACAGCCGCTTCCGCAGTCGAGCAACGACCTGGTCGTGGAGGTCTTCCTGCCGAGCGGTGCCCGACCCGCGGGGGGTTGGCCCGTGGCGATCTTCGGACATGGGTTCACCGACAGCATGTATGGCGCACCGTGGACCGTGGCCTCGACCTTCGCCTCGCGAGGCATCGCGACGATGGCGATCAGTGTCGTCGGCCATGGCGGCGGGCCGCTGGGCACGCTCAGCGTGATGCCGAGCGCCGGAGCGCCGATCACCGTGCCATCGGGTGGCCGCGGCTTCGATCAGGACGGCAACGGCACGATCGACTCGACCGAGGGCGTCAGCGCGGTCGGTCCGGTGACGATCGTCTCCAGCCGGGACGGGCTGCGGCAGACGGTGATCGACCTGATGCAGCTCGTGCGCCAGATCCAGGCCGGGATCGACGTCGACGGGGACGGCTCGGTCGACATCGACAGGACACGCATCTACTACGCCGGCCAATCCTTCGGCGGGATCTACGGAACGATCTTCCTCGGGGTCGAAGGCGCCGTGCGGGCCGGCGTCCCCAACGTGCCGGGCGGCTCCATCACGGAAGTAGCGCGGCTGGGCGGCTTCCGCTTCCTCACGGCCGCCGCACTGGCCACGCGCCAACCGCAGTTGCTGAACCTGCCGCCCACGCCGGGCGTGCCGGTGCCCTTCAACCTGAACTTCAACGAGAACATTCCGCTGCGCGACCTGCCGCCGCTGGTGAACAACGTGCCCGGCGCCACTGCGATCCAGGAGGTCCTGGAGCACAACGAATGGGTCCAGCAAACCGGCAACCCGGTGTCGTATGCGCCGTACATCCGCCGGCAGCCGCTGCACGGAAACGCGTCCAAGCCGGTGATCGTCCAGTTCGCGAAGGGAGACCAGACCGTTCCGAATCCGACCAGCACCGCGCTCCTGCGCGCCGGAGCACTGGCGGACCGCGCCCTGTATTTCCGCAACGATCTCGCCTATGCCGCGACCGGAGGGGCCATTCCCAAGAACCCGCACACCTTCCTGACCAACATCGGCATCCCGGCGGCCGCGCCGTTGGCGGTCGCAGCGCAGACGCAGATCGCGCTGTTCTTCGCCACGGACGGCGCACAGGTCATCGACCCGGACGGCGCCGGCGCGCTGTTCGAAATGCCGGCCAGCCTGCCGTTGCCGGAGTCGCTGAACTTCCTGCCCTGAAGCCGCCGCGATCGCGGCGCCTCAGAGCGCCGCGCCGAGGCGGGCGATTCCTTCCTGGATCTTCTCGACGTTCGCCGTCGCGAAGCTCAGGCGCAGCGTCGCAGCGTCGGGCTTCTCGGCATAGAACGGCGCGCCCGGCACGAAGGCCACCAGCTTCTCGATCGCTCGCCTGGCGAGTTCATTGGCATCCGCCACCTTGCCGTTGGCGCCGGTCAGACGCGCCCAGAAGAAAAGGCCCCCGCCCGGCTGCGCGAAGCTGATCGCATCGCCAAGCTCCTTGCGCAGCGCCGCGCCCATGGCCTCGGCGCGCTCCGCATAGACCTTGCGCACGTGGGCGAGCGTCGCCGGCATGCGGCCGCTCTTGAGGTACTGCGCCGCCGTCGCCTGCGCGAAGGTGCTGGTGTGCGCATCGCTGAACTGCTTGCACATCGTCGCCTTGGCCAGCAGTTCGGCGTCGCCGATCATCCAGCCGATGCGAAGGCCCGGGCTCAGCACCTTGCTGAGGCTGCCGCAATGCACGACGAGCTCGCGGCTGCCGGGCACTTCCTTCGTGAGCGACATCAGCGACGGCGGCGGCGCCTTGTCGAAATAGAGATCGCCGTAGGGATCGTCCTCGACGATCACCGTGCCGTGCTTCACCGCCATCTCGAGCACCTTCCTGCGGCGCGCAAGGCTCAGCATTGCGCCGCTCGGGTTGCCGAAGGTCGGGATCAGGTAGACGAACTTGGGCTTGTGCTCGGCGATGAGCGCTTCGAGCTCGTCGGTCTTCACGCCGTCGGCGTCGACCGGCGCGCTGATCAGTTGCGCACCATAGAGGCGGAAGCACTGGATGGTCGCGAGGAAGGTCGGCCCCTCGACGATCACCTTGTCGCCGGGCGAGACCAGCGTCTTGCCGATCAGGTCGAGCGCCTGCTGGCTCCCGGTGGTGACGATCAGGCCGCCGGGTTCGACATCGACGCCCTTGGTCTTCATGAAGGCGCTGAGTTGCGTGCGCAGCGGCTCGTAGCCCTCGGTGGCGCCGTATTGCAGCGCGCCGCCCGGTTCCTCCGCGAGGGCCTTGGCACTGGCTTCCTTCAGCCCTTCGACATCGAACATCGCGCTGTCCGGAAAGCCGCCCGCAAAGCTGATGATGCCGGGCTTGCCGAGCAGCTTGAAGAGTTCGCGGATGGCGGAGGTTTCGACGTTGTCGAGGCGGGAGGCGAATTGCATGGGAGCCTTCTTGTCGGAGATTGGCGGAGAGCGTCGATTGTCGCAGCCGTGCGCGGCCGCCCTAAACTCCCGGCCACCATGAAGAAAGCCGACGTAGAACCCTTCTTCGCCACGCTGGAGGCCGCGAATCCCACGCCCGAGACCGAGCTCGAATACAGCACGCCCTTCGAGCTGCTCGCCGCGGTGCTGCTGTCGGCGCAGGCGACCGACGTGGGCGTGAACAAGGCGACGCGCAAGCTCTTCCCGGTCGCCAACACGCCGCAGGCCATCGTCGACCTGGGCGTCGAGGGGCTGGAGGACTACATCAAGACCATCGGCCTGTACCGCAGCAAGGCGAAGCATCTCGTCGAAGCAGCCCGCATGCTGGTCGAACGGCACCGCGGCGAAGTGCCGAGGACGCGCGCCGAGCTCGAAGCCCTTCCGGGCGTGGGCCGCAAGACGGCCAACGTGGTGCTCAACGTCGCCTTCGGCGAGCCGACGATGGCGGTCGACACGCACATCTTCCGCGTCGGCAACCGCACCGGCCTCGCGCCCGGCAAGACGCCGCTGGAAGTGGAGCTGAAGCTCGAGAAGCGCGTCCCCGAGAAATACCGGCTGCATGCGCACCACTGGCTGATCCTGCATGGCCGCTACACCTGCGTGGCCCGCAAGCCGCAATGCTGGCAGTGCGCAGTGTCACCTTACTGTGACTACAAGCCGAAGACGCCCGCGCCCTGAAGACCCAAGACCGGGCCGCCCCTCTTGCGGCTTCGATTCGCGCAACGGATGATCTTGGGCCATGCGGTCCACCATCCGGCTCCTGCTGCTTTGCGCGCTCGCATCGCACGCCGCAGGATGGGCGCGCGAGCGGCTCAACGCCGACACCCTCGCGCAATTCGGCGGGACCTATTCGATGGCCTGCGGCAATCCGACATCGGCCAAGCTGCGCGTGACCGCCGATGCGCTCGTCGTCGAGTCGGGCAACCAGCGGATGACCGGCACCGATCCCCAGGCCTCCTACAGCTTCTTCGGTCAATCGCCGCCGAGGGGCTTCCAGGTTGCGCTCCAGAGCCAGGTGCGCGGCATGGCGGAACTGATGTTCATGGTGTATCGCGATCGCGGGGGCAACTATGTCGAGCTCGACGGCGCCCCCAACGTGCGCGCTGTGCTCGGGCCTTCGCTGACCGGACGGCGCTATCGGCAGTGCGATGGCGCTGCGATGGCCGGTGGCGCCCCGCTGTCGCCACCGTCGCCACCGTCATCGACCGCCCGCCCGACGATGCCGCCTCCTCCGCCGCAGGCCACGCCGCCCGGCGGAAGTCCGTTGACGATCGTTGCCGATCCGCGCTTCAAGCGGACATGGCGTGCGACCCTCGGCAGCGCCGCGCGCGAACCCTGGCTCGCCGAGATGGACGGCCCGGCCCCCGAGCCACGCTGGGTCACCGTCGACGGAACCCGCTACGTGCTGAACTCCTTCTGCAAGGCGCACGACTGCTACGACTACAACGTGGTGCAGCTCTACAACCCGTCCGAATCGCGCATCTATGCGTTGGTCCACCGCCTCAACGGCGACACGCTGGTCGGCAATCCGCCACCGCAGATGGTCGCCGACCTCCGGCGCCTTTGGCAGGGCGAGTTCCGCAAGTCGCGCTAGCTCAAAGCTCGATCGTCACGCACTCGCCAAAGGCGATCGGATGGCCCGGCCACTGGTCGGAACGCTCGATGGCGCGGACGCCATCGCGAAGCAGCCATGCGGCGCGGATCACGCCCGCATGCGTGATCCAGACCGCATCGCGGCCAGCAGCGCGCCATGCATCGAAGGCCTCGCCGACGCGCAGCAGGAACTGCCGCGTGCTTTCACCGCTGCGGCCCGCGCGCGTGTCCGCGAAGTCGCGGGTCCAGGCGTCGAGTTCCGCGCGGTCGATGGCGGACCAGAGCTGCGTTTCCCAATCGCCCAGATCCATCTCGGCGATGCGCGGATCGGTCGACATGCCGAGATCGGGCCGCAGTTCGATGAGGGTCCTCGCAAGATCAGCACAACGCGAGAGCGGCGAACAGGTGAGCGACGCCGCGACAGGCAGCAGTGGCGCCACGCTTTCCGCGACCGCGCGTGTGACTTCGGGCAGCACGGAAACATCCGTTCGCCCATAGCAGAAGCCCTCGACCGCGGTCGTTCGCGCATGGCGGACGAGCAGGAGCTTCATGTGTGCCAGGCCAGCGCGAGATAGATCGCCAGTTCGCAGACTTGCTGCGTCGCGCCGAGGCCGTCACCAGTGAATCCGCGAAGCCGCCGATGAAGCAACCGCGCCATGAAGAGCGCGGCCATCGCGCCGAGAAGCACAGGTGCGAGGCCGCGGGCGATACCGAACGTCATGACAAGCCACGCCATCGCCGGCAGTGACCAGGCCACGCCGACCCGCATGGCGCCGTTGTCGATCGCATCGGCCAGCGGCTTCGACTTGCTCGCCGCGTTCTCGTCGCCAACGTAGGGCAGCCAGCGGATCAGGAACAGCGGCGCGAGGCGGGAGAGCACATGGGCGCACACGAGCGCGACGACGACGCGCAGCGCGCCCTCTTCGGCCAAGGCCGCCAGCAGCACCGCCTTGAGCCCCAGCGCCAGCACCAGTGCGATTGCGCCGAAGGCACCGATGCGCGAGTCTTTCATGATCTCCAGCGCCCGCGTGCGGTCTGCCGACCCGCCGAGGCCGTCCGCGACATCCGCGAGTCCGTCCTCGTGGAAGGCACCGGTCATCAGCACCGTTGCGATCGTCGACAACGCCGCCGCGACGAGCGCGCCCGCCAATCCCGCCAAGCCGGCGCTGGCGAGATAGAACACGCCCGCGCCGACCGCGCCGACCAGCCATCCGACGCCGGGAAAATGCGCCGCGCTCGCGCGCAGCATCGCGGGGCTGAACCCCACCCAAGCGGCCAGCGGACCCGTGACCGGCACGCGGGTGAAGAACTGCAGCGCCAGGAGGAAGTGGCGCACGCCGTTCATTGGGAAACCTCTGCGCCGCCGCGCTGCGGTATTCGCACAGGGGCGGCCCGGGGGCTCATGGCGAATCCTGCCGCGAGACACCTGCCGATTCGAAGCTCGCCATCTCGCGCAGGATGCGGCAGGCGGACTCCAGCAGCGGCCACGCAAGCGCCGCGCCGGAGCCTTCGCCGAGGCGCAGGTCGAGCTGCAACAGCGGCTGCAGCGACAGGTAGTGCAACAGCAGTCGATGGCCGGGTTCAGCCGACTCGTGCGCCGCCACGCATCGCTGCAGCACGTTCGGCCGCAGCGCCTGCGCGACGAGCACCGCGGCGCTGGCGATGAAGCCGTCGAGCACGATCACGCGCCGCTCGCGCGATGCCTGCAGCACAGCGCCGACGAGCGTCGCGATTTCGAAGCCGCCGAACGCAGCGAGCGCCGCCAACGGATGCGTTGCGTCCGCATGCAGTTCGAGCACGCCGCGCAGCACCTTGCGCTTGTGGGCTCGCCCGGCCGCATCCAGTCCGGTGCCGGCGCCGGTGCAGGCATCGATGTCCTGACCTGACAGGCGCGCCAGCAGCATCGCCGCGGCCGACGAATTGCCGATGCCCATTTCGCCGAGCAGCACCACGTTGCCCGGCATCTCGCGCATGAGCGCCACGCCGTTCCCGACCGCTTCCTCGCATTGCGCCAGGCTCATCGCCGGACCGACCGACGCATCGGCCGTACCCGGCGCGATCTTGCGCACGAGCAGGCCGTCGCGCGGCGCGAACGCATGCCGGACGCCGCAATCGACCACTGTCAGCTTGAGGCCATGCTGGCGCGCCAGGACACTCACCGCCGCACCGCCCGCGAGGAAGTTCTCGACCATCTGCCAGGTCACGTCGCTCGGATAGGCCGAGACGCCACGGGCCGCCAACCCATGGTCGCCGGCGCAAACGAGCATCTGCGGCGACTCGAGCGTGGGCGCGGTGGTGCCGAGAATCGTGCCGAGACGCAAGGCGAGCCCCTCGAGCCGTCCCAGCGCGCCGACCGGCTTGGTCTTGTTGTCGATCGCGTGCTGGAGCCGCGCAGCGAGCGCCGGGTCGTCGATGCTGTCGATGTCGGGAAGTTCAAGCGTCATTGGATGAGCGAGCGCAGCACGCCCGGTTCAAAGTTGGATTCGATGTGATCCGCGAGGGCGTCGAACACCGCATCGAGCGTGCGTGCTTCCACGCCGAAAAGTGCGTTGAGCACGGCGGGGTCTTCGAAGAGCCCGTGCAGGTACAGGCCGAGCACGTTGCCCTTGCCGTTCTGCCACGCGAGATCGTCTGCCATGACGGCAGCGGCGCGATCGCCGGCCGCGGCCATCGCGCTGTGTTCGGCCGTCTGGCCATGATGGATTTCGTAGCCGTGCACGGTGACGCCGGAGAGCGCGGACCACGGCCCGTTCACCTGCGCGAAGCGCGCCTCGCGGTGCCGCACGGTCTTGTCGGTGGCGAACACGGTGACCACCGGCAGCAGGCCGAGCCCCGGTCCATTGCCGTCGACGCCATGCGGGTCGATGAGCGCCTCGCCCAGCATCTGCAGCCCGCCGCACACGCCGAGCACCGCGCCGCCGCGCGCCGCGTGTGCAGCCACCGCGCGATCCAGCGCCTGGGCGCGCAGCCATGCGAGATCGCCGCTGGTGTTCTTCGAGCCGGGCAGGATGACCCAGTCCGCGCCCGCCACGTCGGCCGGGCTGCGGGCCCAGCGCAGGCGAACGCCGGCGATGTTCTTGAGCGGCTGGAATTCGTCGAGGTTGCTGATGCGCGGATAGGCGATCACCGCAATCGTCCGCGTGACTTCGCCGCTCGCCACGCTGCGGTCGTCGAACACGCCGTCTTCTTCCGGCAGGCCGTGCTGCCACCACATCGGCAGCGTCGCGACGGTCGGAACGCCGGTCAGTTCCTGCAGTTGCCGGGGTGCGGGCGCGAGCAGCGAGGCATCGCCCCGGAATTTGTTGAGCACGAAGCCGGCGATCAATGCGCGATCCTCCGGGGGCATCAGCGCCCAGGTGCCGTAGAGATGCGCGAAGGCGCCTCCGCGATCGATGTCGGTGACGAGCAGGCAGCGCGCATTCGCGTGCCGGGCCACGCGCAGGTTGACGATGTCGCTGGCCATCAAGTTGATTTCAGCCGGCGACCCTGCGCCTTCGATGACGACGACGTCGTTCTCGGCGCGAAGCTCATCGAGCGCCTGCGCGATCTGCGGCCACACGCGCTCGCTTCGTCCGCGCCAGGGCAGCGACGAAAGCTCGTGGCTGACCTGCCCCATCAGAACCACCTGGCTATGGGTATCGCGCTCGGGCTTGAGCAACAGCGGGTTCATGCGCACATCGGGCTCGGCACGCGCAGCGAGCGACTGGAAGTACTGCGCGCTGCCGATCTCGCCACCGGCGACGACACGCGCGTTGTTGCTCATGTTCTGCGCCTTGAACGGCGCGACCTTCAAGCCCTGGCGCGCATACCAACGGCACAACGCCGTCGCGATCCAGCTCTTGCCGGCGCCGCTGGTCGTGCCGAGGACCATCACGCAGCGCGCTCGCGGATTCACCACATTGGGAGTCATGGGGGTGATTGTCCTTTACGTGAAGTCCATCACGGTTCCGAGCGCCTCGTTCTGGCGATGTAAAACCTTTCATCTAATTCGCCGTTAGCTTCAGATGAACTGCAAACGAAGGGAATAAGGCGGATGGCCTCACTACGAGAAATTGCGCTCACGATAGAAGAGCGCGAGGCGAATCACTTCTATTGGGTTCTTCTGGAGGCTGTGAGCAGCGACGAGACAGAGGCGATTCACTATCGCAAGATCCGGTCTGCGACCCTGGCGCAGAGCAGCTACTCGAGTGCACTGGCTGTGGGGGCCAATGCGCTGCGGCGGTTGGCGGATTCCGGGGGGTTTTCGGGGACCATTCTTTAGCGTCGCTTCCCCTGGGGGCCCGCCCGGGTGGTGGTGCGGGGCCGGGGGCTTCACTACGCCGGCCGCTTCGCGGCTGCCCTGCGGTGCTCGCCTCTCGCGGGGTCTCGCGCAAACTCGCTTCGCTCAGACAGCGCGAGCCCTGATCCGCGAAAGGCTGCGCTCCTCGGCGGCGTAGAGGCGCCCCCGGCCCCGCACCACCACCCGGGCTCCGTTGTGTGCGACCAGCCTGCTCGTCTACGACGTCGCAGTTCATACCCAGACCAGGCCGATGGCAGTGGACAGTTCTCCCCTACCGTCTCCGCGGTGGCGGGCGGTGTGCCCTTGGGCGGCCGTTGAGGCACCGCCGAGCAGCGCAGCGGCACGCGGATAAAGGGCCGCGTGTGTTTGAGCGAAGCGAGTTTCACGCGGACCCCGCGTGCCGCGAGCAGCGCAGGGAAGCCGCGAAGCGGCCGGTGACGTCGGCCGCCCAAGGGCGCACCGCCCGCCACCGCCACCCCGCTCTCGACCAAGCGACCTATCTAACGCGCAGCGACCCTCTGACCATCCGAGGAAAAAGCGGCAACCTTCACGTCCCAGCTCCCCCCGAGCGCCCGAATCAGCCCCACGGTCGCCTGGTACTGCGCAGACCGCACCTGCAGCGCCTGCCTGCGATTGGCGAGTTCCTGCCGCCGCGCATCGAGCAGATCGAGCTGGCTCACCATGCCGTTGCGATACCGTGAATCGGACAGGCTCGTGGCCCTGCTGGCCGAGGTCACCGCTTTCGACTGCACGTCCGCCTGCTGCTCCAGGATGCGCAGCGAAGAAAGCTGGTCCTCCACCTCCTTGAACGCAACCAGCACCTGGGTCCTGTAGTTCGCCAGCGCGCCGTCGAGCTGTGCCGAAGCGCTTTGGACTCCAGCCTCCCGACGGCCGCCATCGAAGATCGGCAGGTTCAACAGCGCACCGATGCCCCATGACTTCGCCGACCACTTGAACAAGTCGCTCAAGTCCTGCGACGCATAGCCGCCGCCCGCCGTCAACGAGATGTCCGGGAACCACGCGGTCTGCGCCACGCCGACGCGCGCCTGCGCTGCCATCACCGACTTCTGCGCCGCCGAGATGTCCGGCCGCCGCGTCAACACAGTCGCCGGGACACCCGCCGGGATCGTCGGCAACGCGGTCGCCCACTCATCCGTGTTCACCCCGAAATCCGAAGCCGCATCGCCTGCCAGCACCGCGAGCGCATGCTCCAGTTCGGCGCGGCGGCGGTCGAGCGTCAGCGCATCCGATTCCGTCGATGCCACCTCCGTCTCCACGCGCGCCACGTCCAGGTCGGCCACATCGCCCGCTCGCTGCCGGCTCTGCGTCAGCTTCAGCGTGTCGCGGTAGGCCTCGACCGTGTCGCGCACCAGCGCCCGCTCGGCATCGACCGCGCGGAGCTGCAGGTAGGTCTGCGCCGTCTCCGACTCGACCAGGAGCCGCGTGCTCTGCAGCAGGCCTTCGCGCGCATCGGCATCGAGTTGCGCCGCCTCGCTGGCCTTCGACAGCTTGCCGAACAGGTCGAGCTCATAGGAAGCCGCGACGCCCGCCTGCAGCAATGTCGACGGCTTGGGGCTCAGGTTGCGGTCCAGCCCGGCGCTGCGCACGCCGCCGGCAACCACGCCTACCTGCGGCGAGCGGTCGGCGTCGGCGCTGCGGGCCAGCGCACGCGCTTCGGCCAGCCGCGCGGCCGCGGCCTGGATGTTCGTGTTGCGCGCATCGGCACGCTCGATCAGCTTGTCCAGCACCGGATCGTTGAAAGCGCGCCACCATTCGCCGCGCGGCTGCGCCTCGGCCGGCCGTGCGCGCGTCCATGTGCCGTCGCTCGGTGCGGCAGCAGCCTGCTCCTTGAACTGCGCAGGTGCCTCGAAGGTCGGTGCCTCCACCTTCGCGGTCGCGCAACCGGCCAGCACCAGCGCCGCCACCAGCGGCAGCAACACGGCCCGCCACGGCCGCACCTTGGCTTGTGTTTCGTTCTTCATGATCAGCTTTCTTCTCGATTCACAAAAGTTGGCTGGCGCCTCACTCGATCGCCTTGAGCGGCGCGGCGGGCGAAGGGCGCAGCGGTCCGCCGCCGGCATGCGAAGGCGCAACGGGATGGTCACCCGACACGAACGCATCGCCATGCGGCACCTCGCCGTGCAGCTTCAGGGGGCGGTTGCCCGTCATGCGGCGCAGCAGCACGTAGAACACCGGCGTCAGGAACAGGCCGAACGCGGTCACGCCGATCATTCCGGAGAACACCGCGATGCCCATCGCGTGGCGCATCTCCGCGCCCGCGCCGGTCGACAGCACCAGCGGCAGCACGCCCATGATGAAAGCCATCGAGGTCATCAGGATCGGCCGCAGGCGCAGCCGGCTCGCCTCGATCGCGGCCTGCACCGGCGTTCGCCCGGCGAACTCCAGCTCACGTGCGAATTCCACGATCAGGATGGCGTTCTTCGCCGACAGCCCGACCAGCACCATCAACCCGATCTGCGTGAAGATGTTGTTGTCGCTGCCCGAGAGCCACACGCCCGTCATCGCCGCCAGCAGGCCCATCGGCACGATCAGGATGATCGCCACCGGCAAGGTCAGGCTCTCGTACTGCGCCGCAAGCACCAGGAAGACCAGCAGGATCGCGAGCGGGAACACCCACACCGCCGAGTTGCCGGCCAGGATTTCCTGGTAGGTCAGTTCCGTCCATTCGAAGCTCACGCCCGGCGGCAGCGTCTCGGCCGCGATGCGCTCGACGGCCGCCCTCGCCTGCCCCGACGAGAAGCCGGGCGCCGGTCCGCCGTTGATGTCGGCCGAGAGGAAACCGTTGTAGCGCATCGCACGCTCCGGCCCGTAGCTGGGCTGGATGTTCATCAGCGCCGACAGAGGCACCATCTCGCCGCTGGTCGAACGCACCTTGAGCAGACCCACGTCCTCGGCGCGCGCGCGGTACGGCGCATCCGCCTGCACACGCACGCTGTAGGTGCGCCCGAAGCGATTGAAGTCGTTCGCGTACAGGCTGCCGAGGTAGATCTGCATGGTGTCGAACACCTCCGTCACCGGCACGCCGAGCTGGCGTGCCTTGGTGCGATCGATGTCGGCGTAGAGCTGCGGTACGTTGACCTGCCAGCTCGTGAACATGCCCGCGAGCTCCGGCGTCTGATAGGCCTTCGCCATGAACGCCTTCACTGCCTTGTCCATGCCCGCGTAGCCGACCGAGCCGCGGTCTTCGAGCTGCAGCTTGAAGCCGCCCGTCGTGCCGAGGCCCTGCACCGGCGGCGGCGGGAAGATCGCGATGTAGGCGTCCTGGATCTGGCTGAACTGCGCGTTGAGCTGCCCCGCGATCGCACCGGCGCTCAGCTCCTTCGACTTGCGCTTGTCGAACTCGTCGAGGCCGACGAACACGATGCCCGAGTTCGAGCTGTTGGTGAAGCCGTTGATCGACAGGCCCGGGAAGGTGATCGCGTGCTGCACGCCCGGCTGCTTCATCACGATTTCGTTCATGCGGCGCGTGACTTCCTCGGTGCGGTCGAGCGTGGCGCCGTCGGGCAGCTGCGCGAAGCCGATCAGGTACTGCTTGTCCTGCGCCGGCACGAAGCCGCCGGGCACCGCCTTGAAGAGCCCGAACGTCACGCCCACGAGTGCGAGGTAGACCACCATCATCAAGGCCTTGCGCGAGATCGCGCCCTTCACGCCGCTGCTGTAGCCCTCGGCGCCGCGATGGAACACGCGGTTGAAGGCGCGGAAGAAGCGGCCGAACACGCGGTCCATGCCGCGCGTCAGCGCATCCTTGGGCGCGTCGTGGTCGCGCAGCAGCAAGGCGGCGAGCGCGGGCGAGAGCGTGAGCGAGTTGATCGCCGAGATCACGGTCGAGATCGCGATCGTCAGCGCGAACTGGCGATAGAACTGCCCGGTCAGCCCGCTGATGAAGGCCAGCGGCACGAACACCGCCACCAGCACCAGCGCGATCGCGATGATCGGCCCGGAGACTTCACGCATCGCGCGGTAGGTCGCCTGGCGCGGACTCAGGCCGGCCTCGATGTTGCGCTCCACGTTCTCGACCACCACGATCGCGTCGTCGACCACGATGCCGATCGCGAGCACCAGCCCGAAGAGGCTCAGCGCGTTGATCGAGAAGCCGAAGACATGCATCACCGCGAAGGTGCCGATCACGGACACCGGCACCGCCAGCAACGGGATGATCGAGGCACGCCAGGTCTGCAGGAACAGGATCACCACCAGCACCACGAGCGCGATCGCCTCGATCAGCGTGTGCACCACCGATTCGATCGAGGCGCGCACGAACTGCGTCGGGTCGTAGACGATGTCGTAGTCCACGCCGTCGGGCATGTTCTTCTTGAGTTCGGCCATCGTGGCGCGCACGTCGTTCGAGATCTGGATCGCGTTGGAGCCCGGCGCCGCGAAGATCGGCACCGCCACCGCGTCCTTGTTGTCGAGCAGCGAACGCAGCGCATAGCTCGACGCGCCGAGCTCCAGCCGCGCGACGTCGCGCAGGCGCGTCACCGCGCCGTCGGCACTGGTCTTGACGATGATGTCGCCGAACTCCTCTTCGGTCTGCAGACGGCCCTGCGCGTTGATCGAGATCTGCATGTCCACGCCGGGCAGCCCCGGCGAAGCGCCGACCACCCCGGCCGCCGCCTGCACGTTCTGCTCGCGGATCGCGCGCACCACGTCGCCGGCCGAGAGGCCGCGCTGCGCGACCTTCTGCGGATCGAGCCACACGCGCATCGAATAGTCGCCCGAGCCGAAGAGCTGCACGTCGCCCACGCCCTGCACGCGTGCGAGCCGGTCCTTGACATTGAGCACCGCGTAGTTGCGGAGGTACGTCATGTCGTAGCGACCGTTGGGCGAGAGCAGGTGCACCACCATCGTGAGGTCGGGCGAACTCTTGACGGTCGTGATGCCCAGACGTCGCACCTCTTCGGGCAGGCGCGGCTCGGCCTGTGCGACGCGGTTCTGCACGAGCTGCTGCGCCTTGTCCGGATCGGTGCCGAGCTTGAAGGTCACGGTCAGCGTCATGAGGCCGTCGGTCGTCGCCTGGCTGCCCATGTAGAGCATGCCTTCGACGCCGTTGATCTGTTCTTCCAGCGGCGTCGCCACCGTCTCGGCGATCACTTTCGGGTTCGCGCCCGGGTAGTTGGCCCGCACCACCACCGATGGCGGAACCACCTCGGGGTACTCGGAGATCGGCAGGCCGCGCAGCGCGATCAGCCCGCCGATCAGTATCAGCACCGAAAGCACACCGGCAAAGATCGGCCGGTCGATGAAGAATTTCGAAAGATTCATGGTGGATTCCTCTTCTCGAACGGGATCAGGATTTCTCGGACTTCGCCTGCGCGACGCGCTGGGTCTGCGGTGCCAATTCGGCCTTCGCATCCATCGTCACGGTCTGGGGCGCAACGACCGCGCCGGGGCGGATGTGCTGCAGGCCGTTGACGATCACGCGCTCGCCGGGCTCGAGCCCCTTGGTCACGATGCGCAGGCCGTTGAACGGCGCGCCGAGCGCGACTTCGCGGTACTCGGCCTTGTTGTCTGCGCCGACGACCATCACGAACTTCTTGTTCTGGTCGGTGCCGACGGCACGTTCGTTGACCAGAAGCGCCTTGTCGCTGTGGGCCTGCCCCATGCGGATGCGGGCGAACTGGCCGGGAATCAGCGCGCCGTCCTTGTTGTCGAAGGCGGCACGGACACGCACCGTGCCGCTCTTGGCGTCAACCTGGTTGTCGATGAGCTGCAGGCGACCTTCGTAAGGCGTGCCGTCGGTGCCCGCGGTGCCCATCTGCACCGGGATGCCTTCGATGCGATTGCGCGCGCTGGCGCCGCCCGGCAGGTCCTTCAGCGCGCGGACCACGATCTGCTCATCGGCGTCGAAGCTCGCGTAGATCGGGCTGACCGACACCAGCGTCGTGAGCACCGGCGCGCCCGGACCGGCCGCGACCAGGTTGCCCACCGTCACCTCGAGCTTGCCGATCCGCCCGGCCACCGGTGCGCGCACCTGCGTGTAGCCGAGGTTCAGGCGTGCGCTCTGCAATTGAGCCTGCGCGGCGCGCAGGCTCGCCTCGGCTTCGCGGCTTGCGTTCGTGCGTTCGTCGAGCTCGCGTTGGGCGATCGCCTGTTCCGCCCAGAGGCGGCGAGAGCGCTCGGTCTCGCTGCGGGTGAAGGCCACGCGCGCCTGCGCGGCGACGACCTGTGCTTCGGCGCGATCCACTTCAGCCGCATACGGCGCCGGGTCGATGGTGATCAGCAGTTCGCCCTGCTTGACCAGTGCGCCCTCGCGGAAATGCACCGCCTGCACCGCGCCTGCGACGCGCGAACGGACATCGACCCGCTCGACCGCCTCGAGCCGGCCAGAGAACTCGTCCCAGGTATTGACCTCGGTCGAGGCGACGGTGGCGACCGACACCGGCACCGCTGGCGCGGCCCCGGCCGCCTGCGCGTTGTTCGCCTCGGCGTTGAAACTGTGCAAGCCCAGGATCACCGCCGAAGCGATGGCAACCAGGGCCGTGACGCCCGTCACCGCGGGCCAGAGGCCGCGGCGGGCCGGAGAGGAAGACTTGTTGTTCGTCATGATGAATACGTCCTTTTGGTGACTTCTGGGATGCGACGGACCCTCCCGCGCGGGTGGCGCAGGACGGCGGAAAGGGAATCGGTTGGGAGCGCGGCGGTCGGCGGCCAGGGCGTTGCGCGGACGAAGGCATCACCGCTGCGGCGGTTTTGCCGTCGCAGGAGAACGAGGGATCAGGCCCTCAGCCTTCGGATCGATCCCGCGCTACGGGATCCATGGCCGCACGGCGAACCGTGCGTCGCCGCTCAATGAGGCGGCGGTGCGGCGCTGAAGAAATCGCGGAAGTGCTTCTGCACCACCGCCTCGCACTCAGCGCAACCGGAGCCCTCGGGCTCGTAGAGTGCAGCGGGCCAGTTCGAGGCCCCGGGCAAGACGCTGCTGGTGACCGGAATGCCGGCATCCTGGAGCCGCTGCGCGAAAGCCAGGCCCTCGTCGCGCATCGGGTCGTCCTTGCCGACCAGCACCAGCGTCCGGGCCACTTCGGCCAGCCGAAGCGATCCGCCCGGTACCGCGTAGGGGTGCGTGGCATTGACCGGGCGGTTCAGGAATTCCCGCCAGCCCGAGGCCCACCGGCACTGGATCGCATCGCCCGTGGCTTGCCGCAGCGAGGCCGTGCCGGCGCACGGGTCGAGCATGGGCGACAGCAGGATCTGGCCGGCCAGCGGCGGATGCCCCCGGTCGCGGGCAATCATCGCCACCGCCGCCGCCAGGTTGCCCCCGGCTTCCTCGCCCGCGAGGAACAGGTCGGCTCCCTTGCCGCCGAGCTTGCTGCGCTGCTTGTAGAGCCATTCGAGGGCCGCGTAGCCGACCTCGATCGGCTCGGGGAACGGCGCCTTGGGCGCTTTCGGGTAGTCGAGCGACACCACCACCGCGCCCGCGCCGGCCAGAAGGCGCGCCACGTTGCGACCGTTGTCGAGACCGCCGCAGACGAAGGTCCCGCCATGGAAATGCAGCACCAGCGGCACGGTCGCCCCACGGGCGCGCTCGCCGTAGAGGCGGGCCTTGACGGGCTCGCGACCGGGCAGGTCGATGCTGATGTCGGGTTCGGCACCCCGCGCAACGGCCGCGGGAACGTCGGCAGATAACGGGGACGGTCGGGTGGACATGAGGCGGTCTCGGTGGATGGACGATGGATGGAATATAAGACGCCATCCTCATGCTTCAAACAGGACACAAGCCCCTACTCTGTTTCCAACCGACTAACAATCGGCTCAAATGACCGTGTGAGAATCCCGCTCCCCCGGCCCGAGGGCCACCCCCAAAGCGCACTCTCAGGAGCAGCATAGATGGATCAGATCCAAGGCATGCGGATCTTCGTTCGCGTCGTCGAAGCAGGCACTTTCACCCGTGCGGCCGACTCGCTCGGCCTGCCGAAGGGCACGGTCACCAAGCAGATCCAGGCGCTGGAGGCGAGGCTGCGCGTCAAGCTGCTCAACCGCACAACCCGGCGCGTCACGGTCACGCCCGACGGCGCCGCCTATTACGAACGCACCGCCCGGCTGCTGAACGATTTCGACGACATCGAAGCCAGCATGACCAATGCGCAGGCCAACCCGACGGGCCGCTTGCGCATCGACGTCGGCTCATCCATGGCCCGCCTGGTCATCCTTCCGGCCCTTCAGACCTTCTGCGACCAGTACCCCGACATCCAGGTCGATGTCGGCGTGAGCGACCGCACGGTGGACCTGATCACCGACAACGTGGACTGCGTGATCCGCGGCGGCGACCTCACCGACCAGTCGCTGGTCGCGCGGCGGATCGGCAACTTGCCGTGGATGACGGTGGCCTCGCCCGCCTACATCAAGCGTTACGGCATTCCGCAGCATCCGACGGACATCGAGAAGCGGCACCTCGTGGTTGGCTTCTTCTCCGGCAGCACGCGCCGGGTCTACCCGCACGAGTTCCACCGCGGCGACGAGCAGCTGGAAATCACCGGCCCCTACCGCGTGTCGGTGAACGACAGCAACGCGCACATGACGGCAGTTCTGGGCGGCTACGGGCTGTCGCAGGTCATCACGTACATGGCGGAGCCCTACATCGAGAGCGGGGAATTGGTGCAGATCCTGAAGGACTGGACGCGTCCGCCCCTGCCGGTGCACGTGGTCTATCCGCCGAACCGGCACCTGAGCGCCAAGGTGCGCGCGTTCGTGGACTGGGCCGCCGAGCTGTTCGCGAAGCATCCCCAGTTGCAGCGCACCCCCACTGCACCTGCACCTGCGCTGGCGTCCGCCCCTGCCCCTACCGCCATGCCTGCCTGAGCGCCTCCTGGCTGGCCGGCGGCAGCACGCCGAGCCGGACATGTCCCGGCAATCCGAAAGACGCGGCATCGCGCAGCTTGATGCCCTGCGCGCGAAGCGCAGCCGAGCGTTCCGCCGAGTACGGCACATCCGGGTTTGCGCAGAAGTAGTTGACGACGCTTGGCAGGCATTGCCAGCCGAGCGACTCGCACATCGCGCGCTGCGCCGCCTTCCATAAGCGCAGCGTGGCGCGACTCTCGTCCAGCCACCGTTGCGTCGTCGAGCGGGTCCAGCTTTCCAGCAGCGCAACGCCGTGCGCGCCGATCGGCCACGAAGGCGCGAGCGCCGCGAGTTGCGCCACCCAGTCTTCCCGGTCCAGTGGCGCGATGGCATAGGCGGCGCGAACGCCGGTCAGTCCGAGCGCCTTGTTCGGCGTCCAGAGCTGCCAGGTCGCATTCAGGGGCTCGCGGCCCAGCCCAAGCGCGCCTTCCAATCTCAGCGGCTCGTAGGCGAGGTCGATCACGCAGACCGCCTCCGCGCGCAGCCCATGGATAAGCGGGTCGAGTGCTTCCTGCGGCTGCCCGAGCGGACTCGATGGATCACAGCACCAGACCAGATCGGCGCCATGGTCCACCCGTTCGAAGCCCCATGCGCCCGCCGCACGCAGGTAGTCGCCATAGCAGTGCGGCGGCAGACGGATCCGCCGGCCGCCGCGCCGCGCCACCGCCGCGGTGATCCGCGCGATGAACTCGCTGGCGCTCGACGCGATCACGATGCGCCGCGCGTCCACACGATGGAAGTCGGCAAGCCGCTCACGCAGCGCGGTGTAGAGCGGGTCCGGGTAGCGGCGAGGATCGGCGACCTCCACTGCCGACAGCGCATCGCGGCACGGACCGCATGCGTTGGCATTGGTCGAGAAGTCATGCAGCGCCGCGCCCAGCGCATCGGGGCCGCCGTGCGTCATGCCACGCCTAGGCGGAAGACCATCGCAACCGTTGCGCAAACGGCGGCCAAGACGACCACGCGAGATGCGATGGCCACGACATGCGCCATATCCGAGGCCGCGGCCTCGCGCCCGGGTGCATTGAGCACGTACACACCGGGCTTCGAAAGCCTCACGCCCGCACGCAGGGCCATCGCGCCCATGGGCCATCCGCCATTGGGCGACGGCGTCCTGCGCGCCTCGCGCCGGCAGGACGCGAACCGCACCGGCGAGCCGAGAAGCAGCAAGGCCGCGGTGATGCGCGCGGGGATCCATGAAAGCACGTCGTCCATGCGTGCGGCCCACTTGCCCGCCCATTCCCAGTCGCGGCCGCCGCGTTCGCCGCGATAGCCCCACATCGCATCCGCCGTGTTGGCGAAGCGATAGACCGCCGCGCCCGGCAATCCGAGGAGAGCGAACCAGAACAGGGGCGCGACCAGCGAATCGTTGAGGTTCTCGGCCAGCGATTCGATCGCGCTCTCGCGCACTTCGACGGCACTGAGCATGCGCACGTCGCGGCTGACCAATCGGGCGAGCTGGGTTCGTCCGTCGTCGAGCGAACGGCCGAGCGCCGCTTCGACCGCCAGCACTTCGTCCCGCAGCATGCGCCATGCGAGCAGCGGCTTGAGCGCGATGCCCAGCAGCAGCGCGGCAGCCCAGGCGGGCAGCACGAATGCGGCCCGCGCAACGCCGCAAGCGACGCCCGCCACCAGCAAGGCACCTGCGCACCAGCCGAGCGCACCCGCGCCAAAGCGGAGGAAATCGCGCGTGCTTTCGGCACCCGCACGCGGCGCAACGAGGTCGCCCATCCAGCCGAGATACCGTCCCATCCACACCACCGGATGCCCGCCCGCAGGCGGCTCGCCCAGCCAGCGATCGATCGCCAGCGCGAGCCAGAGGGTGGCGACAAGGACCAACGGCGCCCCTAGTCTTCGATGCCGCGCTGCGCCGGAATGCCGGCCTTGAACGCGTGCTTGATCATCGTCATCTCGGTCACCGTGTCGGCGAGCTGGATGATCTCGTCGGGACAGCGCCGGCCGGTCAGGACCACGTGCACCTCCTTCGGCCGCGCGCGCAGCGTCTCCAGCACGCTATCCAGCGACAGCCAGCCGTAGATCAGCGGATAGGTGATCTCGTCGAGCACGACGAGGAAGTACTCGCCCGACAGGATGGCGGCCTTCGCCTTCTCCCACCCGTCGCGCGCGAGCTGCGCCGAGCGTTCGAGGTCCTGGCTCTTCCAGCTGAAGCCGTCGCCGAGCCCTTCGATCGGGATTCCGATCTGCTCGAACATCCGGTGCTCGCCGAAGCGCGCGCTGGGCACCTTCATGAACTGGAAGATCTTCACCGCCTTGCCGCGTCCGTGCGCGCGCAAGGCGAGGCCGAAGGCGGCCGTGCTCTTGCCCTTGCCGTCGCCAGTGTTGACGATGACGATGCCGCGGCGTTCGCCTTCGGGCTTCTCATAGGGCTTTTCGCTGGGTGGGGTTTCGATCTGCATGGGTCCTGAATTCCTCAACGGGGTACGGCCAGCCAGTGGCCTTCGATCTGATGCACCACCACGCGCCGGTCGAACACGTCCTCGAGCGCGCGATGCGTCGCGCCGTCATTGCAGGCGCCGTGGTGAAGAACGCGCCCTTGCGCCATCACGACCATGTCGTCGGCGACCAGCGCGGCATTGAGTTCATGCAGCACGCTGACCACGGTGCGGCCCTGCGCGATCAACTCGCGCACGGTCTGCATCCAGTCGGCCTGATGTGGCGGGTCGAGGTTGGCGAGCGGTTCGTCCATCAGCAGCACGTCGGCTTCGACGGCCAGCGCGCGCGCCAGCAGAACGCGCTGGCGTTCGCCACCGGACAACTGGCCGAGCGGCCGGTCGCGCCATTCCCAAGCCTGCGTACTGCGCAGCGCGCGTTCCACGGCGGCGCGGTCCGCATCGTTCGGCGCCGCGAGCCAACGCTGGTGAGGCAGGCGCCCGAGCATGGCGACGTCGTACACCATGAGGTCGTCCGCGCTGCCCTCGCCCGCGCCGCCCTGGCCGAGCCAGGACAGGCGCCGGGCGCGCGCACGCCCCGGCATCGCCGCGAGCGGCTCGCCCAGCAGACGCACCTCGCCGCCGTGCGGCAGCAGGCCCGCGAGCACCTTGAGCAAGGTCGACTTGCCCGCGCCGTTGGGGCCGACGATGCTGGTCCAGCGCCCTTCGAAGAACGACACGTTGATCGCGTGCAACACCTCCGCGTGGCCGAGCCTCGCGGTGATGGCGCGCCCTTCCAGCACGGCTGTCATCGCGCACCGCCTCTGGCACTACGGCGATGCATGAGCCACAACAGGTAGGTGCCGCCGAGCACTGCGGTCAGCACGCCCACCGGCAGCTCCTGGGGTGCGATCAGCCATCGCGCCAGGAGGTCGGCGGACATCAGCAGCAGGCCTCCCATCGCGCTGGACAGAATGATCAGCCGAGCATGCGTCGTCTTGACCGCGGAGCGCACCAGATGCGGCGCCGCCAGCCCGACGAAGGCGATCAAGCCCGTCTGCGCCACCGCGGCGCCGGTCGCCAGCGCCAGCACCGCCACCAGCGCCGCGCGCATCGCGCCGACCGGAAGGCCGAGGCTGCTTGCGGTCGACTCGCCGAGTGCCAGCCCGTCCAGCACCGGTGCCAGCGCCCATCCCGAGAGCAGGCACACCAGCGCGAGCGCACCCATGATCGCGCAGGCACTCCATCCGACGAGGCCGGTGCTGCCGAGCATGAAGCCCTGAATGGCCTGGAGGATGTCCGCCGATGCGATCGTGATGAGGTCCTTCACGGCGCCGAGCACCACGCCGACGATGACGCCCGCCAGCAGCAGACGCAGCGTCTGCTGCACGCCGCGCGCAAGCAGCAGCGTGAGCATCACCGCCGCCACCGCGCCGAGAAACGCCGCCCCGGTCATGCCCAGGCGTACCACCCACTGCGTGCTGGCCGGCGACGCGCCGAACATCCACAGCGCCGCCGCCACGCCGAGCGACGCGCCCGACGCACTGCCGAGCAGGTAGGGATCGGCCAGCGGATTGCGGAACAGCCCCTGCGCCACCGCGCCCGCCAGGCCCAGCAAAGCCCCGGCCAGCCACGCGCCGAGCGTGCGCGGCAGCCGGATGTCCCACACGATCTGCATCGCCACCGGGTCGCGCCAGGCGCCCCAAAGACTCTCGAACCCCGTGCTGCCCACGCCCGCGCCGAGCGTCAGCACGATGGCGCCGACCAACAGCAGCACGACACCGAGCCCGAGCGCACGACGCTGTTCGCCTTTCATCGGCGCTCCGAATCCAGACCAGGGCACCCGCGGAACCGGCTTTGCCGGTCCGCTGGGTGCGCCCCCGAAGAGGGGAGGTCCGAGCCACACGAAGTGGGCGAGGCTGGGGGTGAGATCAAGCACTGCGCCATCAGCCGGGCCGCTTCGCCCATGCGCGGCCCAGGGCGCACCAGCACATCGGATTCGTCGGCGGTGAAGCGGCAGATGCGCCCGTCGCGCACAGCCTTGATGCGGCTCCACCCTGGCCGCTGCTCCAGCCCCTGCGCACTTCGCTCGCCCACCATGATCAGGTCGGGATCGGCGCGCACCACGAACTCGGGATTGAGCTTCGGAAACGGTCCCATCGAGCCCGGAACGATGTTCTTCGCACCCAGGCGCGAGAGCGTCTCGCCTATGAACGATGACGCGCTCGCCGCATACGGCGCGCTGTTGACCTCGAAATACACCCGCGTGTTCCGGACGCCTGCGGGCAGGGACTGCGCCGCTGCCGACACGCTCGCATCGATGTCGCGCCATACGCGCGGCGCATCGTCCGAGCCGATCACCCGGGCCACCGCATCGAGCACGCGGCGCACGTCCGCATGGTTCTTCGGTTCGAGCACCAGCACCTTGAGGCCAAGCCCTTCCAGCCGTTCGGTCACGCGCGAAGACTTCGCCAGCAGCACCACGTCCGGCTTGAGCGCCACGATGGCTTCGACATTGGGATCGATCCCGCCGCCGACCTGGGGCAAGGTGCGCACCGATGCAGGCCAGTTGGAGTAGCGGTCCACACCGACCAGCCGGTTGCAGGCGCCGAGCGTGCAGACGGATTCGGTAAGCGAAGGCAGCACGGTGACGATCCGCTGGGGCGGCCTCGGCAGGTCGACCGACACGCCGCGCTCGTCGGTCACGACGATCGCCTGCGCCGCCACCGCGAACACGGCCAGCGCGGCGGCGAGCGACAGTCTCGCGAGGAGATTCATCCGGGCTCCTTCAGGGTCAAGGGCAGGCCGGCCGCCATCAGCGTGACACGGTCGCAAGCGGCCGCTACGCGCTGGTTGAGCATGCCCAGGGCATCGACGAAGGCGCGCACCTCGCGCCCGAGCGGGATCACGCCGAGGCCGATTTCGTTGCCGATCAACACGACCGGGCCGCCAGCCGCGCCGACTTCGCTCACCAGCGAGTCGGTCGCGGCATCGATGTCGACCGGGCTGCGGCCGATCCCTTCGACCGGCATCATCAGATTCGTCAACCAGAGCGTCAGGCAGTCGACCAGCACCAGCGTGTTCGGTGATGCCTGGGCACGGATCGCCTCGGCGAGCGCGAGCGGTTCCTCCACCGTGCCGAGCCCCGGCACGCGCAGCGCGCGATCGCGGCGATGACGCGCGATGCGCGCGCGCATCTCGTCGTCATGTGCCTGCGCGGTCGCGATGAGGACGGCCCGATGCACGTTCGAACGCCCGAGCCACGCCGCAGCGAGTTCTTCGCCACGGCGCGATTTGCCGCTCTTCTGGCCACCGAGGATCAGTTCGCGGCAAACATCGCTCATTTCGGCTGCCACCTCAGCGTCACGTAGAACGCGCGGCCGGGCTGGTTGTAGCCCCACGCCGTTTCGTATTGCACGTCGCCGATGTTCGAGACGCGGCCCTGCACCGACCAGTCCTTCGCCACGCGGTATTCGGCATAGAGATCGACCGTGGTGTAGCCGTCGAGAACGCGCGTGTTGGCCGCGTCGTCATAGCGCTGGCCCACGTAGAGCGCCGAGCCGCCGAGCTTCCATGCGCCGATCTGGTAGTCGACGCCGAGCGTGGCCTGGTCCTTCGCGCGCCGCGGCAGTTGCTTGCCCGTGCCTTCGTTGTGCGGATCGAGCGAGTCGTAGCTCGCATGCAGGCCGAGGTTGCCCAACTGGCCGTCGTAGCTCAGCGTGCCGCCCTGGATGCGCGCATGCGGGATGTTCTGAGGCAGCGTCTCGTTGGTGATGAAGCCGGTGATCTTGTTGTCGTAGCCCACCAGCTTCACCGTGTGGCCGCCCTGGCTCCAGGTGATGCCGACGTCGGTGTTCTTGCCCTCTTCCGGCTTCAGATTGGGATTGCCGAAGTTCGGGTAGTAGAGCTGGTTGAACGACGGTGCCACGAAGCTCGTGCCGTATGACGCGTTCACGCGCCAGTTCTGCGTGATGCGATAGCCGTAGCCGGCGAACCAGGTGTCGTTGCCGCCGAACTGCGAGTTGTCGTCGTGGCGCGCGTTGAGCTGCCAGCTGTGCGCGCCCTGGTCGCCGTTGAGGCCGACGAAGGCGGAGTTGATGTCGCGCTCGGTGACGGTGTAGCGTGTGTCGCTGTTCACGTTCTGCTCGAGCCGCTCCAGCCCGGCAATCACCGTGCCCAGCGGCGTGGCGATGTCGTTCTGCCAGAGGTATTGGTTCTGCGTGGTCTCGAACAAGCCGGGCACGTTGCCCGGTGCGGCCACGATGTTCTGGGTCTTGTCCTCGCTGCGCGCGTAGCGCAGTTGAGTGTTCCAGCTCGACATGACCTTGCCGCTCGCACCCACGTAGGCGGTCTGCGTGCGCACCGTGTTGCGGCTGTCGCGCCCCGGGCCGTCGTCGAAATGATTCAGGCCGTCCGAATACAGGAGGCCGGCGTCCAGCTTCCAGTCCGGGTTGAACTGGTAGCCGAACGAAGCGTTGGCCGCGCTCTGGTTGAACGGGTCGCGGTCGGGGTTGTAGTTGCCGAATTGCACCCTGCTGTTGGTGGCGGAAAAACTGTCCTGGATTGTGCGCTGGACGTCGAGCGAGTAGGTCGCGGCGCCCGAAGCGCCGCTGAAGCCACCGGTGATCTGCTTGTAGCTCTCGCTGCCGAGCGTGGTCGAGGCGCGCGGCATGAAGACCGAATCGCCGGGCGCACCCTTGCGCGTGAAGATCTGCACCACGCCGCCGACACCGTCGCTGCCATAGAGCGCGGAGGCCGGGCCCTTCACTACTTCGATGCGGTCGATCATCTCGACCGGGATGTTGTCCCAGTTCGGCGTGCCGAGCGTTGCGGAGCCGTAGCGCACGCCGTCGATCAGCAGGATGGTGTGGCGCGCCTCGGCGCCGCGGATGTAGACGCTGCTCGCCTTGCCGGCACCGCCGTTGGCCGAGATCTGGACGCCCGCGAGCCGCGCGAGGATTTCGGGCAACGTGCGGCTGGCCTGCTGCTCGATCTGTGCGCGGTCGATCACGACGGTATCGGAAACCAGGTCATCGACGCGCGTCGGGGTGCGGGTGGCGGTCACCACGGTTTCGGTGAGCGACGGGGCGCCCTGGGCCATCGCGGCGGACGACACGCCCGACAACGCGGCCACGGCCAGCGAAATGTGGGTGGCGCGCGCGAGCGGCCACGACGAAGCGCACCGGTCGGTGCGATGGAAGAAAACGCTTGTCTTCATGGGGACAACAAAAGGTCAATGTCCTTCGCCGGCTTCCCCGCCAGCGCATGGACGCAATGGACGACACGCATGCACGAACATGCGGCGACCGCCTCGTTGGCCGGTATCCGGGCTGGCAGCGCGACCTTCGTCGCCTTCCCAGAAGCCTGTTTCATTGCTTCCAGTGGCTGATTGACGAGGGCGGCATCCGTCGAGAGGACGCCGTCTGCTTGACCGTTGCGGGGGCAGCGCAGGCCGGCTTGAGCCCTGTGAGGGCGTCGGCTCCTGCTTCCCGTTCAACTGCGACGTGTGAACCACCTCGCGAGCACCAACAGCCCGGGATTGTAAAGTCTCGTGAAACACGTTCCACGCACCGCCAGCCGGCCGTGGAAACCCGCAAGCGCCGGAATCTACAATCGCCCCCCATGCCTGCACCGAGCCGTATTGAACAGATCGCCGAGCGTGTCGAACGACTGCTCGTGCGCCATGAAGAAGTACAGCGCACCAATGCGTTGCTGCAGGAGCAGGTGGAGGCGCTCACGCGGGAACGCGATGCGCTCAAGTCGCGCCTGACGGCCGCGCGGACGCGGCTCGATGCCCTTCTCGATCAGCTCCCGGCCGATCCCACTCAAGATCCGAGCGCCCGCTCATGAAACAAATCGAAGTCCAGATCATGGGCCAGAGCTATCTGCTCGGCTGTCCCGAAGGCGGTGAAGCCCGGTTGCGCGAAGCGGTGGAACGTGTCGACGCGGCGATGTGCAAGATCCGCGACGCCGGCAAGGTCAAGGCGCGCGACCGCATCGCGGTGCTCGCTTCTCTGAATCTCGCGTTCGACCTCGCGCAGCGCGAAGCCGAGCCCCCGGCCGCACCGCCCGCCGCCGCATCGGATCCCACCGCGGACGATGCACGCGCCACGCAGTTGATCCAGCGTCTCGATCAGGCCCTCGCCGGCGACGGGCATTTACTCTGAAACTCGCGCCGCCGCGCCGGGCCGGCGTAAAATCGCGCCTGTCTGCGGTGCGCGCTGGGCTCTATATGTCCTTGTACCAATGCTCCACGGAGCAGGGCTTGGTATATCGCTCGGCGGGTGTGATCATCTCGCGTCAGATGAACCCGAAGCCTTGCTGCCCTCGCCCACCTGAACCCCGGTTCAGGCTGCGAGTCCAGGCCCACTCGCAGACACCTATTCCTCGTCGCCACGGCCCCCGCATCGGGGCCGTGGCTTTTTTCTGGCCCGCATTTCGCACCGCATGACGATCGAACCCCTGTTGATCGCCGAACTCGCCCTCCTCGGCGTCGGCACCGGATTCCTGGCCGGCCTGCTCGGCATCGGCGGCGGCATGCTGATGGTGCCGTTCCTCACGATCATCATGGGCCACCGAGGGGTATCGGCCGATCTCGCCGTGAAGATGGCGATCGCGACCTCGATGTCGACCATCATCTTCACCTCGATCGCGAGCGTGCGGGCGCATCACAAGCGCGGCGCGGTCCGCTGGGACATCGCCCGGCGGCTCGCCCCCGGCATCGTCATCGGCAGCCTGATCGGCAGCCTCGGCGTGTTCTCGCTGCTCAAGGGCACTGCGCTCGCGATCTTCTTCGCGCTGTTCGTCGGCTTCTCGGCCACAAAGATGTTCCTCGACAAGAAGCCCAAGCCGACGCGCCAGATGCCGGGCACTGGAGGGCAACTCGCGGCCGGTGGCGTCATCGGCTTCGTCTCGGGCCTCGTCGGCGCGGGCGGCGGCTTCATCAGCGTGCCCTTCATGACCTGGTGCAACGTCGCGATCCACAACGCGGTGGCGACGAGTGCGGCGCTCGGCTTCCCGATCGCGCTGGCCAACGTCGCGGGCTACATCGCGAGCGGCCAGTCGGTGCCGGGACTGCCCGCCGGCTCGTTCGGCTACATCTGGCTGCCGGCGCTCGCGGCCATCGCGGTCACCAGCTTTCTGGTCGCGCCGCTGGGCGCGAAGGCGGCGCACAACCTGCCGGTGTCGAAGCTCAAGCGGGTGTTCGCGAGCATCCTCTATCTACTCGCGACCTACATGCTGTGGAAGGGCCTGCGCGGCTGACGTTTGATCTGGCACAAGCGCTTCTCCGGCGGCTGGCTTAAAGTGGTCGCACTCAATCAAGGAGAACTGCATGTTCCAGCGAATCCTGGTCGCCACCGACGGCTCGCCCCTGGCCAAGAAAGCCGTGACGAGCGCCATCGCGCTGGCGGCGCAGAACGGCGCCGAACTGGTCGCGCTGACCGTCGTGCCCCGCTATCCGACCAACTATTTCGACGGCGCCGCCGTCTTCACGCCCGAGGACATCGGCCGCATCGAAAAGCAGTGGGCCGACTCCGCGCAGACAGCGCTCGACGCGGTCGCCACCGAGGCCAGGGCGGCCGGCGTGAACCTCAAGACCGCGGTCACCAGTTCCGACGTCGTCGGCGATGCCATCATCGGTGCGGCGAAAAAGCACGAGTGCAACCTGATCGTCATGGCCTCGCACGGCCGCAAGGGCATCAAGCGGCTGCTCCTGGGCAGCGAGACCCAGCATGTCCTTACGCATTCCGAGCTTCCTGTCTTGGTGCTGCGCTGATCGCGATTTATAACGGCGAAGCGGTGCGGCCCTCGCCGCACCGTTCTTCTACTTGGAAAGGAAGCGAATGAAGATCCTGATCGCCGTGGACGGCAGCCTCCACACGCAGAAAGCCATCGACTACCTGGCGAAGCATCGCCAGATGTTCGTGAACGGCAATGAGTTCGTCGTGGTCCACGTCTGCATCGGCGTGCCGGGGCACGTGGCCCGGCATCTGAGCAAGGGAACGATCGCGGAGTACTACACCGAAGAAACCGCGAAGATCATCGAACCGGTGAAGGCGCAACTCGCGAAGCACGAGATCACGAACTACCGCATCGACGCGCGCCACGGCCATGCGGCCGAGGAAATCATCAAGTCCGCCGGCGAGTGCGGCGCCGAGCTGATCGTCATGGGCACGCACGGCCATGGCCTCATCGGCCGCGCGCTCATGGGTTCGGTGGCCACGAAGGTCGTGGCCGAGACGGACATCTCCGTCCTGCTCGTGCAATAGCGCCGCTCAGGCGCTCGCGAACAGCCCTTTGTGCTGTTCGCGCAGCAGTGCTTTCTGCACCTTGCCCATCGCGTTGCGCGGCAGCTCGTCCACCACGAAGCAGCGCTTGGGAATCTTGAAGTTCGCGAGCCGGGCCTTGAGGTCCGCAACGATCGCATCTGCATCGAGCGCCGCCCCCGCCTTCGGAATCACGATCGCCACGCCCACCTCGCCGAAATCCGGGTGCGGGACGCCGACGATGGCACTCTCGGCCACACCGGGCATCTCGTTGATGAAGCCCTCGATCTCCGCCGGATAGACGTTGTACCCGCCACTGATGATCAGGTCCTTGCTGCGCCCGACGATGGTCACGTAGCCGAGGCCATCGATCTTGCCCACGTCACCGGTCTTGAAGAAGCCGTCGGCGGTGAACTCCTCCTTGGTCTTCTCCGGCATGCGCCAATAGCCGGCGAACACGTTGGGGCCGTCGACCTCGATGTGGCCGATCTCTTCTATGGGGCATGGGTTGCCCTGGTCGTCCCTCACCCTCAGTCGCACGCCGGGCAGCGGAAAGCCCACCGTGCCCCCACGCCGCTCGCCCTGCACCGCGCTGTACGGGTTGGAGGTGAGCATCGCCGTCTCGCTCATGCCGTAGCGCTCGAGGATGGTGTGGTCGGTGCGCTCGCGCCACTCGTTGAAGGTCTCGATCAGGAGCGGCGCCGACCCCGAGATGAAGAGCCGCATATTGCTGCACGCCTCGCGCGTGAGCCCCGGCTCGGCCAGCATGCGCACGTAGAGGGTGGGCACGCCCATGAAGACGGTCGCTTCCGGAAGGCGCGCGACCACGCGGCGCGGATCGAACCGGTTGAGCCAGATCATCCGGCTGCCGCTGATCAGCGCGCCGTGGATCGCGACGAAGAGTCCGTGCACATGGAAGATCGGCAGCGCGTGAATGAGCACATCGCCGTCGCCGCGCTTGGAGGTGCGCCAGCCCCAGTAGTCCTTGAGCACTTCGGCGTTCGACTGCAGGTTGCGGTGCGAGAGCATCGCGCCCTTGCTGCGGCCGGTGGTGCCGCTGGTGTAGAGGATCGCGGCGAGATCGTCGCCCTTCTTGCGAGCGATGTCGTGCTGGTCGCTGCACTGCGCCGCGACTTCGAGCAGCGTGCCCGTGCGATCGTCGTCGAGCGTGAAGACATGGCGCGTGCCGGCCTTCGTTGCGATCGGCGCGACCCAGTCCGCGTTGGCGGTGCTGCAGACGACCACCTCCGGCTCCGCATTGCCGATGAAGTACTCGATCTCGGCTTGCCGGTAGGCGGTGTTGAGCGGCAGGAAGACATAGCCCGCGCGGAGGGTCGCAAGGTACAGGAGCATCGCCTCGACGGACTTCTCGACCTGCACTGCGATGCGTGCGCCCTCCTTGAGCTTCAGCGCATGGAGCAGGTTCGCGATCATCGCGCTCGCGCGGTCGAGATCGCGCCAGGAATAGAACAGGCCATCGTCGGTCTCGACCGCGATCGAATCGAGATCCGAGGGAAAGGCCGCGCGCAGCGCAGCGAAGAGATTGGCGTTCGTTGTCGTATCGGTCATGGTGAATTCAGAAGACAGGAGTGCGCTTGCCGAGGAAGGCGGCGATGCCTTCGCGGTGTTCGTCGGAATCGGCGTAGTCGTAGGCCACCGCCACGAGCGGCGGCAGCGGGTCCTGGCCGCCGGCACCGCGCAGCGCCGAGAAGGTGCGTTTGTTGAGGCGCGCGGCTTCGGGCGCCAGCGTCGCGATGCGCTGCGCGTGCGCGATCGCCTCGCCGGCGACTTCGGCGTCGGGCAGCACCCGCAGCAGGAAGCCGGCGTCGTAGAGGCGCTGCGCGTCGTGCGCGCTTGCGGCCAGCAGCATGTCGCGCGCGAGCGTGTCGCCGATCGCCCCGCGCACCAGCGCGGCTTCGCGCGGCGCCATCGGGAAGCCCAGCTTCGCGATCGGGGCGCCGAACTTCGCCGAAGCGCCGGCCAGGCGGATGTCGCAGCAACTCGCAATCTCGAGCCCCGCACCCATGCAGGCGCCCTCGATCTGCGCGACGAGCGGCACTTCGCACGCCAGCATCGCGGCCAGGGCCGCCCACACTTCGTTCTCGTGGAATTCGCGCAGGCTCGCCTCGTCGAAGCGGAACGACGGGTACTCGGAGATGTCGCCGCCCGCACAGAAAGCACCGCCCTCCCCGCGCACGACGATGCAGCGGCGCGACGCATCGCGCGCAAGCCCCTCGAAGACCGCGCGCAATTCGAGCCACATCGCGCGCGTCATGGCGTTGAGCCGGCCTGCGTTCGCCAGCGTGACGAACGCGATCGGCCCGTCGCCGTGCAGCGTGATCGAACCGGTCATTCCAGCTTGGCCCCGGAGTCCCTCACCACGGCCGCCCAGCGCTTGATCTCGGCGTTCACGAACGCGCCGAACTGCGGGCCGATGAGGCTCGGGATTTCGGACCCGTTGGCGGCCCAGATCGATTTCAGGTCGTCGGTCGCGAGCGCCTTCTTCATGTCGTCGATGGCCCGCGCCTGGATGTCTGCCGGCGTGCCCTTGGGCGCCCAGAGACCGTACCAGGTGGTCACGGTGTAGTCGGGCAGGCCCACCTCCGCCGCGCAGGGCACGTCGGGGAACGCCGGATTGCGTTTCGTGCCGGCGACCATCAGCGCCTTGATGCGGCCCGCCTTGATGTGCTGTGCCGAAGAACCCAGCCCATCGAACATCACGTCCACGTTGCCGGCGATCAGGTCCTGCAGCGCCGGCCCCGCCCCGCGGTACGGGATGTGCGTGATGAAGGTGCCGGTCTGTAGCTTGAAGAGCTCACCCGCGAGATGGTGCGAAGTGCCCGATCCCGCCGAGGCGTAGTTGAGCTTGCCCGGGTTCTGCTTGGCATAGGCGACGAAGGCCTTGAGCGTGGTCGCACTCACCCGCTTCGGATTGACGACCACCACCTGAGGCACGTCGGCCAGCAGCATCAAGGGCACGAAGTCCTTTTCGAGGTCGTAGTCCAGCTTGGGATAGACCGACGGCGCGATCGCGTGATGGACCGCGCCCATGAACAGCGTATAGCCGTCCGGATGCGCCTTGGCCGCGATGCTCGCGCCGACGGTACCGCCCGCGCCGCCACGGTTGTCGATCACCAGCGTCTGGCCGACGAGGCGGCTGAACTGCGCCGAGAGCGGCCGCGCGAAGGCATCGGTGCCGCCGCCGGCCGGAAACGGCACGATCATCGTCACGGGCTTGGTCGGCCAGCCCGACTGCGCCTGCGCGCCGCCTGCCAGGGCCGTCGCGCCCGCCGCCGCCGCGAGCTGCAGCAGCGCGCGCCGCTGAAAGGTTGGTGTCATGGCTTGTCTCCTCGTTATGGTCTGCACGCGCCGGGGCCCGCGGCGCAGGATGATTCGGCCCTCGAAACTATCAATCCGGGAAAAAGAGATCGTCGATCGCGCCGGACACCGCTACCTTGCCCTGCGCCAGCAGTGCACGGTGCTTGTCGAGGCGCTTGAGATCGTAGAGGTAGTTGACCATCAGCCCGTAGGACTGCTTCAGCCCCTTCGGCGAGGGATCACCGGCCCAGTTCAGCCGCTCCACGCGCGCGCCATTACCCAGATGAAAGCGCGCCACCGGGTCCACCGGCTTGCCGTCGGCGGTGGCGCGGCCGAGGTATTCCGCGGCCGCATTGAGCAGCAGCTGCCGCACCGGCGACTTCGCGTCCAGCCCGCCCACCTCTTCCGCCGCCGCGAGGAAGCGCTCCGCCGTAGGCGGCAGCGATCCGACCACGCGGCCGAGCTCGGTCGAGCGCTTTTCGTCGAGCCGCGCCAGCATGTCGCCGGCATGCTTGCCGAGCCACGCGCGAAACCCCGGAATCGGCGACAAGGTCGCGAAGGTCTTGAGCCGCGGCAGTTCTTCCTGCAGCGTCTCGACCACGCGCTTGATCAGCGAATCGCCGAAGCTCACGCCGCGCAGGCCGGTCTGCGTGTTGCTGATGGAGTAGAAGATCGCGGTGGTGGCCTTCTCGGGCTTCGTGAGCGCGGCAGCCTCGTCCAGCAGCGGCGAGATGCCCTCGCTGATGCGATCCACCAGCGCCACCTCGACGAAGATCAGCGGCGTATTCGGCAGGCGGGGATGGAAGAAGCCGTAGCACCGGCGGTCGCTGTCGAGCCTGTTCTTGACGTCGGCCCAGCTCTTGATGTCGTGGACCGCCTCGTACTGGATCAGCTTCTCGATCAGCGAAGCCGGCGAATCCCAGCTGATGCGCCGCAGATCGAGGAAGGCCACGTCGAACCAGGTGGAGAACAGGTGTTCGAGTTCGGCGTCGAGCGGCAGCAGGCGCCGGTCGCCCTTGAGATGCGGCAGCAGCTGCGCGCGCAGCTCGACGAGGAAGCGCATGCCGTCGGGCTCGATCGCGAAGCGCTGCAGCAGCCGCGCGCGGGGCGACACCAGCGCGCGCCGCAGATGGACCTCGGCCTGGCCTTCGTCGGGCGTGCCGACCGCCGCCTCATGACGATCACGGGCGCTGCTGAGCTTCTGCGCATCGGGTGCGAAGCGCTCGCTCATGAGCAGCCAGATGTCGCGCCGCTCGTCGAGCTCGCGGCCGGCATACCAGTTGACGAAATCATGCGCGCGCCGGCCGCCCTCGACTTCGCTCACGCTGGGATCGACCACCGCCTGGAGTTCCACCAATGCGCGCCGCAGCGCGCGCGGCGCGAGCGCCTCGCCGGAGCGGCGCAGCGTGGCTTCGAGACGTTCGGAAAGCGGCCTGGGCCCGACGGCGCTGGCCGCTTCGGTGATGTTGCCCGGTTTCAGGCGCGAGACGTTGCGTGTGATCCAGTCGCTGGCATTCATGAGATCGGTTCGACCCTTCCTTCAGATGACTCGGGCGAAAAGAGTCATCTTAGGGGAACCGAGACCGGATTCTTTTCGCCGGCTATCGATAGACCCTGCAAGCCGCGGCGGTCTCTCTCCGCCGGCTCAACGCGCGGCCTGCATCACGCCGCAGTCGACGATCTTGAATTCGACGCGGCGATCCAGCGCATCGACCGCATCGTCGGTGCCGCTGCCGATGATGTTCTCGCGGAAGCCCTTGCCGCTCGGCGCCGTGCGCGTGCCGAGCACGGCCGCTTCGCCCACCAGCCGCTGCTGGATGAACTTCGCCCGCTGCAGCGAGAGCGTATCGTTGTAGGCCACCGGACCGGTGTGGCTCGTGTGGCCGATGATGTCCATGCAGACCTTCGCGCCGGCGCTTGCTTTCGCGATCTCGCGCAGCCACATCGGATAGGGCCCGCTGATCTTCTGTTCCGACCAGAACACGGTGCTGTTCGGATTGAACAGGAACTTCACACCGAGCTGCTGGTTGGCGATGCCATACGCCACGAGCCTGCCGAAGGCCTGTTCGGCCTCCGCGTTCTTGCCGAGCTTGGCCGAACTCAGGTAGATGCCGTTGAGCACGCGAAGCTGCTCGCCGATCGCGCTGTCCCCGGCGGCGTTGTAGCCCGCCAGCGCATCCTGGTAGCGCTCGGCGTTGTAGGCGCTCGTGGCGTCCTTGATCAGCGGCGCAACGGCAAGACGATCGAGGTAGTACCCATCCGCCTTCTGGCCGGGCGGGGTCGCGCTGGTCCGGACGTAACCCTCGACCACGCGGTCCTTCGTGGGCACGGGCGTGTCTCGGTAGTAGAGCAGCGGCGTGTGGTCCAGCCCCTCGTCACGGGTCACGGCGGAGGACTGCGCGATCACCTTGCCGCTCGCGAGCTCGGTCAGGGCGAGGTTGATCTCCATCGGGCCGCGCGGCTGGTCGACCGCCAGCCGGGTCATCGTGCCGGTCAGCAGATAGCGTGCCTTGTCGAGGTTCGCGCGCTGGAACGGCACGACCTGGATCGAGTCCTGCGTCGCCAGGCGCTCCGTCACGCGCTCCTGCAACAACTGGGTCGCCGCCGTCTGCTGGCCGCTGCCGGCATCGATCATCGGATCCAGCACCACCCCGCTCTTGCCGCCCATCCGGGTGAGCAGGCTCTGCATCTTCTGGGTCTGCACCATCAAACCGTCGGTCGCCTGCGCGACGGCCTGGTCGAACGGAAGCTCCGCCCTGGAAGCCGGCGGCTGCGAGGCGCAGGCCACCAGAAGCGCGGCCGCGCCGAACGAGGACATGGCCTGAAGCCAGCGAGCAAGTGTCGTGGTCATCATTCACACCCCTTTCTGAGTTGAGCCGCCTCCGACGGTGACAGCGAGCCGAGCGAGGCTCGCTGAAGAATGTCGGTGCAGTTCGTGCCGGCCGGCACGCGCTCGGGCGCCGGCCCCGCGGGACGAACGATCGGCACGACGACGGTCCGGATTTCCGATTCCGGCGCGGCGACAGGCTGCTCGCGCCGTGCAATGCGCCTCGGTTCGGTGCGCGCGTGCGACGCAGCACGCGGAGCCGGTGCCGCGGCGCCCGGCGACGGGACGGCCGGAATGCGCTCCGGACCCTTCGCCGATTCGTCGATCGACGCCGGGGCGAGCGCCGCCTTTGCCGGAGCGGATGAGGGCTCGGACACCTTTTCCTTGTGCAGCTCGACGGTCCTGGGCGGCTCTGCGGCCGGGATCGGAGCGAGTGCTTCGATGGCCTTGGGGGCGGCGGGATCGGTCCGGGGCGCAGGTTGCACGGCCATTGCCGGCAACGGCTTCGGCGCCTGCACGGGTGCGACCGCCTGCCGGGGCGTCTCTGGGGATTTCGCCGGTTCCGGCTGCTCCTGCGGCGCGGGCGCCACCCGCATGGTCACCGCGCGCGGCTTGGCGGGCGCCGACGGCGCCGTCCCCGCGGGCGACGGCCCGGTCGTTGGCGACACGCTGCTGCTGCGGTAGTAGACGAAGGTCACCGCGCATGCCAGCACGGCCAGCGCCGCCAGCACGGCGGGCTTGCCCCAACTCGTACGCGTATCCTGCCGCGCTGCCGCCGGGGCGCCGACCAGCGGCGGCCAGTTCGACACCGGGGCCCTGCGGCGGCTGCGGATCACCACGGGTTCCTCGCGATCGTCGATCTCGTCCGACGCCGTGTGCACATGTTCCACCGCTGCAGGCGGCATCGTCGGCGGCACGCGCATCGCGTCCGCCAGCTCGCGCTCGACGATCGGATCGGGTTCGGCGAAGGACGGACGATCGGTCACGACCTTCGGGCCGGAGGACTCGGGGGTCAAGAGCGCGTCGTTGCGATGGACCGCACGCACGAGTTCCAGATCCTGCAGCTTCTCGCCACAGCTCAGCAGGGTCCAGAACTCGGCGGCGCTCTGGGGCCGGTTGCGCGGATGAAGCGACAGCGCGGCGTCGATCGCGGCAAGGAAGGATTCGCTGTACTGCCCCTCGGCGATATCCGACAGCGGCTGGAGCCGGTCCTCCATCAGTCGCTCGATCGCCGGCATCGGCGCGTGCCCGGTCACTGCCGCGTAGACCACGCCCGCCAGCGCGTAGAGGTCCGTCCAGGCGCCCTGCCTCATCGAGGCGACTTCGCCGTATTGCTCGATCGGCGCATAGCCCGGCTTGAACACCACCGTCGGCGACGAACCCATGCCGTCGATCACGCGCCGCGCGGCGCCGAAGTCGAGCAGCACCGGCCCGGCGTCGGTCAGCAGGATGTTGTCCGGCGCGATGTCGCGATGGAAGCAGCTCGCGGCGTGCATGGTGCCGAGCGCATCCAGCAGCGGGCGAAGCCAGTTGCAGAGCTCCTCTTCGGTCGGCGGCCGGCCGAGCGCCGCGAGCGCGTGCTGCAGCGTCGGGCCTTCGTAGTACGGCATCGCCATATAGGCCGTGCCGTTGTCTTCCCAGAAGTGGAGCACGCGCACCAGCGAAGGATGATCGAAACGCGCCAGCAGCCGCGCCTCGTTGAGGAAGCTGCGCATGCCGACACGGAAGCTGTCGCGATGCCGCTGCGACTTGACCACCACCGCCGAGGAGACGCTCGCGCGCGTCGCGAGGACGGCGGGGAGGTACTCCTTGATCGCGACGTGCTGCTCGAGCGAATGGTCCCAGGCGAGGTAGACGATGCCGAAGCCGCCTTCTCCGATCGGCCCGACGATCTCGTAGTCCAGAAGGCGCATGCCTTCGGGCAGCGTGTGCGCGGTTGCCCGCTCGGAATCGCTCCATTCGAGCGACGCCGCGTCCGCATCGTCCTGGCCCGGGAGGCGGCCGAGCACGGAGTTCGATTCGATTGCCGACACGGAGGTCATTGCATCACTTCAGTTTCCCTGTGGTGCGGACTCTACTGCGCACCGCAGCATGATGCATTCACCAGAAGCACTAGCCGAACGGACGCTCCGTTCGCCTACGCGTGCACGGGAATTCCCCTTACGCGGGCGCGGTCGTCGCTCTTCGCTGCGCCGGCGCGCTGAGATAGAGCCACGCGCCGAAGACGATCATCGGCACGCACAGCCACTGGCCCATGCTCATGTTCAGCGCCAGCAGGCCCAGGAAGTCATCGGGCTCGCGGAAGAATTCGGCCGTGAAGCGCATCGCGCCATAGCCGATCAGGAACACCGCCGACACGCGGCGCTCGCGCCGTTCCTTGCGCGCATAGAGCCACAGGATCACGAAGAGCAGCAGGCCTTCGAGCAGGAACTGGTAGACCTGCGAGGGATGGCGCGGCAGCATCGACCCGCTCTGCGGAAAGACCATGCCCCACGGAAGGTCGGCGGGCGCGAAGCGGCCCCAGAGCTCGCCGTTGATGAAGTTGCCGACGCGCCCCGCCGCCAGTCCGGTGGGTACGCAAGGGGCGACGAAATCCATCACCTGCCAGAACGGCCGCTTGCGCGAATGCGCGAACCAGACCATCGACACGATCACGCCCAGCAGCCCGCCGTGGAAGCTCATGCCACCCTGCCAGACGAAGAAGATCTCCAATGGATGGGTGAGATAGAAGCCCGGCTTGTAGAAGAAGCAGTAACCGAGGCGGCCACCGACGATCACGCCGAGAACGCCGAGAAAGAGAATGTCCTCGAGGTCCTTGCGCGTCCACGCGCCGGGGCCGGTGATCGAGCGGAACGGCTCGTGTTGCAGCCGTCGGGTGCCGAGGAAATAGAACAGTGCGAAAGCGGCCAGATAGGTCAGGCCGTACCAGTGGATGGCGATCGGCCCGAGCTGCAGCGCCACGGGATTGATCTGCGGATACATGAGCATGCCCGGGATTAAAACACCCCCGCGTGAACCCATCCGGCCGGTCACTGGCCGATGAATTCGATGAAGCGGGCGAGCGCCGGGTTGGCGGCTTCGGCGGCCCAGACGAGGCTGGTCTCGCAACTCGGCAGCGCGACCGGCGCACGGCGGCGGCCTTCGGGCTCGAACTCGGCCGCACCCCGATAGACGATGCCCGCCCGGCGGAACTGCATGACGCTCTCGGGCACCCAGGCGACGCCCAGACCGCCCCACACGAGGTTCACGATGGTCTGCATCTGGATCGCCTCCTGCGCGATGCGCGGCGTGCGGCCCGCCCCGTGGTAGAGGTCGAAGATGGCGTCGTGCAGCGACGGCACGATGCGGCGCGGAAAGATCACCACCGGCTCGGCCAGGGCATCCGCGAGCCGGATCTTCCTGGCCTTCGCCAGGGGATGCGTGGCGGGCAGCGCGAGCACCAGCGGCTCCTGCGACACAACGAGCCGCTCCAGACCCGGCGGCGCGGAACCCGGCGAATGCAGCATCAGCCCGGCGTCGATTTCGCCGCGCGAGAAGGCTTCGAGCTGCACGTCGCCGGTGGCCTCCACCAGTTCCAATGCCACGTCTGGCGAGCGCAGGCGGAATTCGCGAACCCAGACGGGCAGCCGCTCGAAACCGATCGTCGACACGAACGCCAGCCGCACGCGCCCGACCTCGCCCGCCGCCGCGGCGCGTGCTCGCGCGGGCAAAGCCTGTGCGCGCGCCAGGAGCTCGCGCACTTCGGGCACCAGCGCCTCGCCTGCAGGGCTCAGCGCAACACGGCGCCGCGTGCGGTCGAACAGCACCACGCCGAGCGTCTTTTCGAGTTGCGCGATCGCCTGCGTCACCGGCGGCTGCGTCATGTGCAGACGCTGCGCGGCACGGCCGAAGTGCAGCTCCTCCGCCACCGCGAGGAACTGGCGCCAGACACGGAGGTCGATCAGGCTCTCTTTCATATGCCGAGCATATCAATGCATCGGAAAAATTGGATTGGAACCAATCAATCAATCGTCCGATACTTGGCGTCCCCGATTCCCGACCACACGAGACACACGATGGAAACGAAACCGATCCAGATCAACCGCCGCAGCGCCAACATCGTCGAAGGCAAGAGCCGCGCGCCGAACCGGTCGATGTTCTACGCCATGGGCTACGAGGAAGGCGACTTCAAGAAGCCGATGGTCGGCGTCGCCAACGGCCACAGCACCATCACGCCGTGCAACTCGGGCCTGCAGAAGCTGGCCGACGCGGCCATCGCCGGCATCGAGGAAGCGGGCGGCAACGCCCAGGTGTTCGGCACGCCGACGATTTCCGACGGCATGGCGATGGGCACCGAAGGCATGAAGTACTCGCTGGTCAGCCGCGAAGTGATCTCCGACTGCATCGAGACCTGCGTCGGCGGCCAGTGGATGGACGGCGTGCTGGTCGTCGGCGGCTGCGACAAGAACATGCCCGGCGGCATGATGGGCATGCTGCGCGCCAACGTACCGGCGATCTACGTCTACGGCGGCACCATCCTCCCCGGCCACTACAAGGGCCAGGATCTGAACATCGTCAGCGTCTTCGAGGCGGTCGGCCAGAACGCAGCCGGCAACCTGAGCGACGAGGACCTGAAGGAAATCGAACGCCGCGCCATCCCCGGCACCGGCTCGTGCGGCGGCATGTACACCGCCAACACCATGTCGAGCGCCTTCGAGGCCCTGGGGATGTCGCTGCCCTACTCGTCCACCATGGCGAACCCGCACGACGAGAAGCAGAACTCGGCCAAGGAATCGGCCAAGGTGCTGATCGAGGCGATCAAGAAAGACCTCAAGCCGCGCGACATCGTGACCAAGAAGGCAATCGAGAACGCGGTGGCCGTCATCATGGCGACCGGCGGCTCGACCAATGCGGTGCTGCACTTCCTCGCGATCGCGCATGCGGCCGGCGTGGACTGGACCATCGACGACTTCGAGCGCATGCGCAAGAAGGTGCCGGTGATCTGCGACCTGAAGCCCAGCGGCAAGTACCTCGCGGTCGACCTGCACAAGGCCGGCGGCATCCCGCAGGTCATGAAGTTGCTGCTGAACGCCGGATTGCTACATGGCGACTGCATCACCATCTCCGGCCAAACCGTCGCCGAAGTGCTGAAGGACGTGCCGGACCAGCCGCGCGCCGACCAGGACGTGATCCGCCCCATCCACAATCCGATGTACGCCGAAGGACATCTGGCGATCCTCAAGGGCAACCTCTCGCCCGAAGGCGCGGTCGCGAAGATCACCGGCCTGAAGAACCCGGTCATCACCGGGCCGGCGCGCGTGTTCGACGACGAGCAGTCGGCGCTGCAGGCCATCCTCGACGGCAAGATCAAGGCCGGCGACGTGATGGTGCTGCGCTACCTCGGCCCCAAGGGCGGCCCGGGCATGCCGGAAATGCTGGCCCCGACCGGTGCGCTGATCGGCGCGGGCCTGGGCGAAAGCGTCGGCCTCATCACCGACGGCCGCTTCTCCGGCGGCACCTGGGGCATGGTGGTCGGCCACGTCGCGCCCGAGGCGGCGGCCGGCGGCACCATCGCGTTCGTCAACGAGGGCGACTCGATCACCATCGACGCGCACCAGTTGAAGCTCGAACTGAACGTGCCGGACGCGGAAATCGCCAAGCGCCGCGCCGGCTGGAAGGCCCCCGCCCCGCGCTACACCCGCGGCGTGCAGGCCAAGTTCGCCTTCAACGCCTCCAGCGCAAGCTCCGGCGCCGTCCTAGACAAGTTCTAAAAGGCCCGACAGCCCAGGCGGGAAACACCGCGGAACCGGCTTCGCCGGGCCGCTGGTGTTGCCCCCGGTAGGGGGTGCCCGAGCTACACGAAGTGAGCGAGGCTGGGGGCGAGCCTATTTCCTTCGGAGGGTGCCCAGCCTGCTCCGCTGCCGATCGATGCGCTCCTGCCGACGCGCGTTTTCCCGTTCGACGGCCCTGCGCTTGGTATAGCCGGAAGCATCGGCCCAGGCCCACCACGCGACGGCCAACGCGAACGGCGTCAAGATCACCCACCAGCTCCAGGTGGCGACAACACCGACCTCGAGCACCTTGAGCGCCACGGCCAGCAGGCCCAATCCCAAGAACCACATCGCGAACTCCTCCGTCCTTTGTATGCGACACACGGGCTAAGGGACGTCCACCGCCCTACCTACAATCGCGTTGGATCGACTTTAACGCACCCACGCCTTTGAACCCCATGAAACAAGCGCTCCTCGCTGCCGTCCTGTGTGTCGGATGCACAGTCCCAGCCTTTGCCGATCTGGCGCTGGCCACGTCAAAGAACTGCATGAGCTGCCACGCGGTCGATCGCAAGGTGCTGGGGCCGGCCTTCAGGGACGTGGCCGCCAAGTACAAGGACAACAAGGGCGCGGCCGACCTCCTCGCCACCAAGATCATGAAGGGCGGCTCCGGCGTGTGGGGACCGGTGCCGATGCCCGCCAACAACCAGGTCAGCGAAGCCGACGCGAAGAAGCTCGCGGCCTGGGTGTTGTCGACGAAATAACGTCCTGCGTCAGACCGCCGGCGGCATGCCGACTGCGGCGCCGGTCGAGCGGCGATCCAGCCGGTCTTCGAGTTGGCCGATATGAGCGGCGAGCGTGTTGTCGAGCTGCTCGGAACGGACCTTCATGGCCGCCTCCAGTTGCTCGACACGAGCGAGCATCGCCGCGTGCCGCTCGGCGTTTCGGGCCATGTGGGCGTTTTCCTGGGTTTCGAGGAAGTTGCGCAGCTCGGTGAAGCGCGAGGCTTCCGCCTTGTCGGCGAGATCGCGCTGAGCCTGCATTTCCTTGGTGTGACGGCGCGTCTCCAGAAGGATCGAGCTCTGCAGGTAGACCACGTAGGCGACGAAGAAGATGCCCAGCAGCGCGGTCAGCCCCAACATGATCAGGCCGAAAGGCGCGTTGACCTGCATGAAGCCGATCGACATGGCGGTCGGCGAGACGATGAGGCCCCAGTTCAGGGCCGCCAGTGCTGCAATCAGCAGCACGACCACCAGCAATACTCCTGTCCTGACTCCCATGACCTGCTCCGTTTGTGATTGGAGGGTCGTTTGTAACGCAAGTCGACCGCATCCCCTGTCGGACAGGGGTGCGAACGCGCCGCGCCGAGCAGGCGAAACGGCTCGAATCAGTAGGCTTGACCCAACTGCTCGAGGATCGCTGGATTCTCGAGGGTCGATGTGTCCTGGGTAATCGCCTCGCCCTTGGCAATGCTGCGCAGCAGGCGGCGCATGATCTTGCCGCTGCGGGTCTTGGGCAGGTTCTCGCCGAAGCGGATGTCCTTGGGCTTGGCGATCGGGCCGATTTCCTTCGCGACCCAGTTGCGCAGTTCCGCGGCGATCTGCTTGGCCTCGTCGCCCGTGGGGCGCCCGCGCTTGAGCACCACGAAGGCGCAGACGGCCTCACCCGTCAGGTCGTCGGGCCGCCCGACGACTGCCGCTTCGGCAACGAGGTCGGTCTTGGCGACCAGGGCCGATTCGATCTCCATGGTGCCGAGGCGGTGGCCCGAGACATTGAGCACGTCATCGATGCGACCCGTGATACGGAAATACGCCCGGTCGGCGCTGCGCACCGCGCCGTCGCCGGCGAGATAGATCGCGCCGCCCATCTCCTCGGGGAAGTAGCTCTTCTTGAAACGGTCCGGATCATTCCAGATGGTCCGGATCATCGACGGCCACGGCCGCTTGATGACCAGCATGCCGCCGGCGCCGTGCGGAATGTCCTTGCCGGTCTCGTCGACAATCGCAGCCATGATGCCCGGCAGCGGCAGCGTGCACGAGCCCGGCACGAGCGGCGTGGCGCCCGGCAGCGGGGTGATCACGTGGCCGCCCGTCTCGGTCTGCCAGAAGGTGTCGACGATCGGGCACTTCTCGCCGCCGACATTCCGGTAGTACCACATCCACGCTTCGGGATTGATCGGCTCGCCGACCGTTCCGAGGATGCGCAGCGACGAGAGATCCCAATTCTTCGGGTGCACCTTCTCGTCGCTGTCCGCGGCCTTGATGAGGGAACGGATCGCGGTCGGTGCAGTGTAGAAGATCGACACCTTGTGCTTCTCGACCATCTGCCAGAAGCGCCCCGCGTGCGGGAAGGTCGGGATGCCCTCGAACACCACCTGCGTGGCGCCCGCCGCAAGCGGCCCGTAAGCGACATAGGTGTGGCCGGTGATCCAGCCGATGTCGGCGGTGCACCAGAAGACGTCCTCGGGACGGATGTCGAAGGTCCAGTCCATCGTGAGCTTGGCCCACAGCAGGTAACCGCCGGTCGAATGCTGCACGCCCTTGGGCTTGCCCGTCGAGCCGGAGGTGTAGAGGATGAAGAGCGGGTGTTCCGCGCCGACGGGCACCGGCGCGCATTCGCTGCTCTGGCCCTTGAGGACTTCGTCGAAAGTCTTGTCGCGGCCGGCGACCATGTTGCACGCCGTCTTCGTGCGCTGGAACACCAGCACCGACTTGATCGATTCGCAGCCGCCCAGCGCGATGCCGTCGTCGACGATCGCCTTGAGCGGCAGCTCCTTGCCGCCGCGAAGCTGGTAGTTGGCGGTGACGACCGCGACGGCGCCGGCGTCGATGATCCGTTCCTGCAGCGCCTTGGCCGAGAAGCCGCCGAAGACCACGCTGTGCGTCGCGCCGATGCGCGCGCAGGCCTGCATCGCGACCACACCTTCGATGGTCATGGGCATGTAGATGATGACGCGGTCACCCTTCTTGATGCCCTGCGCCTTCAGCGCGTTCGCGAACTGCGAGACGCGCGCCAGCAGCTCCTTGTAGGTGACCTTCGTGACCGCACCGTCGTCGGCCTCGAAGATGATCGCGGTCTTGTTCTCGACCGGGGTGCCGATGTGCTTGTCGAGGCAGTTGGCCGAGGCATTGAGCTCGCCGTCGTCGAACCACTTGTAGAACGGCACGTTGGACTCGTCGAGCACGCGGGTGAAGGGCTTGGTCCAGACCACGTTGGCCTTGGCCTGCCGGCCCCAGAAGCCTTCGAAGTCGTCGGCGGCCTCCTTGCAGAGGGCGTCGTAGGCGGCCATGCTCGGAATGCGAGCGCCCTGGCTGGCGCGGGCGTCCGGCGGAAACACCCGGTTTTCGACGAGGACGGATTCGATGGTGGATGCGCTGCTCATTCGTTTGTCTCCTATACCGACTGCATCAGATTGCGAACCGTTGCGGTGCTGATCGAATGTCGGTGCCTGCACTTACGGAGGACTGACGGGCCCTGCCGATGCGGGAATCGTCACATGGCGGTCGATTGTCGCCCCCTAGAATCTCGCGTCCTGACCGTTGTCAAAGAAGTTCAACAAACGTCCGCCCGATGTCAAACCAAGATCCCCTCCGTGCCGTGGAAGGCAAGGCTTCGCCGCTTCGTCCGCTGCCCAACCTGATCTTCGCAAGCCGCTGGCTCCAGCTCCCGCTGTACCTGGGCCTCATCGTCGCGCAGGCGGTCTACGTGGTGCATTTCCTGGTCGAGCTGCTCCACCTCGTGGAGGCCGCCTTCGGCAGCAAGGACGCGCTGCAGGCACTAATCACCAGCATCGGCTACAAGACCACGGCCCCGGTGGCCACGCTCAACGAGACGGTGATCATGCTGGTCGTGCTGGCCCTGATCGACGTGGTGATGATCTCGAACCTGCTCATCATGGTGATCGTCGGCGGCTACGAGACCTTCGTGAGCCGGCTGAACCTGGAAGGCCACCGCGACCAGCCCGAGTGGCTGAGCCACGTCAATGCCTCGGTGCTGAAGGTCAAGCTGGCGACCGCGATCATCGGCATCAGCTCGATCCACCTGCTGAAGACCTTCATCAACGCGGACAACTACACCGACCGGGTGCTGATCGCGCAGACCGCGATCCACATCACGTTCCTGCTGTCGGCGATGGCGATCGCGGTCACGGACCGGCTGATGGCCCCGTCGCCTGCCGAACAACACTGATCCCGCAGGGCCGGCTCAGCGGCCGGTCATCTTCTCCGGAACCACCCATGCGTCGAACTGCTCGGCCGTGAGGTGCCCGGAAGCGATCGCTGCCTCGCGCAGGCTGGTGCCCTCCTTGTGCGCCTTCTTCGCGATGTAGGCGGCCTTGTCGTAGCCGATGTGCGTGTTCAAGGCCGTCACGAGCATCAGCGAGCGCTGGACCAGCTCGGTGATGCGCTCGCGGTTGGGCTCGATGCCGACCGCGCAGTGATCGTTGAAGCTCACCATCCCGTCGGCCAGCAGGCGCACGCTCTGCAGGAAGTTGTGGGCGATCATCGGACGAAACACGTTCAGCTCGAAGTTGCCGGAAGCGCCGCCGATGTTGATCGCGACGTCGTTGCCGAACACCTGCGCGGCCAGCATCGTGACCGCTTCGCTCTGCGTCGGGTTGACCTTGCCGGGCATGATCGACGAGCCCGGCTCGTTCTCGGGGATGCTCAGCTCCCCGATGCCGCTGCGCGGGCCGCTGGCGAGCCAGCGGACGTCGTTGGCGATCTTGTTCATGCTGGCCGCCAGCGTCTTCATGGCGCCGTGCGCATGGACCAATCCGTCGGCCGAGGCCATGCCCTCGAACTTGTTCGGGGCGGTGACGAAAGGCAGTCCGGTGAGCTTCGCGAGTTCCGCCGCCACCTGCTCCGCATAGCCCTTGGGCGCATTGAGGCCGGTGCCGACCGCGGTGCCGCCGAGCGCAAGCTCACAAAGGTGCGGCAACGCAGCCCTCACGTGTGCCTCCCCGTGGGCAAGCTGCGCAACGTACCCCGAGAACTCCTGGCCGAGCGTCAGTGGGGTCGCGTCCTGCAGGTGCGTGCGGCCGATCTTCACGATGTCGGCGAAGTCCTTCGATTTCTTGTCGAGCGTCGCGCGCAACTTGGCGATCGCCGGCAGCAGCCGGTGCGTGATCGCGTCGACCGCGGCGACGTGCATGGCCGTGGGGAAAACGTCGTTGGAAGACTGGCTGCGATTCACATCATCGTTGGGATGCACCAGCCGCCCTTCTCCGCGCTCCCCGCCGAGCAGCTCGCTCGCGCGATTCGCCAGCACCTCGTTCACGTTCATGTTCGTCTGGGTGCCCGAACCGGTCTGCCAGACCACGAGCGGAAATTCGCCGGGGTGCTTGCCCGCGATGACTTCGTCGGCAGCCCGGACGATGGCTTGCGTCTTCTTCTCGTCCTGCAGCCCGAGGGCCTGATTGACGACCGCCGATGCCCGTTTCACCTGGGCCAGCGCCCGGATGATCTCGGCAGGTTGCCGCTCTCCGGAGATGTCGAAATTCTGGAGCGAGCGCTGAGTCTGGGCGCCCCAGAGCTTGTCGGCCGGCACCTCGATCGGTCCGAAGGTGTCGCGTTCGGTGCGGGTCTTGGCTTCTGTCGTCATGGAAAGAGTCCCCGGTCAGATTCGAAACGCCGACCATGGTACTCGGGCGAGCTTCGCGATCCGGGCAGCCCACGGCCGCGGCGCGGATAATCGGGGAGTTTTGTCCGCCCTCACCCACGTAAAGCCATGACCATCATCCAGCAGGCCGACCTGATCGAGTCGGTGTCCGCCGCCCTCCAGTACATCAGCTACTACCACCCGACCGACTACATCGCGCATCTGGCCAAGGCCTACGAGCGCGAGCAGAGCCCCGCGGCCAAGGATGCGATGGCGCAGATCCTGACCAACAGCAAGATGAGCGCCATCGGCCACCGCCCCATCTGCCAGGACACCGGGATCGTCAATGTGTTCCTGAAGGTCGGCATGGATGTGCAGTGGGGCGGGTTCACCGGCAGCCTCGAGGACGCCATCAACGAAGGCGTGCGTCGAGGCTACAACCATCCCGACAACATGCTGCGCGCCTCGGTCGTCGCCGATCCGCAGTTCGATCGCAAGAACACCAAGGACAACACGCCGGCGGTGATCTTCACGGAGATCGTTCCCGGCAACACGGTCGAAGTCACGGTCGCGGCCAAGGGCGGCGGCAGCGAGAACAAGAGCAAGCTCGTGATGCTGAACCCGGGCGACAGCGTGGTCGATTGGGTGCTCAAGACGGTGCCGACCATGGGCGCCGGCTGGTGCCCGCCGGGCATGCTGGGCATCGGCATCGGCGGCACCGCCGAGAAGGCCACGCTGCTCGCCAAGGAAAGCCTGATGGACGACCTCGACATGCACGAACTGCAGGCCAAGAAGGCCTCCGGCGCCGAGCTGACGAAGGTCGAGGCGCTGCGTATCGAACTCTATGAAAAGGTCAATGCGCTCGGCATCGGCGCGCAGGGCCTGGGCGGTCTCTCGACCGTGCTCGACGTCAAGATCAAGATGTACCCGACGCACGCGGCCAGCAAGCCGGTGGCGATGATCCCGAACTGCGCGGCGACCCGGCACGCGCATTTCGTGCTCGATGGTTCGGGCCCGGTCTACCTCGAAGCGCCTTCGCTGGACCTCTGGCCCAAGATCGACTGGGCACCCGACTACAACAAGAGCAAGCGCGTCGACCTCGACAAGCTCACGCCCGAGGAAGTCGCAAGCTGGAAGCCGGGCGACACGCTGCTGCTCAACGGCAAGATGCTCACCGGCCGCGACGCCGCGCACAAGCGCATCGGCGACATGGTCGCCAAGGGCGAGAAGCTGCCGGTGGACTTCACCAACCGCGTGATCTACTACGTCGGCCCGGTCGATCCGGTCAAGGACGAAGCGGTCGGCCCCGCGGGCCCGACCACCGCCACCCGGATGGACGGCTTCACTGAAATGATGCTCGCCAAGACCGGCCTGATCGCGATGATCGGCAAGGCCGAGCGCGGCCCGGTCGCTATCGAGGCGATCAAGAAGCACAAGAGCGCCTATCTGATGGCGGTGGGCGGCGCGGCCTACCTGGTGAGCAAGGCGATCAAGTCGGCCAAGGTGGTCGGCTTCGCGGACCTCGGCATGGAAGCCATCTACGAGTTCGACGTCGTGGACATGCCCGTCACCGTCGCGGTCGACGCCGGCGGCACCAGCGCCCACATCACCGGCCCTGCCGAGTGGCAGAAGCGCATCGCCAGCGGCGAGTTCAAGACCATCACGCTGGAACCGGCTTGAGCGCTGGCGCGACAGCAGGCCCCTCGGGCGCCGGTCGGCCGATCGGCGTCTTCGACAGCGGCGTCGGGGGCCTGAGCGTCCTCAACGCGCTGCGCGCCGAACTGCCGCACGAGCGCTTCGTCTATTTCGCCGACACGGCGCATGCGCCGTATGGCGAGCGCGGCGATGCCTTCGTCGCACGGCGAACTTCGGCGATCGCGCGCCACCTGGTCGACGAGCACGGGATCAAGGCGCTCGTCGTCGCCTGCAACACGGCGACCGCGGCAGCGATCCATGAACTGCGCGCGGCGCACCTCACGCTTCCCGTGATCGGCGTCGAACCGGCGCTCAAGCCGGCGGTCGCGTTGAGCAGGACAGGCCACATCGCAGTGATCGCTACGCGCGTGACGCTGGAGAGCCGCAAGTTCGATGCACTGCGCGGCTCGCTCGCGGCGCAGGCCCATTTCCACATCGTTCCGTGCGACGGCCTGGCCGGCGCCATCGAAGGCGCGGATTCCGTGCGGATCGCCACGCTCTGCGAGAAGTACCTCGGGGCGGCAGGCAACTTCGGCGATCAGCCCGGGCACGTCGACACCCTGGTGCTCGGCTGCACCCACTACCCGTTCATCACCGACGAGCTGCGCCGCTGGACCGGCGATGCGGTGCGCTTCATCGACACCGGCGCGCCGGTGGCGCAGCAGACGCGCAGGCTGTTGCAGAACGCCGGGCAGCTCAGTGCGGAAGGCGCAGGCGGCGTTCTGATGCTCAGCAGCGCCGCGCCCGAAGCGCTCGACGCCGCAACGGCGCGCTGGCTCGACGGACCTGTCGATCGGGCGATCCGCGCCTGGACCTCCGACACGCCCACGGCCTGATCCGGTCGCGCATGCACCGCCGATTCGTCGCCGCATGCCTTCTGGGACTCGCTTGCGGGGCTGGACATGCGGCATGCGATACGGGTCTTGCAGAGCGGATGCACGCCAAGCTGCACCCCAAGCGTACCCTCGACCATGAGCGCGCCGTGTGCGAGCCCTGGAGGGGCTCGCCGGGCCGCTTCATCGTCGTGCTGCCGATGCCGCAATCCGGCGGGGATCACGACACCACCCGCTTCGACCTCGACGTGCTCGTCGTCCAGCAGGCCGACAACGGCAATACCGAACGCGCGAAGATCGTCAGCCGGCTGCTCGACGAGGGCGCACTCACGGAAGACGCGATCCGCATCTCGGAAATCCGCCTCGACACCGCACGCTATACGCTGGCGCCGGATGCCCGTGCCTTCGGCCTGCGCGTGATCTACCAGGGTTCGTCGCGCGCGAATCCCTACGCGCGGGAAACGCTGACGCTCTACCTGCCGCAAGGCCAGAAGCTCGCCAAGGTGCTCGACGAACTCGAAATGATGCTGGAACGCGGCGAGTGGGACACGAATTGCACCGGCAGTTTCGAGACGAGGCGCGGCACGCTGTCGGTCATGCGTGCCACGAGCAACGGATTGGCCGACCTGATGCTGCGGCAGACGCGTTCGGGCACCCGCAACCTGCTCCAGGGGGACGAATGCGTCACCCAGGAGCGGCCGGCGACGTTCAGCTCCACCGTCCTGCGCTTCGATGGCACGCTCTACCGGACGCCCAAGCGCGCGGCGCGGGACTGAGTTTCCTGAAGACTCACGCTCGCAGAGCTGCCTCGCGGCCCCTTCGCATGTCGATCGGCAGCAGCATCAGGAGGCCTGCAACGAACAGCACGGCGGTTGCAAGAATCGCAACGCGCTGGTTGCCACCGGTCGCCCATGTGATCAGGCCATAGCTCAACGGCCCGATGATGCTGGCCAACCGGGTCGCGAACGTCCACAGCCCGAAGAATTCGGCCAGTTGGCCGGGCGGCGCGAGGACACCCGTCATCGCGCGTCCTGCGGATTGGCTGGAGCCCATCGCCAGGCCGGCGATCGATGCGGCCCACCAGAAGCCGCCCTTGGTCGTCACCGACGCCGCGATCACGCACACGGCGATCCAGGCGAGCAGCGTGCCGGCCAGCGAACGCCTGTGTCCGATGCGATCCTGCCAGTAGCCGAAGACGAAAGCCCCGAGCGCCGCGGCGATGTTCAGGACGAAGATGAGGACCATCGTTTCGTTCGGGACGAAACCGATCACCTGTTCCGCATAGATCGCCGCCAGCGTGATCGCAACCGCCACGCCACCCTGGTAGGACACCGTGCAGGCCAGCAGCCACATGAAATCGCGGTACTTGCGAGCTTCGCGAAAGGTGCTGCGCAACTGCCGCCACGCGCTCGACTTCTCGGCGCGCGCCTGCGGCACCGCGCGCTCCGGCAGCAGGACGAAGGTCACGCACGCGGCGACACCATAGAGTACCGCGGTGATGAGCATCGTCACCGGCACGAAGTGGGCAGCCGGAAGTCCGCGGCTTTGCGCCCACAACACGTAGGCAAGGCACAGCCCCAGTGCCAGCATGCCGCCGATGTAGCCGAAGCCCCAGCCCCAGCCGCTGACCTTGCCCATGCCGTCGGCAGTCGCCAACTCGGGCAGGAAGGCACCGGTCAGCGACTCGCCATAGGAATAGAAGGTGTTGGAGAAGATCACCAGCGCCATCGCGACGAGGACGCCGCTGAATCCGTCCACGCGCGGCGTGAGAGCGAGGGCCGCGGTGCCGACGACGCACCCCGAGGTGGCCAGGATCAGCACCCGCTTCTTGGCTGCATGGAGATCGGCCCACGCGCCGATCGCGGGCATCGTCACCATCACGAGCCCATACGAGATGCTGAGCGCGAGAGTCCATGCAAAGGCGCCCCAGGGCGCTCCCTGGGCGATGCCGCCGACGAAGTAGGCCGCGAACACCGCGGTGATGACGACCGTGGTGTAGCCGGAGTTGGCGAAGTCGTACATCGCCCAGCCGAACACTTCACGTTTGCGAACGCCCGGCTGCAGGGCTGACTGGGGGAAAAGGGCCAAGCGACGTCTCCTCGAATAGATCGCCGCCGAGCATAGCGGAGCGGGCTGACCGCTCCGTGTCGCGAGTGACCGGGCGCGCCGCAGCGCGTGTCCTAGTGAAGGTGGCGCGGCCGGCGTCCACCGCCGTGGCCGCTGCCACCTGCGCCGCCCGTGCCACCACGCGGGCGCTTGCCGATCTCGAGGGAGTTCACGAGGGCGTCGAAGCGGTCGCCGAAGAGCTTGTCGATCTCCGCCACCACGCCGCCTAGCTCGGCACCGTCGAAGTGACGCTCCATCAGGTTCACGACGTCCTCGACGAGCAGGTCGCGCTGCACCTGCATGATCGCGGCGGGATTCGGCCCGACGAAGAGCATCAGGAAATCGTCGCGCGATTCTTGGTCCGGGTCGCCCTCTTCTTCATCGAAGTCGGTGTCGTAGAAGGTGACCTCCAGCGCGGCCCCCTGTTCCGACAGCTCGTTGAGCGCCATGCACATCTCGTCGAGCGCCTGGCGGAAGTCGTCGTCGCCCGCCACGGTCCAGCAGATCTGGAGCATGTGGTCCTTCTGCTCGAAGCGGATGCCCGGCTCTTCCTCGTAGACGCTGCTCGCGCCATCGGCGAGCGAACGTGCACCGGCGTACTTCCACAGCGGCTTGAGGGCTTCCTGAATCTGCTCGAAATTCACATCGGAGCGCAGCGGCACATCGCCATGCACATGGATTTCGAACGGAGCGTTATAGCGAGGCATGTCTTGCTCCCTTGTAATGTGGTGGTGCCCGGAACCGGGGTCGAACCGGTACGCCCCTTATGCAGGAAGCGGCGGATTTTAAGTCCGATGTGTCTACCAATTTCACCATCCGGGCTTCGGGTCGGATGTTGACGATACCCCAAACAAAAACAGTCCCGTCAATCTGGATTGGCGGGACTGCATTTTGAGACATGAGGATGGGGTGGAGGCGCGATCCGGAGTCGAACCGGACTAGACGGATTTGCAATCCGTTGCATAACCGCTTTGCTATCGCGCCGCTCTCGTTGCCGAGATCTTGAGCTCGCAGAACCTGCGAAAAAAAAGGAAGCTCCGGCTTCCTCTTTTAGAACTGGAGCGGGAAACGAGACTCGAACTCGCGACCTCAACCTTGGCAAGGTTGCGCTCTACCAACTGAGCTATTCCCGCATACTGCACCGATCACTGCAGAGCCTCGAATTATATAGCAATTTTTCGAGGCTCCACAAATCGCGGCAGCAATTTGGTCAGTGCTTCACCGACCCTTCGGCCGGTTGCGATGCGCGCTGCTTGGCCTGCTCTGCCATCGCCGCGGCGGACGCAGCAACCTCCTCGTCGGAAAGGGGCGTCGGGGTCTTCTCGAGCGCGATCTCGAGCACCTTGTCGATCCACTTCACCGGCACGATCTCGAGGCCGTTCTTCACGTTCTCGGGAATGTCCTGCAGGTCCTTCGCGTTCTCTTCGGGGATCAGCACCGTCTTGATGCCGCCGCGCAGCGCTGCCAGGAGCTTTTCCTTCAGCCCGCCGATGGCCGTGACTTCGCCGCGCAGGGTGATCTCGCCGGTCATCGCCACGTCCGCACGCACCGGAATGCCGGTCAGCGCCGAAACGAAAGCCGTGGTCATCGCGGCACCGGCGCTCGGGCCGTCTTTGGGCGTCGCGCCGTCAGGCACGTGGATGTGGATGTCACGCTTCTCGAAGACCTCGTCCTTGATGCCGAGCCGGCGCGCACGGCTGCGCACCACGGTGCGGGCCGCCTCGACCGATTCCTTCATCACGTCGCCGAGCGAACCCGTGCGGCTGATGACGCCCTTGCCAGGCATGGTGACGGCCTCGATCGTGAGCAGGTCACCGCCGACCTCCGTCCATGCCAGACCCACCACCTGCCCGACCTGGTTCTGCTTCTCGGCAAGACCGAAGGTGTACTTGCGCACGCCGAGGAAGTCGTTGAGGTTCTGGCCCGTCACGACGACTTTCGCCTCCATCTTCTTGAGCAGCAGGCCCTTGACCACCTTGCGGCAGATCTTCGACAGTTCCCGCTCGAGCGACCGCACGCCCGCTTCGCGGGTGTAGTAGCGCACGATGTCGCGCACCGCCTCTTCGGTGATGAGGAGTTCGTCCTCCTTCACGCCGTTGTTCTTCATCTGCTTGGGCAGCAGGTACTTCAGCGCGATGTGCGTCTTCTCGTCTTCGGTGTAGCCCGCGAGACGGATGACTTCCATCCGGTCCAGCAGCGCCGGCGGAATGTTCATCGAGTTCGATGTCGCAACGAACATCACGTCGGAGAGGTCGAAGTCGACCTCGACATAGTGGTCGCCGAAGGTGTGGTTCTGCTCGGGATCGAGCACCTCGAGCAGCGCGCTCGAAGGATCGCCGCGGAAGTCGGTTCCGAGCTTGTCGATCTCGTCGAGCAGGAACAGCGGGTTGCGCGTGCCCACCTTGCCAAGGCTCTGCAGCACCTTGCCCGGCAGCGCGCCGATGTAGGTGCGGCGGTGGCCGCGGATCTCGGCCTCGTCGCGCATGCCGCCCAGCGCCATGCGGGTGTACTTGCGGCCGGTCGCCTTGGCGATCGACTGCCCGAGCGAGGTCTTGCCGACGCCCGGCGGGCCCACGAGGCACAGGATGGGCGCCTTCACCTTGTCGACGCGCTGCTGCACCGCGAGATATTCGAGGATCCGGTCCTTGACCTTCTCGAGCCCGTAGTGGTCCTCGTTGAGCACCTCTTCCGCATGCGCGAGGTCGTGCTTGATCTTGGTCTTTTTGCTCCAGGGCAGGCCGATCAGCACATCGATGTAGTTGCGCACCACGGTGGCTTCGGCCGACATGGGCGACATCAGCTTGAGCTTCTTGAGTTCGCTCTCGGCCTTCTTGAGCGCGTCCTTGGGCATCTTGGCGAGCTTGATCTTCTTCTCGATCTCCTCGATGTCCGCACCCTCTTCGCCTTCGCCCAGCTCCTTCTGGATCGCCTTGACCTGCTCGTTCAGGTAGAAGTCGCGCTGATTCTTCTCCATCTGGCGCTTCACGCGGCCGCGGATCTTCTTGTCGACGTTGAGGATGTCGACCTCGCGCTCCAGTTGCCCGAACAGGTTCTCCAGACGCTCCTTGATGTCGTCCAGGTCCAGCACCGCCTGCTTGTTGTCGAGCTTCAGCGGCAGATGGGCCGCGATGGTGTCGGCCAGCCGCCCCGGGTCATCGATGCTCGAGATCGACGTGAGGATCTCGGGCGGAATCTTCTTGTTCAGCTTGACGTACTGGTCGAACTGCTGCATCACCGCGCGGCGCAATGCCTCGATCTCGGTCGCCTTCTGGGTGGTGGTGTCCGCCGGCTCGACCGGCGTCACGTTCGCCGAGAAATGCGTTTCGCTGTCGTCGATGCGGTTGACGCGCGCACGCTGCTGGCCTTCGACCAGCACCTTCACCGTCCCGTCGGGCAGCTTCAGCATCTGGAGGATCGTCGAGATGCAGCCCACCTCGAACATGTCTTCGACCGACGGTTCGTCCTTGGCGGCGGCTTTCTGCGCCACCAGCATGATGCGGCGCTCCGCTTCCATCGCCAGTTCGAGCGCCTTGATGCTCTTGGGACGGCCGACGAACAACGGGATGACCATGTGGGGGAACACGACCACGTCGCGCAGCGGCAGCAGCGGCAGGTCGAGTTCGGTTGCAGGCAGGGGGGTATGACCGGACATGGGGATCCTTTACTTGATCATGGAAAGATGGTCGGCCGCACGCGCTTTTCAAGCCCGCGATGGCGGATTTCGACGAATGACGCCGGACGCCTGTTTCAAAGCGGCCGGCCGCGTGGTCATCACGCCTTCTTCGCGGCTTCGCGGTAGACGAGCAGCGGAGGCTTGTTCTCGTCGATGGTCGATTCTTCGACCACCACCTTGTCGACATTGGTCGCGTTCGGAAGCTCGAACATCGTGTCGATCAGCGACTGCTCCAGGATCGAACGCAATCCGCGGGCACCCGTCTTGCGCGCAAGCGCCTTGCGGGCAATCGCCTTGAGCGCGGCCGGACGGATCTCGAGGTCCACGCCTTCCATCTGCAGCAGCTTGGTGAACTGCTTGACGACGGCATTCTTCGGCTCGGTCAGGATCTGGACCAGCGCATCCTCCGAGAGCTCTGCCAACGACGCCACGACCGGCATCCGTCCGACGAGTTCTGGAATCAGGCCGAACTTGATCAGGTCCTCGGGCTCGACCTCGCGGAACACCTCGGTGAGGCTGCGCTGCTGCTTGCTCTTGACCGACGCGCCGAAGCCGATGCCCGACGCCTCGGTGCGGTTCTCGATGACCTTCTCGAGGCCCGCGAACGCACCGCCGCAGATGAACAGGATGTTGGTCGTGTCGATCTGCAGGAAATCCTGGTTGGGATGCTTGCGTCCGCCCTGCGGCGGCACGCTGGCCATGGTGCCTTCGATCAACTTCAGCAGCGCCTGCTGCACACCTTCGCCCGACACGTCGCGGGTGATCGACGGGTTGTCGGACTTGCGCGAGATCTTGTCGATTTCGTCGATGTAGACGATGCCGCGCTGCGCACGCTCGACTTCGTAGTTGCAGCTCTGGAGCAGCTTCTGGATGATGTTCTCGACGTCCTCGCCGACGTAGCCAGCCTCGGTCAGGGTCGTCGCGTCCGCCATCACGAAAGGCACGTCCAGCATGCGCGCCAGGGTTTGCGCCAGCAGCGTCTTGCCCGAACCCGTCGGGCCAATCAGCAGGATGTTGCTCTTGCTCAACTCGACGTCGTCGCCCTTGGCCTTGTCCTTGTGGCGCAGGCGCTTGTAGTGGTTGTAGACGGCCACCGACAACATCCGCTTGGCCGGCTCCTGGCCGATCACGTAGTTGTCGAGGTTGGCCTTGATTTCCGACGGGGTCGGGAGATCGCTGCGGGACTCGCGCGATTCCTCGCCCGTGGGCAGCTCGTCACGAATGATCTCGTTGCAGAGATCGATGCACTCGTCGCAAATGAAGACCGAAGGCCCCGCGATCAGCTTCTTGACCTCGTGCTGACTTTTCCCGCAGAACGAGCAGTAAAGCGTTTTTTCGCTGGAGGAGCCTTTTTTTTCGGCCATGGACAAATGCCTCGTAACAGGGGTTTTAACAATGATAGCGAAACAAAAACGGCGTCCCCCGTGTGGGAAAACGCCGTCGTTGCTCGGGCGCCTTGCGCGGCGGTCAGCTGCGCTTGGAGATCACCTGGTCGATCAGCCCGTACTCCTTCGATTCGTCGGCCGTCAGGAAGTAGTCGCGCTCGGTGTCGCGGGCAATCTTTTCGAACGATTGGCCGGTGCGCTCGGCCAGGATGCGGTTCATCTGCTCGCGGGTCTTCAGGATGTCGCGGGCATGAATCTCGATGTCCGTGGCTTGACCGCGTGCGCCGCCGAGCACCTGGTGGATCATGATCTTCGAGTTCGGCAGCGAGAAGCGCTTGCCCTTCTCGCCAGCCGCCAGCAGGAACGCGCCCATGCTGGCCGCGAAGCCGATGCAAAGGGTCGACACGTCAGGCTTGATGAACTGCATGGTGTCGTAGATCGCCATGCCCGCGCTCACGCTGCCGCCCGGGGAGTTGATGTAGAACGAGATGTCCTTGTCGGGGTTCTCGCTCTCTAGGAACAGGAGCTGCGCCACCACCAGATTGGCGGTCTGGTCGTTGACCTCGCCGACCAGGAAGATCACCCGCTCCTTGAGCAGGCGCGAATAGATGTCGTAGGACCGCTCGCCCCGACCCGACTGCTCGATGACCATCGGGACCATGCCGAGGCCTTGAATTTCCTGTGCGCTCATGATTGCTCTCCAGAGGGATTTGGACTGTACCCAGACGAAATGGGGCTCGTGCCACAAAGCACAAGCCCCATGGATTTCAGCCTTGCGGCCGCGATCAGCCCTGTTGGGCCATCAGCTCGTCGAAGGATACCGACTTCTCGTTGACCTTCGCCTTGCCCAGCACGAAATCGGTCACGTTGTTCTCGATCACCACGGCCTCGACTTCCGCCAGGCGGCGGTTGTCGCTGAAGTACCAGCGCACGACGTCGGCCGGCTTCTCGTAGCTGGCGGCGAGTTCGTCGACGTGGGCCTTGATCTGCTCGGGCTTGGCCTGGAGATCGTTGGCGCGGACCAGTTCGGCCACGACGAGGCCCAGGCGCACCCGGCGCTCGGCCTGCGGACGGAACACATCATCGGGAATCGGCGCCTTGTCGGCGTCCTTGATGCCGCGCTGCTTCAGTTCGGCGCGGGCGCCTTCGATCATGCGGTCGACTTCGGCCTGCACGCTGGCGTTGGGGAGGTCCAGTTCGGCGTTGGCGATGAGCGCGTCCATCACGGCGTTCTTGTTGCGCGCGAGGAGACGGAACTTGACCTCGCGCTCGAGGTTGCGCTTGATGTCGGCGCGCAGGCCTTCGACCGTGGCGTCGGCGATGCCGAGCGACTTGGCGAACTGCTCGTTGACTTCAGGCAGGTTCGAGGATTCGATCTTCTTCACGGTGACCATGAAGTCGGCCTGCTTGCCGGCCACGTCCTTGCCGTGGTAGTCGGCCGGGAACGACAGCGGGAAGGTGCGGCTGTCGCCGGCCTTCAGGCCGCGAACGGCGTCCTCGAATTCCTTGAGCATCTGGCCTTCGCCGACGATGAACTGGAAGTCGTCGGCCTTGCCGCCCTGGAAGGGTTCGCCGTCGATCTTGCCTTCGAAATCGACCGTCACGCGGTCGCCGTCCTGAACGGCGGCGTCCTGCGCGCGCTGCGCGAAGGTGCGGCGCTGCTTGCGCAGGATGTCGAGCGTCTTGTCGATGGCGTCGTCGCCGACGTCGGCGCTGAGCTTTTCGACTTCGGCGCCCGACAGGTCATTGATCTTGACCTCGGGGAAGACTTCGAAGATCGCGTCGAACGCGAGCTGGCCCTCGGGCGACTCTTCCTTCTCGGTGATGCGCGGCTGGCCGGCGACGCGCAGCTTGGCTTCGTTGGCCGCTTGCGAGAAGGCCTCGCCGACCTTGTCGTTCATGACCTCGTAGTGAACCGAGTAACCGTAGCGCTGGGCCACGACGTTCATCGGCACCTTGCCTGGGCGGAAGCCGTCCATCTTCACGGTGCGAGCCAGCTTCTTGAGGCGCGAATCGACCTCGGACTGGATGGCGCCGACGGGCAGCGTCAGCGTGATCTTGCGCTCGAGCTTCTCGAGGGTTTCAACGTTCACGGTCATTAGAGTCTTCCTTGTGAGGGGTCTTTTGCTGGTGCGCGGGGCCGGACTCGAACCGGCACGCCATTGCTGGCGTCAGGACCTAAACCTGGTGCGTCTACCAATTTCGCCACCCGCGCGGTTCCAGTGTTTTCAGGTGATGAATACCCGAAGGCGGCCCGCGGGCCGCCTTCGTTCATTCGCGAGCGGACGGCTTTGAAAGTCGTCCGCCTGAAATCGGTCAACCGCGCATTTTAAACGCGAACGAGGGCCACCTCCGCTTCGACGGCAGGGTTTCTCTCTTCGCGCCTGACGCGGAACCATGCCGCATACATCGCCGGCAGTGCCAGCAGGGTCAGGACGGTCGCGACGATGAGGCCTCCCATGATGGCCACTGCCATGGGGCCCCAGAACACGCTGCGCGACAGCGGAATCATCGCCAGCACGGCAGCAGCGGCGGTGAGCACGATCGGCCGCAGACGGCGCACCGCCGACTCGACGATCGCGTCCCACGTCGGCACGCCGGCCGCGCGGTCGTGCTCGATCTGGTCGATCAGGATCACCGCGTTGCGCTGGATCATGCCCATCAATGCGATCACGCCCAGCAGCGCGACGAAACCGAAAGGCCTGTTCAGCGCCAGCAGCGCGCCCGCCACGCCGACGATGCCCAGCGGACCCGTGATGAACACCAGCACCGAGCGGCTGAAGCTGTGCAGTTGGAGCATCAGCAGCGTGAACGTGAGGAACAGCATGATCGGCACGCCGGCCACGATCGATGCCGAGCCCTTGCTGCTCTCCTCCACCGCGCCGGCCACCTCGATGCGATAGGCACCCTGTCCTGCGGCGTGCCATCTGGCTTCGAGCTCGCGCAGCCTGGGAAGGAGCTGTTCGGTCACGGTCGCACCCTGCAGCCCTTCGACGATGTCGCCCTGCACCGTGATCGCGTAGTCGCGGTTCTCGCGCCACATCACGCCCGGCTCCCAGGTGAAGACCGGCCTGGCGATCTGGGTCAGCGGGATGGAGCGGCCCGAGCTGGTGGGGAGATAAGCGTTGCCGATGTCCGAGATCGCCTCGCGCTCGTCCGGCGACTGGCGCAGCACGATGTCGATGAGGCGGTCGTTCTCGCGATACTGCCCGACGGTGGTGCCGCTGAACATGGTCCGCGACGCCTGCGCGATCGCCTGGCTGGTCACGCCGAGGGCTCGTGCCTTGTCCTGGTCGACTTCGAGGCGGATCACCTTCACCGACTCGTTCCAGTTGTCGTTGACGCCGCGCATGTTCGGGTTCTCGCGCATCACGGCCTTGACCTCATCGGCACGCGCGCGAAGCTCGGACGGCTCGGTGCCGATCACGCGGAACTGCACCGGATAGGGCACCGGCGGCCCGTTCGGCAGCAGCTTCACGCGGCCGCGCGCCTCGGGAAACTCCTGCGCCAGGAGGCCCGGAAGCTTCAGCCGCAAGGTCTCGCGGTAGTGCAGGTCCTGAGCGAGCACGATCAATTGCGAGACGTTGGTCTGCGGGAACACCTGGTCCAGCGGCAGGTAGAAGCGCGGCACGCCCGAGCCAATCCAGCTCGTGACCGTCGAGACACCCTCTTCCTTGCGCAACCGCTGCTCGACGCGCCGGGCGACTTCCTCGTTCGCGGCGAACGAGGTGCCTTCCGGGAACCACAGGTCCACGAGGATCTCCGGGCGGCTCGAATCGGGGAAGAACTGCTGCTGGACCTTGCCCATGCCGACGATGCCGAGCCCGAACATCAGCACGGTCGCGCCGATGGTGATCCAGCGGTGCGCCACGCACCAGTCCACCGTGCGGCGGAAGGTGTTGTAGAACGGGCTGTCGAAGAGTTCGTGCGGAGGCGCATCGGGGTCATGCGGCTTCACCTTCAGGATGATCGTCCCGAGATACGGCACGAAGTACACCGACACCAGCCAGCTCAACACCAGCGCGATCACGGTCACCGCGAAGATCGCGAAGGTGTACTCGCCCGTCACCGACTTCGCGATGCCGATCGGGAGGAATCCCGCCGCCGTGATCAGCGTGCCGGTCAGCATCGGCTTCGCAGTGACGTCGTAGGCGAAGGTCGCGGCGCGCACCTTGTCGTAACCCTCCTCCATCTTCCGCACCATCATCTCGACCGCGATGATCGCGTCGTCCACCAGCAGGCCGAGCGCGATGATCAGCGACCCCAGCGAGATCTTGTGCAGCCCGATGCCGAAGTAGTTCATCGCGAGGAAGGTCACCGCGAGCACGAGCGGAATCGTGATCGCCACCACCAGCCCCGGCCGGATGTCGATGTACCAGCCGAAGCGCCCACCCTTGTGCAGGCCGAGCGAGATGAAGCTCACCGCGAGCACGATCGCCACAGCTTCGATCAGCACGTGCACGAACTCGTTGACCGAGCGCGACACCGAAACCGGCTGGTCCTGCACCTGCACGAGCTTCACGCCGAGCGGCAATTGCTTTTCGATCTGGTCGGTCGCGCTCTGCAACGACTTGCCGAGCGCGATGATGTCGCCGCCCTTGGCCATCGATACGCCGAGCGCGATCACTTCCTTGCCCTCGTGCCGCACCTTGACGGACGGCGGATCGACGTAGGCGCGATGGATCTCCGCGAGATCGCCGAGACGCATCTGGTTGCCCGAGCTCCCGCGGATCGGCATGGCGCGCAACTGCTCGACGTTCGTGAACTGCCCAGCCACGCGCACCTGCACGATGTCCTGCGGGGCCTGGATGGTGCCGGCGCTCTCGACGGCATTCTGCGAACCGAGCTGCGCGAGCACGTTGCTGAAATCGAGTCCGAGCTGGGCAAGACGCTTCTGCGAGACTTCGATGAAGATCTTCTCGTCCTGCACTCCGAACTGCTCGACCTTGGCGACATCCTTCACGCGCAGCAGGCGCTGGCGCACATCGTCGGCAAAGTTCTTGAGCTCGGCGTACGAGAAGCCTTCGCTCTCCAGCGCATAGATCACCCCGTAGACATCACCGAAGTCGTCGTTGAAGAACGGCCCCTGCACGCCCGCCGGGAGCGTGTAGCGCATGTCGCCGATCTTCTTGCGCACCGTGTACCAGACGTTCGCCACGTCGCCCGGCGGCGAGGAGTCCTTGATCTGGAAGATGATCTGCGACTCGCCGGGCTTGGAATAGCTGCGGATCTTGTCCGCGTACGGCGCCTCCTGCAGGGTGCGTTCGAGCTTGTCGGTCACCTGCTCGGCCACCTGCTGCGCGGTGGCGCCGGGCCAGTAGGTGCGGACCACCATCGCACGGAAAGTGAACGGCGGGTCTTCGTCCTGCCCGAGCTGGAAGTAGGACGCGAATCCCAGCAGCATCAGCACCAGCATCAGGTAGCGGGTGAGCGCCGAGTGATCGAGCGCCCATTTCGAGAGGTTGAAGCCGGTCTTGCCGGCGCCGGCGTTGGAGGACGTCATCGAGCCGTCCTCAGCGCGCAGCAACCGGGGCGATGGGCGTGCGTACCGCAGTGGCCGCGGTTTCCGCCGCCGGCGCGGCCGAACGGTCCTGGTAGATCGTGACTTTCTGGCCAGGCTGAAGCACGTGCACGCCCGCTGCGACCACCAGCATGCCGGGCTCCAGCCCGCGGGCGATCACCGCCTCGTTGCCGTCGGCGGTCATCACGTCGACCGCCTGCGAACGCACGGTCATCGTGGACTTGTCGAGGACCCAGACGGCGGTTCCCTTGCCTTCCTGCCGAAGGGCGCTCGTCGGCACCTTCAGAACCGGTGCGCCGCTGGCAGACAGTGCCTTCGGCCGCGCATAGACGGTGGCGCCAAGTGCCGGCGCGGTCGCGGGATCCACGGTCACCTTGACGGTGTAGGTGCGCGTGACCGCATCGGCACTGGCGGCGACTTCCCGCACCTGGCCTTGGAATTCGCTGTCGTTGGACCATCCACGGACCACGACGGGCGAACCAGCCTTGATCCGGCCCGCCTTGTCTTCCGGCACTGCAAACACCACGTCCCGTGCGCCGTCCTGGGCCACGCGCACGACCGGCGCGCCGGCAGCGACCACCTGCCCCGGCTCGGCCTCGATGGCGGTGATGATGCCCGGCACGTCGGCCACGAGCGTGGTGTAGTTGGCCTGATTGCCCTGGGTCGTCAGTTGGGCCTGCGCCTGTTCGAGTTGGGCCTGCGCGGCCTTGAAGGTGGTTTCTCGGCGCTCCAGATCCGCGCCGCTGATGAAGTTCTGCGCGCGCAGCTCGCGATAGCGCTTGAGGTCCGCAGCGGCGAGATCCCGGTTGGTGAGCGCGGCGGCATGCTGGGCACGGGCCGCCTCCGCCGCGAGCTGGTAGTCCTGCGGATCCAACTGGGCCAGTACCTGTCCAGCCTGCACATGCTGGCCCAGTTCGGCCTGACGTCTGGTGATCTTGCCCGCGACGCGGAAGCCGAGCCGCGATTCGACCCGGGCCCGCACCTCGCCCGAGAACTCGGGCTCGGTGTCATAGGCGCTCACGCCGACCGCGATCACCTTGACGGCACGGACCGGCTCTTCGGCAGCAGGAGGACGGGAGCAGCCTGCCAGAACGAGCGCGGCGACCAATGCGCCGAGGCAGAGCGGGACCCGGAGATGCGATGAGGCGGTCATGAATCACCCTTGAAAGACAGACGGGGTCACTAATGACCGGCCGGTTAGTAATCTAGGGTAAACGCCGAGGACTGTCAACGAAAACAGCCGTGGCCCTGCGGGAAGTTTCAGGTGCGCTGGCCCATCTCCACGAGGCGGTTGTCCGGCAGCTGGAAATAGTCCGAAGCCCGACCCGCATTGCGCTGAAGCCAGCTGAACAGCGCGCGCCGCAAGGGGTTCATCTGTGGCAGCCGGTCGTCGCCCACCGAAGCGCGGGAGACGAAGTACGACGTGGTCATCGAATCGCAGGCCAGCGCCTTCTGGTAGGCCAGGATGCGGATGAACTCGGGCACGTTCGGCCTTTCCATGAAGCCGTGCCGCGCCGTCACGACCCAGATACCGTGACCGAGCTGCTCGGCCTCGATGCGCAGCCGCGCGTCCACCCGCGGCGTGTCGCACGACTGCACCCGGAGCACGATGACCTGCGAGTGCAGGACCTGGTTGTGCTTCAGGTTGAGCAGCAGTGCATGCGGCACGGTCTCGGCATCGGGATTGAGGAACACCGCCGTGCCCTTGATCCGGTGCGGCATGTCGGCCGCGAGCGACTCGACGAAGGGTGCGAGCGGCAGCCGCTCGGCCTCGGCCGCCTGGAGCCCGAGGCGCCGGCCGGTCGCCCAGGTCGTGAATACCGCCATGACCATCACCGCCACCGCGAGGGTCAGCCAGCCGCCGTCCGCGATCTTGAGGCTGTTGGCGATGACGAAGGTCATGTCGACGAGCGCGAAGACCAGCGTGCCGATCACCACGGCCACGCGGTTCCAGCGCCACAGCTTGTAAGCGATGAGCCCGGCCAGCAGCGTGGTGGTGACCATCGTGATCGACACCGCGATGCCGTAGGCCGCCGACAGCGCGCTCGAACTGCGGAACCCGAGCACCAGCAGCACCACGCCGACCATCAGCAGCCAGTTGACGCCCGGCACGTAGATCTGCCCGATGGCCTCGCCCGACGTCTGCACGATGCGCATGCGTGGCAGATAGCCCATGCGCATGGCCTGCCCCGTGATCGAAAACGCGCCGGAAATGACCGCCTGCGAAGCGATGACCGTGGCCATCGCCGCGAGAACCACCATCGCCAGCACCGCCCAGGGCGGAAACAGCCGGAAGAACGGATTGTCGATCGCGGCCGGGTTGCCGAGCACCAGCGCGCCCTGGCCGAAATAGTTCAGCACCAGGGACGGAAGAGCGATGAAGAGCCAGGCGAGGCGGATCGGCCGCGCGCCGAAATGCCCCATGTCCGCGTAGAGTGCCTCGCCGCCCGTGAAGGCCAGGAAGACCGCGCCGAGCACCGCCAGAGATTGCGCCCGGTGCGTGAACAGGAAGTCCACCGCATGCCGGGGATCGAGCGCGGCGAGAACCTGCGGCTCGCGCATCACCTGCTGCAGGCCGCCCACCGCGATGACCAGGAACCACAGCAGCATGACCGGACCGAAGATCCTGCCCACGACACCCGTTCCCCGCCGCTGGACCGCGAACAGCCCGATGAGGATCGCGATCGCGATGGGAACCACGAACGGCTGCAGCCCCGGCGCCTCGACCTCGAGGCCTTCGACTGCCGAGAGGACCGAAATGGCCGGCGTGATGAGGCTGTCGCCGTAGAACATGGCCGAGCCCACCAGTCCGAGCCCCGCGATGAGTTGCAGCACCCAGGGCGCGGCTTTCGTCTCCGTCGCCGCCTTGCGCGCGAGCGCCTGCAGCGCCAGGATGCCGCCCTCGCCGTCGTGGTCGGCGCGCAGCACGAACACGACGTACTTCAGCGTCACCACGACGATCAGGCCCCAGAACACCAGGGACAGGAGGCCGAGCACTGCCTCCGGGGTGAACGGAATGCCGTGATCGGGATTCAGCGTTTCCTTGAAGGCATAGAGCGGCGAGGTGCCGATGTCGCCGAAGACCACCCCCAGGGCCGCAATCATCAACGCGGGCCCGGCACGGGGATGGGAGGCGGAATCCCCTGGGCTCAGTGGCTGCGACGTCGTTTTCATGATGTGGAGATCCTCCGGTGCCGGATCGTACCCCTGCGTGCAGGACAATCCGCCGCGTGTCCACCCGTGCCTCTCCGGTCGTCGCCGCGCCGCCGACCCACTACGAAAACTTCCCCGTCGCCTCCTGGCTCTGCCCGCCGCGGCTGCGGCCGCCGATCGCGGCGATCTACGCCTTCGCACGGACGGCCGACGACATCGCCGACGAAGGCGACGCCAGTGCGGCGCAGCGCCTCGATGACCTGCGCGCCTATCGCAGCGATCTCGCGGCGGTAGCGCACGGCACGCCACCTTCGCCGCGCTGGCCCGAGGTGTTCGGCCCGCTCGCTCACGCGATGCACGACTTCGCACTGCCTGAACAGTTGCTCGCCGATCTTCTCTCCGCCTTCATGCAGGACATCGAGAAGACGCGCGACCGCGCCGGCTACGCGGACCGCACTGAACTGCTCGACTATTGCTGCCGCTCCGCCGACCCGGTGGGCCGGCTGCTGCTGCATCTTTACGGCGTGAACGACGAGCGATCGCTCCGCCAGAGCGACGCGATCTGCAGCGCGCTGCAGCTCATCAATTTCTGGCAGGACCTGAGTGTCGACCTGCCGCGCGGCCGCTACTACCTGCCGCGTCACGATTGCGAGGCGCACGGATTGAGCGGGTCGAGCTTCGAGACCTTCCGCCCGCTCGGTTCGGCGCCGGCGCCCGCACCGGCGCTCGCATTGGTCGCCAGCCTCGCCCGATGGGCCCGCAGCCTCATGGAAGAAGGTGCGCCGCTGGTTCACGCGCTCCCAGGCCGCGCCGGGTGGGAGCTGCGCTTCGTGATTCAGGGTGGCTTGCGCATCCTCGACAAGATCGAGGCACTCGGCTGCGACACCTTCGCGTCCCGGCCGACGGTCGGCAAGGCCGATGCACCGCTGCTCGCATGGCGGGCGCTGCGTATGCGGAGACAATCGCCAGGATGAACCTCACCCTCGTTGCTTGCTCACTTCGTGTAGCCGCCTCCCCCCTCGAGGGGGCGCACCCAGCGGCCCGGCAAAGCCGGTTCCGCGGGAGCCCCGATGCAGACCGTACGGTCTTACGCGTCGCCGATCACACGCGGCATGGTGGAGTCACTGGAGCGTGACACCCGAGCAGTACGTCCAGGACAAGGCCGCTGCATCGGGCAGCAGTTTCTATTACGCGTTCCTGTTTTTGCCGAAGCTGCGCCGCGCAGCGATCACCGCCTTTTATGCGTTCTGCCGCGAGGTCGACGACGTGGTCGACGAAGTCAGCGACCCCGGCGTCGCCGCGACCAAGCTCGCCTGGTGGCGGGCCGAAGTGTCGCAAGCCTTCGCCGGCCAGCCGCACCATCCGGTGATGCAGGCGCTGATGCCGCACGCGGCCGAGTACGGCATCGAGGAACGACAGCTCCAGGAAGTGATCCAGGGCTGCCAGATGGACCTGGAGCAGACGCGCTATCTCGACTTCCAGGCGCTGCGCCGCTACTGCCATCTCGTCGCCGGCGTGGTGGGCGAAGGCGCGGCGCGCATCTTCGGACAGACCGACCCGCAGACCACCGCCTACGCGCACAGGCTCGGCCTGGCGCTGCAGCTGACCAACATCATCCGCGACGTCGGCGAGGACGCACTGCGCGGCCGCATCTACCTGCCGGTGAACGAACTGCAGCAGTTCGACGTCAAGGCGCACGAGATCCTCAACCGCGTGCATTCGGACCGCTTCGTCGCGCTGATGAAGTTCCAGGCGGAGCGCGCGCAGGCCGCGTACGACGAAGCGCTGGCGCTGCTGCCGTCCGCCGACCGCCGCGCACAGAAGCCCGGGCTGATGATGGCCAGCATCTATCGCACGCTGCTCTCGGAAATCGAGCGCGACAACTTCCAGGTCCTGAACCAGCGCGTGAGCCTGACGCCGGTGCGCAAGCTCTGGCTGGCGTGGCGTGTCCAGGCACTCGGGAAGCTGTAGCTTGGGGCGCGTTGCGATCATCGGCGGCGGCTGGGCGGGCATGGCGTGTGCGGTCGAAGCCGTGCGCGCGGGACATGCCGTCAGCGTTTTCGAAGCCGCTCGCAACTGGGGTGGGCGTGCGCGCGCCGTCGCAGCCACGCTGCCCGACGGCAGTGAAGTCCTGCTCGACAACGGCCAGCACATCCTCATCGGCGCCTACACCGCATCGCTGGAGGTGATGGCGCGGGTCGGCGTCGATCCACGGCAGGCCTTGCAGCGCGTTCCGCTGAACCTGCGCTTTCCGGACGGCACCGGCCTGTCGCTGCCTCAGTTGCCGTCGTGGCTCGACCGTGCGACTCGCCGCATCGCGCCGCTCGACGTGCTGACCGGCGTGCTCGGCGCACGCGGATGGTCATGGCAGGACAAGCTGTCGCTGCTGAAGACCTCCACGCTCTGGCAGCGGCAGGGATTCGTCTGCGCGGGCCATGAAACAGTGTCCGATCTGTGCGCGCCGCTCACGCCGCGCGTGCGTGCGGAGCTCACCGAACCGCTGTGCGTCTCGGCCCTCAACACGCCGGCCGCAGAGGCCAGCGGCCAGGTCTTTCTTCGCGTGCTCGACGAGGCGCTGTTCCGCACGCCGGGCGGGTCCCAACTCCTGCTGCCGCGCGTCGATCTCGGCGCGTTGTTTCCAGATGCAGCGGACCGCTGGCTGCGCGAACGCGGCGCCCGCACGGAACTCGGCCGCCGGGTTCGCACGGTCGAGCCGGACGGACATGGGTGGCGTGTCGATGGCGAGCTCTTCGATCGCGTGGTGCTCGCGTGCTCGCCGTGGGAAGCCGCACGGATCGCCGTCGGCATCGCGCCAACCTGGTCCGCCACGGCCGACGGGCTGGCGCACGAAGCCATCACCACCGTGTACCTGCACGGCGATGCAGGACTCCCGGCGCCCTTCCTCGCGCTGCGCTGCAAGCCGGAGGCTCCCGCTCAGTTCGCCTTCGACCGGGGAAGACTCGGCGGTCCGCGCGGCCTGCTCGCCTTCGTCATCAGCGCGAGCGGCGACGATCGCGAACTGCTGCAGCGCCAGGTCACCCTGCAGGCCCGCGAACAGCTCGGGCTGGACGGGCTGCGGCCCGTGCTCACGGTGATGGAACGGCGCGCGACCTTCGCATGCACGCCAGGCCTGGTCCGTCCGCCGATGCAACTCGCGCCGCAACTCCTGGCGTGCGGCGACTACATCGAAGGCGCCTACCCCGGAACGATCGAAGGCGCGGTGCGAAGCGCGATCGCGGCCGCCGCGGCGCCATGGAACACACCTGGGCGTCAGGCCCGCCCGGAGGGTTTGCCCGCGCCGGTCCAGTCGGCGTGAAAGCCGGGCACCGGCGTGCCCAGCATCGTCTCCAGCGGATTGGCCGTCGATGCGGCGGGCGCGGTGCGCAGGTTCGGCTGCGGTGTCGGCCAGGGCTGGGTCACATGCGGCCGGACTTCGGAATCCAGCGCGATGCTGTGCTTGTCCATCAAGCGGTAGAGCGTCATGCGCGACACGCCGAGTTCGCGCGCGGCATGCGTGATGTTGCGGCCGACGCGGGTCAGGGTCAGCACGATCGCATCCCGCTCGGCGACGGTTCGGGCGACGTCGAGTCCCATGCCCACCGGGTTGTCCGCGGGCGCGAGGCCCAGGTCGTTGGGGCCGATCAGGCGCCGGTCGGTCATCACCACCGCGCGCTGCACGCGGTTGAAGAGCTCCCGCACATTGCCCGGCCATGCATGCGCGAGCATGGCCGCGACGGCCTGCCGGCTGAAGCCCTTGACGCGCGCCCGGCTCTTCGCGGCACAGCGCTGGAAGAAGTACTCGGCAAGGATCGGCACGTCCTCCATGCGCCGCCGCAAGGGCGCGACTTCGATGGACAGCACGTTCAGGCGGTAGAAGAGGTCGTCGCGAAACTGCCCGACCGCCACCGCTTCCGCCAGGTCCACATGCGATGCCGCGACCACCCGCACATCCACATGCAGGTTGCGCACCGCGCCCACGCGGCTGATGGTCTTTTCCTGCAGGAAGCGAAGCAGGTTGGTCTGCAGCTCCACCGGGAGATCGCCGATCTCGTCCAGGAAGATGGTGCCGCCGTTGGCCGCCTCGATGAGCCCCCGCCGTTCCGAGGAGGCACCGGTGAACGCGCCGCGTTCGTGCCCGAAGAGCTCGGACTGGATCAGGTTCGGCGAGATCGCGCCGCAGTTCACCGCGACGAACGGCCCCGCCGATCGTTGCGAGCACTGGTGGATCGCACGCGCCGCAAGCTCCTTGCCGCTGCCGCTTTCCCCGCCGATCAGCACCGGCGCGTCGGTGGCGGCCACCTTGCGGATCTGCTGGCGCAGCCGCGTGATCGCGGGCCCCTGACCCACCATGCCGAGCGCATCGACCGCATGGCGATGCGCCGCGTCGTGGCGCAATCGAAGCAGCGCGCGCTGATCCGCGTGCTGCAGCGTCATCTCGAGCTCGCCGAGGTCGATCGGCATCACCCGGTGGTCGAAGAAACAGCCAAGGACCAGTTCCCGAAAGCCCGGGTGCTCCAGCGCCTCGGTCTCGCAGAGGGTCACCCATTCGGAGCCCGGCGAGGCATTGACACAGGCTTCGACAGCGGCTTCCGGGACGTTCAGCGACGCGCCCACGATGAGCACGCCCACCTTGAAATGCCGATGCGCCTGGATACGGCCCGCGGCGACGAGGTCGCCGGCCTGCGTCACGTCCCAGCCCCTCGCGATCAGGGGCTCGAGGACCTGGGTGGCGTCACCGCCCAGCGTCACGCAAAGAATGCTTCCCGGCTGCATGCCGATATTCCCCCGCTCAGAAGGACATCGGGAACCTGATCGTCATTTGGAGATCGGGTGTGTCGCGCGTCAGGCCAGCGCCCACGCTCACGTTCAACACGGACTTGGCGCTGTAGCGGTACGAGTAGCCCAGCAGCAGCGATGCGAGCTGTGTGCGCACCGAGCCGATCACCGTCTGGCCGTTCTGCTTCGTCGGCGCGACGGTATACAGCTCCATGCCCAGGCTGAACGACGAGCGCTCGTTGAGTGCCAAACCCATGCCGAAATTCAGTCCCCAGACATCGCCGACCTTGATGTCGCCGATGAATTCCTTCTGCCCGTTCAGCACCGTGCGACTGACGTCGTTGCGCTGGAAGTTGTAGGTATAGCTCAGCCCCCCGAAGAACACTGCGGGATCGGACGGCAGCAGGAAAGTCAGGCTCGGCTGCAGCGAATAGAAACCCGAGCCCGTCGGCAGTTCGAGCGGCAGCCCAGTGCCTGTGGTGTTGCCGATGCAGCGCGTCACGCAGTCGACCGGGACTTCGAATGGGTCGGTGCCGTTGCGCGCCTTGAAGCGCAACCCGCCGACCACGTAAGGCTTGTTGTTGTCGCGGCCGTCGGCGATCTGGTAGCGAATGGCCGCCTCGATGTCGCCCATGCCGTTGCCGTGCGTGTTGAAGACGTTGTCGTTTGCGGAGCCGGTGAAGATCTCGCGGCTGATGGTCGAGTCCGAACGCGCGACGTAGGGCAGCTTCAGCTCCAGTTCCGTGCGATTCGTCGCGCCCCAGCGGCCCGTCAACGCGCCGATGAAGGTGTTGCGCTTGAACTCGCGCACGTCGATGAGACCGATGAGGATGGCCGGGATCACCGTGTAGCCGACGAGCGCGACGCGATTGTTCGACGAATAGCCGTATTGCAGGGAAGGCTCGAGCACGAAATGGCCCTGCGGCGTCAGGATGCTGGGCTCTTCGAAGAGCTGAGCCACCGGTGGCGCCTGCGTTTCCTCGCTCGGCGCGACACCCACGCGCACGGCGCGCGTCGAGGTGTCGGAAGCATCGGCGGCGGCGCCGCCGGGCACGGGCCTTTCCTCGGCGATCTTCGAGCCCGGCGCCGGCATCGGAACGGGTCTCGCGGGTGCGGCCGACCTCGCTTCCTGCGACGACAGCCGTTCCTGAAGTTCGCGATAGCGGGCATCCTGGTCGGCGGCCTGCCTGCGTAGCGCATCGATCTGCTGGCCCTGCTCGGTCACCTGTTTCTGCAGGGCCTCCACGCGCCTGTTCGGGTTCGTCGTGCTGGTTGTATTGGTCGCGTTCGCCGGGGATGCCTGGCTTCGCCCGGCCGTGGACTTGGGCCTGGAGGCGCTCGAGGGCGAAGCGGCACTTGAGGCGCCTTGCTCACTTTGCGACTGAGCCGTGGCATCCGACCATGCCATCGACGAACAGGCAAGCAACAAGAACGCCCCGTATGAGCGGTAAGTCTCCATCAATGTCCCTCTCTTCCTACTTCTTGCGCCGGACGTGCGCCCAGCTTTCTGCAGCCAGCGTAAGCGGAATGCTCGAACTGCGCAAAGCCAGAAGTTGCAAACAAAGGTAAGCGCCCGATCGTCTCCCGATTGCTGTCTCACGAATGTGGCACTTCCGTTGCGAATCCGCCCGGCGAACACGGCAGTTCACGCGTCAGACACGGTGTCGCTGCCTCGGTGCGGGGTTCCGCGAACGACGTTGGAGCGATTGCGGCCCATGTATCACGCCTGAGACAGACTGCGAATCCGCGCGTGTCGCGGCTCAAGCCAATACGCGCGCTGGCGTTGCGAGTGAAATCAGGGCGGATCGGACGCAACTCACCGTCAATCGGATGTGACAGTCAGCGCTGAATAAACCCCTGTCGGCGCGCCCCTCGAGCCCCTGTCGCTTTGTCGCCGATCCGTCGCCTTCGATTCGCTCCCAATGAGGAGAGGTGCCTGAGAAACAAGCCGTAATTTGCTGGCATTGAAGTTGCACTGCGCCCCTGGATTTGCGGCGACGCACGTCAATCCACGCTTGTTCAACTTTTACTGGAGGGTTCATGAAAAAGACATTAGTGGCCTCGGCCATTGCGCTTGCCTACGGGTTCTGCGGTCTTGCTCTCGCGAATGACACCGATCAGATCACCGGTCAGAGAACGACGGCGGGCAACAACACGAGTACGGATACGAGCACGAGCACGAGTACCAGTACGCGCAGCAGTACGCGTAACAGTACGAGCACTCGCACGGACAGCCACAACGACACAGGCGACGCCAGGGCCAGTGCTGATCGCTCCGCCGCGCTCAACAACGGATCGAGCAACAACAACTTCACGAACGCGTTCTCCAACACGCGGGTCGCGGCCATCAGCAAGCTCGAAGGCTCCGTGTCGAACAACAGGATCTGGGGTGTTGGCAATACCGTGGCGAACACCGGCTCGGCCAATGGCGGCACGGGTCTGGGCGGACACGGCGGCACCGGCCAGGGCGGCGATGCACGCGGCACGGGTACCGGCGGCAATGGCGCCGTGGGCAACGGTGCAGTGGGCGCGACGGGCGGAAGCGCCTCCAACGGCGCGATCACGCGCGGCAACACGACGAATGGCAGTTCGGGCGATGCCGGCAATGGCGGACGCGGCACGGGCGGCGGCGCCAATGGTTCGAGCGACAGCGGAACGGCGGCATCGCTCGGCGGTAGCGGCGGTCGCGGCGGCTCCAGCGGCGACAGCGGCCGCGGCGGAAGCAGCGGCAGCCTGGCAGCTGCCGGTGGCGGCGACAGCGGCCGCGGCGGAAGCAGCAGCAGCCTCGGAGCCGGCTTGGGCGGCAGGAGCGGCGGCGGCGGTGGCGGCGGCAGCTCCGGCGGGACGGCCGGTGGCGACGGCGGCAACGGCGGCAACGGCGGCTTGAGCGGTGCCGGCGGTGCGGGCGGTGCAGGTGGCGCAGCAGGTGCAAGCGGCACGGCTGGCGCAGGCGGCGCGAGCGGCGCAGGCGGCGCGGGCACCGGCACTGGCACGGCAGGTGCGGGCGGTGCGAGCGGCGCAGGCGGCGCGGGCACCGGAACCAGCACGGCTGGTGCGGGCGGCGCGAGCGGCGCAACGGGCGCTGGCGGAGCGGGCGGTGCAGGCGGTGGCGGCGGCGCGGCAACCAGCGCGTCCGGCGGAACCCGCACTGGCGGGGCGGGCACGGGCGGCGCAGGCGGCTCGAGCACCAATGGCAGCGCCACTGCCGGCAGCGACAGCAACGGCAACAACACGGCCGGCTCGGGCGGCAATGGTGGCAGCGGCACGGGCGGCGCAGGCGGCGCGGGCAGCGGCGGAACCCAGACGGCCAATGGCGGCACCGGCGGCACCGGCAACGGTGGCACGGGTGGCGCAGGCGGCACGGTGTCGCTCAATGCCGGCACGTTCAACATGTCCAACACGATGGGCAACGCCGCTCAATCGGCTGCGGGCGTGGTGATCATGAACCAGAACAGCGGCTTGTCGTCGCTGGTTCAGCAGGCTGTGACCGTCCAGGCCAACCTGACCGTTCACTGATCGATAGTGAAGCCCGGTGCGTGCTGCGCAGCCTGACCTGCTCGGGCTGCGCGGCGCCATCGGGTTCTCCTTCACGGCTGGCCAAAGGGAGACGCCATGAGATCCATCACTCTTCCGGGGACCGTGAGCATGGCCCTGGGGATGCTGCTGCCGATGGCGGCCGCGGCGCAAAGCGCCCTGCCAGGCAGCGAAACGACGGCGAAGTCCGAAGGGGTCGTGGCGTTCGTCGCCACCCCGGTCGATTCGGAGACGCTGGCAGGCTATCGGGGCGGAGCCGAGGTGGTCCGCAACGACATGACCCTGAACGGCACCACGGCCGGCAATTCGGCCCGCAATGTCGACACAGGGGACAACACCATCAGTTCGGGCTCGTTCGCCAACATGAGCGGGCTACCGGTCGTGATCCAGAACTCTGGCGCGAACGTACTGATCCAGAACGCGGTGATCGTCCACGTGCAGATGAACTGAGGGGACAGACATGCGTGGCATGCTGATTTCCCTCGCACTGCTGGCCGTGGCCACCGCGGCGCCCGCCCAGGACGACAAGGAGCGGGCCTATATGCCATCCATGGGTATGGGCGACTTCAACATACCCGTGACGAGTTTGAAGAAGCAGCGCCAGTCGCGCACGCTCATCCAGAAGTACGACTTCAGCTGCGGTTCGGCCGCGGTCGCCACGCTGCTCACGCACCACTTCAACTATCCGGTCAGCGAGCAGCAGGTCTTCACCTGGATGTACGAGAACGGCGACCAGATCAAGATCCACCAGGAAGGCTTCTCGCTGCTGGACATGAAGCGTTACCTCAAGACGCTGGGCTTCGAGGCCGACGGGTTCGAGCTGCCACTCGAAAAACTTACGCAGGCGCGCGTTCCGGCCATCGTGCTCGTCAACAACAATGGGTACCACCACTTCGTGGTCGTGAAGGGTCTGCAGCCGGGCCGCGTGCTCATCGGCGATCCGGCACAGGGCACGCGCGCGCTCCCGCGAAAGGAATTCGACGAGATGTGGCAGAACGGACTGCTCTTCGTGATCCACAACCGGATGGACATCGCGCGCTTCAACGTCGCCGCCGACTGGCGCGTCGCGCCGCGCGCGCCCCTGGGCCAGGGCATTTCCCGCGAGGGCATGGACATGATCGCGCTGCCCAAGCTGGGACCGGGAGACTTCTGATGGCCGTCCGTCGCTTCCCTTTGGTCCATCTGGTCATCGGACTCTATGCGCTGATGGTGGGAAGCGTGCTGTCGCCCGCGCGTGCGGACGACCCGGAATCCGAGCAGCCGCAAAGAACGGAAGAGATCTGGATCGCAGCGAGCAACCATGACCTCGACGGCATGCGGGGCGGCTTCGACCCCGCCGGCACCGGGCTGATGGTGAGCTTCGGCATCACGCGCGCCGTCTACATCAACGGTGACCTCGTCACTCAGACGACGCTCGACTTCGGCCGCATTTCGGACCTGACGCCTGTACAGATGGCGCAACTCGACAAGCAGCTGGCGAGCCTGAATCTGGTCCAGAACGGGCCCGGCAATACCTTCCAGGCGCAGAGCGGCGTTTCGAACGCCGGCACGGTGATCCAGAATTCCTTGAACAACCAGACCATCGTCAACCAGACGATCATCAACGCGTCGAGCAATTCGGCGGGGATGGTGAGGAACCTCAACATCCTCTCGACGCTGAACGACAGCGTCGCGGCGGCGCTCGGATCACGATAGCCCGCCCCCAGCCTCGCCCACTTCGTGTCGCTCTGCACCCCTTTCCAGGGGCAATCCCGATCACAGTGGCCCGGCGAGGCCGGTTCCACGGGATTCCCGGACTCGGTTGCGGACTTCTCCGGTCGGAGTCGGCGTCAGGCCCCGGCCGTCTCCAGTGCCACGCACAGCGCGTGCAGGTTGGGCACGATGAGTTGCGGGCGGGCATCGTGTTCCCACGGACGCTCCTCGCGCACGAGCCAGGCGGCCTGCATGCCGGCGCCGAGCGCGCCGACCACGTCGAGCGCGGCATCGTCGCCGACGTGGAGCACGTCCCTGGGTAGCAAGCCGACCGATGCCGCTGCCGCTCGGAAGATCGGCGCGTGCGGCTTGCCGCTACCGAATTCGCGCGCGTTGAATGCGGCCCGGAACCAGCGACCGACGCCGGTGCGCTGCACGTCGGCATTGCCGTTGGAAACCGCGACCAGCGGATAGCGCTCGCTGAGCCACTTGAGCGCCGGGAGTGCATCCTCGTAGAGTTCCACCCGCTGGCGCTCCGCGAAGAAGATGTCGAAGGCCGGCTCGGCCAGGGCCGGGTCTTCGCCGGAGCGCTCCAATGCGGCGCGGATGGACTCGCGGCGCAGTGCGCTCAGGTCATGGGCCAGATCGGAACGCTCCTTGGCAGTCGCCTCGCGCAACTCGCGCAGCACACCGGGCGTGACCAGAAGATCGGCGGTCTTCGGAGCCTCGCGCGTCAGCCATGCATGCAGCACGCGCTCGGCGCGCTCGATGGTGGGCCAGATCGGCCAGAGGGTGTCGTCCAGATCGAGCGAGATCGCGGCGATGCGCTTCACGTCGAGGGTCAGGGAATCCGGGGTTGCGAGGGCCATGGTCGAGAATATCGCATGCCTTTTCGACAAGAACCGCCCGCCGCCGACATGGCCCCAGGCCGCACTGCCGTGCTCTGGTGCAACCTGGGCTCGCCCGACGAACCGACGGCGAAGGCCGTTCGGCCCTATCTCGCGGAATTCCTCGGCGACCCGCGCGTCGTCGAAATTCCGAAGGCCGCATGGATGCCGATCCTGCACGGCATCATCCTGCGCACCCGGCCTGCGAAATCAGCCGCCAAGTACGCCAGCATCTGGATGCCCGAGGGTTCGCCGCTCAAGGTCTGGACGCAGAAGCAGGCCACCCTGCTGCGCGGCTGGCTCGGCGAGCGCGGCCATCGCCTGATGGTGCGCGACGCCATGCGCTACGGCCAGCCGTCCATCGCAAGCCGGCTCGACGAACTCAAGGCCGAAGGCGTCACCCGCGTGCTGGTACTGCAGGCCTACCCGCAGTACTCCGCCACCACGACGGCCAGCGTCATCGACGCCGTGAACGCGTGGAGCGCACGCGTGCGGCGCGTACCCGAGTTCCGCTTCGTCAACGACTACCACGACGATGCGGGCTACATCGATGCGCTCGCGCAAAGTGTGATGCGCCACTGGCAGCACAACGGCCGGCCGGACCAGCTCGTGATGAGCTTCCACGGCATTCCGTCGCGCAACATCCGGCTGGGTGATCCGTACCATGTGCAATGCGTGGTCTCCGCGCGCCTGCTGGCCGAACGCCTGCAGCTCACGCCCGACCAATACCGCGTCACCTTCCAGTCGCGCTTCGGCCGCGCGAAGTGGCTCGAGCCGTACACCGAGCCCACGTTGCGCGAACTCGGCGCCAAGGGCGTGAAGCGGGTCGACGTGATGTGCCCGGGCTTCCCCGCCGACTGCCTGGAGACGCTGGAGGAAATCGCGATGGAAGGCCGAGAAGCCTTCCTGCAGGCCGGCGGCAAGGAATTCACCTACATCCCCTGCCTCAACGACAGCCACACGTGGATCACCGCGCTCGCGGGCATCGCCGAGCGGCACATCGCAGGCTGGCCGACCGACTCTCGGGCGCGCGCTCAGTAGGCTCAGTAGCGCCCGAGGTAGTCGAGCTTGCCGATCGGCACGCCGCTGTGCCGCAGGATGTCGTACGCGGTCGTGAGATGGAAGAAGAAGTTCGGGATCGCGAACTGGAGCAGGTAGCGCTGGGCGGTGAACTTCAGTTCGTTGCCGCGGACCTTCATGACCACTTCGCGATCCTCGTGGCCGTCGATCAGCGAACGATCCACGGTGCCCAGATAGTCGATGGTCTTCGCGACGCGCGCCTGCAACTGCGCATAGGTCGCCTCGTCGTCCGGAAAGCTCGGCCCAGTGACGCCGGCGATGCGCGCCACGCCGAACTTGGAGGCATCGCTCGCGCTCTGGATCTGGCCTGCGAGCGTGAACATGTCCGGCGCGAGGCGCGCATCGAAAAGCTGCGAAGGGTCGATGCCCGAAGCCTGCGCATGCGCCAGGCCCTTGTCGAGGATGTGGGAAAGCTGGCCCAGCCCGCGGGTGAACACCGGGACCGAGACGTCATAGAGCGAAACCGCCATGAGATGACTCCGTGTTGTTTATGGCCGCGCGATTGTGCGGCCGCCACGAATCATGTGCTGGCTCTGCGCACAAAGGCCTCGATCGGGTCCAGATGCGCCGGCACGTTCAACGCCGGGGCGTGGCCGCAGCCTGGCACTTCGATGACCTGCAGGCGCCGCTTGTCGCCGGGGCCTCGGCGGTGCATTTCATCCAGCGTCTCGCGCAGGACGAGGTCCGAGTCCGCACCGCGAAGGCACAGCACCGGCGCTTCGATCGCGTCGTAGTGCGACCAGAGCACGTAGTCCTCGGGATGCGAGATGAACTGGCGCACCATCATCGGGTCGTAGTGCGGCGTCACGCGGCCGTCGGGCAGGCGCCGGGCGGAGGTCTCGGTCAGGCGCCGCCACTGCGCATCGCTGAGCCAGCCGTAGGGCTTGTAGACCGTGCGGAAGAAGGCTTCGAGTTCCGCCACCGTGTCGAAGGCCGGGGGCTGGCCCGCGTAGGCGCGGATGCGCTCCACCGCCTCCGCCGCAAGCTGCGGCGCGTTGTCGTTGAGCACGAGGCTCGCGATGCGCGGCTTCATCGCCGGCTCGACCAGCCCGCCCGCGCAGACCATGCCGATCGCACCGCCCATCGAAGTGCCGACCCAATGCACGCGCGTCAGCTTCAATTCGTCGCACAGCGCCGAGGCGAGCCTCGCGTAGAACGACAGCTTGTATTCGTCGTCCGGCGCCCTGCTCCACTGGCTCAGGCCCCGGCCGATCGTGTCAGGGCAGATCACGCGGAAGCCGCGCGCCGCGAAATGCGCCGCGAGTTCGTCCATGTCGCGGCAGGTGCGTGCAAGGCCATGCCATGCAATCACGACCGGGTCGCCCGCCCTGCCCCAGTCCATCCAGTGGATCTCGTACCCGGCGAGTTGCGCGTAGTTGGAAGTCGGTGTGTTCATTTCGATCGCCCTCGCATTCATTTACGCAGTCGGCCCACAATGCCCGTTGGGAAGTAATAGACCGAGAGCACGAACAGCACCCCGAGCCACAGCAGCCAGCGGTCCGGCGACAGCAGCGACGACAGCCCCGGCAAGCCGCTCGCGGCTTCGCTGCCGATGCGCAGCAGGTCCTGCAGATAGCTCTGCGCGACCACGAAGATCACGCTGCCGACCACCGCGCCGTACATCGTGCCCATGCCGCCGATGACCACGATCAGCAGCACGTCGATCATGATCTCGAAGCTCAGCGAGGTGTCCGGTCCGTTGTAGCGCAGCCAGATCGCAAGCATCGCGCCGGCCAGCGTCGCGAACAGCGCCGAGAGCACCGATGCGGTCGTGCGATACACCACCACGCGGTAGCCGATCGCCTCGGCGCGGAACTCGTTCTCGCGGATCGCCTGCAGCACGCGGCCGAACGGCGAGTTCACGATGCGCAGCAACGCGAGCACCAGCACCACCGCGAGCACGAAGAGCAGGTAGTAGCACAGCAGCCGCCCGTCGAGCGACACGCCGAGGAAGGGTTCTTCCGCGAACTCGAAGCTCGGCGAGATCAGTTCGGGCAACTTGAAGGTCAGGCCATCCTCGCCGCCGGTGAAATCCGACATCTGCGACGCCAGCGTCTGGAAGGCCGAGGCCACCGCGAGCGTGATCATCGCGAAGAAGATCGCGCGCACCCGCAGCGAGAACAGGCCGATCGCCAGCGACAGCACCAGCGAGATCGCCAGCGCCACGCCCAGCCCGAGCAGCAAGGCGCCCCAGCCCGAGCCCAGACGCGTCGCCGAGATCGCGACGCCGTAGGCACCGATACCGAAGAACATCGTCTGCGCGAAGCTCACGATGCCGGTGTAGCCGAGCAGCAGGTCGAAGCTCGCGACGAGCACGATGAACACCAGCACCTTGGCCGCTACGCTGAGGGCCTTGACGCCGGGGAAGATGAAAGGCGCGAAAGCCAGACCCAGCACCACGGCGAGCAGCAGCAGCGCCAGCAAGCGGTTGCGCGGCATGTCGTTGGAAAGAAGACGGGAAATCATGGTTCGTCCTTTCAACGGTTCGCGACGGGATAGACGCCCTGCGGACGCCATAACAAGACAGCGACCATCAGGAAGATGCTCGCGAACTGCGTGAGCGTCGGCATGAGGAAGCCGGTGTAGTTGTTCATCAGGCCCACGAGCAGCGCGCCGATCAGCGCACCGGTCGTCGAGCCGAGCCCGCCGATGATGATCACGATGAAGATCAGCACGTTGACCTGCGCGCCCATCTGCGGAATGAGGTTCTGCTGGAACAGGCCCCACATCACGCCGCCCAGGCCCGCCAGTGCGCTGCCCACCACGAACACGCCGACGAAGATCCGCCCGATGCGGTAGCCGAGCGACTCGACCATCTCGCGGTCCTGCACGCCGGCGCGAATCAGGAGGCCGATCTTGGTCCGGCCCAGCGTCCAGGCGAGCAGGCCGAAGACGAAGACGCCGACGATGACCGCGAGGATGCGGTACTTGCTGATCGCAGCGTCACCGATGAACAGCGAGCCGCGCAGCGCGTCGGGCAGCGGCAGCGGGATCTGGCCAGGACCCCAGATCACCTTGATCAGTTCCTCGCCGATGATCATCCCGCCCATCGTGATGAGGATCTGCTTCAGGTGCTGTCCGTAGACCGGCCGCACGATGAAGCGCTCGAATGCGAGGCCGACCGCGCCCGCAACCAGCATCGCGACCAGCATGGCCGGGAAGACGGCGACGAGATTGCGCCACAGTTCCTGCGAGCCGGTCCAGTCGCTCATGCCGCCGAGCACGGTGCTCGCCACGAAGGCGCCGAGCGCGATGAACACGCCATGGCCGAAGTTGAGAACGTCCATCAACCCGAAGACCAGCGTGAGGCCCGAGGCGATGATGAAGATGATCATCCCCATCGCGAGGCCCGCCACGGTGAGCGTGAGCCAGGTCGATACCGAGCCCGTCAGCGGCAAGGCAATCAGTGCGAGCAACGGCACGAGCGCCAGCGGTTTCCAGTCGAAGTCCTTGTTCATTCGTGCTCCCATGCTTGCCGCTTCGTGTGCTGCGCTGCCTGCCGAAGGGGTGCGCGCCTGCCCGGGGCGCTCCGTCGTCGCGCTCATAGTGCCAACCCCAGCAGCGACTGCTGCAAGGCTTCGTCAGCCGAGAACGCGGCCATGCTGCCGCTGTGCACCACGGCGCCGTTGTCCATCACGGCCACCGTGTCGCCCAGCCTTTGCGCGAAGTTGATGTTCTGTTCGACGAGCAGGATCGTCACGCCGCTCTTCTTGAGCTCGCTGAACGCGTCGATCATGTTGTTGATGATCGCGGGCGCGAGGCCCTTGCTGGGCTCATCGACGATCAGCAGCTCGCGCGGCTCGACGATCGCGCGCGACACCGCGAGCATCTGCTTCTGTCCACCCGAGAGCTTGCCCGCGGGATGGTTCCAGAATTTCTCGACCGCGGGGAAGAGCTTGAAGATCCACTTGAGCCGCGCGTCGTCCATCTGGTCGGCGTTCTTCGCGGCGCGTGCGGCGAGCAGCATGTTCTCCTTGACGGTGAGGTCCGAGAAGATGCCCATGTTCTCGGGCACGTAAGCGATGCCGAGTTCCGCGATCTGCGGCGTGTGCATCGCGGTGATGTCGGTGCTGCCGAAGCGCACGCTGCCCTGCGATGCATGCCACAGGCCCATGATGGTCCGCAGCGTGGTGGTCTTGCCCGCGCCGTTGCGGCCGAGGAGCATGGTGAGCTGCCCTTTGGGCACCGCGAGATTCACCCCATGAAGGATGTGATACGCGCCGATGTGCGTGTGCACGCCGCTCAGTTCCAGCAAATTGGTCGTGGTCATTGAAAACCTCCGTGCTTTCGCACTGCGGTGCGATTGCCTTCGGGCGGCCGGGCGGCACTCATGCGACCTCCTTCGCGACGCCGAGATAGGCCTCCTGCACCACCGGCGAGGCGATCACCTCGGACGGCTCGCCATCGGCCACGAGCTGGCCGTTGTGCAGCACGATGATGCGGTCCGCGAGTTCGCGCACCACATCCATCTTGTGCTCGACCAGGAGGATGGTTTTCGTCTTGTCCTTCTTGAGCGCGCGGATCAGGTCGAGGATCACCGGCGCCTCGGCCGCGTTCATGCCGGCGGTCGGTTCGTCGAACATGAACACCTTGGGTTCGAGCGCCATCAGCAAGGCGACTTCGAGCTTGCGCTGGTCGCCGTGCGGAAGGCTCGCGACGGTCGCGTGCTCCTTGGCCTTGAGCGCGACGTCCGCAAGGATCTGGTCGGCGCGCTCCGTCAGCGCGCGGTGGTCGCTCCAGATGCTCCAGAGATTGAGGCCGCGCCGGTGCGCGCCTTCGCGCGTCGCCTGCACCGCGAGACGCACGTTCTCCAGCACCGTGAGGTTGGGGAACAGGTTGGTGAGCTGGAACGCGCGCCCCAGCCCCGCCCGCGTGCGCGCCGAGGCCGGCAGGCCCGAGAGCGATTGCCCGTCGAGCGTCACCGTGCCCTCGGTCGCCTTGAGCTGGCCCGAGATGAGGTTGAAGTAGGTGGTCTTGCCGGCGCCGTTGGGGCCGACGATGGCAGTCAGCGTGCCGGGCGCGAAAGCGCAGCTCACGGCATTGACCGCCACGTGGCCGCCGAAGCGGATGGTCAGGTTTCGGGTCTCGAGCATCGATCGAAGGTTGAAGCCGCCTTGCGGCGGTGCGGTTTGGAGTTTGGAATCAGCAGGTGCCGATCACGAAGTAGTTGGTTCCGGTCTGCTTCAGGGTCGTGGTGACGAAGGTGTTCCACAGGCCCATGTTCTGGTTGGAACCGTTGGCATAGGTGTAGCCGCCGGTCTGCGTGGCGCGGCCGGCAGTGGTGTGGGCGTAGTTGCTCGCGGTGTAGCAGACCGGCGTGGTGCCGCCGCCGCTGGCGAGCGTGGTGCCGGTGGCGGCGGCCGACATCGCGCCTTCGACGTTGCTCGCGTCCACCGCGGTCACGGTCCAGCTGTAGGTGGTCGATGCGGCAAGCCCGGTGTCGGTGTAGCTGGTGGCGGAGACCGCCGACGCGTTGACCTTGCTGCCGCCGCGGTAGACGTTGTAGCTCGCGGCGCCCGAAACGGCGTTCCACCCGATCACCATGCTGCTGCTGGTCGCACCGGAAGTGCCGACGCCGCTCGGTGCGGCGAGCGTCGATCCGCCGCCACTGCCGCCGGTCGAGCCGCTCGTCACGCGATCGACCATGGCCTTGATCGCGGCCATCTGCGGGCCGGACTTCTTCGCGTAGTTCGCGTTGTCGTAGCCCCACCAGTCGAAGCAGCTGTTGGTCGCCGCGGTGCTGGTCTGCGGATAGATCAGCACGATGTTGTTGGTGTCGGCCCAGCGGTTGTAGCCGGTGTTGCGCACGTACTTGTCGCCGATGTCGCTGTAGTTCTGCTTGCAGCCGTGCAGCACCACGTGCACACGGCACGAGGTGCTGTTGCAGCTTTGCGGCACGTAGATCCAGCCGGTCGTGGCCATGCCGTGGCCGCTCACGAAATCGGTCTGGTTGAACTCGGTGAAGGTGCCCGAGAGCGTGCCGTTGTTGCGCGCGTTCAGCGTGCCGTAGAGGTACTGGAGGATGTCGCCCGCGAGGTCGAAGCCGCAGTTGTCGATGTAGGGCGAGGCCGTCGTGCTGCAGCTGCTGCCGTAGTCGTCGGTGATCATCGCGTGACCGGAGCCGATGGTGTTCTTGTAGAAGGTGTTGGCCGTCGGAACGAAGCTCTGGTAGTAGGTCTTCAGATCGTTCATCACGGCCTGCACCACCGTGTTGTCCGAGGTGCCGGAGTAGAGATAGACCTTCGAGTTCGCGAGGTTCGACACCGGATCGATCGTGCCGCTCGACGCCCAGCTGTTGGTGGTGCTCACCAGGGACGACACCGGGATGCTGCTGCTGTGCGACATGCAGCGGCCGGTCGCGTTGACGATCGATCCCTCGGCGCAGTAGTACGGCCCGCCCGCCACGACGCCTGCCCCGCGCTTGAAGGTCGCCGAATAGGCGACGTGCAGCTGCACGGCCATGAACCCGCCGGCGGACAGCCCCGACACGCTGACCTCCGCCGCATTGGCCCCGAGCGCCAGCAGCGGCACCGCGCCCATTGCCGCATGGCCCGCCAGCGCGGCGAAGGCCGCGACCATGCTCATCTTCATCGTCATCCAGTTGCGCTTCATCGTTGTCTCCATTTGGTTTTTCGAGGTGCACTGAACCGACCCCTCTTGCGAGGGGACAGATGGGGAAAGCATTGCTGGCTAGGCGACTGAAGCCAGGAACCCCGCGGAACCGGCTCGGCCGGGCCGCCGGGGTTGCCCCCTGAAAGGGGGTGTCAGAGCGACACGAAGTGCGCGAGGCTGGGGGTCAGCGCTTGTTCCTGATGGGAATGTCCATCTCTTCGGGCTTGATCTCGTGGACCAGCTCGGGCACACCCCACGCAAAGGCCGGATCCACCTTGATCTTGAAGTGGTACATGCTCTGCATCGCCTGGTGGTCTTCCTTGCGGAAGGTCATCTTGCCCTTCGGGGTGTCGAAGCTCATGCCTTCCATGGTCGAAATGAGCTTGTTGGTGTTGGTGTCGCCGCCCGTCTTCTTGAGCGCGGTCACCAGCGCCATCGCGGCCGAGAAGCCGCCGGCGGTGAAGAAGTCCGGCGGCGTCTTGAATTCCTTGTAGTGCGCCGCGACCATCGCCTCGTTCACCGGGTTCTTCGGGATACCGAAGTAGTAGTAGGCCGCGCCTTCCATGCCCGGCAGCGCCTTGTAGGCCGCCATCGCCGGCAGGATGTTGCCGCCGGTCGCGATCTCGATGTTGTAGCGCTTGAGGTCGAGGTCGACGATCTTGAACGGGTTGCCCGCGCCCGCCCACACGATCCAGATGATCTTGCGGCCCGGCTGGTCCTTGAGCTTGTCGATCAGGCGCTGCGCGCCGGCGGTGAAGTCGGTCGTCGCCGCGGGCAGGTATTCCTCATGGGCCAGCTTGGCCTTCTTGAGGGCGTCCTTGAACGCCTTGACGCCGTCGCGGCCGAAGGCGTTGTCCTGCGCGAGCGTGGCGACGGTGACGCCGGGCTTGTCGATCGCGACCGCGTTGGAGATCGCGTCCTGCGAGCTGTTGCGGCCGGTGCGGAAGATGTACTTGTTCCACTTGTCGCCGGTGATCGAATCGGCCACGGCCGGCTCGACCAGCAGGATCTTCTTGTATTCCTCGGCCACGGGCAGCATCGCGAGCGCGACGCCCGAAGACGTCGGCCCGACCGCGATCGCGGCCTTGTCGTCCGCATAGGCCGCCGCCAGCAGCGACTTGCCGAGGTCCGGCTTGCCCTGGTCATCCTTCTCGATCACGACGAGCTTCTTGCCGTTGACCATCATGGTCCCGCCGGTGGCGTAGTCCAGGCCCATCATCAGGCCGGTCTGCGTCTGCTTGCCGTAGGCTTCGAGCGGCCCGGTCTTGCTGTAGATATGGGCGATGCGGATCTCGTTGGACTGCGCCCAGGCCGGTGCGGTCAGGGTGGTGACAGCCGCAGTGGCCATGGCAGCCAGCGCGACGAGGTGACGACGTTGCATTCTTTGTCTCCAGATGAAGGTGACTTAATGTTGCACAGTTCGTGCCACATCAAGGCTCACCCCCAGGCTCGCGCACTTCGTGTCGCTCTCCACCCCCTCTCCGGGGGCAACCCCGGCGGCCCGGCGGAGCCGGTTCCGCGGGGTTCCTGGCTTGAGGAGCGAGATGCCCAAGTTCAGAACAAAGAGATTGTCTGAATTTCAGGCATTTGTATTTTCCTTATTCAGGGTTTTCCAGACGTTCGTAGAGCGTTGCGCGCGAGATGCCGAGCAACCGTGACGTCGCGAGCTTGTTCCCGCCGGTCTCCGCCATCGCGGCGGCGATCGCCTTGCGCTCCAGCTCGGCGACCTGCTGCGCGAGCGGTCGCAGCAGCAGGGCACGCTCGTCCGCTTCGGTGGCGGCCTCGGGCTGCATGCGGGTCGGCGGCGCGATGTTCTCCTGCCCTGCTTCGCGCAGGATGCGTTCGAGTTGCGGCGCATCGATGCGCTGCGAATCGCTGCGCATGGTGACTTGTTCCAGCACATTGCGCAGCTCGCGGATGTTGCCGCGCCAGTGCTGCGCGGCCAGCAGTGCGAGCGCGTCGGGCGTCAGTTCGGGCGGTGCTTCGCCGCTGCGCAGCGCCATGTCTTCGCCCAGCGCCTCCACCAGCGCGGGGATGTCGCCCCGGCGCTCCCGCAGCGGCGGCACGCGCACCGGCAGCACGTTGAGGCGGTAATACAGGTCTTCGCGGAAGCGCCCTTCCCGCACCAGCGCCGCCAGATCCCGCGACGTCGCGGCGATCACGCGGGCATCGAACGGCACCAGCTTGTTCGACCCCAGCGGCTCGATCTCGCCTTCCTGCAAGGCGCGCAGCAGCTTCGCCTGCAGGCCCAGCGGCATGTCGCCGATTTCGTCGAGGAACAGCGTGCCGCCATCGGCCAGCTTGAACTTGCCCTCGCGCGCCTTGCGATCCGCGCCGGTAAAAGCGCCGGGCGCAACGCCGAAGAACTCGGCTTCGAGCAGCGTGTCCGGGACCGCAGCGATGTTCACGCTCACGAAAAGGCCCTGCGCCCGCGACGACGCCGCGTGGATCGCATGGGCCAGCAGTTCCTTCCCCGTGCCGGTCTCACCCAGCAGCAGCACCGGGCTCGACGACTGCGCCGCACGCCGCGCATGGCGCTTGACCTCCACCGCCGCCGGGCTGCTGCCGATGAAGCTCGCGAAGGTGTACTTGGAACGCCGCTGCCCGTCGGCCGACTGCTGGTAGAGCGGATTGGCCCGCTGGCTCGCCAGTTCGCGCCGCGCATCGTCGAGGTCGCGCTGGAGCAGCGCGAACTTGCTGATCAGCGGCTGCAGCGTCGTCTCGGGATGATCGAACAGCACGATGCCGATCGCGCCGATCACTTCGCCCATCGCCGCGCCCTCGCGCTCCTCGCGCAAAGGAATGCGGCTGACCACGAAAGTCCCGGCCTTGTTGGTCAGCAGATCGACCAGGATCGGCTCGCCGGTTTCGAGCACGCGGCGCATCTGCGTGTTGGGGATCACATCCTCGACCATGTGGCCGAGGAACTGGTCGATCGATGAAAAGCCCAGCGCCGGCAGGAAGCGCCGATAGCCCTCGTTGACCCACACGATGCGCCCGGTGCGATCGACCAGGAACATCCCCTGGCTGATGCTGGAGAACAGATGGAACATCGACCGCGCGGCCAGCGCGAGGATGCCGTCGGCATCGAGCGGGAGTGCAGGTGGAGCGGCGGTGGGGGGTGGCATGGGCGGGATCGTAGCGTTCTCTGCGCGGCCTCAGGACAGGCCTTCCCTTCACGCAAGAAAGATCCCCTGAAGACGCGATGCACACCGACACCGGCACGATCATTCGCCTTGTTATGCTCCGCGATTTCCAGAGGCCTATCGGCCTCGCGATGGCGTTGCGACGGCTGATCCTGCCGGCCGACGACGCCTTTTTTGCGGAACCCCACTCTCATGAGGAATCTCCGGCTTCCGGCGCTCCCGCTCGTCGCGTCCCTGTTGCTGCTTTCCGCGTGCGCCGTCCCGCGTCCACCTGAAAAGGCAGACGCGCCGATACCACCGGCCTGGAGCAACCCGCTCCCCGCCTCCACCGCTCCGTTGCCGCACGGCGGCTCGCTTCCGACACTCGGCCAGTGGTGGGAGCAATTGCATGACCCGCTGCTGGTCGAGCTCATCTTTGCTTCCGAATCCGTGAGCCCCACGGTCGCAAGCGCAGGGGCGCGCATCGCGGAAGCGCGGGCCACGCGTGTGTCGGCCGGTGCAGCGCTGATTCCGAATCTCAACAGCCAGCTTTCGGCCAGCCGCGGCAATTCGCCGACGTCCGGGTTCACCGGTGCATCGACCAGCACCGATGGCGTGAGCACCAGCCTGCCGATCCTGACGACCGGGCAGGCCGCGCTGCAATCGAGCTGGGAGATCGACCTGTTCGGCGGCCTTCGCGCGAACCGGGACGCCAGCCAGGCGCGGCTCGCGGGTGCGGATGCGAAGTGGCATGACGCGCGCGTTTCGGTCGCAGCCGAGACCGCAAACACCTACCTGGCCGAGCGCGCCTGCCGCCGGCAACTCGCAGTGTCCTCTTCCGATGCGCAATCGCGTGCCGAGACGGCGCGCCTCACCGATCTGTCGATGCGCGCGGGGTTCACCGCGCCGGCCGATGCGGCGCTCGCGCGCGCGAGCGCCGCCGAAGCGTCGGGGCGGCTCACGCAGCAGCGGGCGCAATGCGCAGTGCTCGAACAGGCGCTGGTGTCGCTCACGGGCATCGAGGCGCCGGTGCTCAAGGCCAAGCTCGAGGCGGCGCCGATCGATGTCGCGCTGCCGGCCGTTCAGGCCGTCCACAGCGTGCCGGCCGAAGCGCTCTCGCAACGGCCCGATGTGTATGCGGCCGAACTCGGCGTTGCGGCCGCGAGCGCCGATGCAGGCGCCGCGCTCGCGCAGCGCTTTCCGAGGCTGACGCTGCAAGGCTCGATCGCCACCGTGCAGGTGCGCACGGGCGGTTTCCGCGAGACCTTCGACACCTGGACCATCGGCCCGCTCGCGCTCAACCTGCCGATCTTCGACGGCGGCACGCTCGCGGCCAACGAAGCGGCGGCGAAGGTTCGCTACGACGAGGCGGTCTCCCAATACCGCGCGAGCGTGCGACAGGCGGTGCGCGAGGTCGAGGAGGCGCTGATCAACCTCCGCAGCACCGACGATCGGGCCGAGGACGCCGAGACCGCGGTGCGCAACTACCAGGCGTCGTTCGACGCGACGCAGGCACGCTTCAGCACCGGACTGGCGAGCCTGTTCGATCTGGAAGACGCCCGGCGCACGCTGTTCGTCTCGCAGACCTCGCGCGTGTCGCTGCAGCGCGAACGCGCCGAAGCTTGGGTCGCGCTCTACCGTGCCATGGGCGGCGGCTGGTCGCGGCCCGAATCCGTCGCAACGGCGGCCCCTGCGGCCGCTCCGTCACCCTCACAAGAATGAAGAAGCGCTCTACTCTCATCCTCATCGCACTGCTTGTGCTCGTGCTCGCGGGCGCAGGGTTCTGGCTTGTCCGCGGCAAGTCGCCAGGCGGCGAACATGCGAAGGCGGCGGCCTCGGCCGCCCGGCCCACGCTCACGGTCACGGTCGCCAAGCCGGAAACCAGCGAGCTCAACGTCACCCTTTCCGCCAACGGCAATGTCGCCGCGTGGCAGGAAGCCAGCATCGGCTCCGAGTCCACCGGCCTGCGACTCGCCGAAGTGCGCGTCAACGTGGGCGATGCGGTCAAGAAGGGCCAGGTGCTCGCGGTGTTCTCCGGCGAATCGGTGGATGCCGACGTGGCGCAGGCCAAGGCCTCGCTGGCCGAGGCGCGTGCGACCGCCGCCGATGCGGCAGGCACCGCGGCGCGTGCGCGCACCTTGCAGGCGACCGGCGCGATGAGCCAGCAACAGATCAACCAGTACACGACCGCCGAGCAGACCGCCAAAGCGCGCGTGGAGGCGGCGGAAGCGGTGCTCGCGGCGCAGCAGGTGCGCGGCCGCAACACCAAGGTGATGGCGCCGGACGACGGCGTGATCTCCTCGCGCACCGCGACCGTGGGCAGCGTGGTGTCGGCGGGCACCGAACTCTTCCGGCTGATCCGCCAGGGCCGTCTCGAATGGCGCGCGGAGATCACGTCGTCCGAACTCGGCCGCATCGCGGTCGGCACGCCCGCGGTTGTCGTAAGCGCGACCGGCGCGATGGTCAACGGCAAGGTGCGCAGCGTCGCGCCCACGGTCGACCCGCAGACGCGCGCCGCATTGATCTACGTGGACATCCCCGACGTGCAGCAGAACACCGGCATCAAGGCCGGCATGTTCGCGCGCGGAGATTTCATGCTGGGCCGCAGCAGCGCGGTCACGGTGCCGCTCGCCTCGGTGGTGCCGCGCGATGGCTTCAATCACCTGCTGGTGATGCAGCCCGACAGCCGCGTCTCGATGCTGCGCGTGGAGACCGGACGCCGCGTCGGCGACCGGGTCGAGATCACGACGCCGCTGCCGCCCGATGCGCGCGTGGTCGTGCAGGGCGCGGGATTCCTGAACGACGGCGACCTGGTGCGCGTCGTGGACGCGTTGCCCGGCAATCCGACAAATGGAGCTGCCAAGTGATTCACCCTCCACATCCGATGAATCCGGCGCAGCCAAGGTCAGGAATCCCGCGGAACCGGCTTTGCCGGGCCGCTGGGATTGCCCCCTGGAAGGGGGTGCAGAGCCACACGAAGTGGGCGAGGCTGGGGGTGGTATGAATGTTTCCGCCTGGTCGATCCGCAATCCGATCCCGGCGGTGATGCTTTTCGTGCTGCTCACCTTCGCCGGTCTGCTGTCCTTCAACGCCATGAAGGTGCAGAACTTCCCCGACATCGACCTGCCGACGGTCACCGTTTCGGCAGCGCTGCCGGGCGCATCGCCATCGCAGCTCGAGAACGACGTCGCGCGCAAGATCGAGAACTCGATCGCCACCGTGCAGGGCCTCAAGCACATCACGACCAAGGTGCAGGACGGCGCCGTGACGCTGATCGTCGAGTTCCGCCTCGAGAAGCCGGTGCAGGAAGCGGTCGACGATGTCCGCTCCGCGGTGCAGCGCGTGCGCGCCGACCTGCCTGCGGACCTGCGTGATCCGGTCATCACCAAGCTCGACTTCGCGGCGCAGCCGGTGCTGGCGTTCACGATCTCCTCGTCGCGCATGGACGACCAGGAGCTCTCGTGGTTCGTCGACAACGACGTGACCCGCCGCCTGCTCGCAATCAGCGGCGTGGGCGCGGTCAATCGCGTGGGCGGCGTCACTCGGCAGGTGCACGTCGATCTCGACCCGGGCAAGCTGCAGGCGCTCGGCGCAACCGCGGCCGACATCTCGCGCCAGTTGCGGCAGCAACAGATCGAAAGCGCCGGCGGCCGCACCGACCTGGGCGGCAGCGAGCAGCCGGTGCGCACGCTCGCCACGGTGCGTTCGGCGAACGAGATCGCGGACATCCAGATCTCGCTGACGGATGGCCGGCGCATCCGGCTCGACCAGGTGGCGCGCATCAGCGACACCATTGCGGAGCCGCGCGCCGCCGCCTTCCTCGACGGCAAGCCGGTGGTCGGCTTCGAGGTCGCGCGCAGCCGCGGCGCGAGCGAGGTCGAAGTGGGCGATGCGGTGCAGAAGGTGCTCGCGCAGATGCGCGCCGAGCGGCCCGATATTCATCTGACCGAGGCCTTCAACTTCGTCGAGCCGGTGCGCGAGGAATACGAAGGCTCGCTGCACCTGCTGTACGAAGGCGCCATCCTCGCGGTGGTGGTGGTGTGGCTGTTCCTGCGCGACTGGCGCGCGACCTTCGTGTCCGCCGTTGCGCTGCCGATGTCGGTGATCCCGGCGTTCGTCGGCATGTACCTGCTGGGTTTTTCCATCAACGTGGTCACGCTGCTCGCGCTGTCGCTGGTGGTCGGCATCCTGGTGGACGACGCGATCGTGGAGGTCGAGAACATCGTGCGCCACCTGCGCATGGGCAAGACGCCCTACCAGGCCGCGATGGAGGCGGCCGACGAGATCGGCCTTGCGGTGATCGCGACCACCTTCACGCTGATCGCGGTGTTCCTGCCGACCGCCTTCATGAGCGGCGTGGCCGGCAAGTTCTTCAAGCAGTTCGGCTGGACGGCCTCGCTCGCGGTGTTCGCCTCCCTCGTGGTGGCGCGGATGCTCACGCCGATGATGGCGGCGTACATCCTCAAGCCCATCGTCACGGCCGAGAAGGAACCGCGCTGGCTCGCGGCATACATGCGACTGGCCGAAGCCTCGATGCGCCATCGTTTCGTGACCATGGTGCTCGCGACCCTCTTCTTCTTCGGCTCGGTGGCGATGATTCCGCTGCTCAAGACCGGCTTCATCCCGCCGGACGACAACTCGCAGACGCAGGTCTACCTCTCTCTCGCGCCGGGCGCGACGCTCGCGCAGACCACCGCGATGGCGGAGGAAACACGACGGCGCGTGATGGCGGTCGAGCACGTGCGCAGCGTCTACACCACGGTCGGCGGCGGCAGCGCGGGCGGCGATCCCTTTGCGAACATGGGCACGCCGGAGACCCGCAAGGCAACGCTCACGATCCAGCTCGATCCGCGCGGCGACCGCCCTCGCAAGCAGGTGATCGAGAACAAGATCCGCGCGGCGCTCGAAACGCTGCCCGGCGTGCGCAGCACCGTCGGCCTCGGCGGCTCGGGCGAAAAGTACATCCTCGCGCTCTCCGGCGACGACCCGAATGCGCTCACCACGGCCGCACGCGCAGTGGAACGCGACCTGCGCACCATCCCGGGCCTCGGCAACATCACGTCGACCGCGAGCCTGATCCGTCCCGAGATCGCGGTGCGGCCCGACTTCGCGCGCGCGGCCGACCTCGGCGTGACCAGCACGGCCATCGCCGACACGCTGCGCGTCGCCACGCTCGGCGACTACGACCAGAACCTGCCCAAGCTCAACCTCGCGCAGCGGCAGGTGCCGATCGTGGTCAAGCTGGAGGACTCGGCGCGGCAGGACCTCTCGCTGCTCGAACGCCTCGCGGTGCCCGGTGCGCGCGGGCCGGTGATGCTGGGCCAGGTGGCCACGCTCGCCATCGAAGGCGGCCCGGCAGTGATCGACCGCTACGACCGGTCGCGCAACGTCAACTTCGAGATCGAGCTTTCGGGCGTGGGCCTCGGCGACGCGAAGGATGCGGCCATGAAGCTGCCCTCCATCCGCAGCCTGCCACCCGGCGTGCGTGTCGCCGAGGTGGGCGATGCGGAAGTGATGACCGAACTCTTCAACAGCTTCGGCCTCGCGATGCTGACCGGCGTGCTGTGCATCTACATCGTGCTGGTCTTGCTGTTCAAGGACTTCCTGCATCCGATCACCATCCTGTGCGCGCTGCCGCTCGCGCTCGGCGGCGCATTCGTCGGGCTGCTGGTCGGGCAGAAGGCGCTGTCGATGCCCTCGCTGATCGGCCTGATCATGCTGATGGGCATCGCGACGAAGAACTCGATCCTGCTGGTCGAATACGCGATCGTCGCTCGCCGCGACCATGGCATGAGCCGTTTCGACGCGCTGCGCGACGCCTGCCACAAGCGGGCTCGGCCGATCATCATGACCACGCTCGCGATGGGCGCGGGCATGGCGCCGATCGCCTTCGGCTGGAGCGCGGCGGATTCGAGCTTCCGCTCGCCGATGGCCATGGCGGTGATCGGCGGACTCATCACCTCCACCGTGCTGAGCCTCCTGGTGGTGCCGGCCGTGTTCACCTATGTGGACGACACCGAGCACTGGATTCGCAAGACGGTCAAGCGCATTCGTGGAGCGATGCCTCACGGCCACGGCCACGATGCTGGCGATAGACTCCCGCCATCGTCGATCGACAGAGGTACACCGTGATCAACATCCTTCAGCGTGTGACGGTTTCCGGCGCCTTTCTGGGCATCTCGTTGACTGCCTTTGCGCAGGCTCCCGACCTCGCGCAAGCCCAGAGGCAGTACGACGAGCAGGTCGCGAAGTGCAACAGCGGCTCGCTGCCCCGGCCGCAGCGCGATGCCTGCATCCGCGACGCCGGCGCTGCGCTGGATCGGGCGCGCGGCGGTGCCACCGGCAACGTCACCACGCGTTCGCAGGATCGGCGCTCCACCGTGGTCAAGCCGGAAGGCGCGCCCGTGCCCGGCGGCACGAAGACGGTCCGGTCGGGCGATCGCCGCTCGACCGTGGTGACACCGCAAGGCACGCCCGCACCGGCCGGATCGGCGACGGTCACCTCGCCGGACGGCCGCTCCACGGTGGTGGTGCCGGCGCAGCCGCAGCGCTGAATTTCAGGGAAAGCCCCGCACCTCCGCCAGCATCGCGACGAGGCGCTGCACGTCGAGCACGACGAGCGCCTTGCCGTGCTTCTCCAGAACGCCCGCGCGTTGCAGCGCATTGAGCTCGCGCGTGACTTGCTCGCGGTTGGTGCTGACCCGGCTCGCCAGCTCGGCATGTGTGGGCGCCGGATCCAGGCGCGCGCGATTGGCATCGACGCCCGCCTCGCGCGCCAGACGCAGCAGCTCGGCATGCACCCGGTTCTGCACGCCCATCGTGCTCAGGTCGATGACGCGCTCCGACAGTTGCCGCACCAGCGAGGTCAGGCTCTGCATCACGCGCTCGGCCACCGTCGGCTCGCTGCGCAGCAGTTCGAGGAACGCAAGGCGATCCAGGCTCGCGACCACGCTCGGCCTCAGCGTCACCACATCGGCCGAACGCGGCCGGCCATCGATGGCGGCGATCTCGCCGAGGTGCTCGCCTTCGTTCAGATCGCGGAAGGTGATCTGCCGCCCGTTGGCCGAATAGGTGGTCACGCGCAGTTGGCCCGACACCAGGAAATAGACGTCGCTCTTCTCTTCGGAGCGCAACAGGAGCGGCGTGTCGGCCGGAACGTTCTGCCACAGGCATTGCTGGGCCAGTTGATCGAGCCGCTGCTGCGACAGCCCGTCGAGCAGTGCGATCTGCTTCAGGGCCAGGCTGGAACGCTGGATGGTCATTCGTGTGAAGCAGTTGAGAAAACCTGTGCGCAAACGCACAGCGCAAATGGCCTGCCGACGCCACAGTACAGCCCTGTGATCCAGCGATTCCCCGCCGTCACACATCAAGGCTTCAAGGAGATTTCAACATGAATGCAAAACTATTTCTCGGCATCTCCGCACTCGCGCTTGCCGGTGCCGTATCCGCTCAGACCGTCCCGGCCGAGCAATGGGTCGGTGCACCGATTCCCGCCATGGGCCATTTCAGCCGCGCAGAAGTAGCGGCGGACCTGTCCTCGAGCCGCGCGACCTACGCGAGCGCGCCCGCGGAATACCGTGTCGGTCCTGCTGATGCGAAGACCGGCGCCATGAGCCGCGCCGAAGTCGCCGCCGACGAGCGCCTGTGGATTCGCTCCGGCATGGGCGAGGTCGCGAACCGCGACAACTTCGATCCGAACAGCGCGGAATACCGCCAGCAGATGGCCGCCTACCAGCGCATGCGCAACGGGCCGGAATTCATGGCCGAGGTGCAGCGCGCGCAGAGCACGCGCACGATGAGCCTCGCGAGGTTCGGCCGTGGCTCGGCCGCTGCCGAATAGGCATTCGAACAAGCAGTAGCGTCGCGAACGCCGCGGACCGCTGGAGCGGTCTGCGGCGTCTTTTTGCGTGCGGGGCCGCCCCGGAAAATCAGGCCAGCTTCGGCTTCGCGTTCATCCGCTTGGCCAGGCGCGGCAACACCAGTACCGCCAGGATCACGACAATCAGCGCGATCGACATCGGCCGCTGGAAGAACACCGACGCACTGCCCTCGCCGATCGACATCGCGTTGCGAAGCTGCGCTTCGGCGAGCGGCCCGAGGATCATCCCGACCACCACCGGCGCGGTCGGAAAGTCGAAGCGGCGCATGACGACGCCCAGCACGCCGATGGCGTAGAGCAGCAGCAGGTCGAAAGCGCTCTGCCGCATGCCGTAGGCGCCGACCGTCGCGAAGATCAGGATGCCGGCGTAGAGCTGCGGCTTCGGGATCTTGAGCAGCTTGACCCACAGGCCCACCATCGGCAGGTTCAGCACCAGCAGCATGACGTTGCCGATGTAGAGCGATGCGATCAGCGCCCACACCAGCGCGGCCGAGGTAGTGAAGAGCTGCGGCCCCGGCTGGATGCCGTAGTTCTGGAACGCGCCGAGCAGGATCGCCGTGGTATTGGACGTCGGGATGCCGAGCGTCAGCAGCGGGATCAATGCCGCGGTCACCGTCGCGTTGTTCGCGGCCTCGGGGCCGGCCACGCCTTCGATCGCGCCCTTGGTGCCGAATTCGGCGCGGGCCTCCGGGTCCTTCACCAGCTTCTTTTCGGCCGCATAGCTCAGGAAAGTCGGGATCTCGGTGCCGCCGGCCGGGATGCAGCCGAAGGGCGTGCCGATGGCGGTGCCGCGCAGCCATGCGGGGATCGAGCGCTTCCAGTCGCGCGCCGTCATGTGCACACGGCTGAGCTTGTTCTGCCCTTCGACGACACGGCCTTCGTACAGCACCGCATAGAGCACCTCGGCCACTGCGAACAGTCCGACCGCGACCAGCACGATCTCGATGCCGTCGAGCAGTTCGGGAATGCCGCCGGTGTAGCGGCCCTGCCCCGAGATCTGGTCGAGGCCGATGCAGCCGGCCGCCAGGCCGATGAACAGCGCCGTCATGCCGCGCAGGGTGCTCTTGCCGAGCACCGCGCTCACCGTGGTGAAGGCCAGCAGCATCAGCAGGAAGTACTCCGGCGGGCCGAGCCGCACAGCGAAGTCGGCGACGAACGGCGCGAACAGCGTGACCACCACCGTGGCGATGGTGCCGGCCACGAACGACCCGATGGCCGCGGTGGCCAGCGCGGCGCCCGCGCGTCCGCTCTTGGCCATCTTGTTGCCTTCCATGGCGGTCACCATGCTGGCGGTTTCGCCCGGCGTGTTGAGCAGGATGGAGGTGGTCGAGCCGCCGTACATGGCACCGTAGTAGATGCCCGAGAAGAAGATCATCGACGCGGTGACGTCGACCTTGCCGGTGATCGGCAGCAGCATCGCGACCGCGACCGCCGGGCCGATGCCGGGGAGCACGCCGACCGCCGTGCCGAGGGCGCAGCCGACCAGGCACCAGAGAAGATTCGCCGGCGTGATCGCGAGCGCGAAGCCGTGCAGCAGTGCGTTGAAAATGTCCATGTCAGATCCAGCCCGTCGCAGTCAGGCCCGGGAGGTTGATCGCCAGGAACTTCGTGAACATCCAGTACACCGGCGCGGAGATGACGAGACCGGTCGCGAGGTCGATGAACCACGTGCGCGGCGAATTCGCGATCGGCTGCCCGCTGGCGCGGCGCAGGCCCTGCACCGCGAGCAGATAGCACAGCGCGCAGCTCAGGACGAAGCCGATGGTCGTGATGAGCCCGGCATTGAGCATCAGCCCGGCCGAGACCCAGACGAACCCGGTCCAGTACGGAGGTGCGGAGTCCGACTCTTCCATTTCGCGGAAGCCGCCGGTGCGCGCTTCCCAGACGATCCACGCGCCGCACACGGTGAGCGCGATCGAGACCAGCCAGGGCAGGAAGTTGGGTCCGACGCCGCCGTAGCCGGCCTCGGACGAGATGCCGATCGCGCCGAACGCGAGGGCAAGGCCGGTGACCAGGACCCCGACGCCGACCAGCGTCTGGGGCCAGTTCGCTGGCGTCGGCATCGAGGTCAGTTCGGCCTCCACGATCAGACCATTCCCGACTTGACCATGGTGGCGCGCAGGCTCGCGAACTCGTCGTCCACGAACTTGGCAAAGGCATCGCCCGAGAGCACCGCCGGCGTCCAGTCGTTCTTCTTCACCGCCTCCGCCCAGGCCGGCGTCTTCACCGCGGCCAGCACGAGGTCGGTCAGGGCCTTGCGCTGCTCGGGCGTGATGCCCGGCGCACCGTACACGCCGCGCCAGTTGCCGATCTCGACGTCGATGCCCTGCTCCTTGAGCGTCGGCACGTTGATGCCGGGCAGCCGCTGCGCCGAGGTGACGGCGATCGGCTTCATCTTGCCGGCGTTGATGTATTCGGCGAATTCGCTGAAGCCGCTGCCGCCCACCGTGACGTTGCCGCCCAGGATGGCCGCGGTGGCCTCGCCGCCCCCACGGAAGGCGACGTAGTTGATCTTGGACGGATCGACACCCACCCGCTGCGCGATCATCGCCGCCGCGATGTGCTCGGTGGAACCGCGCGAGCCGCCGCCCCACTTCACGCTGCCCGGGTCCTTCTTGAGCTGTTCGATCACGTCCTTCATGCTCTTGAACGGCGAGTTGGCCGGCAGCACGAAGACGTTGTATTCGCTGGTCAGGCGAGCGATCGGCGTGGCCTGCGAGAGCGACACCGGCGGCTTGCCGGTGATGATGCCGCCCAGCATCACGGCGCCCATGATCATCATCGCGTTCGGGTCGCCCTTGGAGCCGTTGACGAACTGCGCCAGGCCCAGTGCGCCGGCCGCGCCGCCCTTGTTGTCGAAGGTGACCGTATCGGCCAGCTTGCCGTCGGTCAGGGCCTTGCCGAGCGCGCGCCCGGTGGTGTCCCATCCGCCGCCCGGATTGGCGGGGATCATCATCTTGATGTTGGCGCCGGCCCATGCCGACAGCGGCAAGGCACCGGTGGCCGCCAGCGCGACCATGGATTTCAGAAACGTGTCTCGGCGCATTCGATGTCTCCTTTGTTTGGACCTGAGTAGAAGCTGACGCCGGTATGATGCGCCGCCCCGCTGTCAGTTGGCTGTCCAGCGGACTGGGGTAAACACCGAAAATCCCGGCATGAAGCTGCTGCTAGTCGAAGACGACGCGTCGATGCAAACCACGCTGCAGCGCACGTTCGGGCGCCGCCAGATCGACGTGCGCGTGTGCGGCGATGGCGCACAGGCCATCGCGCAATGGCGTTCGCTCGAACCCGACGTGGTGGCGCTCGACCTGAGCCTTCCCAACCTCGACGGCCTGCAGGTACTCGCACAGGCCCGCGCCGCCGGGCTGCGCACGCCGGTGCTGCTGCTGACCGCGCGCGGCACGGTCGGCGACCGCATCATGGGCCTGAACGCCGGCGCCGACGACTACCTGCCCAAGCCCTTCGACCTCGACGAACTGGAGGCGCGCATCCGCGCCCTGCACCGCCGCAACCAGAGCGCGGGTGCCGATTCGCCCGCGCGGCTGCCCGAAGTCGGCGGCCTTCGCTACGACGCCGAGAACGGCGCGATCTACCACCGCGCCGAGGTGCTCGAACTCACGCCGCGCGAACTCGCGCTGCTGAAGGCGCTGATGGTCAAGCCCGGCCACGCGGTTTCGAAGGAGCGCCTGTTCGAGCTGGTCTTTCCCGGCGAGATGGACGTGCAGTACGAGGCCATCGAAGTCGTGGTCTACCGCCTGCGCAAGAAGCTCGCGACCACGGGCGTCACGCTGATGACGCTGCGCGGACTGGGCTACCTGCTGCGCGAAGAAACATGAAGCCGGTGTCTTCGCTGCGCGCGAGGCTGCTGATCGGCATCCTCGCGCCGATCGCGCTCTTCATCGTCATCAACAGCGTGAGCCTCTACCGCCAGAGCCTGGCCGCCGCGACCACCGCCTACGACCGCACGCTGCTCGCCTCGGCAAAGACGATTGGCGAAGAGCTGGACGTGAATGGCTACGACGATCAGGCGCAGCTTCGCGCCATCGTGCCCTACTCCGCGCTCGAAGCCTTCGAGGCCGACAACCAGAGCCGCATGTACTACCGGGTGTCCGCGCTCGGCGGCGACCTCGTTTCCGGCTTCGAAGACCTGCCCGTCTGGCACGGCAAGCTGCCGGACCGGCCGCCCTATGCGGCGCTGGTGGACTTCTACGACGCCGAGTTCCGCGGCATGCCGGTGCGCGTCGCCGTCTTGCTGCAGCCGGTGGCGAGCCCGCGGGGACGCGGCATGGCCGTCGTGCAGGTCGCCGAGACACTGGAGCTGCGGGAGACGCTGGCGCGCAAGCTGCTCATCGACACCCTCTGGCGGCAACTGGTGCTGATCTCGGTGATCGCCGCGGTCACGGTGGTGGTCGTGCAGCGCGCGACGCGGCCGGTGCGCGAGCTGGGCGAGGCGATCGAGGCCCGCGCCGACGACGACCTCTCGCCCATCGACGCGCCCGACGCGCCGCGCGAACTGCGCCCGTTGGTCGATGCGACCACGCGCGTCATGGGGCGGCTCCAGCGCCTGCTGGACCACCAGAAGCGATTCGTGCGCGACAGTGCGCACCAGTTGCGCACACCGCTGGCGGTGCTCAAGGCACAGGTGCAGTCCGCGCGCCGCGGCGACGTGCCGGCGGATCAGGCGCTCCGCGAAATCAGCCAGACCGTCGAACGCGCGACGACCCTGGCCAACCAGATGCTGTCGCTCGCGAAGGTCGAGCAGCTGCGGCAGCAGCCCGAATCGGTGACGCTGGACCTCGCCGAATGCGTGCGCGACATCGCGCTCGACGTGTCCCCGCTGATCGCGGACAAGGCGCTCGATTTCGAGCTCTCGGCCGCGCCCGCGGCGGTGCCGGTGCGCGCGCACCGCTGGATGCTGCAGGAGCTGTCGCGCAATCTGCTGCACAACGCCATCAAGCACAGCCCGCCCGGCGGCGCGCTGTGGGTCCGGGTGGCGGCGGATGCGCAGTCGGCCATGCTGACCGTGAGCGACGAGGGCTCGGGCATTTCGGACGAGTTGCGCCAGCGCCTGTTCGCGCCGTTCGCGGCCGGCGACGTGGCGAGCGGCTCCGGGCTCGGGCTGGCGATCTGCCGCGAGATCGTGCTGGCGCTCGGCGGCACCATCGCACTGGAAAACCGGGAATCCGGCGGACAGGTGATCGGGCTCGATGCCGTGGTCCACCTGCCGCTGGCGCGCGACAATCGGTGACTCATGGATCGCCTACGCATCGACAAATGGCTCTGGGCCGCGCGCTTCTACAAGACGCGCTCGCTCGCCGCCGACGAGATCGGCAAGCATCGCGTTCAGGTCAACGGCGAGGTCGCCAAGGCCTCGCGCGAGGTGAAGCCGGGCGACAAGGTCACGGTGCGGCTCGGCCCGTTCACGCGCGAGGTGCTGGTGCGCGGACTCAGCGGCCAGCGCGGGCCGGCGCCGGTCGCTCAGCAGCTCTACGAAGAAACGCCGGAAAGCCTGGCGGCGCAGGCTGCCGTGCGGGAGCAGCGCCGTCTCGGCAGCGAGCCCGCGCTCAGCATCGAGCAGGGCCGCCCGACCAAGCGCGACCGGCGCGAACTGGAAAGCGCCCGGCGCGGCAACTGGGACAACCGCTGGAGCGCATCGCTCGACGACGACGAGTGAGCCGAGGCCACGCTCCGCCGCCTGGCGTACCCTGCGGCTTTTCGAAAGGAGTCCCCTCGCCATGACCAGCTTCAAGAAGTACTGCATCACCGGCAAGTTCAAGCTCTCGAGCATCGATCCCGCCGCCACCCCTTTTCTGAAGGGGGATGAGGAGGCGCAGCGGCAGGAGCTGGAAACGCTCGCGGTTCGCCTCGACGACCTCCAGAACAAGCTGCATGCCGAGGGCCGGCGCAAGCTGCTGCTGGTGCTGCAGGGGCTGGACACCAGCGGCAAGGACGGCACGATCCGATGGGTCTTCTCGCGCACGTCGCCGCTGGGCGTGCGGGTCAAGGCCTTCAAGGTGCCCAGCGAGGACGAACGCGCGCACGACTTCCTCTGGCGCTGCCACGCGGTCGTGCCGTCGGCCGGCGAACTGGCCATCTGGAACCGCAGCCATTACGAGGACGTGCTGGTCCCGGTGGTCGAAGGACTCATCGACAAGGCCGGCGCGCGGCGGCGCTATGCGCAGATCAACGACTTCGAGCGCCTGCTGACGGAAACCGGCACGGTCGTCATCAAGTGCATGCTGCACATCAGCAAGGAAGAACAGCGCAAGCGCCTGCAGGCGCGCATCGACGAACCGGACAAGCGCTGGAAGTTCCAGATGGACGACCTCGCGGTGCGCAAGAAGTGGGCGGACTACGAGGAGGCGTACGAGAAGGCGCTCTCCGCCACCTCCACCGACTATGCGCCCTGGCACGTGGTGCCGGCGGACAGCAAGAGCCACCGCAACCTGATGGTCGCGCACCTGATCGTGAAGACACTGGAAAACATGAAGCTCACGCTGCCGGCGGCAAGCCCCGCGGTGAGCCATCTCGTCGTGCAGTGAGCCGCGGCGAATCCGGTGCAGTAGGCGCCGTCCGACAACGCGTGACGCCATCGGACGGATTGAAGCCGCGCGGCACCGTTGAGAGAGTCCCGAGTTCATTCCGGCGCCCGCCGGTGCAACGCGGGGATATTTTCGATGAGCTTTCTCACCCACATGGATCTGCTTGCAGGGCTCGTGATGCTGGTCGGCACGGCCAGTCTGATCATGACGACGGCCCACCGGCCGCCCAAGGCTCTCAGCGACGAGATCGCTCATCGGGTCGAGACGACCATCGCGGTGCTCGACGAATGCGGCGCCGGGCCGCGCCGCTGAGTTCATCCAGGAGGATTACGCCCCGGCGAAGAGCCCGGCGTGCGCCTTGCGCAGGTCGCGCTTGAGCAGCTTGCCGCTCGGGTTCTTGGGCAGTGCTTCGACGAACACCACCCGCTTGGGGGCCTTGAAGCCGGCGAGGTGCTCGTTGCAGTGCGCGAGCACCTTCCCTTCGTCGAGCGTGTGACCGGCCTTGCGCACCACCACGGCGACCACTGCCTCGACCCAGCGCGGATGCGGCACGCCCACCACCGCGACCTCCGACACCTGCTGCATCCGATAGATCATTTCCTCGACCTCGCGGCTTGCCACGTTCTCGCCGCCGGTCTTGATCATGTCCTTCTTGCGATCCACGATCGTGATGTAGCCCTCTTCATCGATGGTCGCGAGGTCGCCCGAATGGAACCAGTCGCCGTCGAAGGCGGCCCGGGTCCGCTCGTCGTCGTGGAAGTAGCCCAGCATCAGGTGCGGCGAGCGGTGCACCACCTCGCCGATCTCGCCGACCGCCACATCCTTCATCAGGTCGTCGACCACGCGGGTCTCGACATTGAGCACCGCGCGCCCCGCCGATCCGGGTTTGCGCAGTTGGTCGTCCGGGCCGAGCATGGTCGCCAGCGGCGCGATCTCGGTCTGGCCGTAGAGATTCCACAGCCGCATCTGCGGCAGCCGCCGGATGATCTCGGGCATCACCTCGACCGGCATGATCGACGCGCCGTAGTAGCCCTTGCGCAGGCTGCCGAGGTCGCTGGTGTCGAAGAGCGGCGAACGCAGGAGCGAGATCCAGACCGTCGGCGGCGCGAAGAACGAGCCGATATGGAACTTCTCGATCAGGGGCAGCAGGTTGTCCGGCGTCGGCTTGGCGGTGATGACGTTGGTCGCACCCGCGTAGATCGACGGCCCCAGGAACACATCCAGCTGCGCGCAGTGGTAGAGCGGCAGCGCATGCAGCGTGAGATCGCTGCCGGTGATCTCGGCGTCGACGAGGCAGCTCACGTACTGCGCGATCACCGCGTCGTGGGTGAGCATCGCGCCCTTGGGCATCGATTCGGTCCCGCTGGTGTAGACGATCTGCGCGAGATCGCCGGCTTGCAAGTCCACCTCCGGCGCTTCGGCGTCGCCGCGGGCGAACGCATCGAAGCGCAGCATGCCGGGCACCGGATCGCTCGCGTCCTCGGACGGCAGCCAGAGGAAGTCGCGCACCGCGGTGTCGAGCGCCGCGGCCTCGCGCGCGAGGGCCGCAAGGCCGGAGTCCGTCGCCAGCATGGAGGCACCCGCATGCCGCAGGATGTAGGCCACCTCTTCCGACTTCAGCATGAAGTTGATCGGCACCAGCACCGCGCCGAGCCGTGCGAGTGCGAAGCGCAGCGCCGCGAAGGCGTGCGAGTTGCGCGCGAGGACCGCGACGCGTTCGCCCTTCCCGATGCCGTGGCGGGCCAGCGCACCGGCCACGCGGGAGCAGATCGCATCGAATTCGGCGTAGGTCCATCGCGTCTCGCCGCAGGCGATGGCGAGCTTGTCGGGGTAGCGCCTCGCACTGCGGCGCAGAAGGTCCGCCAGCGTCTGGCGGCGTGCTGTCTCTTGCGGCATCGGTGTCTCCTTTTTTGGCGCACCGAGCATAGTGCCCGGCCGGCGCCGCCGCCAGAGGTCCGGCCTGAGGCGCTCAGGTCCGCATGGGTGCGCGGCTGCGCTCGTTGTTCACCGTCACGAACTTGCTGAGCAGTTGCAGGAAGGCATCGCGCTCGCTGTCGGAGAGCATGCCCAGCAGCGCGTTCTGCATCTGCTGCATTCCGGGCACCATCCTCTCGAGAAGCGCTTCGCCTTCGGCGGTGAGGCGCAGCTCGCGCTGGCCCCGCGCGAGAAGCTTGCGGGTGATCCAGCCCTTGCCTTCGAGGCGAACCGCGATGTCGGCCGTGCTCGATGTGTCGAGCGCCACCTGCTGCGCGAGGGTAACCTGGTCGATGCCGGGGTTGTCCTGCAGGGTGCGCATGACGGCGTACTGGACCGGCGTGACCTCGCGGCCCAGCGTCTCGTAGAAGACCGACACCGAAATCTGATGCGCCCGGCGGATGAGGTGTCCGGGCTGGTCGTTCAGGCTGATTTCGGCGGTGCTGGATTGCTGGCTCTGCATGGCGCGTTCGATTGGCATTCAGCCCGCGATTATCGATGGCGAAGCAGGCCCCGGGCGAGGCTAGAGATCGAGGACCAGCACCGGCGAACGCGACCGCGAACAGCACGGCGTGAATTGGTCGTTGGCTGCCTGCTCTTCCGGCGTGAGGTACATGTCCTTGTGGTCCGGCTCGCCTTCGAGCACACGCGTGAGGCAGGTGCCGCACACGCCCTGCTCGCAGGAAGTCTGCACCTCGACACCGATCGCGGCGAGCGCCTGCACCACGGTCTGGTCCTTCTCGACCTTGACCACGCGGCCGGAGCTCGCCAGCCTGACCTCGAAGGCGGCGTCGTCGTCGGACTTGGCCACTTCGGCGGAGAAGAACTCGTAGTGGAGCTGGTCGGCCGGCCAGCCCGCTGCGCGCGCGGCATCGAGTACCCAGTCCATGAAGCCCTTCGGGCCGCAGACGTACAGATGCACGCCGGGCTGTGGCGCGGCCAGCAAGGGATCGAGCGCGAGCTTCTGCGACGCGTCGCCGTCGTCGAAATGGAAATGCACCTGCGGCGCGAAGGCCGACTGCGCGATGCGATCGACGAAGGCCATCCGATCGCGCGAGCGTGCGCAGTAGTGCATCTCGAACACGCCGCCGGTCATCGCGAGGCGCTCGGCCATGCAGAGGATCGGCGTCACGCCGATGCCGCCGGCAATCAGCAGGCTGCGGGTCGCGCCGTGCGCGAGGGGAAAGTGGTTCTTCGGCGCGCTGATGCGCAGCAAGGCACCCTCTTCCATCGCGTCGTGCATGGTCTTCGAGCCGCCGCGCGAAGCCGGGTCGCGCAGCACGCCGATCAGGTAGCGATGGCTTTCGCGCGGGTCGTTGCATAGCGAGTACTGGCGCGTGACGCCCCCTGGCATGTGCACGTCGATGTGAGAGCCGGCGGAAAACGCCGGCAGCGGATGGCCTTCGGCCTGCACCAGCTCGAAGGTGCAGATGTCCACGGCTTCCGTGTGCTTGCGCGCGATGCGCACTTCGAGCTCGGCGGAACTCATATGAAGACCTCCGTGCTTCGCACTGCGGTGCGAGCGCCTTCGGGCGGCCGGGCGGCGCTCATGTCGTCACCCCTTCGGCGCCGATGCCTTCCTGCGCCATCAGGCGGTCGAGCACGCGGCGCGATTGAACGCCGCCCGAATCGATGTTGAGCTTGAGCAGGTTGCGCGTGGGATGCGCGAGCAGGTTGCGCTGCTGCGACTCGAGCATCTCCAGGTCCTCGCTGAAGATCTTGTGCTGGCCTTCGCGGATGGTGGCCGTGAGGGCCTTGTCCTGCGGCTGGAAGTTGCGCGCCATGCCCCAGAAGTACCAGTGCGAAGTCTCGGTCTCGGGCGTGATGAAGTCGACCACGATGCTCGACACCTTGTGCGCCGGATCGGCGTTGTAGCCGCCCTTGCCCGCGTGCGCGACGCCCACCTCGATCATCACGTGGCTCGGCGGCGTGAAGCGGCAGATCTGCCAGCGGTCCACCGGCACGTCGTCGGCCAAGTGGTTGCCGCGCAGCGCCATGCGCCAGAACGGCGGCGCCTGGATGTTTTCCATGAAGCGGCTGGTGACGACCGTGTCGCCGTCGACCTTGGTGGTGGTCGGCGTCTCGTCGATCTCCTTCTGGCCGATGCTGGTGGAATGGACATAGGTTTCGTGCGTCAGGTCCATCAGGTTGTCGACCATCAGGCGGTAGTCGCAGTTGATGTGGAAGAGACCGCCGCCATAGGCCCATTCGGGGCTCTCGGCCCACTCCAGATGGTGCAGCTTGGACGCGTCCGCCAGCGCCGCATCGCCGGGCCAGACCCAGACGAAGCCGTAGCGCTCGATCACCGGGTAGTTGCGGATCGCAGGAAAGCCCCGCACGCGCTGGCCGGGCATCGCGATCGTCTTGCCGTCGCAGCCCATCTCGAGGCCGTGATAGCCGCAGACCAGCTTGCCTTCGATCACGTGGCCGAGCGACAGCGGCGCGCCCCGGTGGGGGCAGAAGTCTTCCAGCGCCGTCGCCTTGCCGCCGAGCGCGCGGTACAGGACCAGGCTTTCGCCGCAGATCTTGCGGCCCAGGGGCTTGTCGTCGATCTCGTTGGCGGAACAGGCTACGTACCAGGCGTTCTTCGGAAACATGGTGGCTCCTCGTGGGGGTGGATGCGAGTGGGATCGGGAGGTGGCGGTTTAGTGCGCTTTTTCGGCTTTATTCAGTACACTGAATTGCTGTCGATGAGTGTACTGAACGAAGCTTTCAGGACCTACCCCGTGATTACCCTTAGCGACGCAGGTTGGACCGGCGCGCCCATGCCTTCCGGTTATGGCTGCTGGCCCAAATGCAATGGCTCGCCGCAGGAGGCGACTTCTAAACTGGCAAGCTCTTCAGCTTCCGACTTCCATCCGATGCGCGCTTGCCCGACCGTCCCGACCGCCAGCCCCAAAGTCTTCGGATCCTTCGCGCTGAGACCGCTCGCAGCGCTCCTGATCGCACTGACGGCTCCTGCCCTGCAGGCGGCGGATGCGACGGAAGCACCCGTGGAACTGGATCTCGTCCTCCACGGCGGCACCATCTACACCGGCGACGACGACCAACCCGTCGTCGGCGACGTGGGCATCGCCGGCGACCGCATCGTCTTCGTCGGTCAGCCCGCGCAGGGCCGGCGCTTCAACCCACGACGCACGATCGACGTCACAGGCCGCATCGTGGCGCCCGGCTTCATCGACGCCCATACGCATGCCGACCAGGACCTGTTCGCCGACGACCTGAAGAAGCGCCTCAACACCCCCTTCCTCACGCAGGGCGTCACGACCGCCGTGATCGGCAACGACGGCTTCGGCGGCTTCGACATCGCTGCGCAAGCCGAGCGCGCCCGCCGGCAGCCCGTGGGCACCAATTTCGCGATGTACGTCGGATTCGGCCCCGTGCGCATCGATCAGCTCGGCGAGAAGAACGCAGTGCCCACGCCGGAGCAGCTCGATGCGATGAAGAAGAACGTCGCGCGCGGCATGTGCGAAGGCGCCCTCGGCTTGTCCACCGGGCTTTTCTATTCGCCGCAGAACTTCGCGAAGACGGAGGAAGTCATCGAGCTCGCCAAGGTCGCGGCGCGCCACGGCGGGATCTACGACAGCCACATCCGGGACGAGTCCATCTACAACATCGGCCTCAAAGCCTCGATCGACGAGGTCATCCGCATCGGCCGCGAGGCCAGGCTGCCGGTTCACGTGGCGCACATCAAGGCCCTGGGCGTGGACGTGCAGGGCCAGAGCGGCGACATCATCCGGCGCATCGATGCCGAGCGCGCCAAAGGCCTGGACATCACGGCCGACCACTATCCGTGGACCGCTTCGAGCACCCGCTTCTCCGCCGCGCTGATCCCGCCGTGGGCGCTGGATGGCGGCGCGAAGGCGCTGCTGCAGCGCTTCGACGATCCGTCTGTGCAGCAGAAGCTGCGCACGGACACCCAGGAGAACCTGCGGCTGCGCGGCGGCCCCGACGCCATTCTTTTTGCGGCCGGCAATCCCCGGTACGTCGGCAAGACCTTGACGCAGGTGATGCAGGCCAGCGGACAGGACGCGGTGGACGCCACCATCGCCGTGCTGCGCGGCGGCGACCTGCTGATTGCATCGTTCAACCAGAGCGACGACGACGTCCGCGCCTTCATGAAGCAGCCGTGGGTGATGACCTCGTCCGACTCTTCGCCCGGCCACCCGCGCGCCGTCGGCACTTTCTCGCGCAAGTACGACCAGTACGTGGTCAAGGAAAAGACGATCACCCTCGCGCAGTTCATCCGCAGCAGCAGCGCGCTGACCGCCGATACGCTGGGCCTGGCCGGGCGCGGCCACCTGCGCCCGGGCTACATCGCCGACGTGGTGGTGTTTGATCCCCAGGGCTACGCAGCGCGAGCCACCTACACCCAGCCGACGTTGCTGTCGACAGGCGTCCAGACCGTTCTGGTCAACGGACAGCTCGCGGTCGACGACGGGGAGCCCACGGGCGTCGCCGCCGGCCAGGCTTTGCTGCGCGCGCCGAAGCCGGGCACCTGCCCCGCCTGAACAGGTCTTCCGCTGATTGGGGGTCCGCGCCTTCATACGCCTGAAGACGCTGCGCCTAAGAAAACGTCGCGTCGGCGCAACCCGCGAGCCTCGGGATAACGGCGGAAGGCGTGCCCGGTATGGCGATGCTCCTACACTTGCACGCCGGCTCGCGCGGGAATTCATGCGCCGCGGCTAGCGACATCATGAGCTTGACCAGGCCCCCCACCATGCACGAGTTCGCCGTGCTGCGCGTGCTCCGTGCGGAGGCCGAACACCTGCCGCGCTTCGCCGCATCGATGGCGATGGCGTACCTGCCGACCATCCCCCTGCCAGACGACAACTGGCGGCTGGTACTCGGGCGAGCGCTCGGCGAACGAGCCGGCGACGTGCCTTGTCCGCCGCTCGACGAGTTGGTGACCGAGTACGGCAGACCCGGCGCATGGCTTCCTGCCGCCTATCACGGCGACGCCACGGACGCACGCTATTGGCTGGTAGGGCTGCTGGAGCACGCGACCGAGTACCTCTCCCCGGCACCGAAGTGAGAACAACGGCCGACCACGCCAAGGAAGGCCTCGATACGTCGCCATGTTCTTTAGTGCCGCACGGGTCGCGCCCGCGGGGGCCATGTGGACGTCACCTTGGCTCCGCCTAGACGGCTCGACTCAAGACCAAGCGGCAGCCGCGCCGTTGCGCCGAGAGTGATGACGCACGGCACGCAACTCGTGGCGAAGCGCGCACGGCTCCATCGCGTCGGCGAGGGTTGCCAAAAAGTCCTGCCGGTCAAGCAGGAGCATCTGCGCAATGCATTCGGCCTGGCTCGGGCTCAGGAGGCGCGCATGCTCCCAGGCCTGCAACGTCTGAAGAGCTCGCGCACGGCTGCACAGATGAAGTGTCGCCAGATCGAGTACCAGGTGGGCTTGGCGCTCAGAAAAAGTCTCTGGCACGCGCGTCAGCCCTCCCCTCACCGTGCAGTCGAGCGGCGTCGGCCGCAGTACGAACAGCGCGTGACGGACCCGCTTCAGCGCCGCGCGGTGATCCGCCAGATCCAGGATCAACGCCTGCCGCGCAAGTCGACGCGGAAAGCCTGTCAGCCATACACGTAGCGTAGTTCGCATATCCGTCCTCTGCCAGAACCCGGGCAGGTCCTGTGCGCTTCCGTTCGCGCCCTGACTCTGCCCCGAAAGCTTGCAGACCGTCAAGCCGGTCGAGGAGGCCTCTCTCCACGGACATCCGGCAAGGACAAATCCGATCATCGGGAAGTCGGCCGGCAGGGGGCCCATCATCCATTGGCGAGAAACGAAGGTTCGTCGCAAGGATGGAAGCGCCGCCAATCGCGCCTCGTTCAGCGCATGCCGTGCTGCCCCATCAACTAGGACGACGGTTCTTCCATGGACCGGGCATGGCGCTCGAGGGCAGCCATGCTGCGCCGAGGTTGACGCCGACGCCGATCGCGATGGAGAACTCGGCTGACGGAGCCGCACGTCGACGCGCCGCTGGTCATTTCGGCTGAAACAAGAATCCAGGACGACCGAGCCGCTGCCGGAGAGAAGCAATGCTGCACGGAAGGCCGCCTAAGCCAGGTGCTCCAGCGGAAGCTACGAGCGCAGCTGATCACGCATCGCGTGTCTGCCTTCCCGCGCTGCGCCAGAAAGGCAAAGAAAAACCCCGCAGGTCAATGACTTACGGGGTTTTCTCGAAGGCCTTGGATACATCCAAGGCCTGAATTGGCGGAGCCGGAGGGATTCGAACCCTCGATGAGGCTCTACACCCCATACTCCCTTAGCAGGGGAGCACCTTCGGCCACTCGGTCACAGCTCCTGAAGCTCTCCATTATGCCAGTTTCAGACGCCGGTTTGGTCCAGGTCGAAGGCTTTATGCAACGCGCGGACCGCAAGCTCCATATATTTCTCGTCGATCACGACGGAGGTCTTGATCTCGCTGGTGGAAATCATCTGGATGTTGATGCCCTCCTCGCTGAGCACGCGGAACATCTTGCTCGCCACGCCGACGTGGCTGCGCATGCCGATACCCACGATGCTCACCTTGCAGATCTTGGTGTCGCCGACGATGTCCGCCGCGCCCAGGGTGGGCAGCACCTTGGCCTTGAGCAGATCGACCGCGCGGGCGTAATCGTTGCGGTGAACCGTGAAGCTGAAGTCGGTGCGACCGTCCTTGCTCAGGTTCTGGATGATCACATCGACCTCGATGTTCGCATCGGCGACAGCGCCGAGGATGTGATATGCGATGCCCGGCTTGTCGGGCACGCCCAGCACGGAAATCTTGGCTTCGTCGCGATTGAACGCAATGCCGGATACGACGGCTTGTTCCATGTTTTCGTCTTCCTCGAAAGTGATCAGCGTGCCTGACTTGGCTTCTTCGTTGATGTCGATGTCCCAGGGCGTGAAGCTCGAAAGCACGCGCAGCGGCACCTTGTACTTGCCGGCGAATTCCACCGAGCGGATCTGCAGCACCTTGGAGCCCAGGCTCGCCATTTCGAGCATCTCCTCGAAGCTCACGGTGGCGAGGCGGCGCGCATCGGGTTCGACGCGCGGATCGGTCGTGTAGACGCCGTCGACGTCGGTGTAGATGAGGCATTCGTTCGCCTTCATCGCCGCGGCGATCGCCACCGCCGATGTGTCGCTGCCGCCGCGACCGAGCGTGGTGATGTTGCCGGCATCGTCGACGCCCTGGAAACCGGTGATCACGACCACCTTGCCGGCATCGAGGTCGGCGCGCACGCGCTCGTCGTCGATGCGCTCGATGCGGGCCTTGGTGAAGGCGCTGTCGGTCTTCACCTGAACCTGCCAGCCTGCATAGCTGACGGCCTGGAGACCTTCGGACTGCAGCGCGATGGCCAGCAGCGCCGAGGACGCCTGCTCGCCGGTCGAGGCGAGCATGTCGAGTTCGCGGTTGTGGTCGTCGTCGGGCGTGCCGGACGCAAGCTCCTTCGCGAGCCCGAGCAGGCGATTGGTTTCGCCGCTCATGGCACTCGGGACCACGACCATCTGGTGGCCGGCGCGAGCCCATTTGGCGACGCGCTTGGCGACATTTCGGATGCGCTCGGTCGAGCCCATCGACGTGCCGCCGTATTTGTGAACGATCAATGCCATGGGTGAAGTCAGAAGAGAAGAGTTCGCATGCCGCAATGCCGGCATTCGTGCGCCTTCGCCAATCAGCTCACCTATCAAGATCAGCGCGAGGCTGAGAGCTACGGCAAGGGCGAAGCATTGTACCAATGCAACGTGTCGCCTTCGCGTTCGACCCGGCCGGAAGCCACCTTGATGCGGATCCGATGGCCTCGGGTGCTGCAGGCGGCGATCTGGTCGAGAAGTTGCTCGAGCTGCGCTTCGCTCGGCACCACGCCATGTTCGCTCTTGAGCCAGTGGCGAAGAAGATTCGCCAGCCGTTCGCGCGGCAAGGCCCGCAGCGCGGCCAGCCTGGGCGGCGAGCCCGCATCGGCGAGGTCGCCTGCAGCCGCCTCGGCCAGCAACCGGGAGGCCCTCGCCGCATTGCGCGCCGAACGCGCAAACGTCTCGCGGTACTGCGGCAAGGCTTCCGCGAGCGCGGGCAGCACCAGACGGCGGATGCGATTGCGCGTATAGCGCAGATCGGCATTGCTCGGATCATCGACATGGGGAATGCCTGCCGCTGCGATCCACTCGCGCAAGGCCTCGGCATGCAGGTCGAGCAGCGGGCGATGAAACACCACGCCGTGACGCTCCATGCGGCTGGGCATGCCGGCCAGGCCGTCCACGCCGGCGCCTCGGCTGAGGGCGATCAGCAGCGTCTCGACCTGGTCATCGGCATGCTGCGCGAGGACGACGTGCTGCAGCCCCTGCTGCCGCGCCAACTCCGCCAAAGTCGCATACCGGGCGCGCCGAGCAGCATCCTCGGGACTTTCGCCGGGCGCATGGCGTGCATCCACGCGTCCCACATGCAGTGGTACGCCCAGCGCGGCGCACGCTGCGGCGCAATGCGCCTCGAAATCATCCGCGGCCCGCTGCAGTCCATGGTGGACATGCAGTGCATGAACCTGCCCCGGCCAGCGTCTCGCAGCCGCGTGCAGCAAGGCGGTCGAATCGGCCCCGCCACTGTAGGCCACGCCCAACGGCAAAACCGCCAACCATGAAGCCAGTGCATGGTCGGCGGGATTGTCCATACGAGCGATCGCGCCGCAGGCCGGTGCCTGCGCCGCGCCTTACTTGCCGCTGTCGGCCTTGGTGTCGGCGAAGCGACCGTAGCCCTGCAGCCGGTCGTAGCGGCGCGCGAGCAGTTCCTTGACCGACAGGTCGCCGACCTGGCGGAAGGCATCGTTCAACGCGCGCTTCAGGAAAGCGGCCATCTGGCGGTGATCGCGGTGCGAACCACCCACGGGTTCGTTGACGATCTTGTCCACCAGCCCCAGCGCCTTGAGCCGGTGCGCGGTGATGCCCAGGGCATCGGCCGCTTCCTGCGCCTTGTCGCTGGTCTTCCAGAGGATGGATGCGCATCCTTCCGGACTGATCACGGAATACACCGAGTACTGGAGCATCAGCACCTGATCGCCCACCGAGATCGCCAGCGCGCCGCCGGAGCCGCCCTCGCCGATGATCGTCACGATGATCGGCACCTCGAGCTGCGCCATCTCGAAGATGTTGCGGCCGATGGCTTCGGACTGGCCGCGCTCTTCGGCGTCGATGCCCGGGTACGCGCCCGGCGTGTCGACGAAGGTGAAGACCGGGAGCTTGAACTTCTCGGCCGTCTTCATCAGACGCAAAGCCTTGCGGTAGCCCTCGGGCTTGCTCATGCCGAAGTTGCGCGCGGTACGTTCCTTGGTGTCGCGGCCCTTCTGGTGGCCGAGCACCATGCATGGCGTGCCGTTGAATCGCGCAAGGCCGCCGACGATCGAGAGATCGTCCGCGAAGTGGCGGTCACCGTGCAATTCGACGAAATCCGTGAAGATCTCGTTGATGTAGTCGAGGGTGTAGGGGCGTTCCGGGTGCCGTGCAATCTTGGTGATCTGCCAAGGCGTCAGGTCGCTGTAGATTTCCTTGGTGAGCTGAAGGCTCTTCTTGCCGAGCTGATCGATTTCTTCCGAGATATCGACTGCCGACTCCGTCTGCACATAGCGCAGCTCTTCGATCTTGCTTTCGAGTTCCGCAACGGGCTGCTCGAAGTCGAGAAAGGTTCGTTTCGCCAACGTCTTCTCCTGTTATTCAGTATGCGACCGGTAGCGGGTCGAGCGACCGCCAAATATACCAAGTCGCCACACTGCAGTATGGGGCCCAGGCGACAGCCACCTCGCGGGCATCGCTGCGGCTGACGGGGTCGCCCGAAAAATAGTTCTGGCTGATGCCATTGATGAGCCCGAGGTCATCCAGCGGCAGCACGTTGGGGCGCATGAGGTGGAAGATGAGGAACATCTCGGCCGTCCAGCGACCAATGCCCCGGATGGCGACGAGTTCTTCGATGATCATCTCGTCGGACATGTCCTTCCACCGGTCGACGTGGACCGCGCCCGAGTCGAAATGCAGCGCGAGATCGACCAGGTATTCGATCTTGCGCACGGAAAGACCTGCCGCACGCATGTCGTCGACCTTGAGCTTGAGCACGCTCGCCGGCGCCATCTTGCGGGGCAGCTTCGCGAATCGGTCCCACACGGACTGGGCGGCCTTCACCGAGATCTGCTGGCCCACGATGCTGCGCGCCAGCGTGGTGAACGCATCGCCGCGGGATTCGAGACACGCGTCGCCGAAGCGTGGAATGAGCCGCTTCATGACGCGGTCCTTCTTGGCCAAGTGCTTGCAGGCCTCTTCCCAATAGTCGGGCGTGAAGACCTCCACGGCCGGCTTCTTCGCAGGGGGCATCGTCTTGGTCGCGTTCACTGAGCCGAAGACCAGGTGGTGCCGGTCGGTGAATCCTTGAGCACGATGCCTTGTGCGAGAAGGTCGTTGCGGATGCGATCCGCCTCGGCGAAGTTCTTCGCGGCCTTGGCATCCGCGCGCTGCTGGATCAAGGCCTGGATGGCGGCCTCGTCCAGTGTCGCGCCGGCCTGAAGGAAGGCCTGCGGATCGGACTGCAGAATACCCAGGCAGGCGCTGAGCGCCTTCAGCAGGCCGGCCGTTTCCGTAGACCGAGTGCGATTGACTTCGCCAGCCAGATCGAACAGCACCGCCACGGCTTCGGGCGTGCCGAAGTCCTCGTCCATCGCGGCCTTGAAGCGCGCAGCATACGGATTGCCCCAGTCGATCCGAACCCCTTCCGCCGGCGGCACCAGATGCAGGGCGTTGTAGAGCCGCTTGAGCGATGCACGCGCATCGCCAAGATGCACGTCGCTGTAGTTGAGCGGGCTGCGATAGTGCGCCCGCACTACGAAGAACCGGATCGTCTCGGCGTCGAACTCCTTCAGCACATCGCGGATGAGGAAGAAGTTGCCCAGGCTCTTGGACATCTTCTCGTCGTCGATGTTGATGAATCCGTTGTGCATCCAGAAGCGCGCCAGCGGCTTTCCGTTGGCGCCTTCGCTCTGCGCGATCTCGTTCTCGTGATGGGGGAATTGCAGGTCCGCGCCCCCGCCATGGATGTCGAGCGTTTCGCCGAGCAGCTCGCAGGCCATGGCCGAGCACTCGATATGCCAACCGGGTCGCCCCGCGCCGAACGGACTCGTCCACTTGACCTCCTCGGGCTCGGTCGCCTTGGCGCTCTTCCAGAGCACCGGATCCAGGGGATCGTCCTTGCCGTCGAGCACGGCGACGCGCTCGCCTGCGTGCAGTTCGTCGAGCGACTTGCCGCTGAGCTTGCCGTAGCCCGGGAACTTGCGCACGGCGTAGTTCACGTCGCCGTTGGGCGAGCGGTAGGCCAGGCCCTTCTGCTCCAGCGTGCCGATCATCGAGAGCATCTGCGGCACGTACTCCGTGGCCCGTGGCTCGTGCGTGGGCCGCTCGATGCCGAGCGCATCGGCATCCTCGTGCAGCGCATCGATCATGCGATCGGTCAACGCGCGGATGCTTTCGCCGTTCTCGACGGCACGGCGGATGATCTTGTCATCGATGTCGGTGATGTTGCGCACGTAATCGACCGCAAGGCCAGACGCCTTGAGCCAGCGCTGCACCACGTCGAACGCGATCATTGAGCGCGCATGGCCCAGATGGCAGTAGTCGTAGACGGTCATTCCGCACACGTACATGCGAACCCGGCCGGGTTGCAGCGGAGAAAACTCCTCCAGTTCACGCGAGAGCGTGTTGTAGATGCGAAGACTCATGAAGACTAGGAGCGTCAGTTCGCGCTCGTGCAGGAACGGGCGAAGGACAGCTGATTTTCAGGGGTGGAAGTGCTGCGCAGACGAGCGGTTCGGCATGACCCCTCGGCTACAATGCCCCGCAGTATAAACGGCCACCGGCGGACATTTCCGCGTGTTTACGCGGCTTGTGCCCCCTCCCACTCTCGAGGCTCCATGCAGCTTGCCGCCTTCTCCCCCGCTCCCCTCCTCCGCGTTTTCCCTGCCCTCGTGCTGGCTTTGGCAATCGGCGCCGCGCATGCGGACGACTATGGCGACGTCAACGCGCTGCTGCGTCAGGGCAAGGCGGACGAAGCGCTCGCGAAGGCAGACGCCTACATCAGCGGCAAGCCCCGCGATCCGCAGATGCGTTTCCTGCGCGGCGTGATCCTCACCGAGCAGGGCAAGCGAGCCGACGCGATCACCGCGTTCACGCAGCTCAACCAGGACTACCCCGAGCTGCCCGAGCCCTACAACAACCTCGCCGCCCTCTATGCCGCGCAGAGCCAGTTCGACAAGGCCCGCGCTGCGCTCGAGATGGCGGTCAAGCTCAACCCCGACTATGCGACGGCGCACGAGAACCTCGGCGACGTGTACGTGCGACTCGCTGCGGAGTCCTACAGCCGGGCCAAGCAGCTCGAGGCCGGCAACGCCACCGTGCCCCCCAAACTGGCGCTGATCCGCCAGATGTTCGGCACGTCCGCCTCGGGCGATCTGCCTTCGGCGGCGCCGGATGCACGCAAACCCGTGCGCAGGTAACTCGGCCACGTTGTCCCGCGCCTTGGCGCATTTTCGGAAAGCGAACCTCCAGTGACTCTTCGAATCCTCTCGCGCCGCGCGGCGCTCGTCGCTGCCACTACGCTGGCGATTGCCGGCACCAGCACCCTCGGCTGGGCCCAGGCTGCCGCACCCCGCGTCAAGCTCGGCACCTCGGCCGGCGACATCGTGGTCGAGCTCTATCCGGACAAGGCGCCCAAGACGGTCGAGAACTTCCTCCAGTACGTGAACGACAAGCACTACGACGGCACGATCTTCCATCGCGTCATCGACGGCTTCATGATCCAGGGCGGCGGCTTCACGTCCGAGCTCCGGCAGAAGCCCACGCGCGCGCCCATCCCCCTCGAAGCCAAGAACGGCCTCAAGAACGACAAGTACACGATCGCGATGGCGCGCACCTCCGATCCGAACTCCGCCACCTCGCAGTTCTTCATCAACGTGAAGGACAACGCCAGCCTCAATGCGCCCTCGCCCGACGGCTACGGCTACACCGTCTTCGGCAAGGTGGTCTCGGGCACCGAAGTGGTCGACAAAATCCGCGCCGCCCGCACGGGCAACAAGGGCGGCATGCAGGACGTGCCGGTCGAAACCATCACCATTCAATCCGCCACCGTGGTGGCCAAGTAATCCAAAGGAGCCTTCATGAGCAATCCCCAAGTCGAACTTCACATCAAGGACAAGGGCGTCATCACGCTCGAACTCGATCAGGACAAGGCCCCGAAGACGGTCGAGAACTTCCTGAACTACGTCAAGAACGGCCACTACGACAACACCGTCTTCCACCGCGTGATTCCCGGCTTCATGGTGCAGGGCGGCGGCTTCGAGCCCGGCATGTCGCAAAAGCCCACAGGCGCCGAAATCCAGAACGAAGCCAACAACGGCCTGAAGAACGACACCTACACGGTCGCCATGGCACGCACCAGCGCGCCGCACTCGGCCACCGCCCAGTTCTTCATCAACGTCGCGGACAACGGCTTCCTGAACCACACCGCGCCTTCGGCCCAGGGTTGGGGCTATGCCGTGTTCGGCAAGGTCGTGGACGGCAAGGAGGTCGTCGACAAGATCAAGGCAGTCAAGACGGGCCGCAAGGGCTTCCATGACGACGTGCCGCTCGAGGACGTCGTGATCGAGAAGGCCGTCGTCAAGGCCTGAAGCCGACAATGGAGGCGTTTGCAGAGATCGTCGCGCCCACAAGCTGGCGCACGGTCGATCTCATCTCCGACCTCCATCTTCAGGCCGCGGACCAGGCCACTTTCGGCGCCTGGCGCGGCTATCTCGAAACCTCGCCCGCCGACGCGATCTTCATCCTCGGCGACCTGTTCGAAGTCTGGATCGGCGACGACGCGGCCACGCTCCCGGGCTTCGAGGCCCAATGCGCCGAGGTGCTACGCACCGCCACGGCGCGGCGCCCCGTCTTCTTCATGCACGGCAACCGGGATTTCCTGCTCGGCCCCGCCTTCGCTACCCAGTGCGGCATGACGCTGATCGACGATCCGACGGTGCTCGTCCTGCACGAGAAGCGCTGGCTGCTGAGTCATGGCGATCTCCTGTGTCTTGACGACGTCGAATACCTGCGCTTTCGCGCCCAGGTGCGCACGCCGGAGTGGAAAGCCGCCGTACTCGCCCGCCCGATGGAGGAGCGCCGCGCCCTTGCCCGCTCGGTCCGCGCCCAGAGCGAGGATCGCAAGCAAAGTCCCGGCATGGTCTGGGCCGATGTCGATGCTGGCGCCGCGCGCGACTGGCTGCATCGCGCCCATGCCGCTACGCTGGTCCACGGCCATACGCACAAGCCCAGGAAACATGACCTGGGCGATGGCCTCGAACGCATCGTGCTGAGCGATTGGGATGCGGCGGCGCATCCGCCCCGCGCGCAATTGCTCTGCATTTCCGCCGCCGGCGCTCAGCGCGTCGATCTGCGCTGATGTTCGCCTGGCTGCGCCGGCTACGCCCGGCGCCCCGCATTCCCGACGAGGCCTGGCAGGCCACGCTGGCCCGCTACCGCTTTCTGGCCGAGCGCCCGCGGGCCGACATCGACCGTCTGCGCGAACTCGCGGCCGAATTCCTGCGCGACAAGCGCTTTTACGGCGCGCACGGCTTCGTTATCTCCGACGAGGTCGCACTGGCGATCGCCGCGCAAGCCGTCCTGCCGGTCTTGCACCTCAAGGGCGGACTGGACTGGTATGACGATTTCGTCGGCGTGGTCGTGCACCCGTCCGAAGCGGTCGCGCAGCGCACGACGGTCGACGCGACGGGCGTCGTGCACGAGTATGAGGAGGTCGTCGCTGGCGAGGCCATGGACCGCGGCCCGGTGATGCTGAGCTGGCAGGACGTCCTCGCCAGCGGCGCCACGCGCGACGAGGGCTACAACGTCGTCATCCACGAATTTGCCCACAAGATCGACATGCGCGGCGGCGCGGCCGATGGCTGCCCGCCGCTGCCTCGGAGCTTTCGCGGCACGTCGAATTCGCGAGACGCGCGGGCCGCGTGGCTCGCGGTCCTGCAGCCGGCCTACGACAGCTTCCGCGAAAGAACAATCGTCGTCGAACGCTTCGGCGGCGAGGAACCGTGGCTCGACGCCTACGGCGCGCAATCGACCGGCGAGTTCTTCGCCGTGGCCTGTGAAGCGTATTTCGTGAACCGCGAGAGGCTGCGCAGCGAGTTCGCGGAACTCGCCCTGCTCTTCGACGAGTTCTTCACGCCGCCCGACAAACGATAGTCCGGGCCGGCGCGGCGCTCACTTGCGCAGCAAGGCCTTGAGCGCGTTCTGCAGCCGGCGTGCCGACGCTGCATCGTGCGGCGCGGCCAACACCTTGCCCGCATCCTGCCCCCAGGTCTGCGTGGGCGCCGGATCGCCACGACGCGTGAGCAGCTTGAGTTGCAGCGCGCGACGGGCTTCGAGCTGCTCGGCCGGCGTCGGCACTTCCGCCGCCATTTCGAGCCGCAACAGGGCTTCCGCCGCATCGCCGGCCGGCGCGGAAGGCGTCGCCACCAGCGCTTGCGACCACGCGTTGCGGACGGCCGGCGTCACGGCGCGCCCGAGTTCCTGCGCGCTCGGAAGCTGAGACGCATCGCGCTTCTCCCATGCGCCGAGCACCTGGGTGAGCGCCTCCCCGTGGGCTTGCGCCGCCAGCTTGCGCAGTGCAAGGTCCGCACGCTCGAACGCGTCACGCTGCGCGCGGAACGCGGCATCACCCAGCCGCGGACCGCGATCTTCGCGCGGCGGCCGATCGCCGAAGCGCCCGCCCGCGGGCGCGCCACGTTCGCCGCCGCGAGGCGCACGGTCACCCGGTCGTCCACCCGGTGCACCACGGCTGTCGCGGCGATCACCAAATCGACCGCCACGCGCAGCGAGCGCGGGTTCGGACTTCTTGTTGCCGGGGCGGTCGTCGCCGCGCACGGCAATCACCGGCTTCGGCGCGGGCTTGGCCGGCGCGGGGGCAGGCGTCGCCTCGGCATCGCTGCGCGCCGACGGATCGGCGCCATCGGCCGGTGCCACCAGATCGGCCGATGCCGCAGGGGCGTCGACCTGCGAGGGTGCGGGCTGTGCCTCCGCATCTTCCGGCGAGGGCGACTGCTCCGCGCTTTCGCTGAACTCGGCAGCCGCCTGCCCCGGAGCCACGACTTCGGTCGCACCGACGGACGGGCCGTCGGCGGAAGCTGCCGCCGGCGCTGCCTCGGCGGACGCCTGGTTGCGCATCGCGGCCTCCAGTTGCGCGATCGCTGCGCGGATCTTCTGTGCGTCGCCCGTGCCGCTGGCGGCTTCGAGCGCCTTCGACGCATCGAGGACGCTGCGATCATGCGCACTCATGGCCGCCGACGCCTTTTCGCGCTCGGCGGTCTTGCGGTTGAAGGCTTCGTCGATAGGCGCGCGGAATGCGTCCCACAGCTTCTGTTCCTGCCGGCGATCGAGCGGCACCGACTGCGCCTCGGCCTGCCAGCGCTGCTGAAGCGACTTGACCGCATCGATGCGCAGCATGGGCGCCGCACCGAGTTCGGCCGCTTCCGCAATCATGGCCTGGCGGCGCTCGATGCTCGCCTTCTGCTGGGCTTCGAACGGCGCACGCGCGGCGCCAAAAGCCTCGGACCACTGCGACTGCAATTCGGCGAACACCTTCTCGCCGACGTGACCCGCATCGCGCCAGCGATCCGCGAACTGATGCAGCGCGCGATTGATGGCCTTCAAATCCGATCCGTTCGCGTGCTCGGCCGCCCAGGCCTTCACTTCCTCGATCAACGCGAGACGATGTGCCCGGTGTTCCGCGGCATCCGCGCGCACCTTTTCGAGCCAGGCTTCGACCACCTTGTGGGCCTCGTTGCAGGCCTCGTCGAAGCGCTTCCACAGCGCATGGTTCGGCACCCCGCCCTGATCGGATTGCTTCCACTGCTCGCGCAGGGCGCGCAGGGTTTCCTGCATCTTCCGGCCACCCAGCGCCTGACCCTCGGGGCGCTTGAGCAGGCCTTCGGCCTTGGCGACGAGCTCTTCGCGAACCTTGTCGGCGCTCCAGCGCTGCCAGCCTTCGAGTTCGCCCGCCGCGACGAGCGCGGCATGCACGCGGGCTTCGAGCGCTGCATCGACCAACCGACCATGCTCCTTGAGCACTGCCCGCAGTGCGGCAGCCGCACCGGCGCTTGCCTTGCCATGTCCCTGCGCGGTTTCCTGCTCCAGCTTGAGGAGCGCGGCCTCGACCGCGCCATGTGCCGCGGCGCGCTTTTCAGGATCGACCTTGGGCGCAGCGGGTTTCACGGGAGCCGGCGCGGCCGCCTCGGGCACGCCACCGCGCGCAACGCGCAGTTCGTCGGCCCATACCGGCACCGGCGGCAGCGGCGCGGCGAGATCGGTGGCCGCAGCCTGCGCCTGCGCCAGAGCGCCGTGGAATGCATCGGAGACGACCAGAAGCTGTGCCTTGGACGACTCGAGCTGCGGTGCGAACTTCGCGTCCAGGCTGCTCCAGTTGCCGTCGGCAACGATCTCGGCCGCCTGCTGCTGCCAGTGCGCGACATCGCTGCGCAAGGCCTCCTCGGCCGCCTGCGCGTCGCGCCAGCTCTTGGTCGACAGCACCTCGAAGCGCTGGGCGAGCAGTACCGCGGCCTCGCGATGCACCTGAGCCCGGTGCTGCAGGTCCTCGATGCCTTTGACCCGCTCGGCCAGTTGGGTCTTGATGCCGGCCAGCGGCTCGCGCGAAAGGGGCGCGCCGGCCTTCGCGGCATCGCGCTGCCAGGCGAGCGCATCGGCAATGTTGAGCTTGGGCTGGGCGAGCAGCGCCTGGGCCTTCTGAGTCCATTCGGCGGCGATCGCCTCCTGACCCTTCGCGCGCTTGAGTTCGTCGAGCTTCTCGCGCAGCAGCCGGGCGGCGCCCTTGTCGCGGCCGCTCAGTTCCTTGAAGACGTCCTGCATCTGCTCGGATGACGGATTGCCCGCGAGCCAATCACGGATGCGCTGCGCACGCTCGCCCGAGGTCGGCGCGGTGAAAGCGCCGCCGGTCAGCGTGTCGAGGGACTGGATGTCGTGAGGCTTGGAAGAAGTTGAAGTCACTGCGCGAAGAATCGTTATCTGTAGAAGAAAAGCGAAGGCGCCGGCAATTTGCCGGCGCACCGCTGCATTTTCACCGACTTGTCGCCGCCCGGTTCAACGGGTCGCGAGTTTCAGCTCGGCACTGGGTTTCCAATTGTCGCCTTCGGCCCTGGTGCGCACCGCGCCGAGGAAAAGGCGCTCGCTCGGCACTTTCTGCTCGAGCAGGTAGTCGCGCACCGCGACGCCGCGAGCCACCGCCAGCTGGCGCATCGACTCCTCGTCGACGGCGATGCTGGCCGCCAGCAGGTTCTCCATGTCCTGCTGCGGCAGGTCCTTGGCGAGTCCCACCATGTTGCGAGGCTTGGTGACGTCCGAACGCTTGTAGGCCGCAGCCAGGAGGTCGGGGTATTCGGAATCGCTGAGCGTGTCGACGTCCGCCGCGTTCTGGCCCGCCCGCACCGCTGCGCGCCGCTTCTCGGCCTGCGCGAGCTGCCGCACGCGCTGGCGCTGGTAGCCGTCGCGCTCCTGCTCGAGGCTGGCGGTTCCGACGACGGTCATCTGCAGCCCCGGCCGGTCGATGATGGCCTTCGCAACCTTGTCGAGGCTCTGCTTGGCTTCCGCGGAGAGTTCGGCGCTGCCTGGCGCGAAAACGATGGCGCTGGACTCGCCGCCCCCGCCGCCGCCCGTCAGCAGCGCGAACGGTGCGGTCGCGGCCTTCGCGATCAGGTTCACGATGGCCTTGAGAATCAGTGGCCCGATGCTGAACTCGGGATCGTTGATCGACCCCCGAAGCGGCAGGTCCACGTCGATCACACCATTGCGATCCGCCAGCAGCGCCACCGCGAGCCGAACCGGAAGGCTCGCAGGCGCGCCCTCCACCTGCTCGCCGAACTGGAGCTGGTTCAGGATCAGGCGGTTGGACGCGGTGAGCGAACCGTCCGGCGCGATCTTGTAGTTGACGTCCATGCTGAGCTTGCCGCGTTCGATCCCGTGGCCGGCGAACCGGACCGAATACGGCGACAGCGGCGGCAGGTCGAGCTCGCGCATCTTCGCCGTGATGTCGAGTTCGAGCGGCTTGACCAGCGGATTGAGTCGCCCGGTGATTTCGAGCGACGCGGTCTGCTGGGCCTTGCCGCGCAATTCCAGGTCCGCCAGCGCCGGCTTGTCGCCCACCGGCTTGGAAGAGAACGCGCTCAGCCGGCCCGTCAGTTCGGTCAGGTCCGCCGAGTAATTCGGCTTGATGAAGGTGTCGGAGAAATCGATTCGACCGTTGACCAGCGCCATCGGGCCGAAGTTGATGACCGGCGCCATCGGGTTCGGCGGCGCAGCGGGCGCAGGCGCGGCCGCCGCGGCTGCCGGCGCCTGCGAAGCGCCACCCACCATCAGTTCCGCAGGTGCCGCTTCCGCCTGGCCGCGCGAGCGGGCCGCGCGGCGGGTGTTCGTCGTCGTGGTGGTTCCTCCCAGGCTTCGCTTGGTCGTGACCTCGGGCGCCGGCGCCGAGGCATCCGGGGTTCCCGGTTGCCCAGGCTGCTTGACCAGGTACAGCAGATTCAGCTTGCCGGTCGGGTCGATGATGATCCGGGCGAAGAAATCGGTGAGCGTCGTTTCGCGGACGTCGAGGTTCAGCGGCGCGCCGGGCACCATGTTCACCTGCACCCCGCGCAACCCCAGCGTCTTCCAGCTCAGCAGTTGCCTGTTGCCCGAACTCGCCTGCCCCTGCGCCTGCGTGAGGATCACGCTATTGGCGCGGAAGTCGTCGACGGCGGTGTCGCCGGCAAGCCGCACGCTCATGCCGGCCGGGGTCGACGCATATTTGACGGTCCCCCGGTAGCTCGCGAAGGCGCGCCGGATGTCGATGTTGAGCGCGTCGGCGTAGTAGGCCTTGAAGGCGTGCGCCGGCAGCGACGCAAGGGTCAACTTGCCCTCGGCGGCGATCGGTTTGAGCGCCAGGTTGCCGTCGTATTCGAAGCGGCCCGGCTCGGCGCGCCCTGCCGCGATGCGGCCCGAGACCTTGAGCGGCGAGACGGTGGCGGTGTTCGGCGCGATCTTCTGCGCGTTGACCTTCAGCGAGCTGATCTCGAACGCGACCGGCGTGTCGCTGGCGTTGTCGGCATAGGAGAGCGCGCCGTCGTCGACCGCGACCGAGGCGATGGAAAGCTCCCACGGCTTCGTGTTCGCCGCCGGCGATGGCGCCTCGGATGCCTCGCGGTCTTTCGGCGCGGCGACCTTGGCCTCCTTCGCACCGGCCTCGCCGCCGTTGCCCCCGGCGGGCACCTTGAGCCAGCGATCGAACATCCAGCGCTTCTCCTTGTCGCGCTCCACGCGCACCTTTGGGTTCGCGGCCGCGAAGGAGCCGATGGCCAGCGTGTGCCTGGTCATATCGACTTCGGCGTTCTGCAACTCGAACCGGCCGACGCTGGCGAGCGCCGTCTTCTCTTGCGTGAGCGCGAGATCCTCGGCGATCACGCGGCTCGCCTTGAACTTCAGGTCGGGCTTGGCCCACGCCACCTCGACCTGGCCGCTGAGCTTGCCGTCCAGGGTGGGCTCGAGGCTCTGCGCGAGGTACGGCGCCGCCAGTGACAGCGGCAGTGCGCCGACTTCCGTCTGCACCTTCGCTTCCTTGTCCGTCGCGTGGCCTTCGAACTTGATGGTCGCGCCGGCAACGGACGTCGACCCGTTGAAGGTCGCCGGTTTTTCCATCGGCCAGGCCACCGCATTCACCTCGACGGCCAGATCCTTGGCGTCGATTTCCGCGGCCGGCTTCGTGGTCTGGTCGCGCCATCCGACATGGCCGCCGGTGAGCGCGACCTTGTCCACCTGGAGGTGCCACCCCGGCGGCTCGGCTGGCCTGGGCGCGCCGTCGCCGTGGGCTTCAGGCGCCGGAACGGTCGCCACCTTTTCCTTGGCGCCGGTCGCTGGATCGGTCGCCAGCAGATTCAACTTGCCGGCCTCGTCGCGCGCCACGACCAATTGCGGCGCGGCCAGCGCCACCTCGCTCAAGTGCACGATCCGCTCCAGCGGCCGCACGTCTGTCAAGGCCACCTTGAGCGACTCGAACCCGAGCAGGTCCTTGCCCCTGCCATCCGCCACCTTGATGCCGTTCGCCGCGACAGTGCCGGTGATTTTCAGCGTCGGCGCAGCGGCCTGCGCGAAATCGATCCGGAGGTCGGCATCGAGCTTGCCCGCCCGCAGCGACACGGGAAGCCCGCCGGGGACATAGCCCAGGTAAGGCACGAGATCGAGCCCCTCGAACTTGATCTGGGCGTCGGTCTTGTGGCTCTCGGCGAAAGGCGTCGACGACGCGGCCGAGTCGAACTTGCTGCCGTTGAGCACGAACGCCAGCTTCGGCTCGGTCGTGATGTCCCGCTTGGAGGCCAGATTGCTCAGGAACGGCACCGCCAGCGTCAGGTCGCGCAACTCATGCCGGCGCTGGACCGTCTGGTCGTCGAAAGTGAACGAGCCGTTCGAAATGCCGATGTTGTAGATCGCGAAGCGCGGCGGCTCGCTCTTGGGCGCATCCGGCGCGGGCGCGAGCTTGGCCAGGATGTCGTCGATGTCGTACTTGCCGTCGCTCAAATGCGTGAGCAGGATGGCCGGCGAATCGATCGACACCGCGTCCACCACCGGCGCAAGGCGCAGGATCGATTGCAGCTCCGCATCGACATAGATGCGATTGACCGCCACCTGCGCCTGCTTGCCATCGGCGGTGGCGATACGCAGGTCGCGCACCGTGAGCTCGAGCGTCCAGGGCTTGAAGTCGATCTTGCCGACGGTGACCTCGCGGCCCAGCTTTTCGCTCGCGATGCGCTGGATCTGCCCCTTGGCGATGGGCGGCACCGCGATCCATGCGAGCGCCCACACGGCCAGGAGGACCAGCAGCGCGACCACCCCGCGCCGAACCCATTTGTTCTGTTTCAACTCACCTGCTTTCATCGCCCGGGAGTGTGCCCCAAACGACTCCGCCTTCCCAGAAACGAGAAAGCCCGGTGGCGGGACCGAAGTCATGCCACCGGGCTCGATGGCGGACGCAACGCCCATGCCATCTTTTCGCGCGACCGGAAGTTGATCTGTTCCGGTCAGGCTGGCAGCAAGAGATTGCCACCGTCGGGCCGCAGTCGCTGAACCGCCGGATTGCTCCTTGGGTTACCGGACCTTGGTGAAGCGCCTACAAAGTCGAGGCATCTATAGCCTAGGCCTGTAGCGGAAAGATTTCCAAATGAGCTTTTCAATCGGTTCGGCGCGGCCGATTCGCGCACTAATCCTCACATTTTTTACAACCAAAATTAGAATAACGACTCCATGTCTTATTCTTGACCGGGTATTTAGCCGCTCCTAGAATGCCGCCAACCCGGATCGCCAAATCGTCCGGACTCATCCCCCAATCCGCTGCCGATATGCAATCGGCTTGATCAGGCGGCCGCGCTCCCCCCCTCCTTCGCGCGGACCTGATCCGTACCAATCCAGGCGCTGCTGCGTTCTCGTTCGCCCTCGTGGCGTTAGCGAACAAGGTTCCGCATAGAAAGGAAACGCGATGAAGCAGGCGCTTGATGCCACAGCCCGAGGGCTACGGACGTTCATGTCCGACGTGGTCGACGGCTTCTTTGAAATCACGCACAACGGCTTCGCCCTTGTCGGGCTGGCGATCGTCTTCGCGGCGCTCGCACTGGCTGCCAGGCCGGACCTGCGCCAATCGGGCGAAGAGCAACTGATGGGCTGGCTCCAGTCCCGCAAGCCGCAGCCGGTGGCCGCCGCCGCCGAGTTCGAACTCGAGCCGACCGCCATCGAGCGCACCACCGCGGCCAGCCCCCACGAGCTGCCGAAGCAGCAGGCTGCCGTCGCCTACTGGCTGAGCAAGAAATACCGCGTCGCCGCCGAACCGCTGGCGGTCCTGGTTTCGGAAGCCTTCGACCTCGGCAAGCGCACCAAGCTCGACCCGACGCTGATCCTGGCGATCATGGCGGTGGAGTCCAGCTTCAACCCATTCGCCCAGAGCCAAGTCGGCGCCCAGGGCCTCATGCAGGTCATGACGCGCGTCCACGGCGAAAAGTACGAGAGCGCCGGCGGCACCCTGACCGCTTTCGACCCAGTCACCAACATGCGGGTCGGCGTCAAGGTTCTGCAGGAGTGCATCGCACGTGCCGGTTCGCTCGAAGGCGGGCTGCGTTTCTACGTCGGTGCGGCCAATCTGACGGACGACGGCGGCTACGCCTCCAAGGTCCTCGCCGAGCACGAGCGCCTGCGCCAGGTCGTCGCCGGACGCCCCCCGGCGGTCAATACGCCATCAGCCGCACCGCGCCAGAATCCGGTGCCGGTCGTGAACCCCGCGCCCGCCAAGCAGCAGGAAGCCGCTTCGGAACGCGTCGCGATGGTCGGGGATTAACACCTTTTTCGAACCGTCGGCTCCCGCGGTCAGCTACACTCGGCGAGCACGCGACTGGCGATAGGCGCTGCATCTTTTCAGGTGCGCTGCGCTGACGTGGACTACCACTGGGAAGCGTGCCGCCTGCTGTCTTGAGCAGGCGTTCAGCCGTTCGCCTGGGCAGCCCTTGTTTGGTTGAAGAACAAGGCCCATCGTCTTGAAGGACTGCCATGTACCACCGCGACAACCTGGTCGAACAGACCGATCCTGAAATCTGGGCCGCCATCCAGGCCGAGAACGCCCGCCAGGAACACCACATCGAGCTCATCGCGAGCGAGAATTACGCTTCGCCGGCCGTCATGGCCGCGCAGGGCTCGCAACTCACCAACAAGTACGCCGAGGGCTACCCCGGCAAGCGCTACTACGGCGGCTGCGAAAACGTCGACATCGCCGAACAGCTGGCCATCGACCGCGTCAAGCAGCTCTTCGGCGCCGATGCCGCGAACGTGCAGCCGCATTGCGGCGCGTCGGCCAACGAGGCCGTGATGCTCGCCTTTCTCAAGCCCGGCGACACCATCATGGGCATGAGCCTCGCCGAAGGCGGCCACCTGACCCACGGCATGCCGCTGAACATGAGCGGCAAGTGGTTCAACGTCGTGAGCTACGGCCTCGACGCCAAGGAAGAGATCGACTACGACGCGATGGAGCGCAAGGCGCACGAGCACATGCCCAAGCTCATCATCGCAGGCGCCTCGGCCTATTCGCTGCGCATCGATTTCGAGCGCTTCGCCAAGGTCGCGAAGGACGTCGGCGCGATCTTCATGGTGGACATCGCGCACTACGCGGGCCTCGTGGCCGCGGGCGTGTATCCCAACCCGGTTCCCCACGCGGACGTGGTCACCTCCACCACGCACAAGAGCCTGCGCGGCCCGCGCGGCGGCATCATCCTCATGAAGTCGCAGCACGAGAAGGCGATCAACAGCGCGATCTTCCCGGGCCTGCAGGGTGGTCCGCTGATGCACGTGATCGCCGCCAAGGCCGTGGCGTTCAAGGAAGCGCTGTCGCCCGAGTTCAAGGCCTACCAGCAACAGGTGGTCAAGAACGCGCAGGTCGTCGCCGAGACCCTCACCCAGCGCGGCCTGCGCATCGTGAGCGGCCGCACCGAGAGCCACGTGATGCTGGTCGACCTGCGCGCCAAGGGCATCACCGGGAAGGAAGCCGAAGCCGTGCTGGGCGACGCCCACATGACGATCAACAAGAATGCCATCCCGAACGATCCGGAAAAGCCGATGGTGACCAGCGGCGTGCGCATCGGCACCCCCGCGATGACGACGCGCGGCTTCAAGGAAGAAGAAGCCCGTCTCACCGCCAACCTGATCGCCGACGTGCTCGACAACCCGCGCAACGCAGCCAACATCGAGGCCATTCGCGCCAAGGTGAACGCGCTGACCAGCCGTTTCCCGGTCTACCTTTGATCACCCCCGAGCGCCTTCGGCGCTCCCCCTCAAGGGGGCGCACCCAGCGGCCCAGCGGAGCCGGTTCCGCAGGCGCCCTGGATTCGGCTGTGCCGGTTTCAAGCAGCGGGTCGGCATGAAGTGCCCCTTTTGCGGCCACCTCGAAACGCAGGTCGTCGAGACCCGCGTTTCGGAGGACGGCGACTTCGTCCGGCGCCGGCGGCAGTGCGGCGCCTGCGACAAGCGCTTCACCACCTATGAACGGCCCGACGTCAACTTCCCGGTCGTGGTCAAGAAGGACGGCAGCCGCGCCGATTTCACGCCCGCCAAGGTTCGCGCGTCGATGATGCTGGCGCTGCGCAAGCGGCCGGTCAGCATCGAACAGATCGACACCGCGCTGCTGCGCATCGAACAGAAGCTCCTTTCGAGCGGCCTGCGCGAGATCGAGTCCACCAAGGTGGGCGAACTCGTGATGCGGGAACTCAAGAAGCTCGACAAGGTGGCCTACGTGCGCTTTGCTTCGGTCTACCGCAGCTTCGAGGACGTGGACGAGTTCAGGCAATTGTTGCGCGATATCTGAGGCGCGACTGTGCGATCAGGTGCCGCAAGCACCGGCGCAATCGCCTTTCTTGTCAGGATCGCAGACCCTGGGCCGACCGGAAGCAGAAATCACAACGGAACTTCGCCTGCCGGTCTCCGCCACGAACGTCAGGCAGCCCGCACCAAAGGCGCCGCTTTTGGTCTTGGAGAAGCCACTCGCGTCGTAGCTGACGAACTTGTTGAAGCCGTCGCCGTTGCGGGGATCCACTGCGATGCCCGGTCGCAGCGCTTCGAACGCGCGCAACAGGACCCGATTGCCATCGAAATCCGTGGTCGCCACCTCCCAGCCGTTGGACCAATCCTGGTTCCTCGGAAGCAAGGTCACCAACTGCGAATGCCTGATCGCTTCGGCGCGCGTCAGGCCCAAAGAGGCGACGAAGTCACTGGTGGTCGCCGCCAGCCTCTGGTTGACCAGCAGATCACGAAAACCGGGCACCGCCACCGCCCCCAGGATCGCGGCGAGTGCAACCACCACCATCATTTCGATGAGCGTGAAGCCACGCCCCTTGCGGGACGACAGACGTGCGCTGCTCATTGCCAGCACCTGCTGGCGTCCGAACCGCTGCAGCCCTTGAGGCCTGAACTTTCGATCCAGATGCTTCCGGCTGCGGAATCGGAGAGTCCGGACCTCAGGATGGCGGTCAAGCGGATGCATTGCGCAGGGTCGTTGCGTCCTTCGCATGCAGCCACGGCGATGTCGTACTTGCTGCTTGGCGCATTGACGCCCGCGGTCGCCGCGAACGCCTTGTCGGTCTTGTACTTCGCACGCTGGGTGTAGAAGCGCTCCTGCTGCTGCATCTCGCGGATGAGCGCAGCACGCGCTTCCGCGCGCCAGCCCTTTCGAACCGACTCCGTGTAGGCCGAATAGGCGATGGACGCAAGGATGGCAACCACCGCCAACGCGATCATGAGTTCGAGCAGCGTGAAACCACGGGCGAGTCCCTGCCGCGCGGCCGAACGGGTCCCGCTCTTCATGGCCTGGCCCCCTTGAAGTTGACGACTTGACGCCAGTTGAGCCGCCCGCCCACCAGCGACACCGTTCCGCGATCCAGAGGGCTCTCGATCGAGGTGCCGGACCCCGCACCCGCTCCGGCCCCGAAGTTGATGACGGACAGCTTCTTCCTGTAGATCCGGCGACCGAACGCGTCCGTCGACACGAAGGCAGCGTCCCCCTCCTCGATCACGAGCGGTGAACCGAGCGGTCCGACCGTCGAAGGGATGCAGGTACTGTCCGACGACAAGCCGGTCATTGCATTCACGGCGCAGCTGTGGCCTCCGCCGCCATCCGCACTGCTGGCGTCGGCATCAGGGATGAGCGTGTTGAACAGCAGGTAGCCATCGCGGAGCACCATTTGCGAGACCAGTCGCTCGCCTCGAGTCGTTGCATCGGGCAAATCGAAGAACCAGCCACGGCGCCGCGATGACTTGCCGTCGTGGCTTCCATAGGCGAACGTGTCGCCGGAGACGGTGAACTTCCCGCTCTCATCGGGTGTCATGCGCCGCGGCTCCAGTTGCCTCCGCGCCTGGGAATCGGGAATGATCGTGTCGTCGTCATGCACGCCATAGAGCGTTTGCGCGCGACGAGTGCTCAGGTCGCCGACTTCGACAAGCTTGCCGGTGCCGAACAGGACGATCGCGCCGCCCTGGGGACCTACACCGACAAGCGGCGCAGTCGTGATGGGTTGACGGCTGCCTTGCGAGTCCTGCGCGACCATCAACGGTGTTCGGTTGAAAGCCAAGGCGCCCTGTCGCCCTGGCGGACCTTTCGCGAAGTCGAATCGCCACAGGTTGCCTTGCGTGTCTCCGGCGTACAGCCGGCGCGTTGCGTTGTCGGCAATGCTGTAGTCAGTCACGGGCCCCAGCGCATTCACGATCGACTTGTCGAGCGGCTCGGGCAGCACGATCTTGTAGTAGTTCCTGTCAAGTTGCCATGGCTCGTGGACGGCCTTGTCCAGGGAGAGCAAAAACAATGCGGCTGCCTTACCCGCGTTGCCATTGTTGAAGCCGGAGGCAACCACCGCGAAGGTGGCCGGCTGGCCTTTCGCGGCCGCCGCGGCATGGAACTTCATGATGCGCGGAGCCTGCATGACATGGCCCATGTCGGAGTCGTCGTCGCCGTTGAATTCCCAGATCACGTCGTTCGCGGAGAACTCTCTCGGTTCAGTCACGTTCAGGGCGAACACGCCGCGCGCCCCCGCGCCCATGCCCGAAACCAGCACGGTCTTGGTCGAGCCATTCGCCAACTGCACCTCACCCGCGACGGGGCTGCCGTCCACAAAGGATTGGTGTACGTAGTTCGGGGACGTGTACGCGCCGAGCTTGGCGTGCAGGGATCGGGGCACGTAGGCGAACAGCTCGGTGCCGCTATCGGCGCCGAACGCGTGCAGCATGCCGTCGTTGGCGTCGACGTACACCGCCTGTGCATCGTTCTCCCGGCTGTCCGCGGGACCGACCAGCAAGGGTGTCGAGTTGACGATGTCCCCCATGACCGAACTGCGCGTCCTGAAGACGCCCCCGGCGTGGCGCGTTTCCTTCGTGCGATCGCCACGCAAGTAGGCGATGCGGTCGGCCCCCAGATCGTCCACCCTGCCCGTCGGCTGGTAGGGCCCGGCATTCAGGTAGCCTGCCAGGGCCGCGTCGTCCTTCACGTCGTCCCAGGTGAATGGAACGCCTCGGCCGGAATCGAGCATCGTGAAGATCCTTCGCGTACTCGGAAGCCGTGCGGCGATCGGGGGGCTTGCAAGGGGATTTCCGGTCAGCAACTCGCCCGCATTCCAGATCGGCGTCGTTTCGCGGCTCACCGCACCGTCCTGGTACTTCAGCCCGTAGGCCAGCAAGGAACCAGACCAGCTGGTGCTATCGAGTTGGGGGATGAAAACTGTCGCGCTGTTGGCTGCGACACGGGGGCTCGAGACCGGCGAGGTCGTGGAAAACAGCGGCTCGCTCGCCAGCACGGCATCCGGCGTGACATCGACCGTTGGCGCAGCCCCCGCGGGTTCGGATGCGCCCGCAAGCAGCAGCACGACCGCAGCGAAGGCGACCTTCAATTCGTTCGTCCTTGTCAATTCAACTCCTCTTCACGGACAACCGGCGCTGGGCACCGGCTTGTAGAGCGTGGTCTGCAGAACCACCCGCGTTTCCTTCCTGACGCCAAAACCGATGGCGGTCACGCGAAAGATGTGGGTCACGTCTCCGGCACTCGCACTCGGAAGCCGGTTGGCTTCCCAGCCGCCGCGGTTGCGCACCGCCTCGATGACGTAACGCGGGGGCGCAGCGCTGCCGCCGCTAACGGCCGCATAGTTCTGCCCGGTGAAGGTTCCGTACGCCACCGACGTCTCGCTTTCGGGTGAGAGGTCCGCCTTCATCCAGGTGGGCATCGCGCCAGGATCGGCCGCGGCGCAAAGACCATGGTTGCGGGCTCCCTCGCGTCCGCAGCCCGGAGCGAATGGCGAGATGTCCCGTTCGTCGAAGAGGCAGTGACGCGCCCTGCCGTCGCGGTTCGGCCCGAAAACGTCCAGTTCGGCCTCGATCAGCGCCGCCTCCGCCGCCTGGAAGGCCACTTCGTGGTCCCGATCACTGCGCGCACCGAATTCGTTGACGATGGAAAGCTGTGCCGCGCCGACGCCGAGGACCGTGACCACCACCAGGAGCAGCAGAACAACGATCAGCGAAAAGCCGGCCTCCCGATGCACCGCAACAGGTCCTGGGGAATACGCGCTCATCCGGGGTCCTTGACGACGTTGCGCAACATCACGGTGAACGTCGCGGCCGAGCGATAGCGCCCGTCATCGGGCGGCGCGAAGGAGATATCCTCGAATCCGGGCCCCAGCGGAAACAGGCGATAGTCCTCGCCCGTCACCTGCTTCAGGTCGCCGTTCGGACGCTGACTCCTGACCACCATGCCCACACGGACCGCCACGACCTTGCGCCACTCGGCATGGGTTCTGCCGCTATCCGCTCCCTTGGCCGCGATCGCGCTGGCGTCGAGCCAGGTCTCCGCCACGCCATCGCCGTTGCCGTCGTAGCCATAGACGACCTTGAACTTCTCGACACCCCGAACCAGAGGCTGCCCCACGGACTTCGCATCGGTCTTGCAGTAGAGGCTCGGCTCGCCGTCGCGCGCGACCTTCACATGGAAGATGTTCAACACCCGATCACCGGCTGTCGGCGCATCGACAGGTCCGGCCCTCTTGGTGCCCATGCAATCGATCATCGATCCGTCGGCACTGCGGCTGCCGACTTCGCTGCGCCCGAAGAAGCGCACCATAAGCGAATCGTTCCCACCTGTCCGGTCGGAATCATTCTGACCAAAGCCGCTGCCGCTCACCGTGGTGTTGCTCGCGCCCGCAACGTTCAGGTCCATCGGGTCCGACGAATCGGCCAGCAGATTGGCATTGCTTGCGACGACCGGCACGCCATCGGTGAGTGGATCGGGCGCATAGTCCGCGTAGCCCGCCTGACGGACCAGTCCCTGCACCACGTAGCGTGCGAAGCGCAGCGAATCCTGGACGGCCTGCACGTCGGAATCGGTGTCGAAAAGCCTCTTGCCGGCGAGAAACGCCGTCGAGGCGGCCAGCACGACGACCAGCCCCAAGGCCATCGCCACCATCAGCTCGATCAAGGTCACGCCGCGCTGTGAAGACAAACGCGTCATCTCATGGACCTTCCGAACCGCTGCCGCCATATCCCGGAGCCAATTGCATGACGACCCGCGGCGATGCATCGGGACTCATTTCCTCCGGACTGCCGATGTGCGGCGTCCAGCCCAGTTTGACCACGAGGGTGCGACCCGTATCGGTGCAGACCCAGTCAATGCCATCACCGTCGTCGAAGCACACGGCGATGCGAGCTTCGGGCAGCGTGCTTCTCACCCGCCCTACCCATTGGCGAATATCCCAAGCCGCCAGTGTCTTCGCATCGCAACTGGCGCCAAGGCCGACGCACGAAACACCAGTCAGCTCACCGGGGAGCGCGTCCCGGCGCTTCAGCTCGCCAAGCAGATAGGGATTGACGGCCCGTTCATGCCTTGTCGAAACGTTCTTGTTGATGCGAACCGCTTCCGACAGCTCGCGAACGAGATTGACTGCTGAAGTGAAGGCTCCGGACTCGCCCATGCTTTTCACCGAGGTCATCAGCATGCCCACCACCCCCAGCAACCCCAAGCTGAGAACGACGATCGAGACGAGTACTTCGAGAAGCGAAAAGCCGGCGGCCCGGCGTCTGGATGGCGCCATGTTCTTGTGTCTCCCTGATCAACGGCCGACGGAGGTCTCCCAACGGACCGGGGCGAAGTCTATGAAGGCGCCCCTGAATCGATGCACCGTTCGGCCTTCAATCCCTACCGCTCGTATCATTCGAGAAATTGCCCTGCAATTTCCGCCGCTTTCCGGCGCCGCGCGACTGCCGCGGAGAAGCGTCGCGATCTCTTCCATGTCCATGTCCTCACTTTCCTCAGACGCGCACCTGATGGCCTGCGCGCATCAGCTCGCCATCCAGAGCCGTTTTCTCACCGACCCCAATCCACGCGTCGGCTGTGTTCTGGTGGATGCATCGGGCGCGGTGCTTGGGCAGGGTCGCACGCAACCCGTCGGGGGCCCGCATGCCGAAGTCATGGCGCTGCGCGATGCGGCGGCGCAGGGCCACTCGGTCGCGGGCGCTACCGCCTACGTGACGCTGGAGCCCTGCTCGCACCACGGACGGACCGGGCCTTGCTGCGACGCCTTGATTGCCGCAGGCATCCGCCGGGTGGTCGCATCGATCGCCGACCCCAATCCGTTGGTCGCTGGTCAAGGCTTCGAGCGCCTCCGCGCCGCGGGCGTCGAAGTCGAAATCGGACCGCTTGCCGAAGAAGCCCGCGAACTCAACATCGGCTTCTTCAGCCGGATGGTCCGAAAGACCCCGTGGGTCCGGCTCAAGGCGGCGGCCTCGCTCGACGGGAAGACGGCGCTCGAGAACGGCACGAGCCAATGGATCACCTCCGAAGCGGCACGCACCGACGGTCACGCCTGGCGCGCACGCGCCGGCGCGATCCTGACCGGCGTCGGCACCGTCATCGAGGACGATCCCCGACTCGATGTCCGGCTGGTCGAGACGACGCGGCAGCCACCCCTGGTGATCGTCGACAGCCACCTGCAGACGCCGCCGACTGCCCGGCTTTTCGAGATCGAGCGCATGGTCTGGATCTACGCCGCGACGCGCGACGAGTCGAAAGCGGCGGCGCTGGAGGCTCGCGGCGCCACGGTCTCGTGCATGGCCAACTCGCAAGGCAAGGTCGACCTCGCGGCGATGCTGCGCGACCTGGCGGCGCGCGAAGTCAACGAACTGCATGTCGAGGCCGGCCACAAGCTCAATGGCTCGCTGATGCGCGAAGGGCTGGTCGACGAACTGCTGCTGTACGTCGCTCCGAAGTTCATCGGCGACGGCCTCGGCATTGCCAGCCAGCCACATGCCGGCGGCGCGCTGACCTCGCTGGGAGACGCGCTTGCGCTCGAATTCCGGACCTTCGACGCGGTCGGTCCGGACCTGCGGATCGTCGCGCGGGTGGCGGGACGCCACCGGTTTTAGGGTTCCCCCCGATTCCCGGCCGCATCTCTGCGAAAATGGCAGGATGTTCACCGGAATCATCACCGGCGTGGGGCGCATCGCCGCCGTCCACGACCTCGGCAGCTCTTCATCCCACGGCAAGCGGCTCAGCATCGCGGCGCCCGACGGCTATCTCGACGACGTAGGGCTCGGCGACAGCATCGCGCTCAATGGCGCTTGCATGACGGTCACCTCGCTCGACCTGCCCGGCAAGCAATTCACCATCGACATTTCCGCGGAGTCGCTCGACAAGACCGCCGGCCTCTCGGAAGAAGCCGCCCAGATCAATCTCGAAAAGGCACTGCGCGCGCATGATCGCCTGGGCGGACACATCGTGTCGGGGCATGTGGACGGCATCGGCATCGTCACCCGCTTCGCACCGGTCGGCGAGAGCTGGGAACTGCGCGTGCTCGCCCCGCCCGCCCTCGCCCGCTTCCTCGCCTACAAGGGCTCGATCACGGTCAACGGCGTGAGCCTCACCGTCAACAGCGTGACCGACCAGGCGGACGGCAGCGAGATCAGCATCAACCTCATTCCCCACACCGTCGAGAACACCGCGCTCGGCAGCCTCAAGAACGGCAGCCGCGTGAACCTCGAGATCGACACCGTGGCGCGCTACGTGGAGCGCATGCTCCAGGCCGGCGCCATTCCAACCCCACAGAAAGACAAAGCCCCATGAACGCAGCCGTCACGCCGATCAGCGCGCCTCGCAGCAACCACGCGCCGGCGCCCATTTCATCGGTCGAGGAAATCGTCGCCGAGCTGCGCGCCGGCCGCATGGTGATCCTGGTCGACGAAGAAGACCGCGAGAACGAAGGCGACATCGTGCTCGCCGCGGACCACGTCACGCCCGAGGCCATCAACTTCATGGCGCGCCACGCCCGTGGCCTGATCTGCCTCACGCTCTCGCGCGAGATGTGCGAGCGCCTGAATCTGCCGCCGATGGTCGCGCGCAACGGCGCCAAGCATTCGACGGCGTTCACGGTGTCGATCGAGGCCGCCGAAGGCGTCACGACCGGCATCTCGGCCGCCGATCGCTCCCGCACGGTGCAGGCCGCGGTCGCTCCCAATGCCGTGGCGTCCGACCTGGTCCAGCCGGGTCACATCTTCCCGTTGCAGGCGGTGGACGGCGGCGTGCTGATGCGCGCCGGCCATACCGAGGCCGGCTGCGATTTCGCGGCGATGGCGGGGTGCTCGCCCTCCGCGGTGATCTGCGAGGTGATGAACGAAGACGGCACCATGGCGCGGCTGCCCGACCTGCAGCTCTTCGCAGCCGAGCACGGCCTCAAGATCGGCACCATCGCGGCCCTGATCGAGCATCGCAGCCGCACCGAATCGCTGGTCGAGAAAGTCGGCTGCCGCGAGATCCAGACCGCCTGGGGCCCCTTCACCGCGCACGCCTTCAAGGACAAGCCGAGCAATGGCGTGCACCTGGCGCTGGTGCGCGGCCAATGGACTGCCGGCGACACGGTCGACGTGCGCGTGCACGAGCCGCTCTCGGTGCTCGACGCACTCGAACGCGATCGCGCCATGCACTCGTGGAGCCTGGATGCGAGCCTCGCCCATCTCGCCGCGCAAGGCAAAGGCGTCGCCGTGCTGCTGAACTGCGGCGAAACCGGCGCAGAGCTGCTGTCGCAGTTCGACGGCACCGCCCGCCCCGCGCAGGCGCCCGAGCGCGGACGCATGGACCTTCGCAGCTACGGCATCGGCGCGCAGATCCTGCGCGAATGCGGCGTGCATCGCATGAACCTCATGGGCACGCCGCGTCGCATGCCCAGCATGGCCGCCGGTTTCGGACTCGAGATCGCCGGCTACATCACGAAAGACGAACAATGAACAACGCCAACGCAGGGCAGGCCGACTGATGCAATACGCGAACAAGGGCGACGTCGAACTCGACGGCAAGGGATTGCGCATCGGCATCGTGCAAGCGCGCTTCAACGCAGACATCACCGACGCACTGGCCAAGGCCTGCCGTGACGAACTCGCGGCACTCGGCGTGGGCGATGCGGACATCGACCATGTGCGCGTGCCGGGCGCGCTCGAAGTGCCGGTGGCGCTTCAAGGCCTGGCCGAGCGCAACTGCTATCACGCGCTGATCGCGCTGGGCTGCATCATTCGCGGCGAGACCTACCACTTCGAGCTGGTGGCGAACGAGTCCGGCGCCTGCGTGAGCCGCGTGGCGCTCGACTATCGCATTCCGATCGCGAACGCGATTCTCACGACCGAGAACCTCGAACAGGCCGTTGCGCGCCAGAGCGAGAAGGGCCGCGATGCGGCGCGCGTGGCGGTGGAGATGGCGCGACTGCTGGCGAGCCTCCAATGAGCGACGACATCAAAGCCACCGGCGGCAAGCCGCGCCAGACGCGCACCGGCCTCACGAGTACCGGCGCACGCAAGGCGTCAGCCAAGTCCACGCGCAGCCGCGCGCGCGAGTTCGCCCTGCAGGCGCTGTACCAGTACCTGGTCGGACGCAACGACGCCACCGCCATCGACGAATTCACACGCGACCTCGCCGGCTTCCACAAGGCCGATGCGGCGCACTACGACGCGCTGCTGCATGGCGCCATCGAATCCGCCGAAAGCCTCGATGCGCTGATCGTCCCGCTGCTCGATCGCAAGCTCGAGGAAATCTCGCCCATCGAGCACGCCGTGATGTGGATCGGCGTCTACGAGTTCCAGAACTGCCTCGACGTGCCTTGGCGCGTGGTCCTCAACGAGTGCATCGAGCTCGCCAAGGAGTTCGGCGGGACCGACGGCCACAAGTACGTGAACGCGGTGCTCAACGGCCTGGCGCCCAAGCTGCGCGCTGCCGAAGTCGAAGCCGACCGCGCCACCGGAAAGGCTCGTTCATGAGCGCGGCGCCGGGCCGCCCCAAGCAAGCGAACACCCCCTCGGGGGGCAGCGAGGACACGCCAGTGCCGAGCCTGGGGGCCCTATGAAGATTTCGAAGCGCGCTGAGCGCATCGAGCCGTTCTATGTGATGGAGGTCGCCAAGGCCGCCTCCGCACTCGCGCGCGAAGTCGCACACACCGACCGCCCGATGATCTTCCTGAACATCGGCGAGCCCGACTTCACCGCACCGCCGCTGGTGCAGGAAGCGGCGCTGCGTGCGATCCGCGCCGGCGCCACGCAGTACACCCATGCGACCGGGCTCGACCGCCTGCGAGAGCGCATCAGTGGCTGGTATGCGGAGCGCTTCGGCGTGGACGTGCCGGCCCGGCGCATCGTCATCACGGCCGGTGCTTCGGCGGCGCTGCAGCTCGCCTGCCTCGCGCTGATCGAGGCCGGCGACGAGATCCTGCTGCCGGACCCGAGCTACCCGTGCAATCGCCATTTCGTGACGGCGGCGGACGGCCGCGCGGTGCTGGTGCCGACGACCGCCGCCGAGCGCTTCCAGCTCAGCGCCGCCAAGGTCGAATCGGCATGGAACGAGCGCACGCGCGGCGTCCTGCTCGCGTCGCCGTCGAACCCGACCGGCACCTCGATCGCGCCCGACGAGCTTCGCCGCATCCACGAAGTCGTGTCGCAGCGCGGCGGCATCACGCTGATCGACGAGATCTACCTCGGCCTCTCCTACGACAGCACCTTCGGCCAGACCGCGCTGGCGATCGACGACCAGGTCATCAGCATCAACAGCTTCAGCAAGTACTTCAACATGACCGGCTGGCGTCTGGGCTGGCTCGTCGTGCCCGAAGCGCTGGTGCCTGCGGTCGAACGGCTGGCGCAGAACCTCTTCATCTGCGCGAGCACGGTGTCGCAGCACGCCGCTCTCGCCTGCTTCGAACCCGACAGCATCGCCGAGTACGAACGCCGCCGCGCCGAATTCAAGGCACGCCGCGACTGGTTCATCCCGCAGCTCGACGCGCTCGGGCTCGAAGTGCCCGTCATGCCCGACGGCGCCTTCTACGCCTGGGCCGACTGCTCGAACTTCGCGGAACGTCTGGGCATCTCCGGCAGCTGGGACTTCGCCTTCGAAGCCATGAAGCAGGCGCACGTCGCGGTCACGCCGGGGCGCGACTTCGGCTCGGCCGAGACCTCGCGCTTCGTGCGCTTCTCGACCGCCAGCTCGATGGCACACCTCGAAGAATCGATCGATCGCCTGCGCGTGTGGGCGAACGCGACCGTCGCTGCATGAGCTTCGCTCTGCCGATCCGTATCTACTGGGAAGATACCGATGCGGGCGGCATCGTGTTCTATGCCAACTACCTGAAGTTCATGGAGCGCGCCCGCACCGAATGGCTACGCTCGATGGGCATCGCGCAGCAACGCCTGCGTGAGGAGACCGGCGGCATCTTCGTCGTGAGCGAAACGCAGCTCAAATACCATCGGCCGGCCCGGCTCGACGATGAACTGCTGGTTACAGCCGAACTCCGTCAGATCGGCTCCGCGTCGCTGATAATTGCCCAGCGCGTGCTATCAAAATCAGAGCAACGCACCGATGCGGGCACCGCGGACAATGCAGTGCTCCTGTGCGAAGGCACGATCCGCATCGGCTGGGTCCAGGCCGACACGCTGCGGCCGGCACGAATCCCGCGTCACGTTTCGGGAACCCTCGAGCGGCATGCCGGCTCCATGTCTCAACCTTTCAAGCCATGAATCAAGACCTCTCGATCATTTCCCTGCTGCTGCACGCCAGCCTCCCGGTCCAACTGGTGGTGGCATTGCTCATCGTCGTTTCCGTCGGGAGCTGGGCGGCCATCTTCCGCAAGTACTTCTCTCTCAAGCGCACGCGTGCGCTCAACGAGGACTTCGAGCGCGACTTCTGGTCGGGCACGAGCCTCAACGAGCTCTTCTCCTCGGCCGCGCAGAACGCGAAGTTCGCCGGCCCCATGGAACGCATCTTCGCCTCCGGCATGCGCGAATATCAAAAGCTGCGCGAACGCCACGTGTCCGACCCCGGCACCCTGCTCGACGGTTCGCGCCGCGCGATGCGCGCGAGTTTCCAGCGCGAGCTCGACGCGGTCGAACAGAACCTCTCGTTCCTCGCCACCGTCGGATCGGTCTCGCCGTACGTCGGCCTCTTCGGCACGGTGTGGGGGATCATGCATGCCTTCACCGGACTCGCCGCGCTGGCGCAGGTGACGCTCTCCACCGTCGCGCCCGGCATCGCCGAAGCGCTCGTGGCCACCGCGATCGGCCTCTTCGCCGCGATCCCTGCCGTGGTCGCCTACAACCGCTTTGCCCGCGAGATCGACAAGATCGCGATTGCGCTCGAGACCTTCATCGAAGAGTTCTCGAACATCCTCCAGCGCAACCTGACGGCCCACCAGAGCCCGGCGAGCGTCGCGTCGGCTGCAGGCCGCTGAAGCGGAGCACGACACCATGCCAGCCATGTCCTCCCGCGGCCGCGGCCGCCGAACGATCAACGAGATCAACATGGTCCCGTTCATCGACGTGATGCTGGTGCTGCTGATCATCTTCATGGTCACCGCGCCGCTGATCACGCCGAGCGTGATCAACCTGCCCAGTGTCGACAAGGCCAACAAGCAGCCTGACAAGCCGATCGAGATCGTCATCAAGAGCGATGACGAGGTGCAGATCAAGAAGGACCCGTCCACCGGCAGCGGCGGCAGCTCGATTCCGATGACGCAGATCGGTTCGGCCGCCAAGAACGCGCAGGGCGGCGATGGCGATCGCCCCGTCGTCATCAGCGCCGACAAGTCCGTCAAGTACGAAACCGTGGTCAAGGCCATGAACCAGCTCAAGCGCAGCGGCATCGAGCGGGTCGGCCTCTCGGTGCAAACCACGGGCGCGAAGTAAGGCATGTCGCTCGCCGCGGAACGCCCCGAATTCGCGCCGCCGCCGCAGCGCGGCACGCTGCGCGCCGTGCTGCTGGCGCTGTTCGCGCACGCGCTGCTGATCGCCTTGCTGACGTGGGGCGTGAACTGGCGCCGCGAGGCCGAGAACGATGCCGTCGAGGCCGAGCTGTGGTCATCGACCGTGCAGCAGGCCGCGCCCAGAGCGGTCGCGCCGTCGACGCCGACGCCTCCCCCTCCGGTCCCGACGCCGGCACCGCCGCCACCACCTCCTCCTCCGCCGCCGCCACAGGCGGTGAAACCGCCCGAGCCCACTCCCACGCCGAAGGCGCCCGACATCGCGCTCGAACGCGAGAAGAAGCTCAAGGAGCAGAAGGAACGCGAGCGCGAGCTGGAGCGTCAAGCCGAACAGCAGAAGAAGCTCGAAGCCCAGAAGAAGGCCGCGCAGGAAAAGAAGGAAGCCGAAGCGCGCAAGCGCGAAGAGGAAGAAGCCGAGCGCAAGAAGGACGAGCAGAAGAAGCTCGCCGAACAGAAGCGCAAGCAGGAAGCCGAAGCCAAGCAGCAGGCCGAGGCCGCGAAGAAGAAGGAAGCCGAGGCCAAGCAGGCCGCCCAGGCGGCCGCCGATCGCGCGGCAACGCTCAAGCGCATGCAGGCGATGGCCGGCACCGGTGGCGAAGGCACTGCCGCACGGTCCTCCGGTCCATCAGGTAGCTACGGCGGCCTGGTCGCCGCCAAGGTGAGGCCCAACGTGGTCTTCCCGGAAGCTGAGCTCGTGAACGGCAATCCGGGCGCGGAATTCGACGTCCGCTTGGCGCCCGACGGCACCATCGTTGGCAAGCCGGTCCTGACCAAGTCGAGCGGCTTGCCGGGCTGGGATGAAGCAGCGCTGCGCGCACTGCAGAAGACCGAGCAACTGCCGCGCGACATCGATGGCACGGTGCCGCCACGCCTGATCGTCACGCTACGGCCCAAGCGCTGAGCCGCACGGCTATTTCGCGCGACCGTACTTCGCAGTGAAGCCCGCCGAGCCGAGCTTGTTGGCATTGATCATGAAGCCGACCAGCGCGGCAGTGGCATCTGCCGGAATGTCCAGCTTGTCGGTCTTCAGCGCATACACCGTGAAGATGTACCGGTGCGGCTTGTCTCCCGCCGGCGGGCACGCGCCGCCGAATCCGGGTGCGCCGAAATCCGTGCGCCCCTGCACGCTCCCCGCCGGCATGCCCTTGCCGTCGGCGGTGCCTGCGCCCTCGGGGATTTCGCTGACAGTGGCGGGGATGTTGTAGATGACCCAGTGCCACCAGCCCGAGCCGGTCGGCGCATCGGGGTCGTACGCAGTCACCGCGAAGCTCCTGGTGTCCTTGGGCGCACCGCTCCACTTCAACGCAGGCGAGATGTTCTTACCGCTGCAGCCGAAGCCGTTGAACACCTGCGCCTCCGTCAGCGTGCTGCCGGGCTTGATGGTCGGACTCGTCAGGACGAATCCGGCAGCTTGCGACAGCGTCGCACAGGCGGCCAGCGCCACCGCAAGGGAAACCGAACGCAGCTTGGAATGCATGGTCATCGCTCCTCCTTCCCGGATGTTTGGGGGGGCACGATCATGCCGCGCGCCGCATAGCGCCGTCCAGCCCTCGCGACCACCCAGTGCGCCGCCATCGCCGCGAGGCCGCCGACGACGACCCCGAACAACACATCCATCGGGTAGTGCACCCCGACCACCACCCGGGCCACGCCCACGAGGCCGGCGAGCACGAGCAGGATGCCGCCGAAGGCCCGATACCCGGACATGAGCAGGAACGCGAAAGCCACGGCGCTGTACGCCGTCGCATGGCTACTCGGAAACGAGGGGCTCGGACCATGCGGCAAGTGCAGGAAGCCCAGCCCGAGCACGAAGGGCCGCGGACGGTTCCAGACCTCGCCGATGAGTTCGCAGGCCACCGCGCCCAGTCCCAGCGCGAGGATCGCCGCCAGCAGCGGCGTCAGGAACGGCTTGCCCCGACGCAGCGCATAGCCCACGAGCAGCGCCAGAAGAACCCAGTGCGCATAGGCCGCAAAAAAATACGCCGTGCCGATCCACCACCGGGGTGCATCGCCGTGCGCATTCAGCAGAAGAAAAAGCTGGCGGTCCAGCGCGTCGAACATCGGACGAAAACCCGCTACTCGTAGACGACCGCCGCCTTGCCGGCATCGGCCTGCGCCATCCAGCTCGCCAGCGCGGCATCGGTCGGGAAGAATTTGGCGCGCTCCCCGAGCTGGAGTTCGACCTGCGCCCCGTTCCGGGCCATCGACAGCCGCACGGCCAAGCCCTGCAGCAGTTCGCCGTGTTCGCTCTGCTCCGCGCGCGGCGGGAACTCCTTCACCAGCCGCGCGATGTCCGGCGCCTTGCCGTTGACCGCCACGCGCAGGTACTTGCCGAACCGGCAGCGCGCCGCGGCCAGGTCCCAGGCCTGCATGACCTGGAAGCGCGCCTCGAAGCCGCCGCGCGCCGGCTGGAGCCGGCCGCTCACGATCACCAGCTCATCGTCCTTGAGCACATTGCGGTTCGCGTTGAACAGCGCTTCGTCGGCGGTCGCCTCGATCGACCCCGACTTGTCGTCGAGCTTGAAGATGCACAGCCGCCCGCGCTGCCCGTTGATCATGCGGAAGTCGCTCACGATGCCTGCGATCACCTGCTGCTCGCGGCTGTCGATCAGGTCGTCGATCGCGCGCTTGCAGAAGCGGCGCACCTCGTGCTCGACCTCGTCGAAAAGATGGCCCGACAGGTAGAAGCCGATGGCGGTCTTCTCGAAAGTCAGCCGCTCCTTCACGCCCCACGGCGTGGCATCGATCAGGTCGGGCTCCTGCGCGGCGGAGCCGTGCTCGCTGTCGCCGAAGATGTCCACCTGCGCCGCATTGGCCTCGGTCGCCGACGCAAACTCGAAGGCGCGATCGAGGGATGCGATCAGCGACGCGCGGTTCTGCTGCAGCGAATCGAAGGCGCCGGCCTTGATCAGGGCTTCGACAGTGCGCTTGTTGATGCGCTGGCGGTCCACGCGCACGCAGAAATCGAACAGGCTCTTGAACGGGCCGCCCTCCTCCCGCGCCCGGACCACCGCCTCGACGGCAAGCTGCCCCGTGCCCTTGACCGCACCGAGGCCGTAGCGGATGACCTTGTCATTGACCGGCTCGAAGCGATAGTTGCCGCGGTTCACGTCCGGCGGCTCGAAGGTGATGCCGAAGTTCTTCTGCGCGTCCTCGAACAGCACCTTGAGCTTGTCGGTGTTGTCCATTTCCACGGTCATGTTGGCGCAGAAGAACTCGGCCGTGTAGTGCACCTTCAGCCAGCCGGTGTGGTAGGCCAGCAGCGAGTACGCGGCCGCGTGCGACTTGTTGAAGCCGTAGCCCGCGAACTTCTCCATGAGGTCGAAGATCTCGTCGGCCTTCGCTTCGTCGATGCCGTTCTGCGCAGCGCCCTTGCGGAAGATCTGGCGGTGCTCGGCCATTTCCTCTGCCTTCTTCTTGCCCATCGCGCGGCGCAGCAGGTCGGCGCCGCCAAGCGAGTAGCCGCCGAGGATCTGCGCGGTCTGCATCACCTGCTCCTGGTAGACCATGATCCCGTAGGTCTCGGAGAGCATGTCGGCCACCAGCGGATGCGGATACTCGACCGTCTCGCGCCCGTGCTTGCGCGCGACGAAGCTCGGGATCAGGTCCATCGGGCCCGGCCGGTACAGCGCGTTCAGCGCGATCAGGTCTTCGAGCCGCGTCGGCCGCGCGTCCTTCAGCATGCCCTGCATGCCGCGCGATTCGAACTGGAACACGGCTTCGGTCTTGCCGTCCGCAAAGAGCCGGTAGGTCGGCGCGTCGTTGAGCGGGATGTTCTCGAAGGCGAAGTTCTCCTGTCCCTTGTGGCGGCGAACGATGAACTCCTTGGCGATCTCCAGGATCGTGAGCGTCGCCAGGCCCAGGAAGTCGAACTTCACGAGGCCGACCGCTTCCACGTCGTCCTTGTCGTACTGGCTAACGGCCGAGTCGCTGCCGGGCTGCTGGTAGAGCGGGCAGAAGTCGGTGAGCTTGCCCGGTGCGATCAGCACGCCGCCGGCATGCATGCCGATGTTGCGCGTCATGCCCTCGAGCTTCTGCGCCATTTCGACGACGGTGCGGACTTCTTCTTCCTTCTCGATGCGCGCCGCGAGCTGCGGCTCCATCTCGATCGCGTAGTTGTTCTTGTCGCCCTCGACCTTGGGCGACGGCGGGTATTGCAGCGTGACCGACATGCCCGGCTTGTTCGGAATCAGCTTGCTGATGCCGTCGCAGAAGGTGTAGCTCATGTCCATCACGCGACCCACGTCGCGGATGGCGGCGCGCGCGGCCATGGTGCCGAAGGTGGCGATCTGGCTCACCGCATCGCGGCCGTACTTGTCCTTGACGTAGTCGATCACGCGGTCGCGGTTGCCCTGGCAGAAGTCGATGTCGAAGTCGGGCATCGACACGCGCTCCGGGTTCAGGAAGCGCTCGAACAGGAGCTTGTATTCCAGCGGATCGAGGTCGGTGATCTTCAGCGCATAGGCCACCAGCGAGCCCGCGCCCGACCCCCGGCCGGGACCGACCGGGCAGCCATTGTTCTTGGCCCAGTTGATGAAGTCGCCCACGATCAGGAAGTAGCCCGGGAACCCCATCTTCAGGATGGTGTTGATCTCGAACTCCAGCCGCTCGACGTAGCGCGGCCGCTCGGCATCGCGCTTGGCCGCATCGGGATAAAGGTGCGCAAGCCGCGCTTCGAGGCCTTCGAAGGATGCGTGCCGGAAGTACTCCTCGATCGGCATGCCATTGGGCGTCGGGAAGTTCGGCAGTTGGGGCTTGCCGAGCACCAGTGTCAAGCTGCAGCGCTTGGCGATCTCGACGGTGTTGGCGATCGCGCTCGGCACATCGGCGAAGAGCGCCTCCATCTCCGCCGAGGACTTGAAGTACTGCTCCTTGGTGAACTTGCGGATGCGGCGGGCGTTGCCGAGGATTTCGCCTTCGGAAATGCACACGCGAGCTTCGTGCGCCTCGTAGTCGTCGGCGGTCGCGAACTGCACCGGGTGCGTCGCGACCACCGGCAGCTTCAGGCGCGCGGCGAGCTGCACGGCGGCGATCACGTGCGGCTCGTCGTCCGGCCGGCCGGCGCGCTGCAGCTCGATGTAGAAGCGGTGCGGAAAGATGCCTGCCAGTTGCAGCGCGAGTTCGGCGGCGCGCTCGTGCTGCCCCTGCAGCAGCGCCCCCCCCAGTGGCCCGGCCTGCGCGCCGGACAGCGCGATCAGCCCGCCCTGCAATTCCTTCAGCCAGGCCAGCTTGCACGCCGCCTGCGCCTGTCCGCGCCCGACGTTCTGGGTCCAGGCGCGTGCGAGGAGTTCGGAGAGGTTTAGGTATCCCTCCTTGTTCTGAACCAGCAGCACGATGCGCGTGAGCGCGGCGGGGTCCGATCCCAGCCCTTCGACCACCACTTCGGCGCCAAGAACTGGCTTCACGCCCTTGCCCCGCGCTTCCTTGTAGAACTTGACGCCGCCGAACAGGTTGTTCAGGTCGGTGATCGCCAGCGCAGGCTGCCGGTCGGCGGCGGCCGCCTTGACGACGTCATCGATGCGATTGGTGCCGTCGACGACGGAAAACTCGGTGTGCAGGCGCAGGTGAACAAACATCCGCCGATTGTAGAAAGCGGGACCTCCACGATGTGATCTCGCTGTCCCTATTGCATTGAGCCCGGCCGCCTAAAATGCCGCCCCGTGCAAGAGACTTTAAACATTGCGGCCTACAAGTTCGTCCCGATCGACGATGCCGCTGAATTGCGCGAAACGCTTCGCGCCAAGACCCATGAGCTCGACCTCAAGGGAACCATCCTGGTCGCGCAGGAAGGTATCAATCTGTTCGTGGCGGGCACGCCCGATTCCGTGCGCGGCTTCCTGGCCTTTCTGCGCGCGGACCCGCGTTTTGCAGACCTCGAAGCCAAGGAAAGCTGGTCTGCGTCGCAGCCGTTCCGCCGCATGCTGGTCAAGGTCAAGCGCGAGATCATCCGCATGGACCATCCCGCGATCCAGCCAGCTACCGGCCGCGCGCCCGGCGTGGACGCCGCCACGCTCAAGCGCTGGCTCGACCAGGGCCATGACGATGCCGGCAAGCCGGTCGCGATGCTCGACACGCGCAATGCGTTCGAGGTCGACTATGGGACTTTCGAAGGGGCGATCGACTGGCGCATCCACAAGTTCACCGAATTCCCCAAGGCCGTGCAAAAGCATCGCGACGAGCTCGCCGGCAAAACGGTGGTGAGCTTCTGCACCGGCGGCATCCGCTGCGAAAAGGCCGCGATCCTGATGCACGAACTCGGTCTGGACAACGTGCTGCAGCTCGACGGCGGCATCCTCAAGTACTTCGAGGAAGTCGGCGGCGCGCACTATCAGGGCGAATGCTTCGTCTTCGACGGGCGCGAATCGCTCTCACCGGATCTCAAGGCGCGCGCTAACGGCGTCAGTGCCCGGGCCTCCGAAGACCCGGACATCGCCATCAAGCGCTGAGCCGCAGGCTCATACCGGCGTCGTGCCGTTGTCGGGCGGCGTCTGCACCCGGAAGGCCGGGTGGTCGGGCAGCGGGATGAACTCCGTTTCGCCGGGCACGTGTCCGATGCGCTGCGCGGTCCAGTCGGCACCGGCTTCGAGGATGCGTTCGCGCCGGCTCGAGACGAAATTCCAGGTGATGAATCGCGGACCATCGAGCGGCTCGCCGCCGATGACCACCGCGCGCACCGGGCCCTGCGTCGTGAGCACGCCGCCCTGCCCGTCCGGCAGCATCGCCATCGTGTGCCGCGCGACCGGTTCACCGTCGAGCACGAGGTCGCCATCGACCGGATAGATCGCGAGCTCTTCCGCCAGCGCCGGCAGCTCGAAGCGCGCGCCGGCCGGCAAGGCGAGATCGAGGTAGATCGTCTTCGAGAAGGTTTTCACCGGCGACCGCGCGCCGAAGGCTTCGCCGATCAGCACCCGCACCGGCACGCCCTGCACCTCCAGCGCCGGGATGTCCTCCTCGGCGGTGTGCGTGAAGCTGGGCTCGACTTCCTCGTAGGCCTGCGGCAGCGCGCACCAGAGCTGGAGGCCGTGATTCACATAGGTCGCCTGGAGCAGGCGCTCGGGCTTGCGCTCCGAATGCACGATGCCGCGGCCGGCAGTCATCCAGTTGATCGCGCCGGGGCGGATCTCCTGCCTGCTCCCGAGGCTGTCGCGATGCATCATCGCGCCCTCGAAAAGATAGGTGACCGTCGCCAGGCCGATGTGCGGATGCGGTCGCACGTCATGCTGGTTGCCGGGCTGCTCGGTCGCCGGCCCGAAATGATCGAAGAAGACGAAGGGCCCGACCGAACGGCGCTGGGCGGCCGGCAGCAGGCGGCGGACGTTGAAGCCGCCTCCCAGGTCCTTGTCATGCGGTTGAAGCTGGAGCGTTGCGGTCATCGCGTTGCCTTCCGGGAGTTGCGTTTGGTTCTTGCCTTCGGCCGGGAACGCCGCGGAACCGCCTTGGGCCGCAGAGGTTGCCCCCGGCGAGGGGGTTGGCGGCCCCGCGAATTGGGCAAGCCTGGGGGAGAGTCTACGCAAGCACTGCGGCGATGCGCTCGCCGAATGCGATGGCGGTTTCCAGATCGCCTTTCGCCATCTCCGCCGGACTGGCATCGGTTGGCGACGTCGTCAGCAGCCCGTTGTAGCCGCCGACATAGTTGATCGAATCCCGCTTCGCCGCCTTGTCGTTGCTCGGCATGATGCCAAGGCTGATCCACAGGCCGCCATGCTGCATCGCGAAGTGCCACAGGTAGGTGAGCGTCGCGTCCTTGTCGCCGTTCATCGCGCTGCTGTTGCTGAAGCCGGCGAAGAACTTGTTCTTCCAGCCCTGCGTGTACCAGACCTTCGACGAGGCGTCGGCGAACTTCTTGAACTGCCAGCTCGGACCGCCCATGTAGGTCGGCGCACCGAGGATGATCGCGTCGGCACCGGCGAGCAGTTCCCAGCCACCGGCAGGCAGGTTGCCGTCCGCATCGATCGCGAGAAGATGCGCGCCAGCACCATCGGCCACGGCCTTCGCCACGCGCTGCGTGTGGCCGTAGCCCGAATGAAAAACAACAACGATCTCGGCCATCACTCTTCCTTTGAATCTCCGACCTGCCCCGCCAGTGGCGAGGCGCTTGAAATCGGCGAAGCTTAATGCCAGAAACACAGCGGACCGGCTTGACCGGTCCGCTGGTGTTGCCCCCTGCAAGGGGGTGTCAGAGCCCCACGAAGTGGGCGAGGCTGGGGGTGGGCCTTATTTCTTGTCGATGCTGATGCGACCCGGACCGAACGCTGCGATGGCAAGCAGGCCACCGGCAATCGCGATGTTCTTGAAGAACATCAGCTGGTTCACGTACGCCTTCTCGGCGGGCATGCCCCAGTAGTTGTGGAAGAACACCGCTGCGGCAACGGTGAACACGGCGATGACGATCGCCGACAGGCGCGTCTTGAACCCGACCAGCAGCAGGATGCCGAGACCGAGTTCGACGACGATCGCGATCACCGTGCCGAGCTGCGGCATCGGCAGGCCGGCCGAAGCGATGTACCCCGCGGTGCCCGCGAAGCCCATGAGCTTGCCGAAGCCGGCTGGAATGAAGAGCGCCGCGATCAGGATGCGGCCGATCAGGGCCAGCGCGTCTTGCGCTGCGCCGGTGGTGGCGGCCGGGGCGGCGTAGTTGGATGCGGTGGTGGTGGTCATTGGATGGACTCCTGGGTTGAAAAAACGTGAAAGAGAAATCCTGCGGCCTCAGGCTGCGAGGTCGAAGACGAGCACTTCGGCGTTCTTGCCGCCGTCGAGCGTGAGTTTCGATTCGCCCTGGATCAAGGCGGCATCTCCGGTGGTGAGCTTCGTACCGTTGGCCTCGAGCTCGCCACGCACCAGGTGCACGTAGCTCTTGCGCTTGGGGTCGAGCGTCAGATCGGCCTTCTCGTCGCCGTCGAACAGCCCCGCGAAGAGCTTCGCGTCGGCATGCACCAGCACCGAGCCGTCGGCGCCGTCGGGCGAGGCGACGAGACGCAGCTTCCCGCGCTTCTCGTCATCGGAAAAGCTCTTCTGCTCGTAGCCCGGCTCGATGCCGCGCACGTTCGGTTCGATCCAGATCTGCAGGAAGTGCGTCGTCTGGTCCGCCTTGTGGTTGAACTCGCTGTGCATGACGCCGCGGCCGGCGCTCATCCGCTGCACGTCGCCGGGCGGGATGGATTCCACGTTGCCCATGCTGTCCTTGTGCGCGAGTTCGCCCGAGAGCACGTAGCTGATGATCTCCATGTCCCGGTGGCCGTGCGTGCCGAAACCGGCGCCCGCCGCGACGCGGTCTTCATTGATCACGCGCAGGTTGCCGAAGCCCATGTGCTCCGGGTCGTAGTAGCCGGCAAAGGAAAAACTGTGAAACGAGCGCAGCCAGCCGTGATCGGCATAGCCGCGTTCCTGGGATTTACGGACTTGCAACATCGTTGAACTTCCTGCCCCTGCATCAAGGGCCATTCGGTATGCCGCGCCCTGTGCGCGGCGGATGTCCAGAACTTTAGGGCTCGGGCCTTCTGCGAAAAGCAATGCCGTTTGATGGCATCATTCAATTTTTTTGAACGATCACTCGTCATGCCGACCCCTCGCGATGTCCTGACGCCCGACGCCCTGGCCATGCTGCAGACCGTGGCCAGCACGGGCAGCTTCGCTGCGGCGGCACGCACGCTGAACCTCGTGCCGAGCGCCTTGAGCTACCGGGTCCGGCTGATCGAGGACGCACTCGACGTGCTGCTGTTCGACCGCAGCGGCCGGCAGGCGCGCGTGACCGAGGCCGGCGTCGAACTGCTGCGCGAGGCGTCCCGCCTGCTCGGCGAGATCGATTCGGTGGCGAACCGGGTCAAGCGCGTCGCCACCGGATGGGAGCCGATGCTCACCATCGCGGTCGACAGCGTCATCGCCCGCGATCCTTTGCTGGACCTGGTCAACGCCTTCTATGCGCTCGAACCGCCGACCCGCCTCAAGCTGCGCGACGAGACGCTGCTGGGCACCATCGAGGCGCTGACGAGCGGCGAAGCCGATCTCGCGATCGGCGCGGTGCTCGACGCCGCCAGCCTCGCCTTCACCGCGTCGGGCATCCGCAGCCGGCCGATCGGCAAACTGGCGTTCGTCTATGCCGTCGCGCCGCACCACCCTCTCGCGCGCATCGACGAGCCGCTGAGCGACGACGTGCTCAAGCGATACCGCGCGGTCGCGGCAGCGGATTCCTCGCGGGCCGGCCCGAGCATGACGGTCAACCTCGTGGGCGGGCAGGACGTGTTGACCGTGCCGACCATGCAGGCCAAGCTGGCCGCGCAACTCCACGGCCTGGGCGGCGGCTTCCTTCCCGAGCCGATGGCCCGGCCCTACATCGAGGCCGGCCACCTGGTCGAGCGCAAGACGGTGCGCGTGCAGCCGCTGGCCACCATGCACTGCGCCTGGCGCATCCCCGCCGCCGGCAATCCGGGGCGCGCACTGCAGTGGTGGCTGGAACAGTTCGAGCACGAAGGCAGCCGCCGGGCGTTGCTCGAACGTCACCGCGGACGCTGAAGACCGGTCGCCAGCGGTTAGAGTGGCTTGCCTGCTTCACACAAACCAACCAGCGAGACGACCGACATGATTCTTCGCCCCCCTGCCGACCGCCACCGATCCACCCCGTCTCGCCACTATGCGGTGGTCGGGGCGGGCATCGCGGGCGTGGCTTGCGCCCGCACGTTGATCCAGGCGGGGCATCGCGTCACCGCGTTCGAACGCGAAGCCGCAGCGGGCGGGCGCATGGCCAGCGTGTCGACGCCGTTCGGCCGCTTCGACACCGGCGCGCAGTACTTCACCGTGCGCGACCCGCGCTTCATGGCAGCGATCGACACCGCGCCGGGCATCTGCAAGCCCTGGAGCGCAAACCTCGTGCGCGTCCTCGACGCGCATGGCCGTGTTGCCGAAGCGGCCCTCCCCGGCCTCGAACAGCACTGGGTGGCCCAGCCGGGGATGGACGCACTCGTCGCCAAGTGGGCAGCCCCGCTGGGCGATGCCCTGGTCGCCCGGACCAGCGTGACGCGCATCGAGCCCGATGCGCTCGATGCAGCGCGCTGGCAGCTCCGCACGACCGGTGACGACGATTCGCAACACGTCTATTCGGGCTTCGACGGGGTGCTCCTGGCCGTGCCGCCGGCGCGCACGCGCGAACTGCTCGATGGCGGCCGGCTCTCGCGAAAGCTCAGCAAGAAGGTCGATCCCGTCCGCATCGCGCCGTGCTGGACGCTGATGATCGCGTTCCCGCAGGCCAACCAGCCCACGATGTCGCACCTCGGCCCGCAATGGAACGTGGCGCGCAGCACCCATCACCGCATCGCCTGGCTGGCGCGCGAATCGTCGAAGCCCGGCCGCGACCGCATCGAACGCTGGACGGTGCAGGCCAGCCCAGCCTGGTCCCACGAACACCTGCGCGACGACCGCCCGCGCGTCGAAGCCAAGCTGCTGCGGGCCTTCGCCGAGATCACCGGCATCCGCGCCGAGCCGTCGCATTCGCAGGCCCGTTGCTGGCCCGAGGCACAGACGCAGGTGCCTGTCGGCGAAGAGCATGTGTGGGACGCCGAAGCCCGCATCGGCGTGGCGGGCGACTGGTGCCTGGGGCACCGGGTCGAGGACGCCTTTCTCTCCGGCTTGACGCTCGCACTGAAGGTCATCTGACGCCTCGCGCAAAGGCATGACGCGGATCGGCCGCTTCGCTCCCTCGCCGACCGGCCCGCTCCACGCAGGTTCGCTGGTGGCGGCCCTGGCGAGCTGGCTCGACGTCCGGGCGCAGGGGCCGGATTCGCGCTGGCTGGTGCGGATCGAAGACGCCGACACCGAGCGCTGCCTGCCGGGCATGGGCGAGCTGATTCTTTCGCAGCTCGCCGCCTGCGCGCTGGTGCCGGACGAAGCGCCGGTGTGGCAGACGCAGCGCACGCATCGCTATGAACTGGCACTCGGCAAGCTGAAAGCCGCCGGACTCGCCTATCCCTGCGGCTGTTCCCGCAAGGACATCGACGAGGCGCTGACGCGTCTCGGCATCGGGCACACACGGCATGGGGAGCGGGTCTACCCCGGCACCTGCCGCGATGGCCTGCATGGCAAGGCCGCGCGCGCATGGCGATTTGCCGCGACGACATTCCAGCAGGCATCGGGGGAGCCCCCGGTGCACTGGCACGACCGGCGCCTCGGCGACCAGCAGCAGGACGTGGCGCGCGAAGTCGGCGACTTCGTGCTCAAGCGCGCGGACGGGCCATGGGCCTACCAGCTCGCCGTGGTGGTCGACGATGCCGAGCAAGGCGTGACCGATGTCGTGCGCGGCGAGGACCTTGCGGACAACACGGCGCGGCAGATCCTGCTGCAACGCGCGCTCGGCCTGCCGACGCCCCGCTACCTTCACACGCCGCTGGTGCTGGGGCCGGACGGCGACAAGCTCTCCAAGCAGAACGGCGCGACCCCCTTGCAGACAGGCACGGCTGGCGAGGCGCTCGCCGCGCTCGATGCAGCCGCGCAGCGGCTCGGGCTTCGCGCGATATCCGGCCACTCGGCCAAGGAAGCGCTTGCGCAGTGGGTTGCCCAATGGCGCGATCTCTACAATTCGCGCCCGTGACCAGCCCCATCAACGACATCCCTGACATCCCACCGGAAGCCCCTCCCGGCGACAAGCCCACCGGCGAGGCGCATCCGCTGCATCGGCGCCTCAAGAGCTTCGTGCGGCGCGCCGGCCGCACCACCGACGGCCAGGCGCGCGCGTACGAGGAGTTCGGCCCCCGATTCCTCCTGCCCTACAACCCCGAGCCACTCGACTTCGAATCGGCGTTCGGCCGCAAGGCGCCGACGATCCTGGAGATCGGCTTCGGCATGGGCGAAGCCACCGCGCACATCGCGGCGCTGCTGCCCGAGAAGAACTTCCTCTGCTGCGAGGTGCACGAGCCCGGCGTGGGCGCGCTGCTCAAGCGCATTGGCGAGCAGAACCTGCAGAACATCCGCATCTGCGCGCACGACGCGGTCGACGTGCTCGACCACATGCTGCCGCCCGCGACGCTCGCAGGCGTTCACGTGTTCTTCCCCGACCCGTGGCACAAGAAGCGGCACAACAAGCGGCGGCTGATCCAGGGGCCTCTCGTGCACAAACTCGCGGAACGGCTGGCGCCCGGTGGCTATCTGCACTGCGCCACCGACTGGCAACCCTACGCCGAGCAGATGCTCGAAGTCCTCTCGCAGGAACCGCTGCTGCACAACACCGCGCCGGACTACGCCCCCAAGCCGGCCTACCGTCCGCTGACGAAGTTCGAGAACCGGGGCCTGAAGCTGGGCCACGGCGTCTGGGACCTGGTGTTCGAGCGCGTCTGAGCGGGCTCGCCGCCCGTAGGCCGGCCGCTCAGTACGCGAGCGAAAGCATCCGTGCCTCGCCAGCCGTCGCGGCATCGAGTCCGCGCGCCGACAGGGCGTCTTTCTGCTCGGCCAGGATCAGCGCTGCGCGAAGCGCGGAGCGGCTCGCGATCTTGGTGTGGGTGATCAGCGCCTGAAACTCGCGCTCGAGGTCTTCCGGCGACCGGTCGCCCGGCGCGCTCATCAAGGTCTTGCTGACATCGACCAGCGCCGCGGCGGCGCTCAGGCAGATGTTGACCGCCGACTGCGCAGGACTGGCGCGAAAACGCTGCACCTCATCATGGGAAGCCACGTCGATCGCATTGAACGGCAGGTCGATCGCCAATCCGAAATACGGTCCGCCGTCGAGATCACTGTCGGCGTGGGCAAGCACTTTTTCGATGGCCAGGAGCGCGTTTTCAAGGAGAACGATATCGGTGGACGTTGACTTCATTTGATTCGCCGCCGGTGATTTCCGGTACGGCCGGAATGGTGACAGCACGGGCCCGATTGCCCCTGTGAAAAATGCCACATGCTTGATGCAAAAGTTAACATTTTTGGATCAGTGCAACGGCTCCCCGATCGCGTTCATGACGGGACTACGTCAGTCCCGTGAACTAATCCCTTGGTCTGCGCCAATCGAATTGATACATTTTTTATCAATTGCAAGAAAGGGTGAGCAATGGAACTGACGCGCAGGAGTTGGGTGGGCAGAACCGGCGCCATGCTTTTGCTTGGCGGCGGTGCGATCTACGCGGGCCGGCCGGCCCGCGCGCAATCGGCCGCTTCCGGCCGCGCCCCAGTCCCGGCCGCGCCGCCGCGCACCGTGGTCCTCGGGCAGTCGGTGCCGCTGACCGGCGCGGCCAGTGAGATCGGTCTCGCGTTCGCGGCCGGCGCCAAGCTCTACGCCGACCAGTTCAACGAATCCAGCGCCGCCAGCGGCATCCAACTCAAGCTGCTGCAGCTTGACGACGGCTACGACGCCGCGCGCGCCACCGCCAACGCGCGCAAGCTCCTCGACGCGGACAAGGCCGACATGCTCTTCGGCTTCGTCGGCACCGCCAGCAGCGACGCCGGCGCTGCCATCGCCGCGAAGCAGGGCTCGATCCTGTTCGCGCCATTCGCCGCCGCCGACAACCTGCGCGGTCCGAACTCTCCCAACGTCTTCCACGTGCGCCCGAGCATGGCCGACGAGGCGATCAAGATCCTGCGCCAATGCGCCGCCGTCGGGCAAACGCGCATCGCGCTGATCGGCGACGACGACGCCATGGGCCGCGCGGGCCTTGCGGCGGTCGAGCAGGCGATCACCGAACTCAAGAACCCGCCGCTCGTCGCCACGGCGATGGTGTCGGACAGCAGCGACAAGATCGACGCCGCGGTGGCGACGGTGCTCAAGCAATCGCCGCAGGCGATCGTGCTGGTGTCGCTGTCGGGCACGACGTCCAGCGTCGTGCGCAAGCTGCGCAAGAGCGGCTATTTCGGCACCCTGACGACCTTCTCGATCGTGGGCATCGATCCGCTGTACGCAACGCTCGGCAAGGACGTGGGCGGCATGGTGATCTCGCAGGTGGTGCCGTCGCCGCGCCCATCGGCGATCCCGATCGTCAAGGAATACCTGGCGGCGGTCGACAACTCCGACCAGACCGCATCCTATGAAGGTCTCGAGGGCTTCATCGCCGCCAAGGCCGCCGGTGAAGCCGTGCGCCGCGCGGGCAAGGGTTTCACACCCGCCACGCTGCAGCGCACGATGACCGGGATGACGGACTACGACGTCGGCGGCTTCCGAATCAATCTGCGGCCGGGCCTGCGCGATGCCGGCCGAAGCATCGATCTCATCAGCATCGCGAAGGACGGCCGAGTTCTTCGCTGAACGCCTCCAGCCTCCCCCCGCTGCCTATGGCTCTGCACCCGCAGCCGGCGGAGCCACGTTCCGCGGGTGCTCCCGTCATGGGGCGATGCACAACCGTTGCAGCGCGTCGATCGACAGCAACTCGATGCGGCCGTAGCCGAGTGCGATCACACCTTCCTGCGCCATCGCGTTGAGTTCCTTCGACAGCGTCTGGCGCGTCACCCCGAGCATCATCGCGAGCGCCTCCTGAGGCAGCGAGACGGATCGGCGCAATTCGGGCGATTGCGTGACGTCGCCACGCGCGAGCGACATCAGGCGCCGCGCCACGCGGGCGCGCAGGCCGCGCAGGGTGGCGTCCTCCATCAATCCGTACAGCCCGCGCACGCGCGCCGCCAGCAACGCGGCGATCGCGCGCGCAAAGGCGGCATCCTGCATCTGGCGTGCAAAGGCTTCGTAGGGCACGACCATCAGGTCGAGCGCCGACAGCGCGGTGGCATCGTGGGTGCGTGGCGAACCATCGATGAGGCTGATCTCGCCGAACCAGTTGCCGGGCTCGAGCACCGCGAGGATCGCCTCGCGCCCGTCCTGTCGCAGCGTCGAGATCTTGATGGTTCCCGCCGCGAGCCCGTAGAAGCCCGCGCCCGCCACATGCACCGGATCGCCCTGCCTGAAGACCATGGCGCCGCGCCGCACGTGGATCAATTCGGCGGCGCCGAGCAAGGCCTCGCGCTGCGTGCGGCTCATCGAGTCGAACCATGGATTGGCCTCCAGCGCGCTGCGGTGGGCGGCGGAGATGCGGGGTCTGGAAGGGTTCGGCATGCGGGGGTTTGTATGGGCGCCGCATTGTCAATTTCTTGACAGTTGAGAGTCAACCGGCGGTCTACAGTGGGCCGCATCCCACGGAGACGAGACGATGAACGCAAGAGCGAACTTCACCCGCATGCAGGACAGCACGCGCGAAGACTGGCAATTGATCGGCGGCGAGTTCATGCAGTTCGCGGCCAGCCTGCCGGACCGCGTGATCAGGCACCTGCAGATCCTCGAAGGCGACTACGGCGGCTTCCCGATCGACCGCTACGCGCATTCGCTGCAGACCGCGACGCGCGCCCTGCGCGACGGCCGCGACGAGGAGTACGTGGTCTGCGCGCTGCTGCACGACATCGGCGACACGCTCGGCACCTTCAACCATCCGGACATTGCCGCCGCAATCGTGAAGCCCTTCGTGAGCGAAGAGAACCACTGGATGGTGCAGCACCACGGAATCTTCCAGGGCCACTACTTCTTCCATCACATCGGACTCGATCGCGACCTGCGCGAGAACTTCCGCGACCATCCCTGCTTCGAGCGCACCGCCGAGTTCTGCGAGCTCTACGACAACCCCGCCTTCGACCCGAAGGCCGAGACCTTGCCGATCATCGAATTCGAGCCGATGCTTCGGCGGGTGATGGCGCAGCCGCGCCAGAGCCTCTACAAGTCCGCACTGAAATCCCAACCGGCCGCGGCCTGAACCCCGTCAACAGGAGACCCCCGATGAACGCCACCTCCACCAGCGAAGTCCAGAAACTCGTCAGCGCCGAAGAATGGCAGCTGCGCGTCGACCTTGCCGCCTGCTACCGGCTCGTCGCGCTCTACGGCTGGAGCGATCTCGTCTTCACCCACATCAGCGCGCGCGTGCCGGGGCCCGAGCATCATTTCCTCATCAATCCCTACGGCTTGATGTTCGACGAGATCACCGCGTCGAGCCTGATCAAGGTCGACAAGGCCTGCAACAAGATCATCGACTCGCCCTACCCGGTGAACCCGGCCGGCTTCGTGATCCACAGTGCGGTGCACGAGGCGCGCGAGGACATCCAGTGCGTGCTGCACACCCACACCCGCGCAGGCATCGCGGTCAGCGCGCAGAAGAACGGCGTGCTGCCGATCAGCCAGCAGTCGACCTTCGTGCTGGCGTCGCTGGCCTACCACGACTACGAGGGCGTGGCCTTCCGCGACGATGAGAAGCCGCGCCTGCAGGCCGACATGGGCCAGGCGAACTTCCTGATGCTTCGCAACCACGGCCTGCTGACAGTGGGCAAGACCATCGCGGACGCCTTCCTCTCGATGTACACCTTCGAGAACACCTGCCAGATCCAGATCGCTGCACAGGCGGGTGGCGGCGAGCTCACGCAGGTCGATCCGCGCATCGTCGAGGGCGTGGGGCACGCGATGAAGGTGCAGACCGGGGGGATGGGGGGCGCCTTCGTGTGGCCGTCGTTGATCCGCAAGTTGGATCGGGTGGATCCTTCGTACAAGAACTGAGCCTTTTGGGGCTGGGGCGGGATCACGCCGACGGTGTGCTCTGCTCCGCGAATGTCCCCCGCCCTTCGGGCTCCTCCTTTATTTCGCTGCGCAGAGCACACCATCGTCGTGATCCGTCACGGCCGTGGTCGATCGGCGGGCACCACGCAACGCTTCCCGTGGCGAGGTCGCCGGGTGGTCCCCGCAGCGAAATAAAGGAGGAGGCCGAAGGCCGGGGGACATCCGCGGAGGGGACCACCCGGTGGCCTCGCCACGCACCCCCGACCGATCACGGCAGGTCTCCCCGCTAGATATCCAACCCTGAGCCGTCCCGTGATGCCGGCAGGCGGCCCCTCGATTCCTCCTCCACGCGGCAGTACTCGCGCAGCTTGATCAGCGCGCGGTACAGCGCGTCGCGCTCTTGCGAATCCAGCACTCGCAGCGCTGTCGCCTGACGCTGGCGCGCGATCGGAATCGCCTCGGCGTGCAGCGCCCTGCCCGCCTCCGTGATCGAGCAGAACACCTTCTTGCGCGGCGTGTTGCCTTCTGCGCGCAGTTCCACGAAGCCCCGGTTTTCCAGCAGCTTGAGCGTGCGGCTCACCAGTGCCTTGTCCGACGTCGACTGTTGCACGAGGTCGCTGAAGGCCAGGGTCTCCGCATGGGCCACGAGCGAGAGCACGCGCCATTCGGACACCGAAAGGCCGAACTGGTCGGCATAAGGCAGCGTGACGATGCGCCGCAGGGCGTTGCCCACCTGGCTCATCATGGTCGTGATGAAGGCATCGACGGTGAGGCCGGTGCCCGCCGCGTCGAGTTCGGTCCACGGCGTTGTCTGTGCGCCGGCTGTCCGGGAAGAACTTTGTTCAGTCATGTGGCGCGCATTGTTCCATGGCCGTTCCGGCAGTCCATCGTGAAATAACTCAATTAGAAATTAATTGCGTCAATAGGTGGTTACGGCAAGTTGATGCATCAACATACGAGCGGACAATGACCTCTCGCTAGTGAATCACTGTTTCACTAATAAATCATCCCTTCCACGATGCCAGCTGCCATGCGGAGCCTTCACCTCCCCATGGCTCTTTCCAGGAGCCAGTGATGTTCTCGACCCGTCGCCAAGTTCTTCTTGCAGCCACGATGGAGGCTTGCGCCATGACCGCCGGACCCGCCGCCTTCGCCCAGGCGCCGTACCCCGCCAAGACGATCAGCGTGATCGTGTCCTATCCCCCGGGCGGCGATACCGACGCCATTGCGCGTATGTTCGCGGACAAGCTCTCGCAGCGCCTGAACCAGACGGTCATCATCGACAACAAGCCCGGGGCCGGCGGCGCGCTGGGCAACAACTTCGTCAGCCGCGCTCCGGCGGACGGCTACACGCTGCTGTTCACGCCCAACCCCTTCACCACCGCCCCGCTGGTGATGAAGCTGTCGCCGAGCGCCAGCTACGACGTGCTGCACGGCTTCGAGCCGATCGTCAATACGGCGACGCAGCCGCTGGTGCTGGTCGCCAACCCGGCCGTCGGCGTGAAGACGCTTCCGGACCTGATCAAGCTCGCCAAGGGCGGCAAGCAGGTGACCTATGCCAGCCCGGGCGCCGGCTCGCCGATGCACATCGTGGGCGAATGGCTCAACAAGGCCGCGGACGTGAAGTTCACGCACGTGCCCTACAAGGGCGTCGGCCCCTCGGTCACCGACGTGGTGGCCGGCCATGTCGATACCGCCTGGGTCACCTTCGGCGCGGTGCGTGCGTACCTGGAAAACGGCCGCCTGGTCCCGCTCGCGATCGGCGACGCGCAGCGCTCCAAGCTCGCGCCGAACGTGCCCACGCTGGTGGAACTGGGCTACAAGGACGTGATCGTCGGTTCGTGGAACGGCTTCTTCGCGCCCAAGGGCACGCCGGCACCGGTCGTGAAGATGCTCAACGAGAACCTCAACGAGATCCTCAAGCAGCCTGAAGTGGCCGAGAAGCTCGCGGTGTTCGGCGCCCTGCCGGCAGGCGGCGCGGCCGACAAGCTGGGCAAGATCAATTCGACCGACTACACGGTCATGGGCAAGGTCATCAAGGACCTGGGCATTTCCGCTGAATAAAGCTCGCCCCCAGGCTGCGCGCACTTCGTGTCGCTACGCCAACCCCCTACCGGGGGCAACACCGGCGGACCGGCAGAGCCGGATCCGCGGTGTTTCGCGAACGGACTTCGCCTTGCTCGTCCTTGTGACGCCGCAAAGGTATTGAGGTGAATCATGAAGAATCCCCCTGAACTCTCCACGCCCAGCGCTTCGACGCTGGGGGCGGATATTCCGCAGGTCACGGCGCGGGCCAAGGTGCTCGGGCGCGCGATGTACGCGGGCGACATCAAGGTGCCGGGCATGCTGCACGGCAAGGTGCTTCGCAGTCCCTATCCGCATGCGCGGATCGTGTCGATCGATGTGTCGGAAGCGCTCGCGCTGCCGGGCGTGAAGGCGGTGCTGACGGGCGCCGATGCGCCGCGCGCGATGTGGGGCGTGCACCACAAGGAACGGCGCATCCTCGCCGAAGGCATCGTTCGCTTCGCCGGCGAGGAAGTGGCCGCGGTGGCCGCGACGACGGAAGAGATCGCCCGCGATGCGCTGGACCTGATCCGGGTCGAGTACGAAGAACTGCCGGCGATCCTCACGCCCGAGGAGGCGATGGACGAGGAAGCGCCGGGCGTGCACCCGGGACGCAACAACATCTCGCACGAGATCCGTTTCGAGCGCGGGGATGCCGATGCGGGATTCGCTTCCGCGCACATCGTGCATGAAGCGACCTACGACACGCACGCGCAGTACCCGGGCTACCTGGAGCCGATGGGCACGGTCGCGACCATCGATCCGGAAGGCCGCCTCGTGGTGTGGACGTCGACGCAGTCGATCACACAGGCGCGCCTGCGGCTCGCCGCAGCGCTGGAACGTCCGATTTCGAGCATTCGCGTGCTGCAGGCGACCACCGGCGGCGGCTTCGGCGGCAAGATGGTGGAAGACGCCAACAACCTCATCGCCGGTCTGCTGGCAGTGAAGACCGGCAAGCCGGTGCGCGTGGTCAACAACCGGCTCGAGGACTTTCTCGCGTGCTGCTCCAGCGTGCCCGAGCGCATCACGCTCAAGCTGGGCATGGACCAGGGCGGGATCATCGTCGCGAAGGACGTCCGCATCATTGCCGAATGCGGCGCTTACTCCGGCCTCTCCGCCGAGGTCATGCACGTCACCGCGATGCGCAGCGACAACATGCATCGCAACCCCAACGTGCGCTCGCATGCCACGCTGGTCTACACCAACAACCCGCCGCACGGCGCGTTCCGCGGCTTCGGCGGCACGCAGATGCAGTTCGCGCTGAACAGCCACATCCACACGATGGCCGGCATGCTCGGGCTCGATCCGGTGGAGATCCACAAGCGCAACGCGATCCGCAAGGGCGACGTGTCGATCCACGGCTGGGAGATCGGCAGCACCGGCCTCGTCGAGTGCATCGACCAGGCCACGCAGGCGCTCGACTGGGAGGCCAAGCGCAAGGCGCCGAAGTCCAGCGGACCGAAGAAGCGCGGTATCGGCATGGCCGCCGCGATGCACGTCAGCGGCAACCGCACCATCGGCAACTGGGACGGCTCGACCGTCGTCGTCAAGATCAACGAGGACGGCCGCATCTTCATCATGAGCGGCGAATGCGACATGGGCCAGGGCGCGATGACCATGCTGAGCCAGGTGGTCGCGCACGAACTCGACCTGCCGCTTTCGCATGTGCTGGTGCTGCAGCCCGACACCGACACCTCGCCGATCGCGATCGGCTCGCTCGCCTCGCGCGTGACCATCGCGGCCGGCAATGCCGCGATCGTCGCGGCGCGCATGGCACGCGACAAGCTGTTCGCGCTCGCGTCGAAGCAGTGGAACGTGCCGGTCGAGCGACTAAGGCTCGCGGGCGGCGCGGTCTTCGTGGCCGATGCGCCCGAGCGCCGCGCGACCATCGCCGAACTGGCGAAGCTCCATGTCTGGACGCACGGCGGCGAAGGCATCCAGGTCAGCGGCACCTGGGACGCCAAGACCGTGATGCACGACGACAAGGTCTACGGCAACATCGCGCCGGCCTACTCCTTCGCCGCGCAGGCGGTCGAAGTCGAGGTCGACACCGAAACCGGCCAGGTCACCGTGCTCGACAGCTACGTCTCGGACGACTGCGGCAAGGCGCTCAACCCGATCGCGATCCATGGCCAGACCAACGGCGCCACGGTGCAGGCCTTCGGCTGGGCGCTCTACGAGCAGCTTCAGCTCGACAACGGCCGCCTCATGAACGGCAACTTCGCCGACTACACGATGGCGACCGCCGATGCGGTGCCGATGCTGCGCGGCGGCTTCGTGGAATCGAACGATCCGAACGGCCCCTATGGCGCGAAGGGCGCGAGCGAGACCGCCATCCTGCCCGGCGCGCCCGCCATCGCCAATGCAGTGTTCGACGCCATCGGCGTGCGCATCACCGATCTGCCGATCACCCCCGAGAAGATCCTCGCCGCATGGCGGGCGAAGAATGAGGAGACGCGCCATGCGTGACTTCGACTACCTTGAACCGACCACCATCGACGAAGCCAGCCGCATGCTCGCGGACCTCGGCGACGAATGCCGCGCCATCGCGGGCGGCACCGCGCTGATGCTCGGCATGCGCCAGCGCATGCTGACGCCGACGCACCTCGTCTCGCTCGCGCGCATCGAGGCGCTTCGCGGCATCGACTTCGATCCCCAACGCGGCCTTCGCATCGGCGCCCTCTCGCGCCATGCGGATGTCGCGAACTCGGGCGTCGTTCAGAAGCACTACCCGGTGCTCGCGAGCATGGCCTCGCGCGTCGCGAATCCGCAGGTGCGCAACCAGGGCACGATCGGCGGCAACCTCTGCTATGCCGATCCTTCCACCGACCCGCCGGGCTGCCTGATGGCGCTCGATGCGCAAGTCGTGCTCGGCAGCGCGCGCGGCGAGCGCGTCCTCGGCATCGAGGAGTTCCTCGTCGACTACTACGTCACTGCACTGGAGCCCGACGAGATGGTCGTCGAGATCCGCGTGCCGCCGCTCGCCGCCGGCACCGATGGCGTCTACACGCGCTTCCTGCGCACCGCCGCCGAGCATCGTCCACTCGCCAGCGTGGCCTTCGTGGCACGGCGCGAAGGCGCACTGTGCCGCGAAGCGAAGCTCAGCGTCGGCGCATCGACGCCGATCCCGACCCGGCTGCGCCGCGCGGAGGCCTTCCTCGAAGGCCGCACGGTCACTGCCGACATCGCGGCCGAGGTCGCCAACATCGTCGCCGCGGACATCGAGCCGGTGTCGGACGCGCGCGGCTCGGCGGACTTCCGCCGCGACATGGTGCGCGTCGTTGCGCGCCGCACCGTGGCCGAGTTGTTCGGCCTCGACATGAACGAAGGAGCCCTCCAGTGAGCCAGCACCGAATCGAATGCACCGTGAACGGCGAGGCGCAGAGCGTCGAAGTGCCGGCACGCCGACTGCTGTCGGACTTCCTGCGCGACGACCTGCATCTCACCGGCACCAAGCGCGGCTGCGAAACCGGTATCTGCGGCGCCTGCTCGGTACTGGTGGATGGCGAAGTCGTCAAGTCGTGCCTCAAGCTGGCCGTGCAGGTGCAGGGCTGCGAGATCACGACCGTCGAAGGCCTGGCCAACGGCGACCAGCTCCATCCGCTGCAGGAAAGCTTCATGCAATGCGGCGGACTGCAATGCGGCTACTGCACGCCGGGTTTCCTCATGACCTCGTGCGCGATGCTCAAGAACAACCCCCGACCGACCGCCGACGAGGTGCGGCATGGCCTCAACGGCAATCTCTGCCGCTGCACCGGCTACACGCAGATCGTCGAATCCATCCTGACCGCCGCGGAGAAGATGCATGGAAATTGAAAAAACACTGACCGTCGCTGCGGCCCCGCAGCGCGTATGGGCCCTGCTGCTCGATCCGCAGGTGATGGGCGGCTGCGTGCCGGGCATGAAGTCGATCGAGGTCGTGAGCGATGTCGAGTACGTGGCGCTGATGCACGTGAAGATCGCCTTCATCAACGCCAAGTTCAAGCTGCGCACCACCATCGTGGAGCAGCGCGAACCCAGCTACCTGCGCGCCGAAGGCACGGGCGAAGACGCCTCGGTCGCGAGTTCGCTGAAGCAGCAGAGCGAGATCTTCCTCACGCCGACCGCGGAAGGCGGCACCGAGCTGCGCATCAAGGTCAACGTCGACGTGCTCGGCCGCCTCGGCACCTTCGGGCTCAGCGTGATGAAGACCAAGGCCGACCGGATGTGGGAAGAGTTCGGCGCGAACCTCGCGGCGCGCATCGATGGCGGGGAGGCGCCGGCGGCATCGGCATCGGCGCCGGTCGCTTCGCCCTCTCCCGCGCCTGCAACGGCGACGGAGGCACCTGCCGCGCCGACGCCTGCACCCAAGGCTGCTGCCGCCCCGAGCAAGCCAGCGCCACAGGTCGTACACGAAGCGGCCTCGGCCGTCGCCCCGGTCCTTTCCGACAGCGGCAAGCCGACCCACGCGGCCCGCCAGCACGTTGCGCCGGCGCGAGCGGCCAACGCGCATGAGCGCGAACCCGAACCCGGCTGGTGGTCCCGCCTGCTCGGCGTGCGCAACGGTCGCGCTGCCCAAGCCCTCGCAACGGACCGCTCGATTCGCATCGAGGTCCGCCAGCTCGACAAGACGATCCACATCGAATGGCCGCTCGAAGGCGCGGACCAGTGCAAGAACTGGTTGCGCGAACTGCTCGCGAAGTGACCAAGCGGCAGCAGCCGCTATGATGAGTCCGGCGCCACATGCATCGACCCCGGTCGGTACACGCGGCGCCAAACGTCGCTCGGACGGTTCCGGGCGCTAACGTCAAGGAAAACTCTTCATGTCATCCGCTGGCACGCGCCGCTTCGCGCGCATCGATCGCCTTCCCCCCTACATCTTCAACATCACCGCCGAGCTCAAGCTCGCGGCTCGCCGGCGCGGCGAGGACATCATCGACATGAGCATGGGCAACCCCGACGGGGCCACGCCGGCGCACATCGTCGCCAAGCTCACCGAAGTCGCGCAACGGCCGGACACGCACGGCTATTCGTCGTCCAAGGGCATTCCGCGGCTGCGCCGCGCCATCGCCCACTGGTATCGCGAGCGCTACGACGTCGAGATCGATCCGGACAGCGAGGCGATCGTCACCATCGGCTCCAAGGAAGGACTCGCGCACCTGATGCTCGCGACGCTCGATCGCGGCGACACGGTGCTGGTGCCGGACCCGAGCTACCCGATCCATATCTACGGCGCGGTCATCGCCGGAGCCGACATCCGCTCGGTGCCGATGAACCCCGACATCGACTTCTTCGCCGAGCTCGAAAAGGCGATCCGCGGCAGCTATCCCAAGCCGAAGATGATGATCCTCGGCTTTCCGTCGAACCCCACCGCGCAGTGCGTGGAGCTGGACTTCTTCGAGCGCGTCATTGCACTCGCGCGCAAGCACGAGATCCTGGTGGTGCACGACCTCGCCTATGCCGACATCGTGTTCGACGGCTGGAAGGCGCCGTCGATCATGCAGGTCAAGGGCGCGAAGGACGTCGCCGTCGAGTTCTTCACCCTCTCCAAAAGCTACAACATGGCCGGCTGGCGCGTCGGCTTCATGGTGGGCAACGCCGATCTGGTCACGGCCCTCGCGCGCATCAAGAGCTATCACGACTATGGCTCCTTCACGCCGGTGCAAGTCGCGGCGATCGCGGCGCTCGAAGGCGACCAGCAATGCGTGCGCGAGATCGCCGCGCAGTACCAGCGGCGGCGCGACGTGCTCTACAAGGGGCTCATGGAAGCCGGGTGGCAGGTCGACAAGCCCAAGGCGTCGATGTATATCTGGGCGAAGATCCCGGAGCCCTACCGCGCACTCGGCTCGCTCGAGTTCGCCAAGCAGCTGCTGGCCAAGGCCAAGGTGTCGGTCTCGCCGGGGATCGGCTTCGGCGACCAGGGCGACGACTACGTGCGCTTCGCGCTGATCGAGAACGAGTCGCGCATCCGGCAAGCCGTGCGGGGCATCAAGGCCATGTTCAAAGCCGATGGCCTGGTGAAGCCGGCCACCGCCCCCGCGTCCGTCTGAGCGTCGAGGCGGGCCCGCAACCCGTCTCCGGCATTCAGGCCACCGTCGCGGTCATGCCCGGCTGCGGCGCGTGGCGCTCGCGCAGCCACAGGATCAGGCCGCAGACGAACACGACCAACTGCGTGCCGATAAGCATCGCGAAGCCCGCGAAGAAGCCCGCTGCCGAGCCGCCCGACGTGCCCGCACCGCCCGAGAGCGCACCGATCACCGCGCCCATGACGGCCGGCATGAAGCCCGCCACGAGGCTGCCCGTGCCGTTGACCACGCCGAAGGCGCTGGCCACGTGCTCTGGCCGCGAGCAGTACTGCACCGTGCTCGGGATCGCCGGGCTCATCAGGCCCCAGCAGAAGTTGGCGGCGACGAGCGAGTACGCGGCGACGTAGCGGTCCTGCGCGCTGATCGCCAGCAGCACCGCCAGCGCCACGCCCACGCTCGCCCCCATGAATATGAAGGGCACGTGCAGCCGCTCGATCTTGTCGATGAGCACGCCGCCCAGCAGCACGGCGAGCACCGTCGCGTACTGCGGCAGCGATGCGAGCCAGCCCATCTCGCGCAGCGAGAAGCCGCGCGCTTCCTTGAGGTAGGCCGGCAACCAGTTGCTGCCGCCCCAGAGGTAGGCAAGCACCGCGGAAGTCAGCACCGTGATGAGCACGAGGTGCCGCGTGTGCAGTGCGCCGCGCGCGATGCCGGCCACCTTGGCCATCGCCTCGCCGAAAGTGCGCGGCTTGGCCTGGTTCACATACGACGCCGGCATGCGCACGAAGGCGAGCACCAGCGGAATGCCCAGCACGATGTTCAGCAGGCCGAGCACGTGGAACGAGGTGTCCCACGCGTAGGTGGCGAGCAGATACCCCACGAAGGGATAGCCCACCGCGAGACCCAGCCCGGTGCCCATGTTGACGAAGGAGTTCGGCTTGCCGTTCTCACGGTCTTCGAAGTGCGCCTTGATGTACGACGAAGCCAGCGAGAACAAGGGCCCTTCCGAGACGCCCAGCAGGATGCGCGACGCGAGGAGCATGCCGTAGCCGGTGAACCAGGGCGTGACGAAGGTCACCACGCCCCAGAGGACGAGGCCCATGATCAGACTCTTTCGCACTCCGAACAGCGCCGCGCAGAACGGCGTCAGCACGAAGGCCGACACGCCGTAGCCCACCATGAAGGCGGTCGCGAGCAAGCCCTGGCTGACGCGGTCGGTCGCGGCGATGCCCATGTGACCGAGGAACGCGGGGTCGGTGATGAGGACCGCGATGTTGATGCGGTCCACATAGGAGATGGCGACGATCACGAACAACGTGATCACGCCGTACCAACGAAATTGTCTGGCTTGCATGGCAATGCTCCTGTGAGTGGGCGGCGCCGGCGCTAGAAGGCGTGCCGCATGCCGAACTCGGTTCCGGTGGACGCGTGGTTCGGCGAGGTCGTCGAGCCGCTGAGCGCCTGCGAGGCACCGTTGCTGTTGGAAATGCGCGCGACCGTCGCATACACGGCGCTGCGCTTGGAGAGGTTGTAGACGTAGCCCAGCGCGACCTTCGAGGAGGTCGGCTTCGGCACGTTGCCCGCCGGCTCACGCTCGTAGCGTGCGTAGGACAGCTTGATCTCGCTCGCGCCGATCGGCAGGTTGAAGCCGACGAGTGCGCCCTTGCCGTCCAGCGTGCCCTGCGACTCGTCGTAGTACTCGCCCATGAGCTTGAGGCTCCACAGCGATTCGAAGATGTACGACGCACCGATGTTCGACACGCGCAGGTTGTTGGACACCGGCAGATTGGCCGCGATGAGCGTATAGGTGGTGCGGCCGGTGGCCAGCGCGATGTTGAACGGACCGTTCAGGTAGCCCACGCGCGCGCCGACGTAGTTGCCGTCGTTGTGGCTCCAGGTCGGCAGCAGGCCCACGATGTCCGAGCGCGATTCGTTCTCGCCCATCGCATACATGAGCTGACCGTAGAAGCCGCCGAGCGTGGGCGGCAGGAAGTAGCCCACGCTGTTGGACGCGCGCGTGCCCGTGGGCGAGGTCAGCCCGCCGAAGCCCGAGAAGTAGATCTGGTTGGCGCCGATGCCACCGCCCGTGCCGAAAGGATCGAACAGCGCCGTATTCCAGAACGTGGGCGTGTAGTCGCGGCCCGCGCGCACTTCGCCGAAAGGGCCCGACAGGCTCACGGTGGAGCGGCGGTTGAAGGTCAGGCCCCCGAGCGTGGTGTTGCCGCTGGACTGGTTGTTGGTGTTGGTCGTGAAGCCGCTGCCGGTGTCGTTCTGCAGGCCGGCTTCGAGCCAGAAGCTCGCCGCATAGCCGCCCCCGAGGTCTTCGGTGCCACGGAAGCCCAGGCGGCTGAAGGTGTTCGAGCTGTTGGTCAGCTGCCATTTGCTGGTGGCCAGCGGGCCGGAACCCGTCGTGTAGGCGACGGCCGCATCGAGCACGCCGAACAGCGTCACGCTCGATTGCGCGCAGGCGACGCCCGCGGCCATGCATGCGGCCGCGGCCACAAAGGTCTTCTTCATCTAGTTTTTTCTTTCGAGGGCTGGGGGATATCGCGTCAGATATCCAGGACGAGCGGGCCGCGCTTGCAGCCCGAAACACAAATCATGATGGTCTTGTTGGCCGCCTGTTCGGCCTTGGTCAGGATGCCGTCGCGATGGTCGATCTCGCCGGCCTCGATGACCCTCGTTTCGCAGGCGCCGCAGACGCCTTCCTTGCAGCTGTGGTCGGGATTGAGGCCCGCATCGATCAGGCTGTCGAGGATCGACTTGCCCGGCGGCACTTCGACGGACTTGCCGCTCTTCGCGCATTCGACGATGTAGGTCGCCGTTGCCGCCGGCGCTTCGACGTGCACCGCCGCGAAGCGCTCGATGTGCGCATGCGGGAAGCCGAGCTGCTCGCAGGCCTTCTCGAAGCTGTCGAGCATCGGCGTCGGGCCGCAGCAGTAGTAGTGGCTATCGGCGCCCTTGCCTGCCAGCAGTTCGACGAGGTTGGGCGGCGCGCCCTTCTCGTCATCGAAGTGCCAGGTGAGCTGCACACCCTTCTCGGCCGCGAGCGCGCCGATCGACTCGCAGAAAGCCGCTTCCTTGCGGGTGCGCGCGCAGTACAGGATCTCCACCGGCTTGCCGATCGCCACCAGTCGCTGGAGCATGCACCAGATCGGCGTCACGCCGATGCCGCCGGCCACCAGCACCGAGCGCTCAGCGCCCTCTTCGAGCTTGAAGTTGTTGCGTGGCGCCGAGATCGGCAGCGTCATGCCCACGCGCAGCTGCTGGTGCACGTAGCGCGAGCCACCACGACTCTTGCGGTCGTTGAGCACGCCCACCACGTAGCGCTGGCGGTCGCTCGACGGATTGCACAGCGAGTAGCTGCGCACCAGGCCGTTGGGCAGGTGCAGGTCGATGTGGGAGCCGGCCTCGAAGGCGGGGAAGTCCACGTCCGGCGAGGCGGGGCGGAATTCGACGCTGACGATGCCGTCGGCTTCGTAGCGCATCGTGTGCACCAGGGCGTTCAGCGTGGGGGAAGACATGGCGGAAACCTCGAAGAAACGATTCAGTTGACGGTGCGCAGGTCGACGTCGAGCCGCGCGAAAGCGTCGATCTCGACGCGAAGTTCGGAAAACACCAGCGCGCTGACCGCGACCAGGGTGGAGGCCGGGTAGGCCGATCCGGGCGCCTGCGCGAAGAAATCGCGCCGGGCGCGCCCGACCTCGTCCTTGTCCGCGATGTCGGTCACGTACACCACGAGCTTCACGATGTTGTGGATGCCGCCGCCCGCGGCTTCGAGCAGCGCCTGCACCTTGCGCAGCACCACGAGCGCCTGCTCGTAGGCGCCGAGCGGCTTGCCCGCCTGCGCGGCGTCGCGCGTCGCCGGATGCGCCGTCTGGCCGGACAGCACCACCTCCTGGCCGACGACAAGCGCGTTGGACCAGGTGGCGTGCGGCAGATCGGGCACCGACTGGCAGGCGACGCGGCGCACGGACATGGCGGCTCCCGCGGTCATGCGGTCTGGGTGGCAGCCTCGATCTGCTGCTGGGCCAGGTTGCGCATGTGGCGACGCAGGCGGACGATGCCCAGGTCGTGCTGGTAGAGCTGCTCGTGCTGGTTCGCATCGAGCTCCATGTTCTCGATCAGCACGCGGTCCTGCTCGAGCACGTGCCAGTGGCGTGCCTCGAGGCGGTTCTTGTAGAGGAAGCGCCACGTATCGCGCTCCCAGCCCTTCGGCAGCTTGCGCACGCGCCAGTGGAAGGCGCACGACAGGGTCGGCGAGATCGGGGTGTAGCTGCCGACGATGATGAAGTTGCCGCCGGGGCCGCCGGTCTTCGGGTACGGGATCTCCAGGCGCATCCAGTGCAGGCCGGTGTCGGCCCATTCGGTCCAGTCGAAATTGACGTTGCGCTGGCCTTCCTTCTCGAACACGAAGCCGGTGTCGGTCGCGCGGATGCCGAACTTGGCCTTCGAATCGCCCTCGGCCATCGAGTGCGACTGCTTGTGCAGGAAGGTGCCGTGCATCGGGTCCATCACGTTGTCGAGCACGTAGCGGTAGTCGCCCTTCCACTCGGCATAGCAGAGGAAATGCGAGTACTCGTCCTCGTTGGTGAGCTGCTCGGGCAGCACCAGCGGGGGCGGCGTCTCGACATCGTTCTTCGAGTTGTAGAGCCACACCGCGCCGGCCTTCTCTTCCACGTGGAAGAACCGCGTCGCGTGCGAGCCTTCGAGCTTGCAGCCCGGGCTGCCCGGCACCTTGGTGACCACGCCGTCGCAGCGCACCTCCACGCCGTGGTAAGGACACGAGAGGCGGTCGCCCAGGATCACGCCCTGCGACAGCGGCGCACCGCGGTGCGGGCAGCGGTCTTCGAGCGCGTGCAGCTTGCCCGCGTGATCGCGCCAGAACGCGAGCTTGCGACCGAGGCGGCGCAGCGACACCGGCCGTTCCTTGATGAGGCTCGACGGGCAGATCGGATACCAGAGGTCCTTGAGGCCGACTTCGAGCAGTTGGTCAACGGGATCGACTTGGATGGGAATGGTCGTCATGGTGGGTTCCTCGAATGAAGAAAGGATGTCGGCGGATCAGCGGCCGAGCGCGGCGATCTCTTCGCGGTAGATGGCCTCGGTCCAGAGCTGGCCGCTCGGGCTCGTGATGCCATCGCGATTGAGCGCTTCCACCAGGCCGGTCAGGTCGTGGACGCCCGCGGCATAGGCCCGCTCGATCGCGTCGCCGAGCAGGTCTTCGTAGGTGGTGGGAGTGCGCGTACGCGCCTGATGCGGTTGGAGAATGCGGTCGGTCATGGTTCGCTCCATCGGGGGTTGTTGGGAGGTGCGTCAAAGGTTGCGTTGGATACGGCCTCACTGGCCGCCGTTGCGTACGCGTTCGCGGATGCGTTCGCGCACGGGAACGAAGTCGTAGGTCGGATAGCACTCGGTGCTGAACACGCCCCAGGCACGACGTTCGAGTTCGAGGTTCACCAGCGGCAGCTTCTCCGGCGGCAGCTCCAGCGTGAGGATCTGGCCCAGCCCCATCGCCACCGTCCACGAGACGATGCGCGTGCCTGCCGGCGGGAAGGACTCCCACCAGTCGCTGGCCTTCATGCGCGATTGCACGTCGTCCAGCGTGAGGCCGGGGTGATGCTTCATCACGATCGTGAGAAGCAACGAGGGCGAGGCGGCTGCGGTGCTCATGCTGTGGTCCGGTTCCTGCGCTTATTCGGCGACGATGTTGCGCGCCTTGATGATCTGTGCCCAGACCTTGGTCTCGTCGCGCATGGCTGTGGCGAATTCGGCCGGCTTCATGGTGGCCGCCGTCATGCCCTGCGCCTGAAGCTTCTCGCGCACGTCGGGGCTGGCCAGCATGTCGGCCGCATCCTTCGCGAGCTGCTCGACCACGGCCGACGGCGTACCGGCGGGCGCCAGCAGGCCGTACCACGAGGTCACGTTCACGCCCTGGATGCCCTGCTCCGCCAGCGTCGGAATCTCGGGCGCCACCGGCGTGCGCTTGGTGTCGGTAATGCCCAGTGCGACCAGCTTGCCGCCCTTGATGAACTGCAGCGTGCCCGGTAGGTTGCTGAACATCAGCGGCACCACGCCGCCGAGCACGTCGTTGAGCGCGGGCGCCGTGCCCTTGTACGGCACGTGCAGCAGATCGACGCCGGCCTGCTGCTTGAACAGCTCGCCCGCCAGATGCAGGCCGCTGCCCACGCCCGGCGATGCATACGACAGGGTGCCCGGCTTGGCCTTGGCTTGTGCGACGAGGTCCTTCGCGGTCTTGATGCCCGCGGTCGGTGCGGCCACCAGCACGTTGGGCGCCTTGGCGAGCATCGTGACCGCCACGAAGTCCTTCTCGATGTTGAACGGGAAGTTCGGCATCAAGGTCGGGTTGATCGTCAGGTTGCCGGCCGGCACGACGAGCAGCGTGTGGCCGTCGCCCTTGGCGCGCTTGACCTTGTCCATGCCGATGTTCCCCGCCGCACCGGCGGCGTTGTCGACCACGGCCACCTGGCCGTAGCGCTTGGCGAGACCGTCCGAAAGGATGCGCGCCAGCGTGTCGACCGGCCCGCCCGGCGGGAACGGCGAGACGATCGTGAAGCGATCACTGCCGAGCTGCTTCTGGGCTTCGGTCTGGGCATGCGCCGACGCCAGGGCCCCCAGGGCCAGCAACGTCGTGCCGAGCAGGCGAAACATGGAAGTGCGGCGATTCATGGTCATGACCTTCATCTTTTTTCAGTGAGGAATTTGCCTTCGGGGCCTTGCACGTTTTTCTGGCGACGGGTGTTGCCGTCGAGGCCACCATCGATCGCCCATTCTGCGAAGACGGTCGGGCCAGGTTCGAACTCGCGCGGCTGCCATTCGGCGGTGAGCTGGTCTTCATCCGCGTAGTACTCGATCAGGCCACCGGCCGGATTCTTGAAGTACCAGAAGTACGCCGACGAGATCGGGTGACGGCCCGGACCCAGTTGCGTGTCCCAGCCCTTGCGCGAGAAATGCAGGCCGCCGCCGAACACTTCGTGGATGTCGCGCACGGTGAAGGCCACATGGTTCAGGCCGCGCTTGCCCGACGGGAGCTGCAGCAGGAACAGGTCGTGGTGGCCGCCGTCCGGGGCGCAGCGCATGAAGGCGCCGCGGTTCGGGTAGCTGTCGGAGCCCACGAAGCCGAAGCGGTCGCTGTAGAACGCGCTGGTGCCCTTCACGTCGCTCACGAAGAAGACCACATGGCCGACTTCGATCGGCGTCGCGCGTTCGTAGATCGGCGCGGGCTGGTTGATGCGCTGCTTCGCGTTCCAGGTGTTCATCGCGCCGCAGTCGACTTCGACTGCGCGCTTGCGCGAGACCTGCAGGCGCACCGCCAGGCCGTTCGGGTCGATGCAGCCGATGCGGCGTGCGCCCTCGACGTTGCCGTCGGTGAAACCCGGGTCCTTCGCGATCGCGGCGGCGTAACGGTCGAGGTCGGCGTCGTTCTGCACGCCCCACACCACTTCGAGCAGCGTCGGGCCCTCTTCCATCGCGACCGGCAGGCCGGGCTTGCCCAGCGCAGCGACCACCACGCGGCAGCCGTTCAGGCACTCGAAGACGAGTTCGTCGACGGCTTCGGACTTCAGGGCGAGGCCCCAGTCCTGGAAGAAGGTGCGGCAGGTCGCGAGGTCTTCCGCGCCGTAGGTGATCTGGTCAATGCCAAGTACGCTCATTTTGTTCTTCCTGTCAGTTGGCCCAAGGGAGCGGCTGCTCGTTGGTGCCCCAGTACATGCTCTTCTGCTCCATGTACTGGAAGATGCCTTCGCGGCCCTTCTCGCGGCCCAGGCCGCTGTCGCGCCAGCCACCGAACGGCGTCGACACAGAGAACTGCTTGTAGATGTTGACCCAGACGGTCCCGGCCTGCACTGCGCGCCCGAGCTTCCAGGCGCGCTTGAAATCGCGGCTCCACACGCCGGCAGCCAGCGCGTAGACGCTGTCGTTGGCCTGCTTGATCAGCTCTTCCTCGCTGTCGAATGGCATGGCGACCAGCACCGGGCCGAAGATTTCCTCCTGGGTGATGCGCGCGTTGTTGGTCAGGCCTTCGAGGATCGTCGGCGTGTAGAAGTAGCCCTTGTCGAGGCCGTTGCCGTGCGGACGCACGCCGCCGGTGCGGATGTGCCCGCCCTCGGAGACTCCGAGTTCTACGTAGCGCTCGATGCTCTCGCGGTGGCGCGCGGTGATCAGCGGGCCCATCTGCGTGCGCTCGGAAGCCGGGTCGCCCACGCGCAGCGCATTGGCGCCTTCGACCAGCCGCGTGACGAACTCGTCGTAGATGTCGCGCGCCACGAACAGGCGCGAGCCCGCGATGCAGGATTCGCCCGAGCTGCTGAAGATGCCGTAGAGCACGCCGTTGACCGCGTGGTCGAGGTCCGCGTCTTCGAGCACCATCGTCGGCGACTTGCCGCCGAGTTCGAGCGAGACCGGCATCATCTTGTCGGCCGCGATGTGCGCGATGTGCTTGCCCGTGGTGGTACCGCCGGTGAACGACACGCGCTTGACCAGCGGATGCTTGGTGATGGCGTCGCCGATCACGGACCCCTTGCCCGGCAGCACGCTGACGATGCCCTTCGGCACGCCGGCTTCTTCGCAGATGCGGGCCAGTTCGAGCGCCATGACGGGCGTGACTTCGGCGGGCTTGACGACCACCGCATTGCCGGCGGCCAGGGCCGGCGCCAGCTTCTGCGCCTCGCTCGCGATCGGCGAGTTCCACGGCGTGATCGCGGCGACGACGCCCATGGGCTCGTGCACGCTCATCGTGACAAACGGGCCGCGCGACGGCGTGATGGTTTCTTCGAGGGTTTCGAGTGCGGCAGCGAAGAACTGGAAGGTGCCGGCAGCGCTGGCCACGAGCGCGCGGGTTTCGTTGATCGGCTTGCCGTTGTCCAGGCGCTGCTTCTGCGCGAGGGATTCGGCCTGCTCGCGGATGAGATGGGCCACGCGGTGCAGCACGGCGGCACGCTCGTGCGGCAGCTTCTGTGCCCAGCCGCTGGTGCGGAAGGCGTGGTCGGCGCGCTGGATCGCTTCTTCGACATCGGCCAGGCTCGCCGCCTTCAGGCGCGCGATCGGCTCGCCGGTGGCGGGATAGAGGCTCTCGTAGACATCGGCGCCGCCGAGGCGCCATTCGCCGCCGACGTTGATGGGGAGCAGTTCGGTGGAAATCATGGAATAACTCTCTTCAATGCCTTACCGCGCGATGCCAGGAACCCCGCGGAACCGGCTTAGCCGGGCCGCCGGGGTTGCCCCCGGAGATGGGGTGTCCGAGCCACACGAAGTGGGCGAGGCTGGGGATGAACTTCATATGCTGAGAGGCGCGACACGGTTGCGCAGCGCGCGCACCGCGCTGTAGACGGTCAGCGCCGAAGTCTTCGGATTGGCCGCCAGCGGCTTGTTGCGCATGGTCAGCTCGAAGTTGCCGAAGGCGCCCTCGGCTTCGACCGTGTGGACGTTCTCAGTGACGGCTGGATCGGCGATCAAGCGCACGCTGGTGCGGTCGAGACCGAGGCCGGCGAGCGACACGGTGGCCGCGACGTTGGCGTTCTTGGGATAGAGCGTCGCGGCTTCGCGTGCGCTGCCTTCGAAGATCACGGTGGGACCGGCGAGCGCGCCGAGATCGCGGCCCTGCTCGGCGGGCGTACCCTTCCAGGCGTGCGGCGGCTTGCGGCCGGTGTAGCGCACGGTCTCGAGGCCGCCGATGCGTGCCGCGGCCAGCGCATCGATGGCGCCGATCGCGCCGGCGATGAGCTGGACTTGCGTCTTGCCGGCAACGGCGGCGGCTTCCAGCTTCTCGGCAAAGCCCTGAGCCGACAGCGCACCGACGGATGCCACGACGCAAGGTGTGCCGCGCTGCAGCGCGGGCAGCACATGCGCCTCGATCGCCGCATGGCCCGCCGCTTCGACGACGAGGTCGATGCCTTGCGCCGGCACGGCCGACACCACCTGGGCGCCGGGCGCGAGCCGCGCGGCGACATCCTTCGTCGCTGCGAAGGCATCGGCAGGCACCACGATGGCAGCCACCGAGATTCCCGCGTCTTCGCGCAGCAGTTCCAGCGCTGCAGTGCCGATGGCGCCGCAACCGATCAGAGCGATGCGAACGGACATGTCTGGCCTTTCCTGTGCGCTGCTCACTTGCCGCCGCCGAGCGCCGGGATCTGCGTGATCTTGTTGACCGGCGGCCCGGCGAAGGTGCTCTTGAAGCTGCCGATCGTGAGCATGTCGATTTCGAGCAGGAACGGGCCGTCGGTCGACAGGGCTTCGTCCAGTCGCGCCGGCAGCTGGTCGAGGCCGGTCACGCGGGCGTGCGGCAGCGCGATCGACTTGCACAGCAGGTCGTAGTCGGGCGTGTGCAGCTCGGCGTAGCAGCGACGGCCGCCGTATTGCACGTCCTGGATGTTCTTGATGACGCCGTAGCTCTTGTCGTTCATGAGCACGATGACCATCGGTGCCTTTTCCTGAACCATGCAGGCGAGTTCGCCGAGGTTCAGGATGAAGCCACCGTCGCCGGCCAGACAGAAGGTCTTGCGGCCCGAGCCGGTGACCGCTGCGCCGATGGCCGCACCGATCGCCATGGGCATGCCCTGGCCGATGCCGCCGCCGGTGGCGTGCACACCCGCGCTGGGTTCGAAGATGCGCAGCTCACGGTTGCCCCAGGTGCTGTTGGAGACGGTCACGTCGCGCACCCAGTTGAAGTTGCGTCCGGCCGAAGCCTGGATCTGGCTCACGAGTTCGGCGTAGGGGCCGAGGCCGTCGCGCAGCGTGGCGACCGCCTCGTCGTGCGCGGCGCGCAGGTCCGTCAACAGCTTCGGGTCGGCCTTGTACCGGGCGGCTTCGAGACGGTCGGCCAGGCCTTCGAGCGCGAGGGCCGAATCGCCGCAGACGAAGGCGTCAGTCGTATAGCAGCGGCCCTCGACAGCGCCGTCGGCGTCGATGCGGTAGAGCGGGCGCGGCAGCTTCAGCTCGTACTTCAGCGTTTCATTGCCGCGCAGCCGCGAACCGACGACGAGCATCGCGTCGCAGGTCTGGTAGAGCGCCTCGACCGGCTTCTGGATGTTGTAGGCGCCGAGCGAGCCTGGATCGTCCTCGGGCACCGTGCCGCGGCCCTGCGTGGTGGTGACCACGCCGAAGCCGAGCTTCTGCAGCCGCTTGATGGCCGCGCCGGCGTGGCGTGCGCCGCCGCCGATCCAGAGCATCGGGCGCTTGGCCTTCGCGAGGTTCGCGGCCAGCGCGTCGAGGCCGGCCTTCGACGGAAGGGCGGCCTCGATCGGCAGCGGCGACAGGTCTTCGGGCATCGTGACGAGCGCGGACTGGATGTCGATCGGGATCTCGACGCTGACCGGGCCTGTCGGCGCGGTCAGCGCGACCTGCACCGCGCGCTTGAGCGTACCGAGCACGTTCTCGACGCTGCGCACGCGGAAGGCGGCCTTCGAGACGGCCTTGAGCATGGTGAGCTGGTCCGGCGCCTCGTGGATGTACGACATGCCCTTGTCGATGTAGGGCGTCTCGATCTGGCCGGTGATGTGCAGGACCGGCGCGCCGGCGGTCAGCGCCTCGACCATGCTGCCGGCGATGTTGCCTGCGGCCGGGCCGGTGCTGGTGATCGCCACGCCGAGGCTGGCGGTGGAGCGCGCATAGGCGTCGGCCATGTTGCCCGCACCCGCTTCGCCGCGCGCCGAGATGAACCGGACCGCACCGCGCTGGGCGAAGGCGTCCAGGATCGGCATGTTGTGGATGGAGATGACGCCGAACGCAGCCTTGACGCCGCACTGTTCGAGGAAGGCCGCGACGACTGCGCCGACGGTGACTGTGTTTTGCATATCTGTTCTCACTTGGGTCTTTGATGGACGGAGCGCTTCAACTGGCGCGATGGAGGCACGGAACACCGCGGAACCGGCTCAGCCGGGCCGCTGGTGTCGCCCCCTCGAGGGGGTGCAGAAGCCACACGAAGTGGGCAAGGCTGGGGGTGGGCTCATGCATTTCGGGAATGGCCTCCGGAGATGTCGATGTGGGCGCCCGTCGTGTAGGACGCGAGGGGCGAAGCGAGGAAAAGGATGGCGCGCGCGGCTTCGACGGGAAGTCCCAGGCGGCCCATGGGGATGTGCTTGCTCTTGGCGAGCTGGCCGGTCCAGGTGGGCCAGTCCAGGCTCTTGTCTTCGCGCGCCTCGAAGCGGCGGCGCCATTGGCCGGACTCGATCAGGCCGATCAGGATGCCGTTGACGCGCACACCCTGCGGCGCGAACTCGGTGGCCATCGAGCGAACGAGGTTCAGCAAACCGGCACGTGCCGCCGAAGTCGCGACCATGTGCGGCTCGGGCTGGCGTGCGAGCAGCGAATTGGCACAGACGATCGCCGCGTCGCCGACCACGACGCGTTGGGCCGCGAGCTGCGGCAGGAAGGCGCGCGTGGGGTTGATGACCGAGAAGAACTTCAGGTGCAGCTCTTCGGTCCACGCCGAGTCTTCGGTGTTCGCGAAGGTGCTGACGCGGCCCTGCCCCGCGTTGTTGACGAGCATCGACGCGGCGCCGAGCGCGGCCTCGCTCTCGGCCGCGAAGCTCTGCACCGATTCGGCGTCGAGGACGTCGCAGGTGCGGGCGAACAGTTCGGCCTTCGGGAACTTGGCGCGAAGGCCGGCCACTGCGCCGTCGAGGCGCTCGGCGTTGCGGCCGCACAGCGCGACCGACGCGCCGCATTCGAGAAGCAGCTCGACAGTCGCGAGGCCGATGCCGGAGGAGCCGCCGGTCACGACCGCGACGCGGCCTGCGAGCGCATCGGGCGCGAAAAAGGGAGTGGAGATCGTTGGCGTGGTCATGATCGTCTCAAGCCCGGTCGTCGGCGCGGCTGCCGTTCCGCAGCGGAACCACCTTGGCGGAAGCCGCGGGCGAATAGTTCAGGAGGCCGGAGATGGCATCGGCGGTGTCGCGCACGCGCTGCACCATTTCGTCCATGCGGTTCTCCTCGATGTGGCCCGAGGTGATGGTGACGCCCAGCGCCGCCACGATGTGGCCGCTGTGGTCGCGCACGGGCGCGGCGATGGTGGAGATGTTCGATTCGAAGAAGCCTTCGCCCAGCACGTAGCCGCGCGAGCGGTCGGCCTGGACCATGTCGAACAGCTCGGTGACCGTCTTGGGCGTGCTCGGCGAGAAGGTCTCGAGCTTCTCTTCGGGGTAGAGCGCGCGCAGCTGCGGCAGGCTCAGATCTTCCAGAAGGATGCGGCCGAGCACCGTGGCATGCGCGGGCAGGCGCGTACCGACCGTGACCGAGCTCGCGAACGGCGTCGGCGGCGCGACCTTGGCCACGTAGACGATCGAGCGGCCGTCGCGCACCACGAGGTTGCAGGGCGTGCGCAGGTCCTCGCACAGGCGCTGCAGGAGCGGCGTGCCGAGCTGCGTGAGTTCGAGCGACGCGAGGTACTCGAAGCCCAGGCGCAGCACCGCGAGGCCGAGCCGGTAGTCGCGGCCGCCCTCGGTCTTCTCGAGGAAGCCCATGTTCTCGAGCGTCGTGAGCAGACGGAAGACCGTCGAGCGCGGCAGGTCGAACCGGCGCGCCAGTTCGGGAGCGGACAGCGAGCGGTTCTCGCGGCTGAATTCGCACAGCACGCGAAGGCCGCGCTCCAGCGCCGGGACGTTGTACCGGTCGGAGCCCTCTTCGATCACTTCATTGCCAGGGGTGGTCATAGGTCTCTGGTTCTGTTGCTTGTTGTTCGGATCAGGCGGCCAGCGCTTCGCGCAGCAGCGGCGCCACCACCGAGGGCCGCTCCACGTAGCTGGCATGGCCCGCGCGGGGGAGCAGTTCGAGTGCGACGCCGCACTTGCGCGCGACCTCCTCGCACGCTGCCGGCGTCGTGACCACGTCGAGCTCGCCGCAGGCCACGCGCACCGGCATCGCGGGCGGCAGGTCGGCCAGCAGATCGGCACCGCAGAGCAGCTCGACGGCCTGCCGATAGCCGCGGTCGTTCAGCCGGGCCATGTTCCAGCGCACCCATTGGCGCGCGAGTTCGCTGGCGTTCTCCGACACGAGGCGGCCCGAGCGGCGGGCGGCCATGCCGGCGACGCCGAGCTTGTCGAGGGTGTCGAGCCGTTCGGTGCGAACGCGCTGGCTGGCTTCCGGGCGCGTGCCGTAGCCGGCGGCCGGGCTGATGAGTACCAGCCGACGGATGCGCGCAGCCAGCGGCGAACCCGGGCGGGCCGCCGAGGCGGCGGTGAGCGCGCCCAGCGAATGGCCGACCAGCACGCAGGATTCGATCTCCATCGCGTCGAGCAGGCCGAGCAGGCGCTCGGCATAGTCCGCCGCCTTGGGCGCGTCGGGCGTGAGCGGTGTGGAAGCACCGTAGCCCGGCGCATCCCATGCGATCAATCGTGCGTCCGATTCGAGCAGTAACGCCATGTCGAGCCACGACGCAGCCCCCGAGCCGATGCCATGCAGGCACACCAGCGCAGGGCCGGCGCCGCATTCACGCACCGAGACGACACCGCCGCGCACCTGCACGCTGCGCGCTGGAAAGCGCGCGTCGAGGCGGTCCACTTCGGACTGCGGCAGGCTCGGTAGTTCGATCGTTGATGCGTTGGTCATGGTCTCTTTGTTTCAGGGATACCGCGGAACCGCTTCGCCGGGCCGCCGGTATCGCCCCCGGCGAGGGGGTCGGCGGCTACGCGAAGCGGGCAAGCCTGGGGGAGTGCCGCTTACCTCTTGATCTTGGCGAGGGGATGGTCGGCCGGGTACGTCGGCGTGACCGGCTTCTTCGAGCCGAGCATCACGCACATCAGCGCGTCTTCGTCGCCGATGTTGATTTCCTCGCGGTAGACGCCCGGGGGCACCGACACGACATCACGGTCCGTCAGGACGGTCTCGTAGCGCTCGCCGTCGGGCGTGGTCAGCACCACCTTGAGCTTGCCGCGCATGACGAAGAACACTTCCTCCACGTCGACGTGGAGGTGCGGCGGGCCTTCATGGCCGGCGGGGATCACCATCGTGGAGAAGGTGAAGTTCTCCGACGGGATGGTGTTCATGTCGCTCGCGACGCCGGTGCCGCCGGTGCCGATGTAGCGCATCTGTGCGCGGCGGAACTTGGGGTCGTGGTCGGCCTGGAACTTCAGCGCGTCCCAGTCGTACTTGCGCGTGGAAAAGCGTGCGACACGGCTGGTCATCCACTCTTCGAAGCTCGCGCCTTCGGGGCGGGCCCAGCTCGGTTGTTCGTTGTCGATGCTCTTTTGCTCGGACAGATCGCTCATCGCGTTTACTCCTTTGTCGAAAAAATCAATGCATGACGAAGCCGCCGTTGACGGCCAGCAACTGGCCCGTCACGAAGCGCGACAGGCCGGACAGGCCGAACAGCACCGCGCCGCAGACGTCGACCGCCTGCTGCTCGCGCGGAATCGAGCGGCCTTCGAGGTACTTCTGGTGCCGTGCCATCGGCACGTATTCGGTGGCCTCCACCAGCGTGAGGCCCGGCGCCACGGCGTTGACCGTGATGCCATCGCCACCCCACTCGCGCGACAGCGAGCGGGTCATCGAGATGACGGCACCCTTGCTCGACGCATACGCGAGCAGGTTGGGCGCTCCCCAGAGGGCGGTGTCGGACGCGAGATTGACGATGGCGCCGCGGCCGCTCTTCGCCAGCGCGGGCTGGCACGCGCGGCTCATGAGCCAGGTGCCGCGCACGTTGACGTTCATCACGCGGTCCCACATTTCGATCTCGAGCGCGTGGGCATCCTTGCCGCCGGAATTGGTGATCGCGGCGTTGTTGACCAGGCCGTCGAGGCCGCCGAGCAGCCGCACGGCTTCGTCGGCGCCGGCGGTGATCGATGCCGGGTCCGACAGGTCCATCGCGAGACCGTGCGCGTTGAAGCCCTCCTCGCGCATCGCCTGCGCTTCGGTCTGCGCGAGGTCCGCGAGGATGTCGGCCAGCACCACGCTCGCGCCGGACTTGGCGATGCACTTGGCAAATGCCAGCCCGAGGCCGCGCGCAGCGCCGGTCACGAGCACGCGGCGGCCCTTGAGCAGGTCGGCCGGCAGTTCGGCGAGCAGCGCGTTCAGGCTGGCGGGATCGGCGGTGGTGTTCAAAACAGCGGTCATGGTTAGATCAGTCCTTCAGGATCCCGAGTGTTCAATCCGCCTGGATGCCCTGTTCCTTGATGATCCGGCCAAAGCGCGCGAAATCCGAGGCGTTGGTCTTCGCCAGCGTCTCGGGCGTGCCGCCGAGCGGCAACGCACCGAGCGTCTCCATGCGTGCCACCACGTCGGGCATCTTGATGATTTCGTTGAAGTGGGCGTTGAGCGTCTTGACGACCTCAGGCGGCATGCCCTTGGGACCGAAGAGGCCGTGCCAGGCGGTGACTTCCACGTCCTTGACACCCAGTTCCTGGAAGGTGGGCACGTTCGGCGCGAGCGGCGAACGCTTCGTGTCGGCGATGGCCAACACGTTCAGCTTGCCGCCCTGCAGGTACGGCGCCACCGGGCCCAGCGTGATGTAGGTCAGGGGGACATGGCCGCCCAACAGGTCGTTCACGGCCGGCGCGACGCCCTTGTAGGGCACATGGGCCAGTTTGAGGCCCGTCGCCTTGTTGACCATCTCGCCAAGGATGTGCATCGGCGAGCCGCTGCCCGGGCTGGCGTAGGTCAGTGGCTGCGACTTCGCGGCGGCCGCGAGATCCTTGAAGCTCTTGATGCCGGAGGCCGAGGTCGACACCAGTGCCAGCGGCAGCGTGCCGGTCTGGATGATCGGGGTGAAGCCGTTCAGCACGTCATAGCCGCCCGCACCGGCCTTCAGGACAAGCTGGGCAATGGAGAAGGTGCTCGGCGCGAACAGAAGCGTGTAGCCGTCCGCCGGGGCCTTCGAGACGATGCTGCTGCCGATGACGCCGCTGGCGCCCGGCTTGTTGTCGATCACGACCGGCTGCCCGATGCGGGTGGACAGCTTTTCGGCGTAGAGGCGGGCCAGCGCATCGGTGTCGCCGCCGGCCGGATAGGCCACCACGATGGTGATCGGCTTGGTCGGATAGCTCTGCGCCCAGAGCGGCCCGGCGCCAGTGGCGGCCGCGAGCGAAAGAGCGAGAGCGAGGGCTTGGCGACGTGTCTGCTTCATCATGGTGGTCTGCAATCCGTACGAGGTTGAAACTGAGAACCGGCCTCCACTCCAGATGCAAATGAGCGGGTCGGAATGCCTGCCTTGCTTGCGCTGGGTTCGTTTCACTAATTAAACGGCGATCTATTGGTGAAACGACGAAACGAAGAATATGACGAAAACCATCCGTACACATAGGTAAAAACCCTAGCTCTTACGTCCGCTTACAGGCGATGTCACGCGCCTGACGTCATTCGGTCGCCCTGCTTCAGCACCCGCACGCCTGATTCCCGCCTGACTTTCGCGGGCGGGACAAACCCCGAGCGTGCGGACGGCTGTTCGACAGCTTGGATTCCTAGGATGAGCAGATACGCAAACCGCTTACTCCGGAGACACGCAATGACCACGGCAACCCTGGCGCCCGGCAACACCGCGCCCCACCACGACACATCCAGGCTCGGCGCGGTGCTGCGCGTGACGAGCGGCAACTTCCTCGAGCAGTTCGACTTCTTCCTGTTCGGCTTCTACGCCACCTACATCTCGAAGGCCTTCTTCCCCGCCAGCAGCGAGTTCGCGTCGCTGATGCTGACCTTCGCGGTGTTCGGCGCCGGCTTCCTGATGCGGCCGCTGGGCGCCATCGTGCTGGGCGCCTATATCGACAAGGTGGGACGGCGCCAGGGCCTGATCGTCACGCTGGCGATCATGGCCAGCGGAACCGTGTTGATCGCGTTCGTGCCGGGTTACGCGACCATCGGCCTCGTGGCCCCGGTGCTCGTGCTGCTCGGGCGCCTGCTGCAGGGCTTTTCGGCGGGCGCCGAGCTCGGCGGCGTGTCGGTCTACCTGTCGGAGATGGCGACGCCCGGCCACAAGGGCTTCTACACCTCGTGGCAGTCCGCGAGCCAGCAGGTGGCGATCGTGCTGGCTGCCGCGCTGGGCTTCGCGCTCAACGAGATGCTCGATCCGGCCATGCTCTCCGCGTGGGGCTGGCGCATTCCGTTTTTCGTCGGCTGCATGATCATTCCCTGCATCTTCGTCCTGCGCCGCTCGCTGCAGGAGACCGAAGCCTTCCAGGCCCGCAAGCACCACCCGAGCACCCGCGAAGTGTTCCAGTCGATGGCGCGCAACTGGCGAATCGTCCTGGCCGGCATGCTGCTGGTGGCGATGACGACCACGACCTTCTACCTCATCACCGTCTACACGCCGACCTTCGGCAAGACCGTGCTGCACCTGAGCGCGCGCGACAGCCTCATCGTGACGCTGCTCGTCGCGGTGACCAACTTCATCTGGCTGCCGATCGGCGGCGCGCTGTCGGATCGCATCGGCCGCAAGCCCCTGCTGCTCGCGGTGACCGTGCTGGCCATCCTCACCGCCTATCCCGCGATGCACTGGCTCGCCGCGGCGCCGAGCTTCGGCCGCATGCTCGACGTGCTGCTGTGGTTCTCGTTCCTCTTCGGCATGTACAACGGCGCGATGGTCGTGGCCCTGACCGAAGTGATGCCGGTCGAGGTCCGCGTGGTGGGCTTCTCGCTCGCCTACAGCCTGGCCACGGCCGTGTTCGGCGGATTCACGCCCGCGATCTCGACCTGGCTGATCGAGACCACCGGCGACAAGGCGGCGCCGGCGTACTGGCTCAGCGTGGCCGCGGTGTGCGGGCTGGGCGCGACGCTCGCGCTCTATCGAAAGGGCCGGCAGCCGGGCCGCACGACCTGAGCCTCCGGACTACAGGCCCAATTCGGCGACGAGCCGGGCGGCCGGCCAGCGCTCCTTGCGCTGCGGCCAGGCTTCGAGCAGTTCGACCATCCTGGCATTGAGCGGCGCTTCCCCGCCGTGCTTGCGCGCGAGACGCACCACCTCGCCGCAGAGCGCATCGATCTCCGTGCGGCGGCCGAGCGCGAGATCGTCCGCCATGCTCGAACGCGCCTTCGCATCGATGCGCAGCATGCGCGCGGCCACGAAGCGGAACAGCGGGGTCGGCAGGCGAAGGATGCCGGGCAGCTTGTGGGCGGGCACCGCCGCGAGCTGCGCCGGCTGGATGCCGGCCTTGCCGAGCGCGTCCAGCGCCTCGTCCATCAGCGCGGCGAGGCAGCGCCGGTAGCCACGCTCCAGCAGTTCGTCGCGCAGCGGAAGCCCCGACAACGCATTCACCGGGTTGTTGAGGTTCATCAGCAGCTTGCCCCACTGCACCGGCACGAGATCCGCGTGCAGGTCGATGGGCACGCCCGCGCGCTCGAACACGGCGACCCAGCGCCGGAGCACCGGATCGTCCTTCGCGGCGAGGCGGCCGACCGTGCCCCGGTGAAAGGCGCCGGGGCCGAGTTCGGCGATGTTGTAGGGAACCATGGCCGGCAGGACGTTGAGCCGGGGCGCGGCTTCGGCTGCGACCTCGGCGTTCGAGATGCCGTTCTGCAGCGACAGCACCGCGGTGCCTCTCGGCAGTTGTGCCGCGAGCTCGGCTGCGGCCTCGGCGGTCGCACCGCTCTTGACGGTCAGGAGGACCAGCGCCGGACGAACCCCCGAGGGAACCTGTTCGTAGACCCGGATCAGCCCGGGCGGCACGTGGTGGCGGATGCCTTCGATGTTGGTCAGCGTGAGGCCGCGAGAATCCAGCGCACCGATCACCCGCGGACGCCCCACGAAGCCGACGCGAACGCCCGCTGCCGCAAGACTGCCCCCGATGTAGCACCCGACCGCGCCCGCCCCCATCACGAGGACGTCGACCGCCGACTCCTCGTTCATCCCTTGGCTTGGAGCCGTTCCGCCACCCAGCCCTGCACCGACTGCAGCGCAGCCGGAACGCCGGCGGCATCGGTGCCGCCCGCCATCGCCATATCGGGCTTGCCGCCGCCCTTGCCGCCGACCTGCTGCGCGACGAAGTTCACCAGCTCGCCCGCCTTGACCTTGCCCATGGTGTCGGACGTGACGCCGGCCGCGAGTTGCACCTTCGCGCCGTCGACGGCCGCGAGCACGATGGCCGCGGTCTTGAGCTTGTCCTTGAGCTTGTCCATGGTGTCGCGCAGCGTCTTGGCATCGGCGCCGTCGAGCTTGGCCGCGAGCACCTTGATGCCGTTGACGTCAACGGCTTGGGCCACCAGTTCGTCGCCCTTGGACGACGCAAGCTTGCCCTTGAGCGCACCCACTTCGCGCTCCAGCGCGCGGACCTGTTCGAGCACTTGCGACAGGCGCGGCTGCAGTTCGGACACCGGCGCCTTCAGGGTCGCCGCCGCGCTGTTCACGGTGGCTTCGAGCTGCTGCAGGTAGGCGAGCGCATTGGCGCCGGTCACCGCCTCGATACGGCGCACGCCGGCAGCCACGCCACCTTCGCTCACGATCTTGAACAGGCCGATGTCGCCGGTGCGCGCGACGTGCGTGCCGCCGCACAACTCGCGGCTCGTGCCGATGTCGAGCACGCGGACGGTCTCGCCGTACTTTTCGCCGAAGAGCATCACGGCGCCGGTCTTCTGTGCCGATTCGATGTCCATCACGCGCGCCTGCGTCGCCTCGTTGGCGAGGATCTCGGCGTTCACACGGCGCTCGATCTCGGTGATCTGCTCGTGCGTGACCGGCGCGTTGTGCGTGAAGTCGAAGCGCGTCTTGTCGGCGTCGACCAGCGAGCCCTTCTGCTGCACGTGGCCGCCGAGCACTTCGCGCAGCGCCTTGTGCATCAGGTGGGTCACGCTGTGGTTGCGCATGGTCGCAGCGCGCAGCCGCGTGTCGACGCGCGCGGTCACGCCATCGCCGACCTTGAGCGTGCCTTGCGTCTGCGTGCCGTGGTGGCCGAACACGTCGGCCTTGATTTTCTGGGTGTCGGCCACGCCGAACTGCACGCCCTCGGCGACGAGCACGCCCTGGTCGCCGACCTGGCCGCCGCTCTCGGCATAGAACGGGGTGGTGTCGAGCACCGCGATGCCCGGCTGGCCTTCGCCCAGCTGCTGCACCGGCGCGCCTTCGAAGTACAGCGCGACGACCTTCGCCTTCTCTTCCAGATGCTCGTAACCGGTGAAGACGTTGCCCGCGCCGGTGTATTCGACCGCGCGCTCCATCTTGAACTTGCCCGCTGCGCGGCCTGCGGCCTTCTGCCGTTCCATCGCGGCGTTGAAGCCGGCCTCGTCCACCGCCACGCCGCGCTCGCGGCACACGTCGGCCGAGAGGTCGAGCGGGAAGCCGTAGGTGTCATGCAGCTTGAAGGCCACGTCGCCCGGCAGCACCTTCGCGCCGTCGCCAAGGGCCGCGTCGAGGATCTCCATGCCGTTGGCGAGCGTCTCGAAGAAGCGCTCTTCCTCGGCCTTCAGCGTCTCGGTGATGCGCTGCGCATCGGCGCGCAGCTTGGGATAGGCGCCACCCATCAGCGCCACGAGGTCGGGCACCAGCTTGTGGAAGAAGGGCTTCTTCTGCCCGAGCTTGTAGCCATGGCGGATCGCGCGGCGCACGATGCGGCGCTGCACGTAGCCGCGGCCTTCGTTCGACGGGATCACGCCGTCGGCCACCAGGAACGCGGTCGCGCGGATGTGGTCGGCGATCACCTTCAGCGAGTTGTTGCCGAGATCGGCGCAACCCGTTTCGCGCGCGGCGGCCTTGATGAGCGCATCGAAGATGTCGATCTGGTAGTTGCTGTGGACGTGCTGCAGGATGGCCGCGAGGCGCTCCAGGCCCATGCCGGTGTCGACGCAGGGCGCGGGCAGCTTCACGACGCTGCCGTCTTCCTTCATGTCGAACTGCATGAACACATGGTTCCAGATCTCGATGAAGCGGTCGCCGTCTTCGTCGGGGCTGCCCGGAGGGCCGCCGGGGATCTCGGGGCCGTGGTCGTAGAAGATCTCGCTGCACGGGCCGCAGGGGCCGGTGTCGGCCATCATCCAGAAGTTGTCGGACTTGTACCTGCCGCCCTTGTTGTCGCCGATGCGGATCACGCGCTCGGGCGCAAGGCCGATGTCCTTGGTCCAGATGTCGTAGGCCTCTTCGTCCTCGTGGTAGACGGTGGCCAGCAGGCGATCGGCCGGCAGCTTGAAGACCTCGGTCAACAGCTCCCAGCCCCACTTGAGCGATTCGCGCTTGAAGTAGTCGCCGAAGCTCCAGTTGCCCAGCATCTCGAAGAAGGTGTGGTGGCGCGCGGTGTAGCCGACGTTCTCGAGGTCGTTGTGCTTGCCACCGGCGCGCAGGCACGCCTGGACGGACGCGGCGCGCACATAGGGGCGCTTGTCGGTGCCGAGGAACACGTCCTTGAACTGCACCATGCCGGAGTTCGTGAACATCAGGGTCGGGTCGTTGCCCGGCACCAGCGAACTGGAGGGCACCACGGTGTGGCCCTTGCCCTCGAAGAATTCGAGGAACGTCTTGCGAATGTCGGCAACGCTGAAGGTGGGCTGGCTCATCTTGGAATTGGCTTGTTGCAGAGGCGGCCTGCGTCGTGAAGCTGGCGCGCAGCGCCCCGCATCGAACCCACCTAACTGCTTGATCTGCTTGAACATTCGATTATAGGTTTGGGGAAGAATCTCACCCCATGCAGGATCGCCTCCTGGCCGATGCCGTGCTCCTGCTGCACGGCGCTTTCATCCTCTTCGTGCTGGCCGGCGGCGCGCTGGTCTGGCGCTGGCCGCGTCTTGCATGGCTGCACCTGCCGGCCGTCGCCTGGGCGATATGGATCGAAGTGTCAGGCGGGATCTGCCCGCTCACGCCCCTGGAGAACCAGTTCCGTCGCGCGGCTGGATTGGCGGGCTTCGGCGGCGGCTTCATCGAGCACTACCTGCTCGGGGCGATCTATCCCGAGGGGCTCACGCGCGGCGTGCAGATCGGGCTGGGCGGATTCGCCCTGCTGCTCAACCTCATCGTGTACGCGCGGCTGCTTCTGCGTCGATGAGCGGCAAGGTGTCGCGGAGCATTGCGGCGGCGCGGCGAAACTGGAGTGATCGCATCGCGCCATCGAGCTGCGCGAAGCGCTCGTCTCCGAGCGCGGCACGCAGCGCGGGGCCGAGTTCCTCGAACCACGGCGTGGCGGCCAGGTCCTGCCGGTCCAGCGCCTCGACGAGCAGAGCGAGCCCTTCGGAATCGAGCGTCGGAAGCTCTCCCGCTTCGAGCGCGTCGGGGACGACATCGAGCAACGGACGCGCGGACTCTTCGAGCGTGCGCAGCGCCGCACTCAGTTCATGCAATGCACGCCCCGCCGCCGACCGGTCGCCGGCCTTCAGCGCCACCTCGGCGTCGAGCGCGGCCTGCCTCACGTCCCGGGCGCCGATCACGCCCGCGCTGCCCTGAAGCTTGTGCAGCCGCCCCCGCAGCGGGCCGTCCATGCTGCCCTCGTCCACCGCGGGCGCGTTCGCGGCCAGATCGGCGTACTCGCCGAGGAGCCCGCGCAGCACGCTGAGCAGCAGCGCCCTGTCCCCCACCAGCCGCGCGAAGGCATCCGCTGCGTCGATGCCCTCGATGCGAGGCCAATCCGGCGGCGGCTGTACCGTCGGCCGGGCCGTTTCGGCCGGCTCCAGGGACTGCACGCCGCGCACACGCTCAACGCATCGGCGCACCGTCCTGATCAGCGCCTCGACCTCGAACGGCTTGCTGATGAAGTCCGTCATGCCGGCTTCCAGCGCGCGGTCGCGCTCGGAGATCAATGCGCTCGCGGTCAAGCCGATCACGGGCAGATCACGCAATCCCAGCTCGCCACGGATGCGCCGCGTCGCCTCGTTGCCGTCCAGCACGGGCATGTGCACATCCATCAGCACCGCATCGAAGGCATCGGGCGCATCGCGCAACTGCTCGATCGCCTGGACGCCGTCGGACGCCAGGCCCACGCGCGCGCCCTCGCTTTCGAGGATGTGGCGGCACACCTCCAGGTTGATCGGGCTGTCATCCACCACGAGCACGCGGACATCCTCGAGCCGCCGCAGCGGATGCGCGTCGTCGGGCGTCGGAAATGCATCGTCGTCGCCGGCGACACCGAGCGGCAGGACCACCCAGAATTCGCTGCCGACGCCCGGCGTGCTGCTCACGCCGATCTCTCCGCCCATCAGTTCGGCCAGCTGCCTGACGATCGACAGGCCCAGCCCCGTGCCGCCGAAGCGCCGCGTGGTCGATGAATCAGCCTGCATGAAGGGCGCGAACAGGCGATCCAGCAACGCGGGCTCGATGCCGATGCCGGTGTCGGCCACCGCGAGCCGCAAGCGTACCCGGTGCTCGTCGCGCGCCAAGACGTGCACGGTCAGGCGGACCGATCCCCTGGCGGTGAACTTGACCGCGTTGCTCAGCAGATTGACCAGGATCTGGCGGATGCGCGTGACGTCGCCGCGCAGGCGATCGGGCAGGTCTTCATCCGCATCGAGCCGCAGCGCGATGTCCTTGCTGCCGACCGCGACCGCCGCCATCTCGATCACGCCTTCGAGCAGCTCGCGCACGCCGAACTCGGTCTCGTCGATCACCATCTCGCCGGCTTCGATCTTCGAGATGTCGAGGATGTCGTTGATCACGCCGAGCAGCGCGGTGCTGGCAGTCTGGATCCGCTTGAGCAGTTCCCGCTGACGCTCGTCCAGCTCGGTCTGGCGCAGCAGGTACGCCAGCCCCAGCACCGTGTTGAGCGGCGAGCGGATCTCGTGGCTCATGTTGGCGAGGAATTCGCTTTTGGCCCGGCTCGCCGACTCCGCCTGCGCGCTGCGCTCGTTGAGCGTCTCGTTCAGCCGTTCGAGCTGCGCCTGCGCCTCGCGCATGTCGGTCACGTCCACCGCCACCGTGATGAAGCCCTGCACCACGCCGGCGTCGTCCCGGTCGGGAATGAAGTGCAGCCAGTAGTGCACGACGGACCCGTCGGCCATCTCGCGGGTGCGCATCACGCGCTGGTCCTCGCCGGCCAGCACGGCCCGTATGAACGGCCGGTTCTCCGCCAGACGCACCGGCCCGAGGAGCTCCTCCATCGTGATGCCGGCCATCTCCGTGGACTTGCGGCCCAGCCAGCGCTCGTGCGCGTTGTTGGCGAAGGTGCATGTCAGGTACGGCGTCCAGTAGGCCACCACGCCCGGGATGTTGTCGGTCACGATGCGCATGAAGCGCTCGTTCGAACGCAGACGCTGTTCCGCCACCTTGCGCTCCGAAAGATCGGCCGCGATCGCGATGAAGCCGACCACAATCCCTCCGGCATCGCGCAGCGGACTCACGTTCAGATGCACCGGGACGCGGCTGCCATCCTTTCGCACGTAGGTCCACTCCCGCGCCTGCGCGCGGCCGGTGCCGGGCGCGGGCGCGAAGACCTCGCCCGGTCCGAGCGGACGGCCCATCTCGGTCGTGAGCGCCATCGCCCTGCCGTGGACCTCGAACGCATCGTGGAAACTGTTCATCTCCATCCGGTCGACGACCTCGGCGGCCGAGTAGCCGAGCAGTGCCTCCGCCGCGGGGTTGAACAGCGTCACCACGCCCCGCACGTCGGTCGCGATGATGGCGCTCGCGGCGCCGTCGAGGATCGCCCGCTCGCGCTGCGACAGCGCGGCCAGTTCGGCGGTGCGCGCCTGCACCTGCTGCTCCAGCGTGGCGTTCAGTTCGAGGATGCGCGCCTTGGTCGCGTTCTCGTGCGTGATGTCGCGCATCGTCTCTGCAACGCCGATCACGCGGCCGTCCGCCGCACGGATCGGCGCGGCAGCCACCGACACCGCCACCGGCGAGCCGTCGCGATGCCGCCGGAAGGTCTCGAACGCGGCAACCGACTTGCCGTCGGCGATGTGCCGCAGCAGCGTCACTTCTTCCTGCACGTAGTCGGGAGGCAGCAGCAGCGACTGCAGCGACTGGCCCTGCACCTCCTCCGCGCTGTAGCCGAAGATCTTCGCGGCCGCGGCGTTCCAGTCGGTGATCCGGCCGTCGAGGCGGCAGCCAATGACGGCGTCGTTGGAGCTGGTCACGATGGCCGCGAGACGGGAGCGCTGCTCGCCTTCACGTGCCTTGCGGCGCTGGACGATCTGCTCCACGAAGGACAGGAGCGCCAGCAGCAGCGCGAACACCACGCCGATCGCGAAGATCGCCCACGGACTGCGCAGGTTGAGCTGGGTGATGAAACGCGGCTGGGCCTTGATGTCGACCTGCCAGGTCCGCCCGTAGAGCGAGAGCGGCAGCGTCGCCTGCAGCTCGGTATCCTGCGCGCCGAGCTGCCGCGGCGACGTGAAGAAGCGCTCGGGCCGGCCGCCCGATGTCACGTCCACCAGCGACATCGCGAACTCGCCATCCTGGAAATCGAAGCCCTTGAGCACCTCGTCGATCCGAAGCGGGGTGTAGGCCCAGCCGAAGACATCGTCCGGCGTGCCGTGCGCCGCCGACGAGCGCCGCTGCCGCTGCTGGAGCCTGCCGAGCTGGGCCTCGGCCCGGTAGATCGGCAGCAGCATGAGCACCGAGCGCAACCTGACGTTCTCGGATTCCGACTGGACCAGCGTGATCGGCGCGGTGATCGTGGCCTGCCCGTTGCGCATCGCCCGTTCCGCCGCCGCGCGCCGCTTGGGCTCCGATGCGATGTCGAGCCCGATGGCCGGACTGGTCGAATCGCCCGGCTCGAAATACTGGACGACGAAGCGCTCGCCATCGTTGGGGCCGAGCTGGTGAACGTGGAAATCCGGCTTGCCGTCGAGCCGCGCCGCAGCGGTGAAAGCGGCCTCCTGCCCGGCCGGCACGCGCCGGATGTAGCCGAAGCCACCCGAGCCCGGGAACTCGCGCTCGAGATCGCGCGACGCCATGAACTGGGCGAATCGCAACCGGGTGATCCCGCTTTCTCCGCCGGCGGCGATGACCGCGCCGCGCGTGCTGCGCAGGCCGGTCTCGTAGGTGTTCATGCGGGCGGCGAGCTGTTCGACCGCGCGGTGGGCCAGCGCGTCGAAGCGCTCCTGCGCCAGCGACTCGTTGGATTGGAGCTGCAGGAGCGCGGCGCCCACCGCGCCGCACAGGCCGACGATCAGCCAGACCAGGGACCGCGCGGACTCACGAATCCCCACGGGCGTGTTCAGCCCACGTCTGCGGCGGTCGCCGTCGGAAGTTCGGGAGCCGCCACCGCGGCCTGCGCGCGGCCGGCGGAAATGGCCGCTTCGAGCGCCCTCGCGGCCGCGGCGTCCAGCGCATCGACGACCGACACACCGGCGGCGGTCAGTTCGCCGCGCCGCGCCGCATCGAGGCACGCCACGCCCGCGCTGCAGGTGACATGGCGCGAAACCGTCGAGCCCTGGTGGCCGATGTCGCGCGTTTCGACCGCACGCAGCGCGCGATTGGCCACATGGAGTGCATCGTCGGCGGACGTGTCGGGGAGCACCAGCGCGAAGCGCTCGCGATCGAGCCTCGCGACGACATCGCCCGGGCGCCGCGCGCTGCGGCGCAACGCATCGCCGACCGCCGTGAGGCAAGCGTCGGTCGCCTTGCGGTCGTAGAGCGCCTCGAAGGAGTGGAAGAAATCGATCTCGACCAGCACCACGGAAACGGCCTGCCCCGCTTCCGCCGCGCGGGCGCTTTCGCGGGCGAGCGTCTCGGCCCAGGCGGCTTCGTTCGCGAGCCCGGTGAGACCGTCGATGCGCGACAGCCGGCGCAGGTCGTCCGACAGCCGCTTGAGCTTGAGTTGCGTGTTCACTCGCGCGAGCACCTGCTGCGCATTGAACGGCTTGCGGATGAAATCCACCGCGCCCATCTGCAGCACAGCGACTTCCAGTTCGGATTCCTGGTGGCTGCTGACGAAGATCACGGGGATGTCGGCCAGCGCAGGATCGGCCTTCAGCGCCTCGCAGACCTGGAGGCCGCTCATGTCGCCCATCTGCGCATCGAGCAGGATCAGATCGGGCGTCGCCTCTTTGCTGAGTTGCAGTGCGTCGGCGCCGCTGGTGGCAAAGCGAAGGGTCGAGTAATCAGAAAGTATCCGACTCAACACCTGGATGATGTTGGGATCGTCATCGACGAGAAGAAGGCTCGCCTCCACCGGAAATTTCTTCATCGGTGAATTTTGCCGCAAGCACCCTGACGCTCAGCCGTGCGAGGGGTAGCGCGCGATGAACTCGTAGCGCGACGGATACGCCGTGTGCGAGCAGACCAGTACGAATTCATTCACTGGCCAGGCGATGGGCGCCATCCCGGCCGGCGGGACCGCCCCACGCGTCCTGCGCGCGAGGGTGAGATGCGGCACCCAGCGCTCCGGCGGCACGACGAAGCCGGCGCTTTCGACCTGCCGCACGATGTCCTCGCGCAGCGCGCGCAGGCCTTCGTGTTCGTCGGGCATCAGCACCGCGATCGGGTTGCGCCACGCCTGCGGCGTGCCGAGCCGCAAGGTCATGGCGTGCATGCGCACATCCGCGAGGCGCTGCGCGAGCTGCAATTCGCGCGAGCGCTCTACATCGCCCAGGAAGTGCAGCGTCATGTGGATGCGCGCCGGGTTCGTCAGGCGGACGCCGGCCGGCCAGGACCACGTCTTGCGATGCGCCTCGATAGCGGCACGCGCGGCCGCGTCCGGGAACAGCCCGATGAAGAGACGCCGCGTCGGTTCGTGCAAGGCATTCATCTGCCGCGCGAGGTTACGTGCTTCCCGCGCATCGAAGCCGCGGCAAGGGTAATTCCCGAGCCACCGGCACAAACCCTGATTTGTATGATGATCGTGCAACCTGCCCAAAGGACGATGTGCAGGTGTGCGCGGCATTGTTCTCGCCCCTTGGGCGGTCACGTTCAGGCGGGCCCCACGTCCAGAACAAGGAGACAGCAATGATCTTTCGCACCCGCATCGTCGCCGCGGCCGCGGCATTCGCCTGCGCTTCCGCCCTGGCGGCAGGCCCCTCGGTGGTCAACGGCCCCGGCGAGAACCCGGCCTGCTTCAAGCCCTGGGACGCCAACACCAAGTACTTCCAGTGGCCGGCCAAGAAGGGGCCGTACCGCATCGCGCTGGCCAATGGCTTCGTCGGCAACACCTGGCGCATCCAGATGATCAAGATGGCGAAGGCCTACGCGGCGACGCCGGAGATGAAGTCCAACATCAAGGAGTTCAAGATCGTCTCCACCGGCACCGACGTCGCGGCGCAGATCGCGGCGATCGACAACTTCATCAACTCGGGCTACGACGCGATCGTGACGATCGCGGTCAACCCGACCGCCTTCGCGCCGGTGATCAAGCGCGCGAACGCGGCCGGCGTGGTAGTGGTGCCCTTCGACAACGTGCTCGACAGCGACCAGGTGATGATGGTCAACGAGGACCAGCTCGCCATGGGCCAGCAATCCGGCGAATGGGTGGTGAGCAACATCCCGAGCAAGAGCGGCAAGCTGCTCGAAGTGCGCGGCGTGCCGGGCAACTCGGTGGACCGCGATCGTCACCTCGGCTTCCGCAAGGTCGTGGAAGCGCCGGGCAACAAGTTCGAGGTGGTCGAAGTGGTCGGCAACTGGGACGACGGCACCGCGCAGAAGGCGGTCGCCGATGCGGTGGCGGTGCACAAGAACTTCGACGGCATGTTCGTGCAGGGCGGCTCCACCGGCGCGGTGCGCGCGCTGATCGACGCCAAGCACAAGATGATCCCGGTGGCGGGCGAGGCCGAGAACGGCTTCCGCAAGCTCTGCGTGGAGCACGCGAAGGAAGGCCTGGTATGCGCCTCGCTCGGACAGTCGCCGGGGCTCGTCGCGATCTCGATGAAGGCGGCCGTGGCCGCGCTGCAGGGCAAGGTGATGCCGCAGATGATCTCGGTGCCGATCCCGATGGCGACGCATCCGAACTTCAAGGCGGGCGAGAACTACTTCCCCGACCTGACCGACAACTTCTTCACCACGAATGATTTCCCGCCCTGCGACGTGAACCTCAAGGCGACGGACATCATGTCGAAGGACGAGAAGAACAACTGATCGGCAGCACGACCGTTTTGGCTTTGGAACCGATCCTGCGGCTGGTCGACGTCTCCAAGCGCTATGGCGGAGTGCGCGCGCTGGAGCGCGCCAGCTTCGCCTGCGCGCCCGGCCGCATCCATGCGGTGCTCGGCGAGAACGGCGCGGGCAAGTCGACGCTGATCAAGATCATGGCCGGCGTGGTGCTGCCCGACGAAGGGCGCATCGTGCTGGAAGGCACGGAGCGCCGCTTCTCGCATCCGCAGGAGGCGGTCGCGGCCGGCATCGCGTGCATCTTCCAGGAGCTGTCGCTGATGCCCGACCTCAGCGTGGCGGACAACATCTGCATCACCAATCCGCCGCGCCGTTTCGGGCTGATCGACCGCAAAGCGCAGCGCCGCATCGCCGAGGCCGCACTGGCGCGCGCCGGCGCGGAGGACATCCATCCGCTGGCGCCGGTCGAGAGCCTGACGCTGTCGCGCCGGCAGATGGTGGAGATCGCGAAGGCGCTGGCGCGCGATCCGAAGATCCTGATCCTCGACGAAGCGACCTCGGCGCTGACCACGGCGGATGTGGAGCGCGTCTTCTCGCTGCTCAAGCGCCTGCGCCGCGAAGGGCTGGCGATCATCTACATCTCGCACCGCATGAAGGAGATCGCCGAGCTCGCCGACGACTGCTCGGTCTTCCGCAACGGCAGCCATGTCGCGACCTTCGAGGCCGGCACGCGCAGCGATGCGGAAACCATCGAGATGATGATCGGACGCGACATCGCGCATGCCTTTCCACCCAAGCCGCCGCCGCGTGCCGCGGACGCGGTCGGCGCACCGGCGCTGGAGACGCGCGGCCTGTCGTGGAACAACCGCCTGCACGACATCGACATGGCGGTCTGGCCCGGCGAGATCGTCGGCCTCGGCGGGCTCGACGGCCAGGGGCAGCGCGAGTTCTTTCTTTCGCTCTTCGGCGTGCTGCGCGGGGTGGCCGGCGAGGTTCGGCTCGCAGGCCACCCCGCGGCTGTACGCGATCCGCGACGAGCCAAGAGCACGCGCTTCGGCATCGCGCTGGTGCCCGAAGACCGCAAGACCGACGGCCTGATGCTGCCCATGTCGGTCAAGGACAACCTGAGTCTCGCCGCGCTCGACCGCCTCAGCCGCGCCGGCGTGCTGGCCTCGGCCGACGAAGCGCAGGCGGTCTCGCAGATCGTGCGCCGCCTGTCGATCAAGGCGCCGGACCTCGGCGACCCGGTCGCCACGCTCTCGGGCGGCAACCAGCAGAAGGTGGTGATCGGCAAGTGGCTGATCAACGCGCCGCGCATCCTGCTGCTCAACGACCCGACGCGCGGCATCGACGTTGGCACCAAGCAGGAGATCTACGCGCTGGTGCGGACGCTGGCCGACGAAGGCGCCGCGGTGATGCTCTATTCGACCGACTACGCCGAGCTGATCGGCTGCTGCGACCGTGTCGCGGTGTTCTACGACGGCCGGATCGTGCGCTGGCTGGCCGGCGCGGAACTCACCGAACGGGCGCTGGTGTCGAGCGCCCTCAACCTCGAACGGGCCGCAGCATGATGCACGCCGACTGGCGCTTTCACCTGCGCGAGCACCGCGCCGTCCTCGCGACCGCGGCGATGTTCGTCCTGATCTTCGCGCTCTACATTGCCAAGCATCCGGTCGGGTGGAGCACGCCGGTGCTGACCACGGCGGCCAACAAAGGCGTGCTGCTCGCGATCGTCGCGATGGCGCAGACGCTGCCGGTGCTCACCGCCGGCATCGATCTTTCCGCGGGCATGGTCTTCGTGCTCGCGAACTGCCTGGCCTCGCACCTCGTGGTCGGCACGCCGCTGCAGGCGGGACTCGGCGTGATCGCGGTGCTGGCGGCCGGCGCGCTGTGCGGCTTCATCAACGGGATCATCATCGTCTACGGCCGCCTGCAGCCGATCATCACCACGCTGGCGACCGGCATCATCTACTTCGGCCTTGCACTGGGCCTTCGGCCGGTGCCCGGCGGCGACGTGCATGCGGGGCTGGCCGATGCACTCACGGGCGCGCTGCCCGGCGGCATTCCGACGATGCTGGTGGTGCTCGTTGCGGTGGTGCTGGTGGTGTGGGTGCCCTATCGCCGCTCGGTGACCGGGCGCGCGGCGCTGGCGATCGGGTCGTCGGAAAACGCGAGCTACATGTCCGGCGTGGCGATCGGCCGCGCGAAGATCGTGACCTACACGCTCGCGGGCCTGCTGGCGGCCATCGGCGGCCTGCTGCTGACTTTCGTCACCTACTCGGGTGAAGCCTCGTCGGCCATCGGCGGCGTCTACACACTCAACTCGATCGCCGCGGTCGTGATCGGCGGCACCTCGCTGGCGGGCGGCTCGGGCAGCGCGATAGGCTCGATCTTCGGCGCGCTCGTGCTGCGCACCATCGGCGACCTGCTCTTCGTGTTCGACCTCGAACCGCTGTGGCAGCCGCTGTTCCAGGGCGTGATCCTGTTGACCGCGGTGAGCTTCGGGTCGCTGCGGCTGCTCAAGGTCGACAACCGGCTCGAGATCTTCCGGTGAGGCACGCAATGAGCGCCCTCGCGTTGCGCTTCAGGCGATCGGGCCACCTGCCGGTGCTCGCCGGCGCGCTGTGCACGGTCGCGCTCCTGCTGGTGGGCAGCCTCTATTCGAAGAACTTCCTGTCGCCGGACTACCTGCTGCTGCAGTTGCAGATCGCTTCCTTCCTCGGCGTCATCGCGACCGGCGCGATGCTGGTGATCCTGCTCGGCGGCATCGATCTCTCCGTGCCCTGGCTGGTCACGGCGGGCGGCATGATGTCGGCCGCCGCCGCGGGCTGGTGGGGCGGCGCCGGGGCGGCGATCGCGATTCCCTTCGGCATCCTGTGTGGGGCGGCGCTCGGGCTGGTCAACGGCATCGGCGTGGCCTATCTGCGCGTGCCGTCGATGATCTTCACGCTCGGCATCAACGCGGTCGCGCAGGGCCTGATCGTGGTGCAGACCGGCGGCTTCGCGCCGCAGGATCGGGCCACGCCGGCCATGCACCTGATCGCGACCGGCCGCTCGCTGCTCGGCATCCCGAATGCGCTGCTGGTGTGGATCGCGGTCGGCGCGGCCACGATGTTCGTGCTGCACCGCACGACCTTGGGCCGCGCGATCTATGCGGTGGGCAACCGCGAGCGCGCCGCCTACCTCTCGGGCATCGACACCCGCCGCGTGACGCTGCTGTGCTTCGTGATCGCGGGCGCATGCTCGGCGGCGGCCGGCGTGCTGCTGACCGGCTATTCGACCAAGGCCTACCAGGCTATGGGCGACGCCTACCAGCTGCCGGCCATCGCGGCCGTGGTGCTCGGCGGCACCAACATCCTCGGCGGCCAGGGCTCCTACCTCGGCACCGTTGTCGGGGTGATCCTGATCACCCTGCTCCAATCGATTCTTTCGGTGATGCAGATTCCCGAGATGGGCCGGCAGGTCATCTACGGCGTCGTCATCATCACGATGCTGCTGGTGTACGGCCGCGGCCGTCGCCAGTCGGGCTGACGAACAACATCCAACGCGAGGAAACCCATGACGATCGAATCCGCAGCCAGCTACGAGGTGCTCGACCCCCGCTTCGGCCGGCTCATCTTCCCGACGGCGCACGTCGACAAGCTCTACACCGGCTGCCGCTGGGCCGAGGGGCCGGCGTGGTTCGCCGCCGGCCGCTACCTCGTGTGGTCCGACATCCCGAACGACCGCATGATGCGCTGGGACGAAACCGACGGATCGGTCTCGATCTTCCGGCAGCCCGCGCTGAACACCAATGGCCACACGGTGGACCTGCAGGGCCGGCTCGTTTCCTGCGAGCATCGCGGGCGCTGCGTGTCGCGCGTCGAACACGACGGCTCGCGCACGGTGCTCGCCTCGCACTTCGAAGGCAAGCGCTTCAACTCGCCGAACGACGTGGTGGTGAAGTCCGACGGCAGCATCTGGTTCTCGGACCCGAGCTACGGCATCGACAGCGACTACGAAGGGGACGCTGCGCCGAGCGAGATCGGCGATCGCTGCGTCTATCGCATCGATCCCCAAGGCGGCCCGGTGGCACGCGTGGCCGACGGCTTCGTGCAGCCCAACGGCCTGGCCTTTTCGCCGGACGAACGGCTGCTGTACGTGGCCGACACCGGCGCAACGCATGTCGCGAACGGGCCGCGCCACATCCGGCGCTTCCGGGTCGCGGACGATGGCTGCAGCCTCGGTGGCGGCGAAGTATTCGCGACCTGCGCCGACGGCCTCTTCGACGGCTTTCGCATCGACACGGAAGGCCGCCTGTGGAGCAGCGCGGGCGACGGCGTGCACTGCTACCTGCCGGACGGCACGCTGATCGGCAAGATCCGCCTGCCGGAGGTCGTCGCCAACGTGTGCTTCGGTGGGCCGAAGCTCAACCGGCTCTTCATCTGCGCGACGACCTCGCTCTACGCGGTCTATCTGAACGCCCGGGCGGCACGCCGAAACGGTTCCTGACCTCTGCCGAACGGCCTACCTCAAGGGTTTTCCCGTAGTCGCCAGCTCGACAACGGAGTAACCTTTTGTTTTCAAACTCCCGCGTGCAGGCGATGCACGAATACCACTCTTCCAAGGGAGGAGGTCACGATGCTTTTTGGAGAGTTCGTCCCGCGCGAACGCGCCGCTGCGCTGGCCCGGGGCAGAGGGCCGGGCGCCGAGGGCCTGCTTCAGTTCGATCCCGAGGAGGTCGGCAACGCATATAACCGCCGGCCCTTCATCCTCAGGCACAGGCTGACCGAACACCCGCTGCTGACCCCGCAGGCGTTGTTCTCGCTGTGCCGGCGGCTGCCGAGCGACTACGTCAAGATCCGGCGCGGCGTGATTCCCGGCAATGCCCACTTCGATTCGTCCTACGACCGCTACCGGGACGGCCTCTCGCTGGAGGAAACGCTCGAGCACTTCGAGGAATTGAAGGCCTATATCTGCATCTACAACCCGGAGCGCGATCCGATCTATCGGCCGCTCATCGACAGCCTGCTGGGCGAAATCGCCGCGGCCATCGCGGACACCGATCCGGTCGTCACCTGGTTCTCGACCTACATATTCGTCTCGACGAGCGGCGCGGTGACGCCCTATCACATGGACCGCGAGATGAACTTCCTGCTCCAGGTGCGCGGGGACAAGGAAGTGCTGCTCTGGGACCCCGCCGACGACGAAATCCTCAGCCCCGCGGAAAAGGACCACCTGCTCTCCGGCTTCGGCGCCTGGCGGCCGATCTACAAGCCGTCGTTCGAGGCCAAGGCGATGCACTTCGACCTCCGTCCGGGGCTCGGCGTGCATCACCCGTTCATCGCGCCGCATCGAGTCCACACCCTCGACGGCTTGTCGGTTTCACTGGCGTTCACCTTCCGCACCCTGAAGTCCGACGTGGCCACCAAGGCCCACAGCTTCAACGAGGTCCTGAGGCGCCTGCGCATGTCGCCCCAACCGATCGGTGAAAACGAAGCGCTGGATCACGCCAAGGCCGTCGCGTCGAATGCGGTGCGGGTGCCCATCAGACTGTGGCAGGCGCGCCGGCGGGTGATGTACTCGCGCACCCAGGCCAGCGCGTAGGCTGTCGAACCGAAGCTCCCGACCTTGCGCTTCGGGGCGAGAGCCCGCTTCCACGACGCTAGAATCCGGACCTGCGCGGGCGTAGTTCAATGGCAGAACGGCAGCTTCCCAAGCTTCATACGAGGGTTCGATTCCCTTCGCCCGCTCCACCTCCCTTTGGTTGCCGTCGCCACCTGGTCAGGCGGTCGTCAGACTAGTCCCGAGGGCAGCGAGAACTTCTCCGCACAAGGCCGGAATACGCAGAACCTCCTCCGTTCGGAGGAGATCACGCGCCCCTAGACTGCCCCGGTCTACTTTCTACGCGTCGGCGCGTGCCGCCCCGCGCAGCTGCCTTGCCCCTCGCCATCGAACCCCTGCTACTGGCTGAACTGCCGTCGCGGTCGCGCGTCAGCATCGTCATCACGTGTTTCGACTACGGGCGCTTTCTCGGCGAATGCCTTGATGCGTGCCTGGACCAGAGCAGGCCGCCGGACGAGATCGTCGTCGTCGACGACGGATCGACCGACGACACCTGGGAAGTCCTTTCGGGCTACATGGCGCGTCATCCGCAGGTGCGCGGCATTCGCCAGCTCAATGGCGGCGTGTGCGCCGCCACCAACACCGCCATCGCGGCCGCGACGGGCGATGTGCTGCTCCTGCTCGATGCGGACGACCTCCCGGCCACGACCCGCGTCGAACGCGTCCTGGCCGCGCTGCGGCGGCGCGTGGATGGCCGCGTGGCCGGCTGGGCGCATCATCCACTGCGGCGCTTCTCCGACACCCACGACGACCTGGGACTGACGCCGTACTACCACGCGCCGCCCGAGGGCTGTTTCCGCCGACAGGTCCTGGAGCGGGCCCAGAGCCCGGTGGCCACCCTGACCTCGGGCCTCGCGTTCCGGCGTGAACTGCTCGATGCGATCGGACCGATCGCGGAAGACCGCAGCCTGTCGCAGGACATGCAGTACTGGCTCGCGGCCGCGCTGCTGAGCCCGGTGGTCTGGATCGCGGAGCCACTCGGACGCTACCGCGCCCATGGTGTTTCGCGGTCCTTCGGCGGCATGCTTTCGACCTTGCCCAAGGTGCAACTCATGCGCAGGCGCGTCGAGCTCGTGGATGCGTGGATACGCCAGCTGCTCGAAAGGCAATGGCCGGCGGCCGCGCCACACTGGCGCGTGCTCGACGAGCAGCCCGCCTACAACTGGTTGCGCTTCCTCGAAGGCTGGCTCGCGGGATCGGGACGGGATTTCACTTTGCTCATGAAGGTGCTGCGCGACCCCCATACCCGCCTGGCACCGCTTCAGCAGCGCGTGTACCTCTACAGCAGCATCTGCCTGCCGCCGTCCTGGTTCGCGGCGCTCTCGCGGTTCGTGTTCGGCGCGAGCCCGCTGAAGGCCCTGGTGCGGCGCAGCCTCGGCAGGAGCTGATTCCGGCCAGCGCGATGTCCTGCTGCCGCGCATCCTGTCGGATAGGCCGGATAAGCCGCATGACCACTTCACGCGGTAACGAGCCGCCGCTAGACTGCCATTTCACTTCCCGGCGCACCGACTCCCGCTGCGCGAAATTGCCTTGTCCATCACCATAGAACCTCTCCCACTGACCGAACTGCCGGCGCAGCCTCGCGTCAGCATCGTCATCGCGAGCTACAACTACGGGCGCTTTCTCGTCGAATGCCTCGATGCCTGCGTGGGGCAGAGCCGGCCGCCGGACGAGATCGTGGTCATCGACGACGGTTCGAAAGACAACACCTGGGAGCTGCTCTCGGAGTACATGGCGCGCCATCCGCAGGTGCGCGGCATCCGCCAGCCGAACGGCGGCGTCTGCGCCGCGACCAACGCCGGCATCGCGGCCGCCACCGGCGACGTGGTTGTGCTGCTCGATGCGGACGACCTGCCGTCCGAACATCGCGTCGAACGCATCCTGGCCGCGCTGCGGCGAACCGTGGACGGCCGCGTCCCCGGCTGGGCACACCACCCCCTGCGACGGTTTTCCGAGACGCACGACGACCTGGGTCTCACGCCCCACTACCACACGCCTCCCGAGGGCTGGTTCGGCCCGACGGTGCTGGCGCGCTCCCAGAGCCCCGTCGCAACCATCACTTCGGGGCTGGCCTTCCGCCGCGAACTGCTCGAGGCGATCGGGCCCATCGCGGAAGACCGCCGTCTCGTGCAGGACATGCAGTTCTGGGTCGCCGCCGCGCTTCTGAGCCCGGTGGCCTGGATTCCGGAGCCGCTCGGGGGCTACCGCGCCCACGGCGTGTCTGAATCCTTCGGCGGCATGCTGTCGAGCCTGCCCAAGGTGAAACTCACGCGCGAGCGAACGGAGATCATCGATACGTGGCTGCGCGCGCTGATCCAGCGCCGGATGCCCGCCGCCCTCCCCCAGTGGCGCGGGCTCGACGAACAGCCGGGCTACAACTGGCTGCGCTTCCTCGAAGGCTGGTTCGCAGGCTCGGGGCGCGACTTCGGCCTGCTCATGAAGGTGCTGCGGCACCCCGACACGCGTACAGCGCCGCTGCAGCAACGGGTATACCTCTACAGCAGCACCTGCCTGCCGCAGTCCTGGTTCCTCAAGTTGTCGGGACTGGTGTTCGGTGCCAGCCCGCTCAAGGCCTTCGTCCGGCGCAGCCTCGGCAGAAGCTGACGCACGTGACTCATGGCCCACGCGGCCGGGCAAGGCGAGCAGTCTGCGCCTCGTTTTCACTCCGGGCAGCGCCCAGATGATCGACCAGCATGCGCGCAGCAGGCGACAGCGCGTCGATCGAACGCACTGCCAGCACCAGTTGACGGCTCGCCCAGGCTTCATCGAGCGACACCGTCCGGATCCCCAGCGATGACAGGTAGAGCCTCGCGCTCAGCCGCGGCAGCACGCCCACCCCGAGTCCCGCGGCGACCATCAGCGCCATCGCGTCATATGCGCTGACCTGGATCCGAAGCCGCAGCGGCAGGCCGGCCTCGCTCGCCGCGCGGTGCAGCATGGCGTTCACCGCGCTGCCCGGATGCGCGCCGACGAATTCGTACGCGAGCGCCTCGCGCAGCCTCACCCTGCGCCGCCGCGCCAGCGCATGGCCGCTCGGCACCAGCAGCACGAGTTCATCGGTGCGATAAGGCAGGAAGTTGAGCGATTCACCATAGTCGCCGGCGTTGAGGATGCCGATGTCCGCGGTGCTGTCGGCCACGGCGCGCGCGATGGCGGTGCTGATGCGCTCCTGCAGATGCACCTGCACCATCGGCGCCGCCGCCATGAAGCTGCGCAGGTCGTCCGGCAGGAACTGCGTGATGGCCGAGATGTTCGCGAACACGCGCACATGACCACGCAGCCCGGTGCCGAAGCCGGCCATCTGCTCGGCGATGTCGTCCAGCCCGTTGAGCACGTTGCGCGCCAGCCCGAGCAGCGCGTGCGCGGCGGGCGTGGACCGGGTGCCGCGGTTGCTGCGCTCGAACAGCAGGGTGTCGAGCGCGGCTTCGAGTTCGCTGATGCGCTTGCTGGCCGCCGCCGGCGCGATGTGTTCGCGCTGGGCGGCGGCGGCGATCGTGCCTTCTTCCATCACCGCGACGAACAGGCGCAGCGAGACCGGGTCGAGCTTCATGCGCCGCATTAGACACCCGGCGCCCGCCTGCCATCGCGTTTCGCGATGGCAGCCTCGCCAATGAACGCTTTGCGGCCCGGACGCCCTCTCGCATCATTGGCTCACCCACACGGACGATGCACATGAAAGCACCACATCCCCAACCCGGCGCTGCCTCCATCCAGGGCGCCCTGTCCGGACTGCGCGTGATCGAGATGGGCCAGCTCATCGCCGGACCCTTCTGCGGCAAGACGCTCGGCGAGTTCGGCGCGGACGTCATCAAGATCGAGCCGCCGGCCGATCCGGCCCGCCCCGGCGCGAACGGCGGCGATCCGCTGCGCAACTGGCGGATGCTGCAGGACGGCACCTCCGTCTGGTGGCAGGTGCAGTCGCGCAACAAGCGGTCGATCGCGCTCGACCTGCGCGACGCCGAGGGCCAGGACATCGCACGCCGGCTGATCGCCGAAGCCGACGTGCTGATCGAGAACTTCCGCCCCGGCACCCTCGAAGGTTGGGGCCTGGGCTGGGAGACGCTGCATGCGCTCAACCCGCGCCTTGTGATGCTGCGCATTTCGGGCTACGGGCAGACCGGCCCCTACCGCGACCTGCCCGGCTTCGGCGCGATCGGCGAAGCGATGGGCGGACTGCGGCACCTGACGGGCGAACCCGGGCGTGTGCCGGTGCGCACCGGCATCTCCATCGGCGACACGCTCGCCGCACTGCACGGCACGATCGGCGTGCTGATGGCGCTCTATCACCGCGCGGTGCACGGCGGCCCGGGGCAGGTCATCGACGTCGCGCTGCACGAGGCGGTCTTCAACGTCATGGAAAGCCTCATCCCCGAATACAGCGCCTTCGGCGCGGTGCGCGAGGCGGCCGGCAGCGCCCTGCCCGGCATCGCGCCGTCGAACGCCTATCGCTGCGCCGACGGCTACGTGCTGATCGCGGGCAACGGCGACAGCATCTTCCGTCGCCTGATGGACGTCATCGGCCGCCCCGAACTCGGCAGCGCGCCCGATCTGCAGAGCAATGCGGGCCGCGCCGCGCGTGTTGACGAGCTCGATGCCGCGATCGGCGACTGGACGCTGCCGCGGACCATCGCCGAAGTGCTCGGCAAGCTCGGCGAGGCACGCGTTCCGGCGGGCCGCGTCTACACGGCGAAGGACATCCACGAAGACCCCCACTACCGCGCACGCGACATGATCCTGCGCCAGACCACGCGCGATGGCCGCGAGATCGACGTGCCGGGCATCGTGCCCAAGCTGTCCCTCACGCCGGGCACGGTGCGCAGCGCGGCGCCGCACCTGGGCGACGATACCGACAGCGTGCTTGCCGAACTGGGACTGGCCTCCGGCGACATTGCGGCGTTGCGCGAGAAGGGAGCCGTGGCATGAGCACCCCGAACGTCTGGACCGGCGCGCGCCGCCGCATCCACATGCAGGAAGTCGGCCCGCGCGACGGCCTGCAGAACGAAGCCGCCTATGTCGCGACGGTCGACAAGATCGCGCTGATCGATGCGCTCTCTGATGCGGGCCTCGCAAAGATCGAGGCCACCGCGTTCGTGTCGCCGCAGGCCATCCCTGCGCTGCGCGATGCGGAGATCGTGCTGCGCGAGATCCGGCGCAAGCCCGGGATCGTCTACACCTGCCTCGTGCCCAACGTGCGCGGCGCCGAACGCGCGATCGATGCGAAGGCGGACGAGCTCAACCTCGTCATGTCGTGCAGCGAGACGCACAACATCGCCAACCTGCGCATGACGCGCGAGCAGTCCTTCAACGCGCTCAGCGACGTCATGGCGCTCGCGCGGCAGGCAAACGTGCCGGTGAACGTGTCGCTCTCGTGCGTGTTCGGCTGCCCGATGGAAGGCGACATCGATCCGCAGGTGGTGTTCGACTGGGCTGCACGCTTCGCCGATGCCGGCGCGCGCGGCATCACGCTGTGCGACACCACGGGCATGGCCTATCCGACGCAGGTGTCGGCGCTGGTGCGCGACTTCCGCAGCCGCTTCGGGTCGCTCGAAACCACGCTGCACTTCCACAACACGCGCGGCATGGGTCTCGCAAACGTCCTCGCGTCCATCGAGGCCGGCGCGGACCGCTTCGATGCGTCGCTCGGCGGCCTCGGCGGCTGCCCCTATGCGCCGGGCGCGAGCGGCAACGTGTGCACCGAGGAGATCGTGCAGGCGCTCGAACTCATGGACTTCGACACCGGCTGCGACCTGAAGGCGCTGATCGACGCGGCAGAGCGCCTGCCGGCGCTGGTCGGCCATGACATTCCGAGCCAGATCGTGAAGGCCGGGCGGCGGCTCGATCTGCATCAGCCGCCGAAGGACTTCGCCATCTGGCGGGACCGCGCACTGGCGCGCTGACGGCCGCTTTTTGCACGCATTCGATACGACAAGGAGACATTGCATGACATCCCCCTACACCTGCCGCTTCTCGCGCCGCGCCATCGCCACGTGCGCTCTCGGGGCGATGGCGCTCGCGCTCGCGGTCCCGCTGCACGCGCAGAGCGCCGCCGGCAGCTACCCGACTCGTCCCGTCATGCTCATGGTGCCCACGGCTGCCGGCGGCACCACCGACATCGCGGCGCGCATGCTCGGCGTGCAGCTCGGCACCGCGCTCGGCCAGACCATCGTGGTCGACAACAAGGGCGGCGCCAACGGCGCGATCGCCGCGATGGCGGTCAAGCGCGCCGAGCCCGACGGCTACACGCTGCTGATGCAGTACTCGGGCTACCACGTCATCACGCCGCTGGTCAGCAAGCAGCCGCCCCAATGGCAGATGAGTGACCTCACGCCGGTCGCGAACGTGCTGTCTGCGCCGCAGATCGTGGTGATCCGCGCGGACCTGCCGATCAGGAACATGGCGGAGCTCGTCGCCTACGCCAAGGCCCACCCGGGCAAGCTCAACTACGCATCCTCGGGCAACGGCTCGCTGCAGCACGCGACCGGCGCGATGCTCGAACAGCAGGCCGGCATCAAGCTCACGCACGTTCCGTACAAGGGCACGGGCCCTGCCTTGCAGGACTTGCTGGGGGGCACCGTCGACCTGACCTTCGGCACCGCCCCGCCCTTCGTGCCGCACATCCAGTCCGGCAAGTTGCGCGTGCTCGCCACCACCGGCAAGACCCGCCTGCCGAGCCTGCCCGACGTGCCCACTACTGCGGAGGCGGGCTTGCCCAAGCTGGACGCGACTTCATGGTTCGGCGTCTTCGCGCCGGCCAAGACGCCGAAGCCGATCATCGACAAGCTGACGACCGAAATCGCGAAGGTCGTCGCATCGCCGTCGTTCAGACAGAAGGCGCTGGAGCAAGGCGCGGTGGCCGACTACATGGCGCCGCAGCAGTTCGCCGATGCGATCAAGGTGCAGACGGCGCAGTGGGCCGACGTGGTGAAGGCGACCGGCATCGAGGCCGACTGACGCGAGGGAAACCCTTCGGGACCTAAGCCAGGAACGGCAAGACGACCAGCGCATCGGGATCGAGCCCGGCTCGCTCGCAGAGATCGCTGGCCAGTTCCATGTAGTGCTCGGCTTCCTCCCCCTTGTCCAGGTCGAGGTGCAGCGTCGCCAGCCCGTCGTAGCAGGGAAAGAGCAACTGCGGCTCACCCGACTTCTCGGCCAGCGCCAGCGCTTCCTCGTAGTAGCGCAGCGCGCGCAGCGGATCGCCGTGGCACTGGTAGATCTGCGCCAGCACCACCAGCGAGACCGCCAGGTGATCGAGCTGCCCGGTGCTCCGGTCGATGCGGATGGCATCGTGCGCCGCCACCATGCCGCGCTCGTCGCAGCGGTTGGTCAGCGTGCAGTAGGCGACCGCCAGATTGGCCGAGAGGCGCGATTGCAGGCCGAGGTCGCCGATGCGGTGGGCAGTCTGCAGCCCGCGCTCGCAGGCGTCGATGGCGCGCTGCGGATCGCTCGAGCTGTAGAGCACGCCGAGGTTCGACAACGCACGGCATTCCACCTGCGGCAGGTCGGCGGCGCGTGCAACGTCGATGCTCTGCTCCAGCCGTTCGACCGCCTCATGGATGCGGTCGAGCCGCGCCAGTGCAACTCCCTGGATGTTGAGCGCGAGCGCGACCGCCGCGCGGCTCCCTTGGGGACCCCCAGGTCCGTCGGCGGCACCATCGAGGCGGCGGACGTGCGCAAGCGAGCGCTCCGTCCACTCGAGCGCGCCGTGGCTGTCGCCGCTGCGAAAAGCCAGCTCGCCCCGTTTCTGGAAGAGCCACGCCAGCTCGGGGTGCGGCGCCGCTTCGTTCATCAGCGCCAGGCCCGCTTCCAGGCATTGCCGCGCCTCGTCGCGCTGGCCGACTTCCCAGCGCAATGCGGCGATCTTGCGCAGCACGCGCGCCTGGGCGATGCGGTCGCCCGCGCGCGCATGGCCCTCGCGCACCGCTTCGAGATGCGCCGTCGCATCGGCGATCCGCCCGGCCGGCGCGAGCACGTCGGCGAGCCGCTCGCGGATCCGCAGCGACTGGCCTTCATCTCCGTTGCCGGCCTGCGAGAGCGTCTCCAGCGCGAACTCGTAATGCCGGATTGCATCCGCGTTCGCATAGGTCTTGCGCGCCCAGTCGCCCGCGGCGGAGAGGTAGTGCACCGCGCGCGGCTTGTCGGCGCCGAGGCGGAAGTGATGGGCCAGCGCCTGCAGTTCCTCCAGATGCCGCGGCGCGCCGCCGCACAGGCGCTCCAGTCCTTCGCCGATGCGGGTGTGCAGCTCGGTGCGGCGGCTGATCAGGAGCGTCTCGTAGGCCACCTCCTGGAACAGGCCATGGCGGAAACGGAACTGCCGGTCCTGGCCCGGCGAGGCCGGCGCGCCGGGCAAGAGCGGCGCCAACGACAGCAGGCCGGCGCCGACGAGCGCATCCAGCGCATCGGACAGTGCCCGTGCGCGTGCGGTCGCAACGTCCCGCAGCAGCGCTTCGGCGAAGACCGGCCCGATGACCGCCGCTTCGCGCAGCGTCTGGCGCACCGGGACCGGCAGGCGGTCGATGCGGCCAAGCAGCAGGCCGTGGATCGTCAGCGGCACCTGCTCCGCCGAAGCGCCCGGGCTGCAGATCCAGGCGCCTTCCTGCTGGCGCAGCACGCCGTCGGCGATCAAGGCGCGCACCATCTCTTCGAGGAAGAGCGGGTTGCCCCCCGCATGCTCGACGATGCGCATGCGCAAGTCATCGGGCAGCGTGCGCCGCGACGTGCCGAACAGGCCGTCGAGCAGCGTCGCGCTGCATGCCGGCGAGAGCGGCTCCAGCGCGATCCGCGTGTGCGCCGCGGGTCCGCCGGCCAGCACGCCGACTTCCGGAACCGGCCGATGCGTGACGAGCAGCATGAAGGGCTTGCCGCCCAGCTGGTCGAGCAGATAGCGCAGCACGTCGAGCGATGCCGCATCGGCCCAGTGGAGGTCTTCGACGATGAGCATCACCGGCTCGCGCTGCAGGCGGCGCTGGATGACCGCGAGCACGGCGGAGAAGATCTGCCGCTTGAGCTGCTCCGGATCGAGATAGCGCGTGCGGGCATCGTCGCCCTCGAGGCCCAGCACGCAACCGAGGTAGGACGCGACCTGCTCGCGCTCCTGCGCGTCCACGCCCAGCTCCACGAGCGCGGCGGCGATCTTGCGCTGTGCCTCCACGGCGCCCTCCCGCTCCGAAAGGCCATAGGCATCGCGCAGCAGCGCCGCCGGCACGCCGTAGGTCCGCTCGCCGAGGGACGAGCAGGCGGCGTTGCGCACCGCCACGCCGTCCAGCCTGCCGAAGGCGCGCAGCTGCGCGACGAACTCCGCGACCAGGCGGCTCTTGCCGGTGCCCGCCTCGGCGACGAGGCTCACGAGCTGGCACTGCCCGCTGCGCATGGCTTCGAAAGCGCAGACCAGCGCGTCGAGGTCCGCGTCCCGGCCGACGAGCGGCGTCGCCAGGCCATGCGCCTGCAACCCGCGCGAGGCCAGCGGCGCCGCCAGCGCGGCGCCCAGGCGGTACGCGATCACCGGCTGGCTCTTGCCCTTGAGCGCCAGTGCGGGCATTTCCTCGAAGGCGAAGGCATGCCGCGTGAGCAGCCAGGTCGAGCGGCTCACCAGCGTCTCGCCCGCGCCCGCCGCGGATTGCAGTCGCGCGGCGGCATTCACCGTGTCGCCCGTGACTGCATAGGTGGCGGCCGGATTCGAGCCGATGCGCCCGGCCACCACAGGCCCCGTGTTGATGCCGATGTGCAGCGACAGCGGGCGGCCGATGCTGGGCTGCCAGCGCGCGCTCAGGGCGGCGATCCGTTGATGCAGCAGAAGCGCCGCGCTCACCGCGCGCGCCGGGTCTTCGTCGTGCGCGACGGGGGCGCCGAACACCGCCATCACCGCGTCGCCGACGTACTTCTCGACGAAGCCATCGAGGCGCTGGATGCTCGAGGCCATCTCCGCGAACAACTCGCTCTGCAGCGCGCGCACGACTTCGGGGTCCAATGATTCGCTCAGCGAGGTGAAGCCCGACAGATCCGCGAACATGACCGTGACCGGGCGGCGGTCCGATTCGGGCTCGGGGGCCGCCACCTCCAGACGCTGACCGCACTTCGGACAGAAGGCGAACGTGGCGTCGGCTTCGAACCCGCAGGCTGGGCAAGGCATTGTTCATTCTCCCCTGTTCTTGAACTCTCCCCCAGCCTCGCCCACTTCGTGTGGCTCGGGCACCCCCTTCCGGGGGCAACCCCAGCGGCCCGGCAAAGCCGGTTCCGCGGGGGTTCCTGGTATTCCTGGGCGCCTACAATGGGCCGATGCGCGCTTCCGTTCCGTTCCACGCCAATCACCAGGCCGATGCGACCATCGCCGGCATGGCGGGACTGCGCCAGCCGGACGCACCCTCCTCCGCCCGGCGATCCCCTCTCCCACCTCTTTAGCGCAACCATCGATCGCCGGGCTCCCGCCCCGCGCGACAGCGGCCGTCACTTGCACGCGGCCGCATTCGATTGGAGAGCTTCTTTCATGACCGCAACCATTCACGGCGAGCGCGTGCTCACCGAACTCGATCACGTCCGCCTCACCAAGCTGCAGGACGCCAGGGCGCATCCGGCGCTGGAATCCCTGCTCGACCTCGCCGAGGTGATGCGCTCGCGCGAAGTGCCGGCCGACATCGTGACCATGCATTCGAGGATCACCCTCGTGGACACGCAAACCGGCCAGCGCGACCAGATGACGCTGAGCTATCCACCGGAAGCCGATCCGGCCAAGGGCTTTCTGTCGGTGCTTTCGCCGGTCGGCATGGGCCTGATCGGGCTTCGCCTCGGCGCCACCGCACACTGGAAGACGCCCGGCGGCGAGGAACGCAGCGCGCGGGTGGAGGAGATCCTCTACCAGCCCGAGGCCAGCGGCGAATACACGCTCTGAGCGGACCGGTCGGACATGGGCACGAACCCGCCCCGCAAACCGCACCTCGACGACCGCGCGCTGGAGCCCTATCCGCTGCGGCAGACGCTCTCGGTCAACGAGCAGAAGCTCGCATCGCTGCGCGAAAGCGCCGCGACCGAGTGGATCTCCAAGCCGGACCACTACCTGCTGGTGGATGACGGCGAGCAGCTCACCCTCTGCGCCGCCAACGAGCAGGCGCTGGAGGAAGCCGCGCCGCTCGTCGCCGCAGCGCTCGGCGCATCGGCGCGATTCGGCACGCCGCGCGCGCACTGCGCCACTCGCCCGCACGACGGCGCACGACTGCAACCCGTGATGTACGTGCGCGTGCAGGTGTCCCGCGCACACGCCGCGCATGTGCGGGAGGAACTGCTGCGCCGCGGCGCTGCGCTGGTCGAGGAGGACCCCCAGGGCGACCGCCTCGTGCTGCGCGCCGAGGCATCGCTTGCCGCCCTGATCGGCTACCGGAATTTCCTGCGGGACACGACGAGCGCGCGCTTCGAGCTGTGGAGCTGGCTCGCGCGCTACGAGACCACCGACGCCTGAGTGGCATCGGCGCGCTGCGCCGTCGCTGTCTGGGGAGGCAGGCTTCCTTCGAGATAGCGCACCAGCAGATCGCGCGCCACGGCCTCGGGATGGCTTTCGAGCCGCGAGACGAACTGCTCGCCGACGCAGCGGCCCTGGAAACGGACGTAGACGCGCGGGAAGTAGGTCAGCGCCTCCGCGGCATCGCGAATGCACTCCACGAAGGACGTGAGTCCCCGGTCCTCGTAGCAGGCCTCCGGTGCCGGGCTGCCGGCCGGCCGCGTGGCGCGCACGGCGTAGGTATAGGAGCGCTCCCCGAGCTTGCGGATTTCGAGAACTGGCTGCATCGCGGACTCCTCTTCAGACGGCGCTGGGCGAATGGCGCCAAACTGGCGGGCGAGGTAGTTTACGTTCCGTCGCAGCGCTGACAACCGCCTACAACTTCCGGCCAGTGTGCCGGCGCCACTCAGGCTTCGAGGCCCGGCAGCAGGTCCTGCACATCGTCATCGAAGCCCCCGACAGGCTGCGCCTTGGCCAGCGCCATCCAGACCGCGAACGGCAGGCGCGGCAGGGCGCGGTGCACCGCCGAGCGGGCCACGACCAGCCGGTCGCCCTGGGCGACCATGACGCCGCATTCCGACGGGATCTCGTCCGGCTCGCCGATGGGCCGGCCGCGCGCGTCGCTGCCGAGCACGTACCAGCACTCTCCGCCCAGGTCGAGGTAGGCGGCGCGCTTGTCGGGCTTGCGAAGGTCGCCGAGCAGGTCGGCGCGGTTGACCTTGACCTCGTGGACGATCGGCTGCGCGTAGGCTTCCACGCTGGTGTTGCGGATCGAGAAGACGTCCGGCCGCGCGATACACCAGCGCGGCTTGTCGCCCTCGGCGGCCGGCGGCAGCTGCGCCCGCAGCGTGAGTCCGCGCCAGGCGACGCGGCCGGCGCGCGTCATCTCGCGCGCGACGCGCTCCACCAGCGCCTCGTGGCGCGACAGGGCCGCGCGGTTCACCACCAGCGACGACGCGATGTGCGCGATGCCGGCGTCGGTGACGCGCAGCGTTTCGTGGCCATGCGTGGAGCGGACGCGCTCCAGCAGCCCGGCGGCCAGCAGATCCACCTCGATCGGATCGCAGCAGGGCCAGCCGGCTGAGCGATAGACCTCGCGCAAGCGCCGCGCGTGCATGCGCCCGGGCACGAATGCGCCCGGCGGCGGATCGGCCACCGGCGGCGGCTTGCCGGGCTCGACCAATGGCGGGTCCGTGGGTGTGGGATCGACTACCGGCGCCGGCGAATGCGGGGCGGGCGGTGTCGGCGGCACGGGAAGATCGGGCGATGGTGGCGGCGGCCCGATGGGCGCGCCCACCACGGCCCCCGGCATGGCGAAAGCATTCATCGCGCTAGGTTAGCGAAAAGCGCGCCGACGAGCGCGGCGCGCCCCCTCCATCGGGGGCCTTCCCCCGCCCCCGCCCCCTCCGCCAAGGAGGGGTGCCCGGCGCACCCCCGCTCCCAGAATTCCATCCTGTTCCCGGCTGCCCGCAGGCGGGGAACACCTCCCCCACCGCCCCACAGACAAAGAAAGAAGAGACCTCGTGCCTCAGCTCAACAACAAGACGGCTTCCCTGACAGACCGTCCGTCCTTCCGGCTCGCAGCGACCGCATTCGCAGCCGTGCTCGCCACCCTGTCGTCGAACGCGCGGGCGTTCGAGATCGACACCGGCAACCCCGACGTCGCGATCCGCTGGGACAACACCGTCCGCTACAACTATGCGAACCGGGTCGAGAGCCGCGATCCGAAGATCGGCAACTCCGCCGTGTCCGACGAAGGCACCTACAGCTTCGACCGTGGCCAGACGGTGGCGAACCGCCTCGACTTGCTGAGCGAGTTCGACATCACCTATCAGAAGCGCTTCGGCGCACGCGTGAGCGCGGCCGGCTGGGCCGACGGCGCCTATGGGTCGACCAGCCACTCCAATCCGCTGCCGCCGCTGAGCAACATCCCCAGCTACGTCAATCATCAGTACAGCGACTACACGAAGCGCTACTACCGGGGGCCCTCCGGCGAGTGGCTGGATGCCTTCGTGTTCGGCGGCGCCGACATCGGCAACGTGCCGGTCAATGCCAAGCTGGGCCGCCATTCGCTGTACTGGGGCGAGTCGCTGTTTCTCAACGGCAACCTGAACGGCATTGCCTATGCGCAGAACCCGCTCGACCTGCAGAAGGGCTTCGCCACGCCGGGCGTGGAAGCCAAGGAGCTCTTCCGCCCGCTGAACCAGATCTCGGCGCAGTCGCAGATCACGCAGGACCTCTCGATCGCGGGCCAGTACATGCTGGAGTGGGACTCCTTCCGCTACCCCGAAGGCGGCACCTACCTCGGCCCGGTGGACTTCGCCTTCAACGGCCCCGACCGCCAGTTCCTTTCGAGCCAGCTCGGCTTCGCCCAGCGCGGCAACCCGTCCGAGCCCAAGCAGCATGGCGAAGGCGGCCTGGCCGCGCGCTGGAGCCCCGAATGGATGGACGGCACGATGGGCTTCTACTGGCGCAACTACGCCGACAAGCTGCCGCAGACCTTCCTCACGCAGGTCGGCCGCAACATCAGCCGCTACAACCTGATCTACGCCGACAACATCGACATGTACGGCGTGAGCTTCGCGAAGAACATCGCCGGCATCAGCTTCGGCAGCGAGCTCTCCTATCGCCACAACACGCCGCTGAACAGCACCGTGCTGGGCATCGCCCCGGGCCTGCCTACGGAGGGCAACACCAAGGGCCCGCGCGGCGACACCTACCACGGCCTCATCAACGCAGTCGGCGTGATCCCGAAGACCGCCCTGTTCGACACCGCCACCTGGGCCGTCGAAATGGTGTGGGCGCAATGGGCCAAGGTGACCAGCGGCGCCAACCTCTTCTATGCCGAAGGCTTCGCGGCCTGCGCCGGCAAGGACAAGTGGGACGGCTGCACCACCAAGAACTACTTCGGCACCGGCATGGCCTTCACGCCCACCTGGTTCCAGGTGTGGCCCGGCATCGACCTTTCCATGCCCATCACCTATGCGGTGGGCCTCAGCGGCAACGCTCCCACGGTCTTCGGCGGCAACCAGGGCAACGGCAACTACAGCGTTGGCCTGGGTGTCGATGTCCGCCAGAAGTACCGCTTCGACATCAAGTACATCGACTACCTCGGCAGCTACCGCAGCACCAACGGCACCGCGGTGACGAGCCAGAACGGCTTCACCACGCTGCTGAAGGACCGCGGCTTCGTGAGCCTGACTTTCAAGACCACCTTCTAGCCCTTTCCAGATCCCTCACCCCAGGAGACAAGACATGAAGTTCACACTCAAGCGCGTCGTCATCGCCGGATTCGTCGCGGCGCAAGCAGGCATCCTCGCGCATGCCGCGGTCAGCGCCGATGAAGCCAAGGCGCTCGGCACCACGCTGACCCCGGTCGGCGCCGAGAAGGCCGGCAACAAGGACGGCACCATCCCCGCCTACACCGGCGGCCTGACGAAGGCCCCTGCCGAGTTCAAGGCCGGCGACGGCATCCGCCCCGACCCGTTCGCCAGCGAGAAGCCGCGCCTCGTGATCGACGCCAAGAACATGGGCGAGTACGCCGACAAGCTGACCGAAGGCACGAAGACGCTGCTGAAGACCTACCCGAGCTTCCGCGTCGACGTCTACCCGACGCACCGCACGGTGGCCTTCCCGAAGTTCGTGACCGACAACACCGCCAAGAGCGCTGTCAACGCCAAGACCGCGAACGACGGCCGCTCGATCGAGGGCGTGCACGCGGGCTTCCCGTTCCCGATCCCGAAGACCGGCTACGAAGCGATGTGGAACCACCTCGTGCGCTTCAACGGCCAGTCGTATGAAGCCAAGTACCGCAACATCAACGTCGATGCCAGCGGCCGCCCGGCCCTCGCCACCGAAGGCGTGAGCGTGCAGGACTTCCCGTTCTGGGACACGGCCAAGGCGGACGCCGACACCTACTGGCGCATCAAGCTGACCTACACCGGTCCCGCCCGCCGCGCCGGCGAGGCGCTGATGATCGTGGACCCGCTCGACGTCGGCAACAAGGACCGCCGCGCCTGGAGCTACCTGCCCGGCCAGCGCCGCGTGAAGGTCGCACCGGACCTGTCGTTCGACACGCCGAACCCCGGCACCGCCGGCGCGACGACGTTCGACGACACCTTCATCTTCAACGGCTCGATGGACCGCTTCGACTTCAAGCTCGTCGGCAAGAAGGAGATGCTGGTCCCCTACAACACCTACGCCGCGGTCTACGGAACCAAGCAGGACGACCTGCTCAAGGCCAACCACCTGAACCCCGATGCGGTTCGCTGGGAACTGCACCGCGTGTGGGTGGTGGAAGCCACGCTGCGCGAAGGCAAGCGCCACGTCTACAGCAAGCGCACCTTCTACCTCGACGAGGACTCGTGGGCGGCGCTGGCGTCGGACAACTACGACGCACGCGGCCAGCTCTACCGCGCCGGCTTCGCCTACATGGCGCCGAGCTATGACCTGCCGGCCCCGTACACCGACATGTTCGGCCACTACGACTTCGTCTCGCGCGTCTACTCGCTGACCGGCTACATCGCCGAGACGGGCGGCCTGCGCCACACGAAGCCGCTCGCAGACCGCGAGTGGACCGCCGATTCGCTCGCCGGCAGCGGCGTGCGCTGAAGCGGGAGCCTGCACATGAACGCGAAGCGAGCAAGCATTGCCGCCTTGGCGATTGCCTGCGCCGCCGCGTGGGGAGCGCAGGCGGCGGCCGACAAGGGCTGGCGCGACGTGCTCGACACGCCGGCCGCCCGAAGCAACCTGGCATCACGCGCCCTGCTCAACGGGCTGGCGCGGGCCGGCGACCGCATCGTCGGGGTCGGCCAGCGCGGCCACGTCGTCATCTCCGACGATGACGGCAAGAGCTGGCGCCAGGCCGAGGTGCCGGTGAGCTCCGACCTCGTCGCCGTGAGCTTCCCGACCGCCACCGACGGCTGGGCCGTGGGCCACGACGGCATCGTCCTGCACTCGAAGGACGGCGGCCAGAGCTGGACCACCCAGCTCGACGGCCGCCGCCTGGGGCAGGTGATGTTCGAGTACTACTCGAAGTCGGCCTCTGCGCTCACCGACGACCCGAAGCGCGCCGCGCTGCTGGTCGAGGAAGCCAAGCGCTTCCAGGCGCAGGGCGCGGAGAACCCGTTCCTCGACGTGTGGTTCCGCGATGCCAGCAACGGCTACATCGTCGGCGCGTTCGGCCTCGTGTTCCGCACCGCCGACGGCGGCGCGACCTGGGAGCCGCTGCAGCACGCGGTCGAGAACCCCAAGGCCCAGCACCTCTATGCGGTGCGCGGCATCGGTTCCGACGTCTACATGGTCGGCGAGCAAGGGCTGCTGCTCAAGCTCGCGCAAGGCGACACGCAGTTCCGCGCACTGGAGCTCCCCTACAAGGGCACGCTCTTCGGCGTGAGCGGCAGCGGACAGACCGTCGTCGTCCACGGCCTGCGCGGCACCGTGCTGCGCAGCACCGACGGCGGACACCAATGGCAGCAGGTCCCCACGGGCCTGCAGGTCGGCCTGACGGCGAGCACGCGCGACAGCGACGGCCGCCTCGTCATCGTGAGCCAGGCCGGCCACGTCCTCGCCAGCCGCGATGACGGCGCGAGCTTCAAGCCGGTGCCTGTCACCGGCGCCCTGCCCGCGGCGGCCGTCATCGTCGCGGCCCACGGCAACCTGGTCGTCGCAGGCCCCCGCGGGGCGGTGGCGCTGAAGTAACCCCCAGCCTCGCCCACTGCGTGTGGCCCCTGCACCCCTTACGGGGGACGCACCCAGCGGCCCGGCCAAGCCGGTTCCGCGGGTGCCCTGGCATGGGCTGCTGATGGGCAAACGGAGACATGACATGCATGCACCCACGCGCGCGGAAGACGCCGCGCCGATCTCGCTCGACTCCTTCGACCTCCGTTCCGGCTCGCGGCTGGAACGGCTGGTGTTCAACAACCGGCTCGTGGTCGTCGTCGCCTGCGCGCTGATCACCATCGCACTCGGCCTGCTGGCCTTCACGAAGCTGGGCCTGAACGCCAGCTTCGAGAAGATGATCCCGCGCAGCCACCCGTACATCCAGAACTACTTGGAGCAACGCGCCGACCTTCGCGGCCTCGGCAACTCGCTGCGCATCGTGGTCGAGAACACCGACGGCGACATCTACCAGCCCAAGTACCTGGACGCGCTCAAGCGCCTGCAGGACGAACTCTTCCTCACCCCCGGCGTGGACCGCGCCTGGATGAAGTCGCTCTGGGCCCCCGGCGTGCGCTGGACCGAAGTGACCGAGGAAGGCTTCCGCGGCGGCCCGGTCATGCCCGACAACTACGACGGCTCGCCACGCGCCACCGAGCAGCTGCGCGGCAACATCGCGCGTGCCGGCCTCTCCGGCAGCCTCGTGGGCAACGACTTCAAGTCGAGCATGATCGTCGTGCCCCTGCTCGACAAGGACCCGACCACCGGCCAGCGCATCGACTACCGCGCGCTCTCGCACACGCTGGACAAACTCGCCGCCACCTACGAGCAGGACGCCAGCGGCAAGCCCACCGGCATCAAGGTGCACACCGTCGGTTTCGCCAAGCTCGTGGGCGACCTGATCGATGGCCTCCATCAGGTGGCGCTGTACTTCGCCATCGCGGCGCTGGTCGCGGCGGCCATCATCTATCTGTACACCCGCTGCTTGCGCAGCACCGCGCTCGTGATCGCGTGCTCGCTCGTGGCCGTCGTGTGGCAGCTCGGTCTGGTGGCCGGGCTGGGCTTCGAGCTCGACCCCTATTCGATCCTCGTGCCCTTCCTCGTGTTCGCGATCGGCGTCTCGCACGGCGCGCAGAAGATGAACGGCATCATGCAGGACATCGGCCGCGGCGCGCACAAGCTGGTCGCTGCGCGATTCACCTTCCGCCGCCTTTTCCTCGCAGGCCTCACGGCGCTGGTGGCCGACGTGGTGGGCTTCGCGGTGCTTATGGTGATCGACATCCCCGTGATCAAGGACCTTGCGCTCACCGCCAGCATCGGCGTAGGCGTGCTGATCTTCACCAACCTGATCCTGCTGCCGGTGCTGCTGTCGTATATCGGCGTGAGTCCGGCCGCTGCCGCGCGCAGCCTGCGTGCCGACAACAACGCCGGTGCCTCGCGCCTGAACGCATGGCTCGGCCACTTCACCGAGCGCAAGTGGGCGGTACGCACGATCGGCGCCGCCGCCGCGCTGCTCGCGATCGGCTTCGTCGCCAGCACGCACCTGAAGATCGGCGACCTCGACCCCGGCGCGCCGGAGTTGCGTCCGCAGTCGCGCTACAACCGCGACAACGCCTACATCACGGCGAACTATTCGCTGTCGAGCGACACCTTCGCGGTGATCGTCAAGACCGCCAAGGAAGGCTGCCTGCAGTACGGCACGCTGGTGGAGGCCGACCGCCTCGCCTGGACCCTGCAGCAGGTGCCGGGCGTGCAGACCACGGTCTCGCTCACCAACGCGGTTCGGCAGATCACCGCCGGCAGCAACGAAGGCAGCCCCAAGTGGCTGACCATCGCGCGCAACCAGGACGTGCTGAACTACGGCGCGCAACAGGCCAGCGTGAACAACCCCGAGCTGTTCAACACCGACTGCTCGGTGATGCCGGTGATCGCCTATCTCTCCGACCACCGCGCCGAGACGCTGGACCGCGTGGTCGCCGCGAGCGCCGCCTTCGCCGATGCGCACAGCAACGACGACCGCAAGTTCCTGCTCGCCGCCGGTAGCGCGGGCATCGAGGCCGCGACCAACATCGTGGTGCACAAGGCCTGGAACGAGATGCTCGTGCTGGTCTACGCCGCCGTCATCGCGCTGTGCTTCGTCACCTTCCGCAGCTGGCGCGCGGTGGTCGTGGCGGTGGTGCCGCTCATCATCACCTCGGTGATGTGCGAGGCGCTCATGGTGTGCCTGGGCATCGGCGTCAAGGTCGCGACCCTGCCGGTGATCGCACTCGGCGTGGGCATCGGCGTGGACTACGCGCTGTACCTGCTCAGCGTGCAACTCGCGGAACAACGCCAGGGCGCGACGCTCGGCGAAGCCTACGCACGCGCACTGCGCTTCACCGGCAAGGTGGTCGCGCTGGTCGGCGTCACGCTGGCCGCCGGCGTGCTGACCTGGGCCCTGTCGCCCATCAAGTTCCAGGCCGACATGGGCATCCTGCTCGCGTTCATGTTCATCTGGAACATGGTCGGCGCGGTGCTCCTGATCCCTGCCCTGTCGCACTTCCTGCTGCGCCCCCGGGCGAACGCGCCCGCGTCGCAGCCCACGCCCGCAGCCGCGCCGAACGCGGCCTGAATTCCAACGAATACGTCTTCACGAAAATGACACCCCTCAAGAACTACAGCATCGCGACGCTGAAGGACCACGTCGGCCACGACTTCGGCGCCTCGGCTCCCACCCTGCTCGACCAGCGGCGCATCGACCGCTTCGCGGGCTGCACCGGCGACGACCAGTGGATCCACGTCGACGCCGAGCGCGCCCGCACGGAGAGCCCTTTCGGCCAGACCATCGCGCACGGCCTGCTCGTGCTCTCGCTGGTCCCTTCCGCGCACTTCGAGCTGGGCGTGTACCCCGGCGACGCCAAGGGCGTGCTCAACTACGGCTTCGACCGCGTGCGCTTCCTTTCCCCGGTTCCGAGCGGCACCTATGTCCGCCTGCACGTCGAACTGGTCGAAGTCACGGAGAAGCAACCCGGCCAATGGCTGGTGCGCTGCAAGAACACGGCCTATGCGGGCGGCGACAGCTGGCGCCCGGTGATGGTGGCCGAATCGCTCGCGATGGTGGTGTCATGAGCACCGGCGTTCGCATCCGGTCCGACCTGGTCCGCAGCGGCTCGCGGCTCAGCGATTCGTTCATCTCGCTGGCCGCGGCGGTCTGCCGGCATCCGCTCGAGACGATACAGAGCCTGCAACGCTCGAGCACGGCGCTGCTGAAGGCAGGCACCGGCCTGTCGAAGATCGAACCCGCCGCGGGCGACCGCCGCTTCGACGACCCGACGTGGACCCGCAATCCGGTCTACCACGCGCTCATGCAGAGCCACCTCTCGCTCGTGAAGGAAGCCCACCGGCTCGCCGGCGAACTCCAGCTCTCGCCACGCGACGAGGCACGCGCGCACATGGCGCTCGGCATGGTCGCCGACACGCTCGCACCGACCAACACGCTCGTGGGCAACCCCGCGGCGATCCGCCGCACGCTGGAAACGGGCGGGCGCAACCTGCTCGAAGGCGTGAAGCAGCTCGCCGCCGACTGGCGCGACAACGGCGGCCTGCCGGCGATGGTCGACGGCTCGCAGTTCGGCGTCGGCCGCAACCTCGCGATGACGCCCGGCGCGGTGGTGCATCGCCACGCGATGCTGGAGCTGATCGAGTACAAGGCGCAGACGAAGACGGTGCACGGCACGCCGCTCTTCATCGTGCCGCCGCAGATCAACAAGTACTACATCTGGGATCTCGCGCCCGGCCGCAGCCTGATCGAGTACCTCGTGCAACAGGGTTTCCAGGTCTTCGTCGTGAGCTGGTTCGATCCGGGTGCGGAGCAGTCGGAATGGGGCCTGCAGGACTACGTGCTCGCGCTCGAAGACGCGATGCAGGCGGTCCGCGAGATCTCGCGCTCGCCGCAGATGCATGTGCTCGGCGCGTGCTCGGGCGGCATCACCTCGGCGGCGCTGCTGGCCTACCTGCAGGCCAAGGGCAGCGACTGGGCGCGCAGCCTGACGCTGCTCGTCTCGCTGCTCGACATCGGCAGCATCGCCGACAGCTCGATGGGTCTCTTCGCGCACCTGGAGACGCTCGAACTGGCGCGCACCGCGAGCGGCAACACCGGCGTGCTGCAAGGCAAGGACCTCGCCAAGGTCTTCGCGTGGCTACGGCCGAACGAGCTGGTTTGGAACTACTGGGTCAACAACTACCTGATGGGCGAGAAGCCGCCGACCTTCGACATCCTCTACTGGAACTCCGACACCACGCGCCTGCCCGCGCAGCTGCATGCCGACTTCATCGCGCTGCTGGAGACCAACGCGCTCACGCACGAAGGCGGACTGTCGATCGGCGAGCACCCGCTGACTCTCTCCGATGTCGCCTGCGACAGCTACATCGTGGCCGGCCGCACCGACCACATCACGCCATGGGATGGCTGCTACCAGACGCGCGACATGCTCGGCGGGCACAGCGAATTCGTGCTGACTTCCAGCGGGCACGTGCAATCGATCGTGACTCCGCCGGGTGGCAAGAAGGCTTCGTTCATGACCAACGCCGGCGAGCACGATTCGCCGCAAAGCTTCGAGGCCGGCGCGAAGACGCACGAAGGCAGCTGGTGGCCGCATCTCTCGGCGTGGCTGGCCGAACGCTCGGATTCAGAGCGGCGTGCGCCTGCGCGCGAAGGCTCGCGCAAGCATCCGCCGCTGTGCGATGCGCCGGGCACCTACGTGCTGGCGGGAAGCGAATCGGCGGCCGCTGAATGAGCAGGACGAGCAAGCCCCTGGAGACCTTCCCGCTCCGCATCGGAAGCCAGCGCGTGCGCGTCGCCGTCGGCGGCGCGCCGCAGGCGGAACGCACCCTCCTGCTGTTCAACGGCATCGGCGCCAGCGTGGAGACGATGGCGCCCTTCATGGCGCGATTCACCCGCACGCGCGTCATCACCTTCGATGCGCCCGGTGTCGGCGAATCGCCCGCGCCGCTGCTGCCCTACCGGCCGCGCGACATCGCGCGGCTGGGCGCCGACGTGCTCGCCCGGCTCGACGTCAAGGACGCGCATGTGTTCGGCGTCTCGTGGGGCGGCGCGATCGCACAGGAGTTCGCGATCAACCATCCGCGCCGCTGCAAGACCCTCACACTCGCGGCCACGTGCGCCGGCATCGTGATGGTCCCTGGCCGGCTCAACGTGCTGTTCAAGATGCTGAGCCCGCGGCGCTACACCGACCCGGCCTACCTGATGCAGATCGGCGGCGATCTCTACGGAGGCGAACTGCGGCTCGAAACGGAACTGCTGCAACTGCATGCCGAATCGATGCGCAGCCCGAGCCGCCACGGCTACCTCTACCAGTTGCTCGCCACCGTGGGCTGGACGAGCTGGCCGCGGCTGAACCGCGTCGAGGCGCCCGCCCTGGTCCTGATGGGCGACGACGACCCGATCGTGCCGCCCATCAATGGCCGCATCCTCGCGTCCGGCCTGCGCAAGGCCACGCTGGAGACAGTCGATTGCGGGCATCTCTTCGTGATCACCCGCGCAGCGCAGACGGCGCGTCGGGTCGAGGCGTTCATGGATCAGCACGCCTCGGCTGCCTGACGCTCAGCCTGTTCCCAAGTAACGAATCGTGTGCTCAAATTCGGCCCCGCTGCAATCCGACACAGGAGGGCATCCATGGGCAAGAGTCTGGCGCTCGTCTGTGCGACAGCGCTGGTTTGCGGTTGCGCCACGCAGCCCACGACGATCCCGGGCACCGGCTCGGGTGCGTCGTACATGCCCATGGTCGACATGCAGGGCGTGGACCTCGACATGCTCACGGCAGACGTCGCCGCATGCCGCACCCTGGCATCCAACGTGCGCGTGCTGCCGGTCAAGGGCCAGGGAAGCAGCGAGGTGGCCGATGCGGTGGCACTGGGCGTGGGCATCGTCGTGCCGTTCGGCTTCGTGGGAATGGCCGTGTTTTCCGGCATCGCTTCCGGCCTGAACGACGAGAACAAGCCCCGGCCCGCCGACGCATCGCTCCAGCAGAAGACGCTGGTCAACTGCATGGCCCGCAAGGGCTATCGCAATCTCGATCCGCGTGTGACCGTCGCCTACGTGCCGCAGCCGCCACAGCCGAAGGCAGTTCGCACCGGGCGCGACACCTATGTGGCCGAGAGCTACGCCAAGGCGAATGTCTGCCACGGCCCCGCGCAGGCCGTGCTCGCGGGCAAGGGCCCGGGCTTCGAGCGGCACAGCGTCGTGTGCGCGAACGGACAACGCGCCACCTTGCGCTGCGAGTTCGGCATCTGCGTGCCTGAGCCGACCGACCTGGCCCTGGGCGATTGAGCGTTCCGTGGCCGGTATCGACCAGTGAGTGAATCGCCTCGGAAAGCATCGCGGAACTGCCCGTCGCACCGGCCACGGTGAACTTCGTCGCCGCGATCGCGACATTCGCCGCGATCGCCCCGTAGACGGCGACCTTCGATTCGGACATCGCCCATGCTGGCCCGAGGGCCGCGATGCGCGGCGCAGCGGTCTTCCCCGCTTTCCGTTGGACAGGATCGATGAACTCAGCCGTTGCCCGAGGGCGGCGGCGCGGGGTCGCTCCAGAGCTTGCCCCCGGTGGCCCAGTCGTGCCGTGCGACGTCGAAGAAGAGGACGTCGACGCCGTCGGGCGATCCGCCGAGCGTGCGCACGGTCGCGTCCGTCAGGGCTTGCGCGAGTTCGCGCTTCTGTTCGACCGTGCGGCCTTCGAAAAGCTCGACGCGGATGGTTGGCATGGTTGCACCTCCAGTTGATTCAGTCGCGATAACCCGGCATGGAACGATCCAGCCGCCGAAGCAGCGCCGGCCATTCCACGTCGCCGTCCCACTCGCTGCCGTCGCCGACCCACTCGCGGTAGGTGCGTGCGGCCAGTGCGGCGCTCGCGATGCGCACCGCGCCGCCCGTGGCCGCCATGGCGCGAAGCTGCGCCTGGGCCGCGCGCTCGAGCAGGTGCATCAGCATCCAGGCTTCGGCGACGGTGCGTCCCACCACCAGCGTGCCGTGGTTCTCCAGGATCAGGCCATCGAGCGCGCCGAGTTCCGCGACCAGCCGCCGCTGCTCGTCCGCGCCGAGCGCGAGGCCTTCATAGGCATGGCGGCCCAGCCGGCCATGCAGCCGCATAGCGTACTGCGACGTCGCCTGCAAGCCGTCCGGCAGCATCGACAGGGCCACGCCCCACGGCGTGTGCAGGTGGATGACGCATTCGATGTCGGGCCGCGCCGCATGCACCGCCCCGTGGATCGCGAAGCCGCTCGGATTCACCCGCGCGCCCGAGCCGTCGACCACCTCGCCGCGCACGTTCACCTTGACCAGGCTGCTGGCCGTGATCTCGTCGAAGGTGGCGCCGAAGGGGTTCAGCAGATAGTGACCGGGTTCACCCGGAACGCTCGCCGACAGGTGGGTGTAGACCGTGTCGTCCCAGCCGTTCTGCGCCGCCATGCGGTAGGCGGCCGCGAGGTCGATGCGGACCTCGCGTTCGCAACGTTCACGGGTCTTCAGGCGCTGGTTCATGGCAAACGAACAGTATGCCAGCGGCGCCGGAACCTACCAGTTGCGGATGTCGGGGTTCCGGAACGAGAAGTCGTTCGGCACGTCCAGATTCGAGTACGACAGGGACATGCTGAGGTCGAGCGACACCACCTGGTGCCACCAGGCGAGCGGAAGGAACATGGTCTCCCCCGGTTCGACGACCACGTCGAGGATGGTGGCGTCCTTGAAGAGCGGATAGCGGCCCAGGTCCGGGTCGTCGATGTCGACCGGGCTGAACACGTTGTTGAAGTTGTAGAGCTTCGGCGTCTCCAGCGGAGAGATGAGGCGCCAGCGCTTGCGCCCGACCACCTGCGTGTGGAACAGCATGAGGGTGTCGTGGTGCAGCGGTGTCTTCGTGCCCGCCGGGCCGAACCAGAAGGACGACCTCTCGCCCAGTTGGGACCGGTCGCAGACCGGCGGCAGGCTTCCGATGTCCGCCAGCAGCGGCGAGAACGCCGCGCTGCGCAGCGCCTCGTTGTTGGCGGTGAGGTAGTAGTCGTTGGTCGCACCACCCGCGAGCACGCGATCCACGAAGGGCCCGAGCGGCACGACGCGGCGATGCGCGAGCTTGTTTTCCTCGTAGTTGGGATCGGCGTCGCGGCCGTCCTGGATCTCCACGTCGAACTGCCCGAAGCGTTGCTTCAGGTCTTGGGGAGACCAGCGCTTCATCGCCGGCCAGTCGCGGGTGACGTCCGTGAGCACGACGGGACGGCAGCCGCGGACGTAGCGTTCGATGAATTCCTCGCGCGATGGCGAGCTGCGCTTCTCAACGCGGTCGTAGTGCGGCGCGGACGCCCACAGCTTCTGCAGGTTGCCGGCGACGGATTCGAGCTTGCGTTGAAGCTGCTGCATGCGGCGCGCCGCGAGGAACGCGGGCTCGTTCTCCATCGCCCTGATCGCGGCCCCGGCCTGCGCCGTATCGAGCCCGGCCGCCTTCATGGTCTCCAGCATGGATTCCGGCGTGCAATCCCTGAGGCGGCTTTCGGCGATCCACTGGCGCCAGTCGGCTGAGAGTTCGGGCGCCGCAGCGACGGTGGCGCGGGGCCGCGGGGCGGGTGGCAGCGCCGGCATGGCGGGGTCGGCACGCCGCAGCATGTCGAGGACTTCCGAGAACAACGCATCGACGAAGCCCCTGTCCGGAACATCCGCGGGAATGCCCGAATGGTCCTTCAGGACATGCTCGATCGTCGCGCGGACGAAGCCGCTTTGCCGGCGCTCCGCTTCCTCCAGCAGGATGTGGAGCAGATAGGTGCAGGCCCCCAGCTGGGTGGCCTCGTTTCGTTCGATGGCGTTAGCGTTCATGCTTTCTCCGACGGGTGTCGCCGCGGCGCCGGGGCGCCAACCCACATTCTGGACTCAGCAGCAGCAACGGGTCGCCGCCGAGGCTCCGGGGCGCATGCGAGCAGGCGAGAATCGCCCCGGGCTCGAACCCTCGGAGCCCCAAGCCCGGAAAGGATCCACGGATGGAATCAGTGAGCGCCGACGCGTTCGACGAGTCCTACTACCAGCGCTACTACTTCGACAAGAAGACCAAGGTCGCCGACCCGCAGCATGTCGAACGGCTGGGCGACTTCGTCTGCGCCTATCTGAAGTACCTGCGCGTGCCGGTGCATCGCGTGCTCGACGTGGGCTGCGGCATCGGCTTGTGGCGCGAGATCGTCGCGCGGCATTTCCCGCAGGCCAGCTATCACGGCGTGGAGGTCAGCGAGTACCTCTGCGAGCGCTACGGCTGGGAGCGCGGCTCGGTGGTCGACTTCCGGTCCAGGCAGCCCTTCGATTTCGTCATCTGCCAGGGCGTGCTCGCGTACCTGAATCCATCGGACCTGAAACGCGCGTTGACGAATCTCGGCGCATTGAGCGAAGGTGCGCTCTACGTGGAGGTCGTCACGCGCGAGGACTACGAACGCGACATCGTGGACGAGAAGCTCACCGACCCGAACCTCTTTCGCCACCGCGCCGAGGTGTACCGGCGCGGGCTGTCGCGCCACTTCAAGGAAATGGGCGGCGGCGTCTGGCTGAGTGACCGGTCGGACGTGCCGCTCTATGCGCTGGAGTCTCCGGCGGCCTGAGCCACCGCAGGCTCACTCCGGCTTGAAGTCGATCGACTTCAGCACCTCGCCCACGCGCTTGTAGTCGCTGTTCAGCGAAGTCACCAGCTCGTCGGGCGTGCGTCCGCTGCCCGCTTCGAGGCCCGCATCGAGCAGGCGCGCACGCACGGCCGGCTGCGAGATGGCCTTGAGCGCCGCATCGCGAACGGCCGCCTGCACCGCGGCGGGCACGTCGGGCTTGGCCCACAGGCCCATCCACGAGACCGTTTCGAGCTGCGGATAGCCGAGCTCCGCGAAAGTGGGCACATCCGGCAGCAGCGGCGAGCGCTTGGGCGTGCTGACCGCGAAGGCCTTGATCTTGCCGGCCTTGATCATCGGCAGCGAGGTCGCCATGCCGTCGAACATCAGCGGAACGTGCCCGCCCATCACATCGGTGAGCGCGGGTGTCGAGCCCTTGTAGCCTACGTGCGTCATGTCGATGCCGGCCGCCTTGTTGAGCTGCAGGCCGATGACGTGCGACACGGTGCCCGGGCTGTACGAGGCATAGCTCACCTTGCCCGGATTGGCCTTCACCCAGCTCACCACCTCGGCGAAGTTCTTCGCCGGCACCGAGGGCGCGCCGACCATCACGAGGCCGCCGCGTCCGAGCTCGGCCACGGGGCGGATCTCCTTGGACATGTCGTTGCGCAGCTTGACGATGTGCGGGATCTCGCTCACGAGCGAGCTGACGCCGACCAGCAGCGTGTAGCCGTCATGCGGCGCGATCGAGAGTTCGTTGACCGCGAGCGCACCGCCGGCGCCGGGCTTGGCGTCGACGACGACAGGCTGGCCGGTGTCCTTGGTGAGCTGGTCGCCCAGGAGGCGCGCGACGATGTCGGCCGTGCCGCCGGCCGGGCCGGCCACGACGATGCGCACCACCTTGTCAGGCCATTTGGCGGGTTGCTGGGCATGCGCGGCGAGGCCCGCAATGCCGAGGCAGGAAAGGCACGCGGCCTGGATCATCTTGCGGCGCGAGTAGTTGGGGTTCATGTTCCTTCTCCTATCTTGTGAATCAGGCCGCCCAGCGCAGAAGCAAGAGCGCGAGTATGGCCAGGAATACGGTCTCGCCCAGCATCAACGCGACGGGCTTGAGGCCGACGGTGGCGAGGTCGCGCAGCTGCGTCTTCATGCCGATGCCGGCAATGGCGGCCACGAGGAACCAGCGCGAGAAATCGCTGCCCAGCTCGGTGACCGCCGTCGGCAGCCAGCCGGTGCTGTTGACCGCCACCAGCAGCGCGAAGGCGACCGCGAACCACGGCAGCAGCGGCGGACGCGCGCCGCCCGTCTGCATGCCGCTGGCCCGTGCACACATCACGGCGAAGACGATCACCGGCAGCAGCATCGCCACGCGCATCAGCTTGACAACGGTGGCGATGTCGCCGGTTTCCTTCGACATGCTGTAGCCCGCGCCGACCACCTGCGCCACGTCGTGGATGGTCGCGCCGAGGAACACGCCCGACCCATGGTCGTCGAGACCGAAGGCGCGCGCGATCATCGGGTAGGCGATCATCGCGAAGGTCGAGAGCGCCGAAACGCCCACCACGGTGAACAGCGTCGCCTTTTCCTTCTGCGGATGCGACGGCAGCGCCGCAGCCAGTGCGAGCGCGGCCGATGCGCCGCAGATGGCGGTCGCGCCGCCGCTCAGGAGGCCGAACAGCGTGTTGAAGCCCATGAGCTTCGCGACCAGCATCGACACACCGATGGTCACCACCACCGAGATCAGCACGAGCACCACCGGATGCCATCCCAGCGCCACGACCTGTGCGGCCGTGATGCGCAGGCCCAGCAGCGCGACGCCCCAGCGCAGCACCTGCCGCGCGGTGAACTCGATGCCGGGCTTGCAGGCGCCTTCGGCCGAGAGGAAGTTCATCGCCATGCCCAGGATGAGCGCGAACAGCATCACCGGCGCACCGTAGTGCTGCGACAGGAACGTAGATGCGGCAGCCACCACCGCACAGGCCAGCACGCCCGGGAACAGCGTGCGGCTGCGTGCAGGCCACGCCGCGATGGAAAGGCTGGTCATGCGAACCTCGATCCGCTGTTGGCCATCAGGTGATCCCCGTGGGCATCGCGCAGCAGGTTCTTCTGCACCTTGCCGGTCGCGCCGAGCGGAATGCGATCGACGAAGACCACGTCGTCCGGCGTCCACCACTTGGCGATGCGGCCGTCGTAGAACTTGATCAGTTCATCGCGCGTCAGCTCCTGGCCCGACTTCTTCACCACGATGAGCAGCGGACGCTCGTCCCACTTGGGGTGGCGCGCGGCGATGCAGGCGGCCATCTCGACGGCCGGATGGGCCATCGCGATGTTCTCCAGGTCGATCGAGCCGATCCACTCGCCGCCGGACTTGATCACGTCCTTGCTGCGGTCGGTGATCTGCATGAAGCCGTCGGCGTCGATGGTCGACACGTCGCCGGTCGGGAACCAGCCGTTGACCAGCGGGCCCGCGCCCTCGCCCTTGAAATAGTTCGAGATCACCCAGGCGCCGCGCACCATCAGTTCCCCCGCCGTCTTGCCGTCGTGCGGCAGCTCGGCGCCGTCTTCGCCGACGATCTTCATGTCGATGCCGAAGACCGAGCGGCCCTGCTTCGACTGGATCGCGAGGCGCTCGGCCGCACTCAGCGTCTGGTGGCACGGCTTGAGCGTGCACACGGTGCCCACCGGGCTCAGCTCCGTCATGCCCCAGGCGTGCAGCACCTGCACGTCGTAGCGCTCCTGGAAGGCGCGCATCATCGCCGGCGGGCAGGCCGAGCCGCCGATGATCGTGCGGCGCATGGTGCTGAAGTGCAGGTCGTTGCTCTCGACATGCGCGAGCAGGCCCTGCCACACCGTGGGCACGCCGGCCGAGACGGTCACGCCTTCGGCTTCGAAGAGGTCATGCAGCGACTTGCCATCGAGCCACGGGCCCGGGAACACCAGCTTGGCACCGACCATGCACGCGATGTACGGCAGGCCCCAGGCGTTGACGTGGAACATCGGCACCACCGGCAGGATGACGTCCTTGGCCGAGCAGTTCAGCGCATCGGGCAGCGCGGCGGCGTAGGTATGCAGCATCGTCGAGCGATGGCTGTAGAGCGCGCCCTTGGGGTTGCCCGTGGTGCCCGAGGTGTAGCAGAGGGACGAGGCGGCCTTCTCGTCGAACACCGGCCATTCGAAGTCCGGCGTGTGGTCGTCGATCAGGTCTTCGTAGCACAGCAGGTTCGGCACCTTGGACGACGCCGGCATGTGTGCGCGGTCGGTCATCACGACGAAGGCCTTGATCGTGGAGACGCGCGAGGCGATCGCCTCGATCAGCGGCAGGAAGGTCAGGTCGAAGAAGAGGATCTCGTCTTCGGCATGGTCGGCGATCCACACCACCTGGTCGGGGTGCAGGCGTGGGTTGAGCGTGTGCAGCACCGCGCCCGAGCCGGAGACCGCGTAGTACAGCTCCATGTGGCGGTAGCCGTTCCAGGCCAGCGTGGCGACGCGCTCGCCCTGCTCGATGCCGCGCGCCGCGAGCGCGTTGGCAAGGCGCCGCACGCGCTGGCCCATGTCGCGGTAGGTGTAGCGGTGCACGTCGCCTTCGACGCGGCGCGAGACGATCTGCTGTTCGCCGTGATGGCGTTCGGCGTGGGTGAGGAGGCTGGAGATCAGCAGGGGCTGATCCATCATCAATCCGTTCATGGCGATATTCCGTTCGTTCGGTGATTCAGTTTGATTGGGCGGGGAACCCCGCGGAACCGGCTTTGCCGGGCCGCTGGGGTTGCCCCCGGCAGGGGGTGGAGAGCGACACGAAGTGCGCGAGCCTGGGGGCGATGCCCATTTCAGGCCGGCACGCTGCGGTGAGCGCCAGCGGGCGCGGAATCAGGTCCGGCTTCGACTTCGGTTTCGCAGGCGCGCTGCAGGTCGGCACCGTAGCTGCGCGAGGCACGCATGAAGGCGCCAGCAGCCAGCAGACCGAAGACAGGCATCGCGATCAGCGCATGCTCGAGCGACCAGGCATCCGACAGAAAGCCGGCGACCAGCGGGCCCATGGCGAGGCCGAGCAGGTTCTGGAACAGCGAGAGCACCGAAGCGCCGGTGGCACGGATGCCGGGATGGATCACGTCGATCACCACGGCCGCAACGACTCCCACGGAGCAGGTCATCAGGAAGCCGCCGAACGCCAGCAGCGCGAATTGCGCCTGCTTCGACAGGACCAGCCCGACGTGCTCGGCACCGAAGCCGAGCGCGAGCACTGCCGCCGAAGCGATGCAGACGACTGCCGTCACCTGCAGCTTGGCCGCGGGACGCTTCCTGCCGGCGCGATCGGCGATCGCACCCCAGACAACGCTGCCCAGCGCGCCGCACAGCACCACCAGCGCGGCCTTGATCGCGGCCTGCTCGGGCGTCATGCCGTGCACACGGTTGAGGAAGCTCGGGAGCCAGGCCCAGATGGCCGACACGAGGATGAGCTGCGCCGGTGCGGCGATGCAGACCCACAGCAGCGTCTTCGAACGCATCAGCCGCTTGATGATGGCGCTCGCAGCGCCCTGCGTGGAGCGCGTGGCCTGCTCGATGCGCGGCGTGAGTTCGACGGTGCGGTAGTCGCGCACCTTGATGTAGAGCAGCGCCAGCACCAGCCCCGGCACGCCGACCACGCCGAACGCGGCCTGCCAACCCCAGCGCGCGGCGATGACGCCGCCGAGCATCACACCCAGCACCGAGCCGATCGATGCGGCGGAGAAGAAGGCCGCCATCAGCGCACCGCGCATGCGTGCCGGAAAGTGGCTCGCGATGAGCGCCGCGCCGACCGAGCCGTAGCCTGCTTCACCGAGCCCCACCGCCGCGCGCGCGGCCAGCAACTGGCCGAAGTTGCGCGTGAACATGCAGGAGATCGATGCGAGGCTCCAGACGGTCGCCATCACCACGATGCTCTTGACACGGCTGAAGCGGTCGGCGATGAGAGCGATCGGGATGCCGCCCACCGCGACGGTGACCGACACCGCCGACACGAGCGCGCCGAGCTGTTTGTCCGAAAGACCCCAGGCCTCCTTCAGATGCGGAAAGAGCGAAACGATCACCTGGCGGTCGATGTAGTCGACCATCATCAGGCCGAGCGTCATCGCGAAGGCGAACCACGCCTGGCGCGGGCCGAACAGGTAGCTGTCCGAACCTTGCTTGGAATCGAGAGCATGCATGTCCATGGCAATCCCCTTGGCGTCAGGGCACGAGCACGGTCGCGCCGGTGGTCTTGCGCGATTCGAGCGCGCGGTGCGCGTCGGCGGCATCCGCGAGAGCGAAGCTCTGCTTGGGCTCGCTCACGATGCGGCCTGCCAGCACGTGGCCGAACAGCTCGTCGGCCATCTCGAGCATGTGCGAGCGCGGGGTGATGTAGTGCATCATCGCCGGCCGCGTGACCCAGATCGAGCCCTTCACGGCGAGCAGCTGCGAGTCGATCACCACCGGCCCCGAGGAGGTGCCGTTGCTCACCAGCGAGCCGCGCGGCTGCAGGCTGTCGAGCGAATCCATCAGCGTGTCCTTGCCGACCGAGTCGTAGACGACGGGCACGCCCTTGCCGTCGGTGATCTCGCGCACGCGCTTGGCGATGTTCTCGCGGGAGGTCACGATGGTGTAGGCGCAGCCGTTGGCCTTGGCGATCTCGGCCTTCTCGTCGGTGCTGACGGTGCCGATCATGGTCACGCCCATCGCGCGGGCCCACTGGCAGGCGATGAGGCCGACGCCGCCGGCTGCCGCGTGATAGAGGATCGTCTCGCCGCCCTTGAGCGGGTAGACCTGGCGGAACAGGTACTGCGCCGTCATGCCCTTCATCATCAGCGTGGCCGCGGTGCGGTCCGAGACGCCATCGGGCAGCGGGATCAGCACCTCGGCCGGCATCACGCGCGCTTCGGAATACGCGCCCTGCGGGCCGATCAGGTAGCCGACGCGATCGCCGACCTTGATGTCGGTCACGCCGGGGCCCACGGCCTCGACCACGCCGACCGCATCCGAGCCCAGTCCGTTGGGCAGCGGCAGCGGATAGCGGCCGGTACGGAAGTAGATGTCGATGAAGTTGACGGCGATGTAGGTGTGGCGCACGCGCGCCTGGCCCGGGCCGGGCTCGCCGACTTCGACGTTTTCCAGCTTCAGGACTTCGGGTCCGCCGGTTTCATGAAAGCGAATGGCCTTGGCCATGTTTGTCTCCTGTATAGAAATCTCCCCCAGGCTGCGCGCACTTCGTGTCGCTGCGCCACCCCCCTCTCCGGGGGCGCACCCGGCGGCCCGGCAAAGCCGGTTCCGCGGGTGCCCTGGTGTGGACTACTTCGTCAATTCGTTGATGAACAGTTCCGCGCGGGGCCATTTGCCGAAGCCGGACGCGGGATTGAGGTGGCCGACTTCGCCGAGATCGACCAGGCGGCCGCCCCAGTCCCGGGCGAGCTGGGCCACGCGCCCGTACTCGCCGAGCGGATCGTTGCGGCTTGCCGCCACGATGCTCGGGAACGGCAGCGTCAGGCGCGGCACGGGCAGCCAGCCGCTGGCGCGCAGTTCGTCGATCGTCGGGTAGCCCTCGGGCATCGGGCGATCGAAATCCGGCGGCGTGGCCAGCAGCGCGCCTTCGATGGCGCGCTTCGTCTGCCGCGCCCAGTGCGCGACCATCACGCAGCCGCCGCTGTGCGCGACGATCACGATCGGGCCGTCGATGGCCTGCGCCTCGCGCTCGATCGCGGCGACCTTCGCCCCGCAGTCGAGGTCGGTGCGCCCCATCGGCGGCACGGTGCGCACCTTGCGCCCCTTGGCCGCGAGGTCGGCGGCCAGCAGCGTCTGCCAGTGGCCGGCGACATGGTCGCGCAGGCCCGGGACGATGAGGACGGTCGGCATCACGGCTGCAGTCTCCATCTTCAAGCCACCCGGCGCAGGTAACCCTGCTGGCGGCCCTTCGGGTTGGGTGCGAAGCCGTTGGCGGCCAGCGTCTCTTCGATGGTCTCGTAGAACACGCCGATCTTCAGGATCTCGCGTGCTTCCTTGCCATTGGCGACTTCGCGGCCGAATTCGCGCGACATGCGAACGAGCTGCTCGATCTGCTGGACCGTCGACATCTTCTCGGTGCGCGACTGGTTCCAGAGGTTGTCCTCGATGCCGCAGCGCACGTGCAGGCCCATTGCCATGCCCATCATGTTGATCGGCAGCACGTTGCGCATGCTGCTTTCCACCGTCAGCATGGTGCCGTCGGGGATGGCGCGCAGGAAGTTGGACAGGCTGTAGATGGTCGGCTGGTCCATGCCGCCGCTGATCGCGACCCAGTTGCACACCAGCGGACCCTTGTAGATGCCGCGGCGCATCAGGCGCTCGACCGTCTCGAAGCTGTTGATGTTGTAGAACTGGAAGGCGCTCTGGATGCCGGCGGCGCTCAGGCGGCGCACATGCTCCTCGATGAAGCCGGGGCCCGAGGGCACGATCATTTCGCGGTAGGCCGCGTTGTTCTGCGGATCGGCGAGCGAGGTGCCGGCGATGTCTTCGGCTTCCATGTGCTCCAGCACGTTCATCTGCGTCGTGTTGACGGTGACCGTGACCTGGTCCGGCTTCGGATCGAGTTCGGCCAGCATGTGGCGCGTGTCGTCGTGCAGCCACTTCGCGTTGGCGCCGTCGGTTTCGGGCGCGAAGGAGATCGAGCCGCCGACCTGGATGATCATGTCCGGCACGGCCTTGCGCACGCCGGCGATCAGTTCGTTGAACATCGACAGGCGCTTGGAGCCCTTGCCGTCCAGTTCGCGCACGTGCAGATGCAGCACGGTGGCGCCGGCGTTGTAGCAGTCGACCGCCTTCTGCACCTGTTCTTCCATGGTGACGGGGATGTCCTGCGGAAAGTCCGAAGGAATCCACTCGGGGCCGTAAGGCGCTGCGGTGATCACCAGCTTGTCCTGGTTTTCCGGGAAGAGGGAGCCGTCGAGGAAGTTCATGATGGGTCTTTCAGTTGAGATGTCGGGTGTTGAACGAGGTGATGCGGGCGCTGTTTTCAGTACGTGGCCTCGCCGATGATTCCGGCGCGTTCCATCTTCCGGTGGCACGGCGGGTAGTCCATGACGGCGTAGTGCTGGGTGCTGCGGTTGTCCCAGAAGGCGACGCTGTTCTTCTTCCAGCGCCAGCGCACCTGGTACTCGGGGATCGCGGCCTGGCTGACCAGGTAGTTCAGCAGCAGGCTGGCGCCCGGCGCGTGGTCCTGGCCGAAGCGGACGTTCGCTGCGGTGTGGAAGTTGGTGAAGTGCGTCGTGAAGGCGTTGACGAAAAGGATCTTCTCGCCCGTCTCCGGATGCGTGCGCACCACCGGGTGCTCGGCATCGGGGAACTGCGCGTGCAGCGCCAGTCGCTTCTCGATCGGCATCGCGGCGCCGAAGCTGGCCTCGATGCTGTGGCGGGCGCGCAGTCCGTCGATCTTCGCCTTGATGTCTTCCGGCAGCCGGGCATAGGCCAGGGCCATGTTCACCCAGATGGTGTCGCCGCCGACTTCCGGCGTCTCGACGCAGCGCAGCACGCAGCCGAACGGCGGCTTCTCGCGCCAGGTGGCGTCGGTGTGGAAAGCGTTCTCGTACCGGTCGTTGGGGACTTCGGGCGATTTGTAGATGCGCACCAGGCCGGGGTGCTCGGGATCGCTGCCCGCCACCGGGTGGTCCTCCAGATTGCCGAAATGGCGTGCGAAGGCGACATGTTCGGCACGGGTGAAGTCCTGATCGCGGAAGAAGAGCACCTTGTGCTTGAGCAGCAGGGCGCGGATCTCGGCCACGGTCTCGGCGTCGCGCGAAGCGGCGCCGAGGTCGACGTTGCCCAGCAGGGCACCGATGGAGCAGGTCAGCTGTTCGACCTGGATGGAGGTTTTGAGCGCGGCGGACGACACCACGGCGGGTGCGCCTTGCAGCGGGGTTGCTTCGACTGTCGTGTTCATGGGCCTGTCTCCGTTGTGAGCCGGCCTCTACCGGCTCTTGAGTCATAGAGCCGCATGTATCGCGACTCCTCAGGCCGTAAGAATAGGCAGCGGAGGCCATTGACCCCCCCTCCTTGCGGGAGGGGGGAACCCCTCCGCCTGCGCCTCAATCCCCCGGCTGAATGAGCCCGAGAATGCGCGCTCGCACGACGACTTCCTTGCGCGTGCCGGCGTCCAGCTTGGCGAGCAGGTTCTTGACGTGCCACTTGACGGTGGTTTCGCCCACCTGCATCGCGCGCCCAATCTCCTTGTTGGAGAGATTGCGCGCCAGCAACTCCAGCACCTGGCGCTCCTTGGGTGTGAGCACCATGCCGCGTGCGGCTGTCGGAAGAGGAATTTCGCGGGCCGGGGCCGGACGCGCGGGCGCCATGGCAGGCGCCGCCGCCCGACCGGGCTCGCCCCCCTGCTCGGCCACCTGCCGCACCCATTGGCCGAGGTCCGGATGGGCGTCCTCGAAGACGCGGACCAGCCCATAACTTTGCGCCAGATCCATGGCTTCGCGCAACATCGCCGATCCGGCGCGCTCGCCGCAGCGGTCGAGCGCGAAAGCGCGCATGCCCATGATCTCGATGCGGAAACGTCCCTGGCGCAACGCCTGCGCCAGTTCGTCGGCGCGTGCGAGCGGCTCCAGTGCCGCGCGCCAATCCTGGCTGGCGATCGCCGCATAGCCCTGCGCCAGCCCCCGCAGCGCGTCGACGCCACGCCGCCAGAGCCGGCCCTGCGGCAGCGAAGGGTCGTCCAGCATGGCGTCGATGCGCTGGCACAGCTCGCGGCAGGTTCCGGCACGGTAGCGCCGCGCGTGCATGCGCACCTGCTCCAGCAGGCTGGCGACCCGCAGCCGCGGCAGCGAGCGGGCCGAGCCCACGGCGTCGAGGGCGCCGAGCAGTTCGATCACCCGGTGCTCGGCGCCCTCGGCCATCGCCATGCGCGCCATGGTGCGATAGGCCAGCAGCAGCGATTCCGGCAGGCCGCTGCGCTCCAGCACGTCGATCCGGTCGGCCAGCAGCGCCGAAGCGTCGGCCGGACGGCCACGCTCCCACATCGCCGAGGCCAGGAGCGCCGCGAGCATGCAGCTGAAGCTGTTGCGCCGGCCCAGCTCCGCGTCGGCGCTGGCGACGGCCGGCTGCAGCAGGCTCTCGACCAGCAGCACCTGCCCTTCCCACACGTACGAGAGGCCGATGATGAATTCGCCCCAGCGGCCGACGAAGCCCTGCCCGCGACCGAAATCCCCCCGCGGCGACTGCTGCTGCCGCAGGCGCGCCAGCGCCGGATCGCCTTCGAGCAACGTGCGGTACGCGGTGCGATTGGCATGCACCTGCAGGAGCATCGGATCGCGCAGCGGCGGCGACTCGGCCCACGGGTCGTGCAGCGCGGCAAAGCGATCCGGATCGTCGGCGAACACCGCCGCGCCGCTCAGGATCAGCGCGCATTCGCATTGCAGCGTCGGGTCGGGCCTGTCGCTGGACTGGTGCGCCTGGATGCGCGCGACCATGCGGCCGGCGTCCTCGTGGCGCTCGCTGATCGCCAGCGTCCAGGCCGCGGCCAGCAGCAGGCGCGGACGGCGATCGAGCTCGTCGGCGGGCAACTGCGCCAGCCATTCGAGCACCACGCCCTGCCGGCCGTGCTTCACGATGGCTTCGTAGAGGCTGCGTTCGGCAAGCTCGTAGGCCAGTTCGCGCTGGCCCGCGACCAGCGCGTGCCGCGCGGCGTCTTCGAGCATGCCGCGCTCGGCCAGCCATGCCGCCGCGCGTGCATGCGCCCCTTCCTGCTGCTCCGTGGGCAGCGCGGTGAATGCCTCGCGCAGCACGTCGCGCGCGAGCATGTGCATGCGCAGCCAGTCGCCCTGCTCCGCCGCCACGAACACCGGCGTGTCGCGGCTCAGGCGCGCGAGCCGCTCGGTGGCGTCGTCGATCTCCGCGACCCGGCGGCACAGCTCCGGATGCAGGTGGTCGAGGATCGCGATGCGGGTGAGGAATTCGCGATCCGCGGCATCGAGGTTCGCGAGCAGCAGCGTCATGAACTGGTCGCGCAACTGCCCGCCGATGCCCGCGATGCCCGTCACGTCGGCGCCGCGCGCCATCACCGTGAGCGACAACTGCAGGCCCAGCGGCCAGCCTTCGGTGAGCGCATGCAGGCGCGCGGCCGTGTCGTTGTCGATGGTCGCGCCGAAGCGCTCGTGCACCAGCTCCAGCGTCTCTTCGAGCTTGAAGCGCAGCATCGCCGGTCCGACCACCACGCATTGCCCATAGGCGATCAGGTCGTCGATGTCGAGGTTGCAGTCCGGCCGCGCCGCGATGATGGTGCGCAGGTTCGGCGGCGCATTGCGCAGCAGGTAGGCCAGTGCCTCGCGAGAAGCGGCGGGCAGGCGCTCGGCCTCGTCGACGATCAGCACGACGTCGAGTGCCGTCTGCGCCAGTTCGGCCAGCCAGATCGTGATGCCTTCGAGGCTGCTCGGCCCGACGGCGTCGAGCAGCACGTGGCCGAAGGTCGAGCGCCCCGAGCTGCGCCGCACCGCCATCGCCAGCGCCTGCGCGAGCCGCTGCGGCGTGTCGCGCGGCTGCACCGAGACCCAGGCCACGACGAGGCCGTGCGAAAGGTGCTCCAGCCGCCATTGCGCCAGCAGCGAGGTCTTGCCGAAGCCGGCGGGCGCCTGGATCAGGATCGCCGGAACACCGCGGAATGCCGGGTCGTTGGCCAGCAGCCGCGGCCGGGAAAGCAGGTGCCTAGGCACCCTCGGCGGCGAGACCCGCAGCAGCAGGTCGTCGCCCGCGCTGTCTGGTGATGGGGTTTCCGATGTCACTGGAAAGCCTCGATAAGCGGGTGACGCCACGGGGTTCGCCAGTCTAAATGCGCCCGGCTACTTCAGGTACGACCGCAGCGCCGAAACGACCACGTCGAGGTCTTCCGCGCGCTCTTCGCGGGAGGCGTCTTGCGCGCCCAGATGGTGGCGCACATGGCCGTCGAGCACTTCCAGCATCAGCCCGTTGACCGCGCCGCGGATGGCGGCGAGCTGCTGGAGCACGGCGGCGCAGTCGCGGTCTTCGTCGAGCGCGCGCTCCAGGGCTTCCGTCTGCCCCTTGATGCGCCGGATGCGCGTGAGCAAGGGCTTCTTGTTGAGAACCGTATGCGACATGAGGGGCGATTCTAGGCCGCAGCAGATACTGGGGTACAGTATCTTGATGATCCATGCTTCCACCAATTCCGACGCCGCCCGATTCGAAGCAGACAGCCATTCGCATGTGTTCGACGACGGCAATCCGCTCGGCGAAAAGAATGCCCGGCTCGCCGTCCTGCTCACCGCGGCCATGATGGTGCTGGAGATCGCGGGCGGCTACTGGTTCAACTCCATGGCGCTCCTGGCCGACGGCTGGCACATGAGCTCCCACGCCCTGGCACTCGGGCTTTCGGTGGCCGCCTATGCCACCGCACGCCGGCTTTCCGGCAACGCGCGTTTCGCCTTCGGGACCTGGAAGATCGAGATCCTGGCCGGCTACACGAGCGCGATCTTCCTGCTGCTGGTCGCCGGCTGGATGGCGTACCAATCGGTCGAAAGGCTCTTCTCTCCGGCGGCCATCCACTACGAGCAGGCAATCGTGATCGCGGTCATCGGCCTCCTGGTCAACCTCGCTTGCGCGTGGCTGCTGAAAGACGGGCATCACCATCACCACCATGGTCATGAGCACCATGCTCACGAGCACGATCACCATCACGGCCACCAGGACCTCAACCTGCGATCAGCCTACATCCACGTGCTCGCCGATGCGGCCACCTCGATCTTGGCGATCGCGGCGCTGCTCGGTGGTTTGCTCTGGGGCTTCGGCTGGCTCGACCCGGCGATGGGCATCGTCGGGTCCGTACTGGTCGCGGTATGGGCGCTGGGCCTGCTGCGCGACACCGGCCGGGTGCTGCTCGATGCCGAGATGGACGCGCCGGTGGTCGAGGAGATCCGGGATGCGATCGCAGCCGGCCCCGTGCCCGCGCGCATCCACGATCTGCACGTCTGGCGCGTGGGCCGCGCGAAGTACGCATGCATCCTCGCCGTGGAAGTGCAGCAGGCCACGACACCGGCGCACTTCCGGCAACTGCTGGGCATTCATGAGGAACTGGCGCACATCACGGTGGAGGTGCACCAGTCGCAGGGGTCGTAGGCCTCTCCAGGGCGTCGAGCAGCACGCGCACGCGCGGCGGCACCATCCGGTGGCCGGGCATGACGGCATGGATCGGCATCGCGGGCGGACGGTGCTGCGCCAGCACCTCCACCAGCCGCCCCGCTGCGATCTCGGCGGCCGCCATGTAGTCGGGCACCTGCGTGAGCCCCATGCCCAGCACCGCGGCCTGCACCATGGCTTCGCCGTCGTTCAGGCGGGTGCCGTGCGCCGGGTGCAGCGAAATCGTCTTGCGCCGCACCGTGAACTGCTGCGGCCGGTCGCGCCCGGAGGTCGGCATGCGAAAGAGGATGTGCCGGTGCGCGCTGAGGTCCTCGATCGCCTTCGGCTCGCCGTTCGCCTGCAGGTAGGCGGGCGCGGCCACCAGCACGAGCTGCTGGCTCGCGAAGCGGCGCGCCACGAGGGTCGAATCCTGCAGGTCGCCCGCACGGATCGCGACGTCGATGCCGTCCTGGATGAGGTCCACGTAGGCGTCCGAAAAGCGCGCGTCGATCTCCAGCCCCGGGTATTGCGCCGCGAGTTTCGCCAGCACCGGCAGCACGAACATGCGGCCGAACACGATCGGCATGTTCACGCGCAGCGTGCCGCTCGGCGCGGCGCGCACGCCCGAGGCTTCGGATTGCAGTTCGTCGAGTTCCGCCAGCACGCGCTGGCAGCGCCTGAACAGGCGTTCGCCATCGACGGTGAGCGTCACGCGCCGCGTGGTGCGGTGAAAGAGCCGCAGGCCCAGCGAATCCTCCAGCCGCCCCACCGACTTGGCGAGCGCCGAAGACGAGGTGCCGAGTTCGCGCGCGGCGGAAGCGAAACCGCCTCGCTTGGCGGTTTCCGAGAAAGCCAGAAGCGCTTGCAAGCCATGCATCGCGGACCTCCATTGCGGACATTCCGTCGGCAATGTTAGTCCGCCACCGCTGCTTCCGCGCGAACCGGGAGCCGCGCAAACTTCAGTCGTCCGTGGCGCCGCGGCACCTCTTCAACCCCTCTTCCGACTGGAGCGAAACATGTACGTGATCGAACAAGCTTCCCCGCGCGCCGCGGCCATTCCCGGCGTTGCCCACGCCACCTGGGCCGGCCATGACGAAGGCCTGGACCAGATCTCCATCTGGCGCCAGACCCTCGAACCCGGCGCGGCGACGCCGCCGCACCGGCACGAATGCGACGAGGTCGTTCTGTGCCAGGCGGGCTTCGGCGAACTGCACGTGGACGGCGAGGTGCATCGCTTCGGTCCGAGCAGCACGCTGATCCTGCCGCGCGGCCGCGACCATCAGATCTTCAACACCGGCGAAGTGCCGATGGAGACGATGGGCATCTTCGGCGCGAGCCCGGTCGTCACCTGCCTGCCCGACGGCCAGCTGCTGGAGCTGCCCTGGCGGACCTGACGAGCGCGGGTTGCCCGCGCCGGAGCGATCGGGTAGCGTCGCGGGCCATCTCCATCCGTCGCACAAAGGTGACTCACGATGTCTTCCGATCCGATTGCCGCGTGGCATCAACTCCTGCAGGACCGCAATGCCCGGGGGCTCGACGCACTTCTCTCGGATGACGCGGTCTTCCACTCACCCGTCGTGCACACGCCGCAAGTGGGGCGCGCCCTCACCCGGGCGTATCTCGCTGCGGCCTTCCATGTCTTCTTCAACGAGTCGTTCCGCTACGTGCGGGAGCTGAAGAGCGATCACGATGCCGTCCTCGAATTCGAGGTCCGGATCGACGGGATCGCCGTGAACGGCGTCGACATGATCAAGTGGAACGACGACGGCAAGATCACCGAATTCAAGGTGATGATCCGTCCGCTGAAGGCGATCAACCTGGTCCACCAGAAGATGGCCGCGATGCTCCAGGGCGGCCAGCAATAGCCCCGGACAGTCGACTGGGCTCGACCCGGCGCCCCCGCAAGATCGCAAGTACCAGTTGCGGAGCATAACCATCTAGTTATAAAAAAGAACCTTGCGCGCATTCCTCCAGTACAACAAACAGGAGACTCGGAATGAACCTCAAGGATCGACTTCCCGCGCCGCTTGCACTGCTCCTGCTGGGAGCGACGGCCTACAGCCATGCGGCGACGCCCATCGCGTGCAACGCCCTGCTCAACCAGACCATCGAAGGCGCGACCATCACGAGCGCCGTCCTCAACGTGGCCACGGCGACCTTGCCCGAGCACTGCGAGGTGTTCGGCAGCATCGGCCAGCACACCGGGGCGGATGGCCAGAGCTACGCGGTGAAGTTCCATCTGCGCATGCCCACGTCATGGAACGAACGCTTCTACTACCAGGGCGGCGGCGGGCTTGACGGCAGCGTCGGCGGCGCCGATGCGGCGCAGATCAACCAGGGGTATGCCGTGGTCTCCACGGACAGCGGGCACGACGCCGCCACGAACATCTCGGCCGTCGCGGGCAACGCCGAGTTCGGCTTCGATCCGCAGGCGCGCCTCGACTACGGCTACGACGGCCCCGCCCGCGTCGCGCAGGCCGCCAAGTCGATCACGCGGACCTACTACCGCCAGAAGATCAGGTACGCCTACTTCGAGGGCTGCTCGGAAGGCGGCCGCGAGGGCCTGATGTTCTCGCAACGCTATCCGGACCTCTTCGACGGCGTCATCGCCGGCAACCCCGGCATGGATCTGCCCAAGGCCGCCATCGCCGAGGCCTGGGACACCCGGCCTTCGCAAGCGCCGCGCGCTCGCTCACGCCCTTCGGCTTTCCCGACCTCGCGACTTCGTTCACCTCGGCGGAACTGAGCGCGATCGGCGATGCGATCCTCAAGGAATGCGACGGCAAGGACGGCCTCGTCGACGGCATCGTCTCCAATCCGCAGGCCTGCCGCTTCGATCCGCGCACGCTCGGCCCGCAGGGCTCGGGGCTGCTCTCGGCCAGCCAGGTCCGCGCCTTGCGCAGCGTGTTCGACGGCGCGAGGGACTCGAAGGGCCGCGCCCTCTACGCCGGCTGGTTCTGGGACCCGGGCATCGCCGCGCCCGGCTGGCGCATCTGGAAGATCGGGCCGCTCTTCCCTGCGCCGGGCAACACGTCGCTGAACACCACGCTCGGCGGCGCGGCCTTGCCCTTCGTCTTCACCACGCCGCCGAATTCGAAGACGGCCGGCAGGCCGGGCTACCCGGGCGCCGTCATCACGACCGCAGGGCCGGTGCCGGGCCTGCCGGGGCTCAACGACGCCTTCATGCCGTGGCTGCTCAGCTTCGACATGGACGTGGATGCCCCGGAGATCTACGCGCGCAGCGGCATCTATTCGCAGTCGGCGATGGACTTCATGGGCACCCGCTCGACCGACTACCGCCGCTTCCGTGCGGGCGGCAGCAAGCTGATCGTCTACAGCGGACAGGCCGATCCGGTGTTCTCGTCGAAATACCACATCGGCTGGTATCGCGACCTGATCGACCGCTCCGGCGGCGTGCGCGACACGCAGCAGTTCGCGCGCCTCTTCGTGGTGCCGGGCATGAACCACTGCGGCGGTGGGCCTGCCACATCGCAGTTCGACGCCTTCGGCGCACTCGTCAAATGGGTCGAGCAGGGACAGGGCCCGTCGGCGCTCATCGGCACCGCACCGGCAGACACGCCATGGCCCGGACGCACGCGGCCGATCTGCGCCTACCCCGCCCAGCCGCGCTACACCGGGCACGGCAGCATCGAGGACGCGGCGAACTTCGCCTGCGTGGCGATGCGCGACGATGACGACGACCATGAGGAACATTCCAGCGGCGGCAATGGCTCCGGGCACGGCAACGACGACAACGATCGCCAATGACGGCTCGTTCGGCGCGGCCTGCCGAGCCTGAGCGCGCGCATCGGCCGGTGAGGAAATCCCCGCCCGGGTGCGCGTGAACGCTATCGCGGCTGCCGCCCGTACTCGATCGACTGCACCACGCCCGAGCGCAGGAAAACGGTGGCCATCATCTCGCCCGGCCCGCGCTCGTAGAGCCACTGTTCGATCTGCTGGCATGGCACCACGGTCGATGCGTAAGGCTCTGGCACCACATGAAGCGTGCCACCGTAATACACGGGCGCGCAGTAGGTATCCGTGAGCGCCGGCTGACCGCACTTGTAGATGACGGACAGACGGGAGTCGCCCTCCGCGACGATGCCTCCAGGGCACCGCAGCGACTCCGCGGCTGCCAGGCACGGCAACCCGACCAGAACCGTGACGCACGCGAGCTTCAGAAGCTTCATGGCCGTTCTTTCATCCGACCTTGCCATTTTGCTCTCGGGTGCACGCGCCGGTCCGATGCCGGTCGCATCGCGATTCAGCAACGGCTCAGACCATCAGCGCGAGGCCTGGGGAACGCCGGCTGGCCCAGAGATTGACCAAAGCGTCGAGCTCCGACTGGAAGATCCCGGTCGTGGTCCTTTTCGCATGTTCGCCGTCTCCGCCAACGATCCGTGACGCATACCAGCGCCCGTCGGCGAGCAGGAGGTGGTGGCCCAGGCATTCGAGGCCATACGGCGCGTTCGAACTGCGTGACCCTCGGCGCAGGAGCAGCCCCTTGGCTTTGCTGCCAGGCACTCCGACCAGCGAAACGAGCAGGTACTGCCCGTCGTCCTGGACGATTCGGTCGCCGAGGTTCGGGTGGTAAGTGAGCTCTGGTGGCGCCGGCTGCTGAGGTTTTGTCATGGCACCCCGGATAACGGCAGCCGGGCAGCAAGCTTGAGCACTGTTACATCGGGCGTGCCTGCGCACGACGCCGTCCCTGCCCAACCGGGCAGTAGCGCCACCCCCTTGTGGCTTCACACAATGAAGCCATCTAAGGAGCTTCCCATGGCCGACACGATGACTTCCTCGTCCCTCGAACAACTGTCCGCCGCCATGGCGGATGCGGTGGCTGCCGCCTCGCGCAGCGTGGTGGCGGTGCATGCGGCGCGGTCGCGCGCCAGCGGCTTCGTCTGGCGCGACGGGCTGGTCGTCACCTCCGAGGAATCGCTGCCCGACGAAGGCGACCTCGCGGTGCTGCTCCCGGACGGCGGCAAGCTGCGAGCGAACATCGTCGGGCGTGACCCCGCCACCGACGTCGCGCTGCTTCGCGTCGAGGGCCAGGCGCCCTCCCCGATCGCCTTCGATGCGGCGCCGGTTCGCACCGGTTCGATCGCACTCGCAGTGGGCTCGCAGGCCGGCACCGCCCTCGCGGCGGCGGGCGTCGTGTCGCTCGTCGGACCTGCATGGCGCAGCCTGCGCGGCGGCGACATCGACATGCGGATCGAACTGGGCCTCGTGATGCGGCGCAGCGTCGAAGGCGGACTGGCGCTCGATGCAAGCGGCCGTGCGATCGGCATGAGCGTGTTCGGCCCGCGCGGGCGCGTGCTCGTGATTCCGGGCACGACGGTCGATCGCGTGGCCGCTCAGTTGGCCGCGACGGGCCACGTGCCGCGTGGCTACCTCGGCGTCGCGCTTCAGCCGGTGAAGGTGCTGCCCGACGGCATCGGCGCGATGGTGATGGGCGTCGATCGCGACGGCCCCGGCGCGGCGGCGGACGTTCGGCAAGGCGACGTGATCCTCGCGTGGAACGGCGAACCGGTGCGCAGCGTGCACATGCTGCTGCGCGCGCTCGGGCCGGCGAGCGTCGGCACGGTCGTGAAGCTGTCGCTGCGGCGTGCCGGCGAGCCGGTCGAACTGCCGATCACCATCGGAGAAAGGCCCGCCGATTGAGCGCATCGCAGGTTGCGGATCCGATCGTGGTCGCGATCGACATCGAAGACGCCGAGCTGTCGGAGCGCCTCTTCGCGTCGCTCGCTCATGCACCCGGCCTGCGCGTCGCGCAGCGTGGCGAAGCGGCAGATGTCATCGTGCTGGCAGCGACCGAAGCGGCGCCCGCCTCCGACAACGGCGAAGCAACGCTGACACCGCGGGAACTCGAAGTGCTCGCGCTAATGGCCGAAGGCGCATCGAACAAATCGATCGCGCGGCGGCTCGGCATCTCGGTGCACACGGCGAAGTTCCACGTGGGCTCGCTGCTCGACAAGCTCGACGCGACCGGCCGCACCGACGCGGTCGCGCAGGCGGTGCGGCAAGGCGTCATCCATTTGTGAGACAGACATGTTCGACGACGACACTTCTTCCTCATCGACCATCGAAGGCGGCGCTCCGGATCTGGATCAGGGCGCGCTGATCGACGCCTACTCGCACGCGGTCGCGACGGTGGCCGACAGCGTCGGCCCGGCGGTGGTTCGCGTGCAGAGCGGCACGGCGGGCCGGCGTGGCGGGCTGGGCTCCGGCGTGGTCATCGCCAACGACGGACTCGTGCTGACGAACAGCCATGTGGTCGCCGGTGCACGCCGTGTGCGCGTAGGCAGCACCGAAGCCGGCGACCGCGAGGCGGAGGTGATCGGCGACGACCCGGCGACCGATCTCGCGCTGCTGCGCGTGGAACTGCCGCGCGGTGCGGCAACCGCCCGGCTCGGCGATTCGAAGATGCTCAAGCGCGGCCACCTGGTAGTGGGCATCGGCAATCCGCTGGGCTTCGAATCGACGATCACCGCGGGCATCGTGTCGGCGCTCGGCCGTTCCCTGCGCTCGCAGAGCGGACATCTGATCGACGACGTGATCCAGAACGATGTCGCGTTGAACCCCGGCAATTCGGGCGGCGCGCTGGTGGCGGCTTCGGGGCAGGTGGTGGGCATCAACACCGCGATGATCGCGGGCGCGCAGGGGCTTGCGTTCGCGGTATCGAGCAACACGGCGGGCTTCGTGATCGGCGAATTCATCGCGCATGGCCGCGTGCGGCGCGCGCACCTCGGCATCGCAGCGCAGACGGTGCCGCTGTCGCGCCGCGTGGCGCTGGCGATCCACTCGGGCGCGAACGCGGTGCGCATCGGCGAGGTGCAACCCGGCAGCGCGGCGGAGGAGGCAGGATTGCGCGTCGGCGACATCCTCGTGGCGCTGGACGACATGGTGGTCGCGGGTGCGGACGATCTGCTGAGGCTCCTGAGCGCAGACCGCATCGGCCGCAGCGTGGAAGTGTCGGTGCTGCGCGATGGCCGGCTCATCACGCGATCGGTGACAGCGCAGGAGCGGCCGCCGATCGTTGCGGCAACGCGCTAGGCTCCGGGCGCGATCGCCTCTTCCACATCCCGGTGAAACCTGGCAGAGCACCACTCCGCCGCGCCGAAGTACAACACCTCGTTCGCCCCGCTCGCCAGCGTCGACTGCGCCGAGACGCCGAGCGCGAAGTCCTCGTCGAGCGCACCCCAGAACGATTCGATGTTCTTGCGCCAGTAGTTGACCGACTTCTCCGTCTTCGGCATTTCGGGGATCAGCGTGGTGGCGAGCACGCGCGAGCGGTCGGGTGATTCGGGCAGCACGGTGAAAGCGTTCGCGTGGTCGCCTTCGTGCAGGATGAAGGTCGCCGGGAAGAAGAAGTAGATGATGTTCGAGTGCGGCCCGGCCTGCCATTGATCCGTCGGCGTGTCCCTGAGCGATTCGATGCTGCGCTTGGGCAGGAAGATGCGATGGTGCTGCCGGTCATGGTCCGCGAGCAGCAGGTTGTCGTAGAACATATGCGCGATGCTGTTCCGGTGCGCGTACTGGAAGTGATATGTCTCCAGATTGGCTTCGAAGGGGATCTTCCAGTTCGCCGCATTCTGGAATTCGCGCTGGTGGAACGGCACCCAGCCGTCGTAGCCCCATGACCGCAGATCCGCACCGAAGCGGCCGAGCCATCCGTCGAGGTCGAGCCTTGCATCGCTCCCCTGCCCGACGAGGCGCGGCACGACCCAGACGAAGCCGAGCGCTTCCGCGGCCGGGACGCGCGCCAGCGTGCAATCCGGCGACGGCGCATTCGGAAAATCCTCGCCGTGCGGCCGACCGCGCAATGCGCCGTCGAGGCCGTAGGTCCAGCTGTGATACGGACACACCAGTACGCGCTGGCTCGAAGCACCCGGCGGCCGCAGCCGCGCGCCGCGATGCCGGCAGGCGTTGACGAAGGCATGGATGCGGCCATCGGCGCCGCGCACGACGAGGAGCGGCAAGCCGGCAACGTCGATCGCCAGCGAATCGCCTTCGTTCGGCAACGAGGCCGAGGGACACAGCGCGAGCGGATAGCGGCGAAAGAGCATCTCGATCTCGCGCTGATAGCGCACCGGATCGATGTAGCGCTCCACAGGACTCGATGCGGGCTCGCCGCGCTCGCTGCCCTTGCTGTCGATCAGCGCCATGGCGCGCTGGATGAGCGCGATCTGTTCCGTCTGAAGCATGGTCGCGAAGCTTAGGCGTGGCCCATGCTCGCCGGGTTTAGTGGAAATCCCTGCTCTTGTTGCTTTCCGCAAGCCGGCCGAGCAGCGGCGTAAGGTCCCTGAAACCGGTCGCGACCACATGCTGGACCTTGCCGCCGTGTTCCTCGTCGCGCTGCCAGGTGCCTTGCACCGCCAGCAGCTTCGACTTGAGCAGCGGCTCGCGCCAGGCCTCGACCATGCTTCCCCAGACGATCACGTTGACGTTGCCGGTCTCGTCCTCGAGCGTGACGAAGATGGTGCCCTTGGCGGTCTGCGGGCGCTGCCGGCCCATGACGATGCCGCAGGCGCGCACGGTCTGGCCGCTGGGCAGCGGGCGCAGTTGCTCGGCGCTCATCAGGTTCATGCGTGCCAGCCGGGAACGCAGCAGCGCCAGCGGATGTCGGCGCAGCGTGAGGCCGAGCGAGGCGTAGTCGCCGACGATCTCCTCGCTTTCAGGCGCCGTGGGCAATTGCAGGGCAGGCTCGTTGATCGGCACGCCGCGCAGCAAGGCCGGCGCGCGGCGCTGCGCGGTCGCATCCCACACCTGCTGGCGGCGATGGCCCGAGAGCGACATCAGCGCATCGGCGGCGGCCAGCGCGCCCATGTCCTTGCCGTCGAGTTCGGCGCGCAGCGCGAGGTCTTCGGTGCTGGTGAAAGGCCCCTGCGCTCGCGCCGCGAGCAAACGCTTCGCACCCGCTTCGCTGAGACCGGACACGCGGCGCAGCCCCAGACGCACCGCCGGTTGATCCTCGTTGCCGAGGCGATCGGCATAGCGCGCATCGGTGCCCGCCGGCATTTGCGGTGCGTCGATCGCGCGGGCCTCGATGCTGCTGTCGTACTCGCTCATGCCCGCATCGACCGGCCGCACCTCGACACCGTGGCGCCGCGCGTCCTGTACGAGCTGCGAAGGGCTGTAGAAGCCCATCGGCTGCGCATCGAGCAATGCGGCGAGGAAGCACGCCGGCTCGTAGTGCTTGAGCCAGCTGCTCACGGTGACCAGCAGCGCGAAGCTCGCGGCATGGCTTTCCGGAAAGCCGTAGTCGCCGAAGCCCATCACCTGCTTGAAGATCGATTCCGCGAAGGCCGGCTTGTACCCTTTCCCGACCATGCCGTTCACGAGCTTGTCGTGGAACTTGCCGAGGCCGCCCTTGCGCTTCCACGCGGCCATGGCCCGGCGCAGCTGGTCGGCCTCGTCGGCGCTGAAGTCGGCGGCGATCATCGCGATCTGCATCACCTGTTCCTGGAAGATCGGCACGCCCAGCGTGCGCTCCAGCGCGGGGCGCAGTTCGTCCTTCTCGTAGGTGATGGCCTGCCCCTTGCGCAGGCGCTCGCGCTGCTTGAGGTAGGGATGCACCATGCCGCCCTGGATCGGCCCGGGCCGCACGATGGCGACTTCGATCACGAGGTCTTCGTAGCAGCGCGGCTTCAGGCGCGGCAGCATCGACATCTGCGCGCGGCTCTCGATCTGGAAGACGCCGATGGTGTCGGCGTCGCAGATCATGTCGAAGACCTTCGGGTCGTCGTTGGGAATGTGGTGCATCTCCATCGCGGTGCCACGCCAGCGGTTCATGAGTTCGAGCCCGCGCCGGATCGCGCTGAGCATGCCGAGCGCGAGCACGTCGACCTTGAGCATGCCCATGGCTTCGAGGTCGTCCTTTTCCCACTGGATGACCGAGCGGTCCTTCATCGAGGCCTTCTCGACCGGCACCAGCCGCGTGAGCTTCGTGTGCGTGAGCACGAAACCGCCGACGTGCTGGCTGAGGTGTCGCGGAAAGCCCCGGAGCCGATGCGTGAGGTCGATCCACTGTCGCAGCTTGAGTTCGTCTTCCTGCACGTTCACGCGCTCGGCGGCGGTGCGCAGCTGTTCGCCGAGCACCGCATCGTCGAACCAGTAGTGGTCCTTCGCGAATTCGTCGACCAGCCGCGCATCGATGCCGAGCGCCTTGCCCACGTCGCGCAGCGCGCTGCGGGCGCGGTAGCAGATGACGACGGCGGCGATGGCGGCGCGCTCGCGGCCGTACTTCCTGTAGATGTACTGGATGACTTCTTCGCGCCGCTGGTGCTCGAAGTCGACGTCGATGTCGGGCGGCTCGTGGCGGTGGCGGCTCAGGAAGCGCTCGAACAGCAGGTGGCCCTTTTCGGGGTCGATCGCGGTGATGCCCAGGCAGAAGCACACCGCCGAGTTGGCCGACGAGCCGCGGCCCTGGCAGAGGATCTTCTGCGAACGGGCGAAGCGCACGATGTCCTCGACGGTGAGGAAGAACATCTCGTACTTCATCTCGATGATGAGCGCGAGTTCGCGCTCCAGCTGCCCGGAGACTTTCTGCGGAATGCCGCCCGGGTACTTGTCGCGCGCGCCCTCCCAGGTCTTGCGCACCAGCGTCTCGGCCGGCGTTTCGTTGCTGCCCACGCTTTCGAGCGGGTACTTGTAGTTCTCGCGGATGACCTCGGGATCGAAGCGGCAGCGGTCGGCCACGCGCAAGGTGTTGGCGAGCATCTCGCCGGTGTAGAGACCCGCGATATGCATGCGCATGCGCAGATGGCGCTCCGCGTTGACTTGCAGCGCGAAGCCGCATTCGGCGACGGGGCGGCCTTCGCGCACGGCGGTGAGCACATCCTGCAACGGCTTGCGCCCGCGTGAATGCATGTGCACGTCGCCGGCCGCGACGAGCGGCACGCCGGCGCGCTCGCCCGCCTCGACGAGGGTGACGAACCAGAGGTCGTCGTCGAGCTCGTTGAGCATTTCGACCACGAGCCAGAGGTTGTCGCCGTAGAGTGCTTTCGCAGCGAGAAGGTCTTCGTGCAGCGTGGCGCCATCGACCGCGCCGTCGGACGGACGGTCGGGCACGAAGAGGATCTGGCAGTGCGCGAGCGAGGCGACGTCGCTCTCGTCCCAACGCACGCGGTAGTCGCCCTTGGGCAGTTCGGTGTTGCGCGCGGCGGTGATGAATTCGCAGAGGTTGCCCCAGCCTTCGGTGTCGTTCGCGATGACCACGAGCCGGAAGCGCTCGAAGCGGAACTCGCTGCCGAAGAGCAGCCGGAAATCCGGGTTGCGCGGGATCGGCGGCTCTTCGGGATGTTCCTTCTCGTAGGCATCGAGCTTGGCCGGCAGTTCGCGCAAGCCCACGTGCGCGCGCACGATGCCGGCCACCGAGCATTCGTCGGTGATCGCGAGCGCCGAATACCCGAGCTGATAGGCGCGTTCCACCATTTCCTCGGGCGTGGAGGCGCCGCGCTGGAAGCTGAAGTTGGTGACGCAGTGCAGTTCCGCGTAGGCGGGCAGGCCCGGCATGGGTTGCGGCCGCTGCGGCAACGGATGCACCTCGGCCAGCACGAGGGAGCGCTGCTTCCTGTCGCTGAGTTCAGGCATAGAGGCCCTGCAGATACCAGCGCACTTCGGTATCGGCGAAGCGGGTCGGCACGCGCTCGCGATAGATCCACACGAGGCCGGCCTCGGGGCTTTCGGCGACGTAGTAGTCGCGCACCGCCGGTTGGCCCCCGTCTTTCGTGCCGCCCCACCAGCCGGCCTCGACGCGCTGCGGTCCGATCAGCTTGCGCAGCGGGCCGCGGTAGCAGGGGCGCTCGCCGTCCATGTCGAGTCGCAGCGGTTCGGACAGCAGCCAGGCTGGAAGCACACCCCCAGGCTCGCGCACTTCGTGTCGCTCTCCACCCCCTTGCAGGGGGCAACGCCTGTGGCCCGGCGAAGCCGGTTCCACGGCATTTCCCGAACGGGCCCGGCTGCGCCGGCCGGGGTCGGCGGGAGGCTTCGGGCTTTGGACTGCGGGCCGCCACGTCTGCATGCGCTCGGCGCGGTGATCTTCATGCGGCACCGGCACGAGCACCTGCTGCGGGCCGAGCCGCGCGCTGAGCCGCTCGACCATCTCGTGGAGCTTGTCGCCCTTGCGGTTGTCCTCCGGCAGGAAGCTGGTGCTGGCGCCGGCCCATGGATCGGTTTCGAGGGAGCGCAGCCGCAGCCAGCTCGCGGGCGCGGCCAGCGTGGTGAGCGCGAGTTTCTCGGCCAGGAGACGGCGCAGGTGCGCCATGTCCTGCGTGGGCTCGGCGGTGCGCACGGTGATGTGCTGGTGCGGCGGCAGGTCGACGCCGTTGAAGCGCTTGAGGTCGAGCGTCCATTGCAGCTCGAGCGCCCGTGCGCCACGCTGGCGCGCGCGCAGCCAGATCGAAAGCGCCGCGAGCAGGCGGTTGGCCGACCACATGAGTTCATGGGCGTTCTCGGCCAGCGCGGGCAACTCCAGCTTCTGCTCGAACACGTCGGGCAGTTGGAGCCAGACATGGGTTTCGGGGCGCTGCCCCCAGGCCACGTCGAGCGCCTCGCGCAGCGCCGCACCGAAGCGCCGCGCGAACCCGCCGCGCGGCAAGGCGGCCACGTCGCCCCAGGTTCGGCAGCCCAGGCGCGCGAGCAGGTCGAGGTGATCGCGCGCGGCACTGAGCGTGTCCAGCGGCAGGCCGCCCGGCATGTCGTCGGGCCGGCGTTCGCCGCGCACCATGAGCCGCAATCGCGCGAGCGCCTCCAGGCTGGTGGCGCCCTGCGCGCCCAGCAGGCGGGCACCGGGCGCCGGGTTGGTGCCGGAGAGCTGGCGCAGGAGACTCAGCCGCCCGCCCCAGAGCCGCTCGCAGGCGGCGACTTCGAGCATCAGGGCTTCGTCCTGCCAGGCGACGTGCGGCGTGAACTGCAGCGCCCACCAGCTCAAGGCTTCACGGGACGGCAACAGCGACGCGGCGGGAGCCAGGGCACCCGCGGAACCGGCTCCGCCGGGCCGCTGGGTGCGCCCCCTGGAGGGGGTGTCCGAGCCACACGAAGTGGGCGAGGCTGGGGGTGGACTTTCACACCACCACAAGGCGATCCAGTGCATGGCGTCCTTCCTTCCACGCGTCGATGTGGACCACGGTGGCCGAATCGGCCGCTTCCGGCACCGACGCGCTCTGCTGCAGGCGCAGCTTGCGACGCACACGTGCAGCGGCGAGCAAGGCGCTCATGCGCGCGCTGCGCGCCGGGGCAATCACCGGCGTGCCGAGCGGCGGACCGCGCCGCTTGAGGAGGTGGAGTTCGACCTGCCCCGCATCGGCCGCGCTGCGCACGATGTGCAACCGCAGCCGCGCGGGCGAAGCCGATTGCGCCACCGTCTCGGGCCGGCAGACGAAAAGCAGTGCGTCGTGCTGCGCCGCCGCCAGTTGCAGCCGACGCAGTTCGCCGACCCGGGCCTGCGGCAGCCAAGCCAGCACCGCACCCACGTCGGCGCAGCGCAAAGCCTGCTCGCAAGCCCACAGGCGCGCGGCCGGCGCGTCGCTGCGGACCCACATCAGCGACTCGGGCGCCAGCCCATGCGCGGCCAGCGAAGCGCAGAAGGGCTCGCAAGGCGCGCCGATGAGCACCACCGGCCCGCCCCGCGCCTGCACCGCCTGCACGAGGCCGGGCAGCAACAGCGGCCAGATCGGGTCCTGCGGCTCGGTCTGCAGCAGTTCCGTCATCGCACCGACCGGCCAGCCGCCGCCGGGCAGCTCGGCATCGAGTGAGGCGTGGCCGGTGCCGATGACCTGCGCGTCGGCGCTGCCGAGTTCGTCGGCATGCCAGACGCCATGGCGGGCGGCAGCGGAAAAGGAGTCGAGGAAAGGCAGGCCCATGATGCAGTTTTACTGTATTTTTATACAGCATTTCCGCACCCGTTAAGAGAATTTTCTTGTAATCCCGGACGGCCATCCCGGGAACCGCGCGAAGCCTGCGCGGGCGTGCAGTCCGTTCCGGATACTGCGTCCGATGACCGATGCAGGCGCCCTCCTCCTCACGCGCGCCCGGCTGCTGCGGCTGGGCGTGGCGCTGTGTGCCGGCGCCGCCATTCCCGCGTCCCCCACGCTCGCGCAGCAGCCACAGCAGCCAGGCAGGCCCCGCATGAACACTCGCCCCATTCCCTCCACGCAGGAAGCCTTGCCGGTGGTCGGCTGCGGCACCTGGCTCGGCTTCGACCAGCGCCCCGGCACGCCCGAATACGGGCGATTGGCGGGCGTGCTCGATGCGCTGTTCGCGGCCGGGGGCTCGGTCATCGACAGCTCGCCGATGTACGGCCGCTCCGAGGAAACCACCGGCGAGCTGCTGGCCGCGTCGAACCAGCACGCCAGGGCCTTTTCTGTCGCCGGGCCGCCCCAAGACGGAAAGCACCCCCGCGGGGGGCAGCGAGGACACGAAGTGCCGAGCGTGGGGGCCTTTCTCGCGACCAAGGTCTGGACCTCGGGCCGCGACGCGGGCATTGCGCAGATGGAGCAGTCCTTCGCCCGGCTGCGCACCCAGCGCATGGACCTGATGCAGGTGCACAACCTCGTCGACTGGCGCACGCACCTCGCCACGCTGCGCGGCTGGAAGGACCAGGGCCGCGTGCGCTACATCGGCATCACGCACTACACCGCCTCGGCGTATGGCGAAGTCGAATCGGTGCTGCGCGCGCAGAAGCTCGACTTCCTGCAGATCAACTATTCGATCGATGCGCGCGACGCCGAGAAACGACTTCTGCCGCTCGCCGCCGAACGCGGCGTGGCGGTGATCGTCAACATGCCGTTCGGCGGCGGCGGGCTGCTGCGCCGGCTGCGCGACAAGCCGCTGCCCGACTGGGCCGCCGAGATCGGCTGCACGAGCTGGGCGCAGGTGCTGATCAAGTTCGTGCTGAGCCATCCGGCCGTGACCTGCACCATCCCCGGCACCAGCCGGCCGGAGCACATGGTGGACAACGCGGCGGCCGGCGCGGGGACCATGCCGGATGCGGCGTTCTGGCGGAGGAATGCTGCGTCTCTGGCCGTATAGCGCCGGCTCGGCGAATGCGGTCTCCACCAGGGCAACCGGCCGCTGAGCTTTCGCATGCGGGACCCGCCGCTACTCGCCCTTCGCCAAGACACGACGTTCGCGCCACGGGAGCCGCTTGCCCATGCTGATGCGCGGCTCGACGCTGAAACCCAAGGCTTCATAGAAGCCGACCACCTGCTCGTTGCCGCTGACGATCTGGAGATTGATCTTGGGGCAGCCGGCCGCTGCAAGCGCCTGCTCGGCACGCCGCACCAGCGCGGCCCCGACGCCGCGGCGGCGAAAGGCCGGATCGACCGCCACCGAGTAGATCCAGCCGCGATGGCCGTCGAAACCGGCCATCGTGGTGCCGATCACGGCGCCGTCTTCCAGCGCGACGAACAGCAATCCGTCATCGGCCAGCAGCTTCATGTCGAGCGAGTAGTCCGGGTCGTTGTGCGGCGTGCCGTAGTCGAAGGTCCTGCGCCAGAGCGCGACGACACCGGCGCGATGAATGCCATCCGAATAGGTGGCGATCACGGGGGTCATGGGTGCGGCGGCTCCGACAGGAAGCGCAGCATCCGCGCGTTGACTTCGTCGGCGCGCTCGAACTGCACCCAATGTCCCGCCGCCTCGATGACCGTGCCTTCGCGCAGCGGATGATCCTTGACGAGCTGTGCCACCAGCGGCCGCGAATCGGCGGTGACATCGTGCTCGCCCCAGACCAGCAGCTGCGGCCCGCCGATGGTGTCCAGCGCCGCCTGCAAGCCGCCCGAAAGCGAAATCTCCTTGCTGCGGAAGCGCGTGCCGTGGCAAGAGATGTCGTGGATCGCGAAGGCCAGCGCATCGATCGATGCCCTGTCATGCACCATCAGCGCGGCGAGGTTGTGCAGCAGCGCGGCGCGCTCCTCGTCGCGATCTTCGGCGGCGCGCCAGTTGATCATCTCGACCGTCATGCGTCGCAGGGTGCCGTGGCCGCCGCTGCCCATCAGGATCATCCGGCGGATGCGGCCGCGCCTCGCGCCGAGCTTGGACGCGATCAGGCCGCCGAAGGAAAAACCGCCGAGATCGATGCGGGTTTCGGCGCCGACCAGTTCGTCGAGCGTCGCGCACAGCGTGTCGAGGAAGGCATCGATCAGCGACTGGCCCGGCGCCGGTTCGGCCATCGCATCGGAATCGTTGAAGCCCGGCATGTCGGGCAGCCACAGCGAGCGCGTGGCCGAGAGCGCCTCCACGTTGCGCAGCCAGTGCATCCAGCTGCCATGGCCGCCATGCAGCAGCACCAGCGGCGGATTCGACGTGTCGGTGCCGAAGCGGCGCCATCGCACGCGGACGCCGCCGTGCTCGACGTCGTGGTGGGTGGCAAGCGCATCGACGCGCTCGATCAGGCGGACGGCTTCGGCTTCCGCGCGGGGTTCGTAGGTGGAGAAGTAAGGCACCGACGCATTGTGACGCGCCGGCCGCGCCAGGGTGCGGGCTATCCGAACCTGTAGCTGGAGACGGCGATGCCGCCCATGAAGCCTTCCTCGTGATAGACGAGTTCGCCCGCTTCATCTTCGGCCGCGCCGACGGCGACCATCAGCGGGATCAGATGCTCTTCACGCGGATGCGCGATGCGCGCGGCGGGCGCGGCGGACCATTGCAGCAGGCGCTCGTTGCGGCGCTCGCCGGTCGCGCGCAACGCGGTGTCGCCAAGCCAGTCGTCGAACGCCTTCGACACGTCGCGCGCCTGCGGACCGAAGGCACGCAGGTTGTGATAGCTCAAGCCGCTGCCGACGATCAGCACGTTCTCGTCGCGCAACGGTGCGATGGCGCGGCCGAGCGCGATGTGCTCCGCCGGGTCGAGTCCACGCCGCAGGGACAGTTGCACGACGGGCACATCGGCCTTGGGATAGATCGCAGCCATCGGCGAGAACATCCCGTGGTCGAAGCCGCGCTCCGGATCGATGCGCACCGGCAGCCCGGCCGATTCGATCAGCGATTGCACGCGGCGCGCGAGTTCGGGCGAGCCGGGGGCATCGTAGTGCACCTCGTAGGTGTGCGCGGGGAAGCCGCCGTAGTCGTAGATCATCGGCGGGCGCGGATTGCCCATCACGGTGAAGGCAGGCTCCTCCCAGTGCGCGGACACCATCAGGATCGCGGCCGGCGTGCGGCCGATCTGGCGCGGCATGTCGGCCAGCGAGGCCTCGAGCTTGTCGTAGGCGTGGCCCATCTCCTTCTTCATCCACGGCCAGGGGCCGCCGCCATGCGAGATGAAATAGGTGGGAAGACGTGGGGTGGTGTTGCTCATGGATGACTCCTTGAGTCGAGTCTAAAGATTTCCGCCAAAGAAATCGATGGGCTACGATGCATCGATTCGTTTCTCCACAGGAAATCGACATGGACCGTCTGACGAGCCTTCGCGTCTTCCGCGAGGTGGTCGAATCCGGCAGCTTCACCGCCGCGGCGGAACGCATCGGGATCTCCGCGCCGATGGCCAGCAAGCATGTGGCGCAGCTCGAAAAGTCGCTCGGCGCGCGCCTTCTGCACCGATCGAGCCGCCACCTGAGCCTCACCGAAGCCGGGCAGGCCTGGTATGAGCAGAGCGGTCGCGCGCTCGACCTGCTCGATGCGGCCGAGGCCGCCATCGGACAGACAAGCGCGACGCCGCGCGGGCAACTCAAGGTGAGCGCGCCCGTGTGGTGCGCCACGCCGCGGTTCGCGCGCGTGCTGGCGGGCTATCGCGCGCAATGTCCCGAAGTCGTGGTCGACATGCATCTGGAGAACCGCAAGGTCGACCTCGCCGCCGATGGCTACGACCTCGCGCTGCGCGCGACGCAGGAGCCCTCCCCTGCGCTGATCGCCAGGCCGCTGTGCAAGCTGCAGTTCCATCTGGTGGCCGCGCCCGGGTGCATTGCACGCGGCGAGTTGCCCGCCACGCCGGCCGATCTCGCAAAGCTCGATGCGATCGTGCCCAGCTACGTCAACCTCGAAGGATTCGCGCTCAAGGGCCCGGGCGGCCGGCAGGCGCCGCTGCGGCTGCAGCCGGTCATGAAGTCCGACGACACCAACCTGACGCTGCATGCGGTGCATGCCGGCATCGGCATCTCGTTCCTGCCCGAATGGCTGATCGACGACGATCTGGCCGCGGGCCGGCTGGTGCGCCTGGTGCCGGACTATGCCGCTCCGCCGGTAACCCTGTTCGCCGTCTACACCAGCCGGCAATACATGGCGCCCAAGCTGCGCAGCTTCATCGATTTCCTCGGCGCGCGATTGGGCAAGGTCTAGCCGCCACACGCAGGACCGTGCGCGCCGGTACAGTCGGCCCCTCACTGGAGACCGTCCGCCTTGTTCCGCTTCTTCGAAAAACGCCTCGACGCCTATCCACCCGACGAACCCCGGCTGCCGCCGAACGGCTTCCTGGCCTTCGTCTGGTCGTGCACGCAGGGGCTGCGCGGCGCGATTGCCGCGATGGCGCTGCTCACTGCGGCGATGTCGGCCTTCGAGGCGCTGCTGTTCGCGATCCTCGGCCGCATCGTCGACTGGCTCGGCGGACAGGATCCTGCGCGGCTCTGGGAAGACCGAGGCACCACGCTGGCCTGGCTCGGCTTCGCGCTGGTCGCGAGCATCGCGGTGGTCGCGCTGCAAACCATCGTCAAGCACCAGACGCTCGCGATCAACCTGCCGATGCGGCTGCGCTGGAACTTCCACCGCCTGATGCTCGGCCAGAGCATGGCCTTCTATCAGGACGAATTCGCGGGCCGCATCACGGCCAAGGTGATGCAGACCGCGCTCGCGGTGCGCGACACGATCTTCGTGCTGGCCGACGTGCTGGTGGCGATGTGCGTGTACGTCGCGACGATGATCGTGCTGGCGGCAGTGCTCGACCGGCAGCTCATGCTGCCCTTCGTCATCTGGCTGGCGCTCTACGTCGCGCAGCTCGTCTTCTTCGTGCCGCGCCTCGGCCACATCGGCAAGGCGCAGGCGGATGCGCGCGCATCGATGACCGGCCGCGTGACCGACGCCTACACCAACATCGCGACGGTCAAGCTCTTCTCGCACGCGCACCGAGAGGCGGGCTTCGCGCGCGCGGCGATGCAGGAGTTCATGCAGACCGGCTACGCGCAGATGCGGCTGGTGAGCGCCTTCGAGATGACCAACCACACGCTCAGCATGGGCCTGACCGCGGGCATGGCGGGCATGGGCCTCTGGCTGTGGGCGCAGGGCACGATCGGCGTCGGCGCGGTGGCCGCGGCGACCGCGATGGCGCTGCGGCTGCAAGGCATGTCGCACTGGATCATGTGGGAGATGACCAGCCTGTTCGAGAACATCGGCACGGTGCAGGACGGCATGAAGACGCTGTCGCGTCCCCGCACCGTGGTCGATTCGCCGGGTGCCGCAACGCTCGAAGTGCCGCGCGGCGAAGTCCGCTTCGAGCACGTGAGCTTCCGCTATGGCGAGGCGGGCCGGCGCGTGATCGACGACCTCACGCTCACCGTCGCGCCGGGCGAAAAGATCGGCCTGGTCGGGCGTTCGGGCGCCGGCAAGTCGACGCTGGTGAATCTGCTGCTGCGCTTTCATGACCTCGACAGCGGCCGCATCCTCGTCGACGGTCAGGACGTCGCGCATGTCACGCAGGACAGCCTGCGCGCCCACATCGGCATGGTCACGCAGGACACCTCGCTGATGCACCGCTCGGTGGCCGACAACATCAGCTACGGCAAGCCCGATGCGACCGCGGCCGCGATCCAGGCCGCAGCCGAACGCGCCGAGGCGCACGCCTTCATCCAGACACTGGGCGATCCGGCGGGCCGCAAGGGCTACGAGGCACATGTGGGCGAACGCGGCGTCAAGCTCTCGGGCGGCCAGCGCCAGCGCATCGCGATCGCGCGGGTGATGCTGAAGGATGCGCCGATCCTGCTGCTGGACGAAGCCACCAGCGCGCTCGATTCCGAGGTCGAGGCGGCGATCCAGGCCAGCCTCTACCGCCTCATGGAAGGCAAGACCGTGGTGGCAATCGCGCACCGGCTGTCGACCATCGCCGCGATGGACCGGCTGGTGGTGCTGGACAACGGCCGCGTGGTCGAGGAAGGCGACCACAAGACGCTGCTGGCGAAGGGTGGCCTCTATGCGCGGCTCTGGGCGCACCAGAGCGGCGGGTTCCTCGGCGACGGCAGCGAGGACGAGGACGCCGAAGCGGCGGAGACGTCGACAGCCTGACCCGGGCGTCCTACAGTGGGCAGTGCACCCCGCCGACACCGGCGGGACGGTGCGATGGGCAGTCTGGAACCGTCTTCAACAGAGGAGTTTCAACCGTGAATTCCATCATCTACATCGTCGGTTTGGTCGTCGTCGTGGTCGCCGTGCTGTCGTTCTTCGGCCTGAGATGAAACCACCCCCGTTGCTTGCTCACTTCGTGTAGCCGCCTCCCCCCTCAAGGGGGCGCACCCGGCGGCCCGGCGGAGCCGGCTCCGCGGGTGCCTGCAAAGGGGCCTGCTTCGCGGCCTTCGCTGAAGACTCTCCCCTTCCCCTGCGCGTGAAGTTGATGAGGCCGTAGCCGCGGACATTTCGTGGGCGTTGCTCCCGGTCGCCACGGGCATAATTTCCTGCTCCCCTCCGGCCGGAGTGCTCCGAGCCGCGAAACAAGAAAGCAGTCGAACCCCGTGGCGCAACCTTCTTCGTTCCTGGACGCAACGCTCACCGAGGCGGTGCGGTCGATCGAAGAGACGGGGCCGCTCGAAGACTCGCAGGCCATGCGCGAGGCGGCCGGGGCCGGCACCGATGTCGCGCACCGGATCGCGCAGCGCGCACGCATGCTCGCCGACCGCACGGGACTCGCCTCCGAACTCGCACGCGCCCGCGCCTGGGCGCCTTGGGTGCTGCTCGCGCTGGTGGCGATCATCGTCATCGCGGGACTGTCGCTCGCAGGCAATGTGCTCGGCGGCGGCGAGCGCCGGATCAACATCGTCGTCGCGCTCGCGAGCCTGCTGGGCCTGCATCTCTTCACGCTGCTGCTCTGGCTGATCGGACTGCTGGCGCCGCTCGGTTCCTTCAATGCATCCCTGGGGTGGATCTGGATGGCGCTCACCGCCCGGGTGGCTGGCGGCCAGCGGGGGCAGGCGCCGGTGCTGCTGCGCGGCGTCACACGCCTGCTCGGACAGGCCCGGCTGCTGCCTTGGGCGCTGGGATTCGTCAGCCATGCCATCTGGTCGCTGTCGTTCGCGGTGGTGATCGCGGCCATGCTGTTCGCGCTGGCGTTTCGCAACTACACGCTGAATTGGGAAACCACGATCCTCGATCCCGATTTCTTCGTGCGGGCCGTCCGGTGGCTGGGCCACGGGCCGGCGCAGCTTGGTTTTCCGGTGCCGGATGCGCAGGCGGTGCGCTCGCCGACGGCGGCCGCATCGAGCCAGCGCGACTGGGCGCTGTGGCTCACGGGCTGCATCGTGGTCTACGGGCTGATTCCGCGCTTGGCCTTCGCGCTGCTTTGCGCCGCCGTCTGGCGCATTCGCCGGAACGCGCTGTCGCCCGATCTTTCGCTGCCTTACTACCGCAAGCTGATCGCGCGCTTCGATGCGCTCGCGCTCCCGAGCATCGTGGACGCCGATCCCGGTTCCTCGCCGCATCCCGCGCTGCGACGGCTGCCACAGGGCGACACGACCGACACACTGATGGCCGTCGGCTTCGAACTGCCCGACGAACTCCCCTGGCCGCCCGCCGCGCTCGACATGCGAGGTGCGCGCGCGATGCGCATCGACGGCAGCGCCGCGGCGCGACGCCAGTTGCTCGACACGCTGTCGCAGCTGCGGCCGCGGCGGGTGCTCGTCGGCTGCCACGCCGCCTCCAGCCCCGATCGCGGCACCGAGCGCTTCCTGCGCGAGGTGCTGGCCCTCTGTGGCGAATGCCGCCTCTGGCTCTTCGGGACGGCCAGCGACGAAGCGCGCCGCCGCTGGCACACCTGGCTGGCCGATTCCGGGCTCGACGGCCTCGGCGCCGGCGACGCGCTGGAGCCTATGCTCCAGGACTGGACATGACCCCCGACAGACCCATCCGCATCGCCGTGGTCGGCCACACCAATGCCGGCAAGACCTCGCTGCTGCGCACCCTCACGCGGCGTGTGAACTTCGGCGAGGTGTCGGAGCGACCCGGCACCACGAGGCACGTCGAATCGGTCGACCTCGACGTCGGCGGCCGGACGGCCGTGCGCTTCTTCGACACGCCGGGCCTCGAAGACGCCGTCGCGCTGCGCGAGCATCTCGAAGCCTTCGACAAGGGCCTGACGCCGCCGGATCGCATCCGCGGCTTTCTCCGGAGCCCGGAGGCGCACGGCGTGTTCGAGCAGGAGGCGAAGGTCCTTCGCGCGATGCTGGACATCGATGCGGCCTTTCTCGTGATCGACGCGCGCGAGCCGGTGCTGCCCAAGTTCCGCGCGGAGGTCGAACTCCTCAATGCCTGCGCCCGCCCGGTGCTGCCGGTGCTGAACTTCCTGCACGGCGCCGCGCACCGCGAGAACGCATGGAAGGACCTGCTGTCCGCCTACGGCCTGCACGTGGTGGTGCGCTTCGACGCGGCCGCCCCTTTCGTGGGCGCGGAACGCGAGCTGTACCGCGATCTCTCGACGCTGCTGCGCGACCGGCGGGCCGAACTCGACAAGGTCGCCGCATCGCTCGACGCCGAGTTCTCGCAGCGCCGGACGGCCGCGTGCCAGCGCATCGCCGAACTGCTCGTCGATGCCACCGCGATGCGCCGCACCGCGAGCGCCGCCGAATTCGCCGACGAACACGGGCGTCATCGTCTCGTCGCCGAATTGCAGAAGTCGCTTTTCGACAAGGCGCAGCGTTGTGCCGACGACCTGCTGACTCTGCATGGCTTCCGCGAAGGTGATGCCGACGAAGCGCCGCTTCCTGCGATCGAAGGCCGCTGGACCATGGACTTCTTCCATCCCGAGGCCATGAAAGACGCAGGCATTCTTCTCGGCAAAGGTGTGGCCGTGGGCGCGGCGGTGGGCGTGGTGGCCGATCTCGCGCTGGCCGGCCTGTCGCTCGGCACCGGCGCCGCGCTGGGCGGGGCGATCGGCGGCGCCATGTCGCAGGGGCTCGGCCCGCTCGGACGCAAACTCGCCAACAAGCTGCGCGACGTGCACGAGCTCACGGTGGAAGACCGGGTGCTGTTCGTGCTGATGGGCTGGCAGGTGCGGCTTCTTCGCGCGCTCGAATACCGCGGGCACGCGGCGGTGGATCGTATCGGCGCCGATGGCCCGGTCGGCATCGACCGCCACGCGCTGGCCGACGTGGTGCGTACCGCGCAGCCGGCGCGCAGCCATCCGGACTGGGAATCCGGCAACCGCCTGCGCTGGCGCGAGGCACCACAGCGGCAGGAGCTGACGTCGCATGTGGCGCGAGGGCTGCGGGAGGCCATCCAGGCCGCCGATGGCGCACCGGCGTGATTCCGGCATGATCGAAGGCATGGAAGACCTCGAACCCCGTCCCCTCGCGATCATCAAGGTCGGCGACACCTTCGAGCCGCTGCGCGAACGCCGCGGCGACTTCGAAAATTGGATCGCCGCCGGACTCGGCGACACGCCCCTGCCCGTCGTGGTGCTCGATCCACGCCGCGGCGACACCCTGCCGGATCCCGCCACGCTCTCCGGCGCCATCGTGACCGGCTCGCATGCCATGGTGTCGCACCGCGAACCGTGGAGCGAAAGCACCGGCCAATGGCTCAGGCAGCTCGTGGCGCATCGCACGCCGGTACTCGGCATCTGCTTCGGTCACCAACTCCTGGCCGATGCGCTCGGCGGCGAGGCCGGCGACCATCCGGCAGGCATGGAGATCGGCACGGTGCAGGTCGAACTCCAGCCCGAGGCAGCGGACGATCCGCTCACGCAAGGACTGCCGCCGCGCTTCGATGCGCATGTGGTGCACCGGCAAAGCGCGCTGCGCCTCCCCAAGGATGCAGTGCGCCTCGCAGGCAACGACTTCGAGTCGACGCAGGCCTTCCGCATCGGCGACAGCGCCTGGGGCCTGCAGTTCCACCCCGAATTCGACGACGAGATCATGCGCGGCTATGTCGAGCACCTCGCCGAGCCGATTCGCGCCGAGGGCGCGGACCCCGGCGCCGTCGAAGCGCGGGTGAAGCCCACGCCTGCAGCCGCGGGATTGCTCGGACGCTTCGCGCGCATCGTCGAGGCGCGATCGGTGACGGCGGCGGCACCTTCCGCGTAGCAACTACACCCCGCGGCCCCGACTTGCGCTAAGGTGTCCCGCAGGTCCGACCAAGGAACAGCCCATGCCCAACCCAGCCTCCGGCACGCGCCCCGCCCCGAAGCACTTCTCGATGATCCGCGGCTTCCACCTCGCGGACTTCTTCACCCTCGCCAACGCGGCGTGCGGCGTCGGGGCGATCTTCCTTGCGATGGCCTTCATCGCCAGCCAGTCGGTCGCCTACTTCCTCTGGGCTGCGGCGCTCGCGCCGGCCGCATTCGTATTCGATGTATTCGACGGCCGCATCGCACGCTGGCGGCAGACGCATTCCGCGCTGGGCCGGGAACTGGATTCACTGGCGGACGTCATCTCCTTCGGCGTGCTGCCCGCATCGCTCGGCTTCGCGGCAGGCCTCAACGGCGGCTGGGATTGCGTGGTCCTGATCTACTTCGTCTGCTGCGGCGTGAGCCGGCTCGCGCGCTACAACGTGACGGCCGAAGCGCTCTCCGAGGGCGCGGACAAGGTCAAGTACTTCGAGGGCACGCCCATTCCCACCAGCGTGGTGCTCGTGGGCATCCTCGCGCTCGCCGCCTGGCAGGGCCGCATCGGCAGCGACATCTGGGGCGGCGCATGGACGCTCGGCCCGTGGGTGCTGCATCCGCTGGCCCTGTTGTTCGGGCTCTCGGGCACCCTGATGATCAGCAAGACCTTGCGCATCCCGAAGCTGTAATCGTGCCCTGGCAGCAGGTCCCTAGAATGCCCGCATCGTCATTGCCGGCATCGTGACCATGACCGCTTCACGCGCAATCGTCGCCTTCATCCTCGGACTGCTGCTCACCGGCTGTGCAAGTCTGCCGGCAAGCGTCGAACGGACGCCGACGACCGCGCTCACGGACACCGCCGATACGCGCCTGGGCCAGGCAACCCGGCCGCTGACGTCGGCACATCCCGGCAAGTCCGGCATCCATCCTCTGGTCCTCGCGGAAGATGCCTTCGCGGCGCGGGTGGTCCTGGCAAAGCTCGCGGACCGCAGCCTCGATCTCCAGTACTATATCTGGCACAACGACACCACCGGCCAGTTGCTCTGGCAGGCGATCTGGGAGGCCGCCGAGCGCGGCGTGCGCGTGCGGCTGCTGCTGGACGACGCGAACACCGGCGGGCTCGATGCGACGCTCGCGGCGCTCGATGCGCATCCAAACATCGAGATCCGCCTGTTCAACCCGTTCGCGAACCGCGGTTTCCGGGCGGGCGACTTCGTCTCGGACTTCTCTCGCGTCAACCGGCGCATGCACAACAAGTCGTTCACCGCGGACAACAAGGCGACCATCGTCGGCGGCCGCAACATCGGCGACGAGTACTACGGGGCCAACATGGAAGTGGGCTTCCAGGACCTGGACGTGCTGGGCATCGGCCCTGTGGTGCAGCAGGTTTCGGACGAGTTCGACCTGTTCTGGAACAGCGCCTCCGCCTACCCCGCAGGCACCGTGCTCGCGCCCGCGAAGTCCGACAGCGCCGCGATGCTGCGCGAGGCATGGGACAAGGTCCACCAGAATCCCGACGCCCTGCGATACCTGGAAGCGGTGCGCAACACGCCGCTGATGGCGCAACTGGCGGGCGAGAAGCTCGACTTCGAGTGGACCACCGCGCGCGTGCTGCATGACGATCCGTCGAAGGTGCTGCAGCCGATGGACCGCAGCGACCTGCAGATGCTGCCGAAGCTGCTCCAGGCCATGGGGCAGCCCAAGCGCGAACTCGACCTGGTGTCGCCCTACTTCGTGCCGGGCGCCAATGGGACCAGATCACTCGTCGAACTCGCGCAGACCGGCGTGAAGGTGCGCGTGCTGACCAACTCGCTTTCGGCCACCGACGTGAGCCCGGTGCATGCGGGCTATTCCAAGTACCGGGGCGAGCTGCTCGCGGGCGGTGCGGTGCTCTACGAGCTGAAGTCGGGCTCGGCTGTGCCGCCCCCGGACAAGGAAAAGGGCAAGGACGAGGACAGGGCACGCGGGCTCCCGGGCAGCGGCAGCCGCGCCAGCTCGGCCGCGAGCCTGCATGCGAAGACCTTCGCGGTGGACCGCGAACGCATCTTCGTGGGCTCCTACAACCTCGATCCACGTTCCGCCAAGCTCAACACCGAGATGGGCGTGGTCATCGAAAGCCCGGCGCTGGCCGGCCACCTCTCGCAGCAGTTCGACACCACCATCCCCACGCGCGCCTATCTCGTGCGCCGGCAATCCGACGGGCGCGGACTCGAATGGATCGACGTCGATCCCACGGGCGAGACGCGCTATTCCTCCGAACCCGGCGCGGGGCCGGTCAAGCGACTGTGGATCGACTTCCTGGAAATCCTTCCCATCGAGTGGCTGCTCTGATTGCCGATTCAAGACCCCCATGACGACAGGCCTCAAACTCCTCGCCGAACTGGCTGCCCGGCAGCCGCTCTCGCCCGCGTGCGACCACTTCTATTTCCTGCGCCACGGGCAGACCGCATGCAACGCACGCCGCATCTTCCAGGCCACCGATGAGCCGTTGAGCGAACTCGGGGTGCAGCAGGCGCACAACGCGGCGGCGATCCTCGCCGGCGAGCCGGTGCGCAGCATCCTCAGCAGCGGCGTGGTGCGCGCGCTGACAACCGCGCACACGGTCTCGGTGCCGCACGGCATCGCGCCGCTGGTGGTCGAGGGGCTGCGCGAGCGCAACTTCGGCGCGCTCATCGGCACATCCTCGGCCCACATCGACTGGGCCTGCGAGCCCGAGAACGGCGAGACCCTGCCGGCGTTCATCGAGCGCTCGCGCGCTGCGCTCGAGCATGCGCTGACGCACCCCGGGCCGGTGCTCGTCGTCGCGCACGGCGGCACGCTCTACGTGCTCGCGGCGCTGCTGGGCGTGCCGGTCGATCTCGGTGTGCTCGGCAATGCGCAGCCCTTGCGATTCGAGCGCAGCGGCACCACATGGCGCCTGAAACCCCTCCTGCAGCAGGTGGATGGCGGGGCCGCCCTGGCCTGATCGCGCCATTCGCCGCATTCTTCCGGAACCCATCGCCATGGACTTCAAGGACTACTACAAGATCCTCGGCCTCGAACGCGGCGCCTCCGAGGACGATGTGCGCAAGGCCTATCGCAAGCTCGCGCGCAAGTACCACCCCGACGTCAGCAAGGAAGCCGACGCCGATGCGCGCATGCGCGAGATCAACGAGGCGAACGACGTGCTGCGCGACAAGGAAAAGCGTGCGGCCTACGATCAGTTGGCCGATCACGTCGCGCGCGGCGGCAGCCCGGATGGCGGATTCCAGCCGCCGCCCGGATGGGACGAAGGCTTCGAGTTCCATCGCGGCCCCAATGCGGGGCCGGCCGACCACGCCGAGTTCAGCGAATTCTTCTCGTCGCTGTTCGGTGCGGCGGAGCGGCGCGGTGCCCAGCGGCGCAACTACCGCGCGCGCGGCGAGGACCACCACGCCGCCATCGAGATCGCGCTCGAAGACGCGATCAAGGGCGCCGAACGCGAGATCACGCTGCGCTCGCAGGAGATCGACGAGCAGGGCCGCCCGCAATGGAAGACACGCACGCTGAGCGTGAAGATCCCGGCAGGCGTGCATCCGGGCCAGTTCATCCGCCTGGCGGGCCAGGGCATGCCGGGCCACGGCGGCGAGCCGCCGGGCGACCTCTACCTCGAAGTGCGCATCGCGCCGCACAAGCTCTACCGCATCGAGGGCCGCGATCTCTACATGACGCTGCCGGTCACGCCGACCGAAGGCGCCCTCGGCGCGAAGGTGCAGGTGCCCACGCCGACCGGCGGCATCGTCGAGGTGACCGTGCCGCCGAACGCGCGCAACGGCCTCAAGCTGCGGCTCAAGGAACGCGGCCTGCCGGGCAAGCCGCCGGGCCATCTCTACCTGTTGCTCGAGATCGCGCTGCCGCCGGCCGATTCCGAGGCCGCCCGCAAGGCTTACGAACAGTTGGCACAGGCCGCGCCCTTCAACCCGCGCCGCCATCTTGGAGTTTGACGACCATGGCTACCGTGACTGTCACGACGACCGCGCTCAGCGCTTCGCATCCCCTCGCCGCCGAGGAACTCGCCCACGCCTGCGGCGCCGAGATCGACTGGGTGGTTCAACTCGTCGAGGTCGGGATCATCGAATCGCGCGAAGCGGGAGAGCAGCCCGAGCAATGGCGCTTTCACAGCAGCGACCTGCAGTGCGCACTCGAAGTCCGCCGCCTGGAACGCGACTTCGGCGTGCAGGTCGATGCCGCCGCACTGATCCTCGACCTCGAACACGAGGTGCGCCGACTCAAGGCCGTGCTGCGCGCACAGGGGCTCGGCCGCGAGATCTGAATCGCCACGTCAATTCCCATCTCAAGGAGCTACCGATGCAGCCACGTCTCACCGCCAAGGATTTCGACCAGGAACTGCTCATTCTTTTCGACGCCTACGTGCATGGCAACCTCGACCGCCGCGGCTTCCTTTCGCAGGCACAGAAGTTCGCGAAGGCGGGCGTCACCGCGGCCGGACTGCTCGCGGCGCTGAGCCCCGATTACGCGGCCGGCCAGCAGGTGCCGCCCGGCGATCAGCGTCTCAAGGCCGAGCGCGTCAGCTACCCCTCGACGGCCGGCAACGGCACGGTCAACGGCTATCTGGTGCGGCCTGCGAACGCGGGTTCCAGGAAGCTGCCCGCGGTGCTGGTGATCCACGAGAACCGCGGGTTGAACCCGCACATCGAGGACATCGCGCGCCGCCTCGCGCTCGATGGATTCATGGCCTTCGCGCCCGACGGGCTGACGCCGCTCGGCGGCTATCCCGGCGACGAGGACAAGGCGCGCGAAGCCTTCGCCAAGCTCGACCAGAGCCGCGCGCGCGAGGACTTCGTCGCGGCCGCGAACTGGCTCAAGGACCGGCCGGATTCATCCGGAAAGATCGGCGCCGTCGGCTTCTGCTACGGCGGCGGCATGGTCCACACCCTGACCACGCGAATGCCCGAACTCAACGCCGCGGTCGCCTTCTACGGCAACACGCCGGCGCCGTCCGAAGCGGCCAAGGTCAAGACCCCGCTGCTGGTCCATCAGGCCGGCGTCGACGAGCGCATCAATGCCGCATGGCCTGCCTACGAAGCCGCGCTCAAGACCGCCAACGTGAAGTTCCACGTCTATCAGTACCCGGGTACGCAGCACGGCTTCAACAACGACACCACGCCCCGCTACGACGCGGAGGCCGCCAGGCTGGCGTGGTCGCGCACGATGGACTTCTTCAAGGACCAACTCGGGGCCTGACCGCTCCAAAGTAGGCGGCGGCTGGCAGACTTTGCCCCGGAGCCGACCGAGAGTGGATGCTTCGCGTCGCCGACGCACTCGGAGTGACCCATGTCAGTGATCTGTCCCGCATGCCAGACGGAGAACCGCGACGCCGCGATGTTCTGCCACGGCTGCGCGCGCAAGCTGCCGCACTTCACGCCGACGCAGCCGTCGATGCTGGAAACGATGCGGGCGATGCCGGCTCGCTCCGTCGCCTCGACGGCGGCCGTGGCCATGCCGGTGGAGATCGAGCCCCGATCGCTGATCGGGCTGTGGATCGGGGTCGGCGTGGCGGTATTGGTGCTGCTGGGGGGCATCGCTGCGTGGTACGCGCACCTGCTGCGGCCGCCCGCATCGTCCACGTCCTCGGCGAACGCCCCCGCCCATGTCGCGAAGCCAGCCGCTGCGGTCCCACCGGCCGCCATCGCGGCGGACAAACCCAAGGCCTCGACACCGGCGCCGGAGATCGTGTCGCTAGGCGCATCGCTGGCACCCGGCGAGGCGGCGGTCGCCCCATCCAGCGGCGCAGCGCAAGTCGCCGGTGCGGACGCGCCTCCGGCAGCGGCGTCTCCGCCGGTCGCGGCATTGACCCCCTCGCCTCCACCGGCAGAACGCAGGCAGGCGCCCCGGGCCGCGCCTCCCGCGCGCGTCGGCGCGCTCGACCCGCGCAGCGGCTGCGAGACGCTCAACTTCGTATTTGCCGCCCGTTGCGAAGCGGCGCACTGCGACAAGCCTCAGTACGCCAGTCATCCTCGCTGCGACCTCGTCCGCCAGCAGCGCAAACGCGATGAGTTGCACCGCAACCCGACGCTGGCCTTCTGACGCCAGGCCGAACGGCTTCGTCGCGTCCTAGCAGAAGCCGAGCGGGGAAGGAAGCGCCCCGAACAGCCTTGGCGTCGGTGGCGAATCGCGTCAGACTCCGCATCGCAGTCTCGAAACGACAACCCATCTCGACGAAGGAGCGACGTTCATCATGGCATTCCAGTTGCACACCCGCATCGCCGCCGTCGCCACGGCTCTCATGCTGACCGCTTGCGCGGCACCGCAACAGCAGGCGCCGATGGCGATCACGCAGGGCAAGATCGAGCAGATCACTCCCACCACCATTCGCAGCGAAGCCCATACGGGCGTGGGCGCGGTGGTCGGCGGCCTGACCGGCGTCGGCCTCGGCAGCCTGATCGGCGGCGGCACGGGACGCGATGTGGCGATGGTGGCCGGCGCGATCGGCGGCAGCATGGCCGGCGCGCAGGTCGCGAACAACGCCGCAGGTTCGCAGCCTGGCCAGGAAATCTTCGTTCGCACGGACAGCGGCGTGCTCGTCGAAGTGACCCAGCCTACGACGCCGGGCCTGCGTGTGGGTCAGCGCGTGTTCATCCAGGGCCAGGGCCACATGGCCCGCGTCGTGCCGCAGTAACGACGGCGCGCGCCGCGCGCGCGGCGCGCTCTACGTGGACCTGGCCTGCACCAGCTTGATCACGCTCGAGAAATCGAGCGCGCCATGCCCCGCAAGACTGTGCGCTGCATAGAGATTGCGCGCGAGCCCACCCAGCGGCGTGGCCGCACGCACGGCAGCCGCGTTCTCCTGTGCGAGGCCGAGATCCTTCAGCATCAGGTCGGTGCCGAAACCGCCCGCGTAGCCCTTTGAAGCGGGCGCGGCTTCCATCACGCCCGGCAGCGGGTTGTACTTTTCGAGCGCCCAGTTGCCGCCCGAGCTGCGGCGCATGATTTCCGACAGCACCTTCGGATCGAGCCCGTTGGCGACGCCCAGCGCGATGGCTTCCGAGGTGCCGATCATCAGGATGCCGAGCAGCATGTTGTTGCAGATCTTCGCGGTCTGCCCTGCACCGGCGCCACCGGCGTGGAAGATGTTGGCGCCCATCTTTTCGAGCACGGGACGCGCGCGTTCGAGGTCCGTTTCCGATCCGCCGACCATGAAGGTCAGCGTGCCCGCGATCGCACCGCCTGTGCCGCCGGAGACCGGCGCATCGATCACCGCCACGCCGCGCTTCGCACCGGCCTCGGCCACCTTGCGCGACGTTGCGGCAGCGATGGTGCTGCTGTCGATCACCAGCGTGTCGGCGGGGATCTGCTCCATGAGCCCGGGCTTGCCGTCGCTGCCGAGGTAGAGCGATTCGACATGCTGGCTCGCGGGCAGCATGCTGATCACGACGTCGGCGCCGGCGATCGCATCGGCCGTCGATGCGGCGATGCCCAGCCCATCGGCCGCGAGCTTCTCGCAAGCGGGCTTGGAGAGGTCGAAGCCCCGGACCTCGTGGCCGGCCTCCTTCAGGTTCAGGGCCATCGGGCCGCCCATGTTCCCGAGGCCGATGAATGCGATCTTCATAGGATGTCTCCGTTGTCTTGTTGGCGATGAAAGAGGTTCAGACGAGCGCGGCCAGCGGATGCGGCCCCGGCGCGCGCACGCGCAGGTGGTCTTCGATGAACTCGGGCGTGATCTCTTCGAGCGTCGCCGGGCTCCAGCGCGGGTTGCGGTCCTTCTCGATCAGCAGCGCGCGAATGCCTTCGGCGAAGTCCTTGTGCGCACAGCAGCCGAGCGAGGCCCAGTACTCGAGGCGGAACACCTCGGCGAGCGACATGCGGGTGACGCGCTGCCAGAGCGCAAAGGACAGCGCTGCCGAACTCGGCGAGCCCTTGATAAACGTTGCGGCGGCGGTCTGCAGCCATGCATCGTCCGACTTCAGCGTGCGCAGGCGATTCGCGATGTCGAGCAGATCGTCGCCAGCCATCAGATCGTTGATCGTGTCGAAATGCTCGCGCAGCTTCGATGATTGCTTCTCCGCGCCCTCGCCCGCCTTCGCGAGCAGGCGCGACAGCAATGCCCGATCCGCTTTCGGTTCGCCTTGCCAGGCCGCGCCCGCGATGCCGTCGAGCACCTGCGACTTGCGCTCGTGCAAGACCACGATGTCGGCGAGCCCGCAGAAGATCGCATCGGCCGCGTTCAGTGGAGCCGCCGTCAGCGCGAGAAAGAGCCCCACCCGCCCAGGCGCGCGGCGCAGGAACCAGCTTCCGCCGACGTCGGGATACAGGCCGATGTTGATCTCGGGCATCGCGACGCGGCTTTGCAGCGTGACGACACGGTGCGACGCGCCCGACATCAAGCCAACACCACCACCCATCACGATCCCGTGCCCCCAGCACAGGAAAGGCTTGGGGAAGGTGTGGATCAGGTAGTCGAGTTCGTACTCCTCGCTGAAGAATTCCTCCGCGTAGGTGTTGCGCGCGGGCCCGCATTCAAGCAGCGTCTGGTAGAGCTGCCGCAGGTCGCCGCCGGCGCAGAAGGCCTTCTCGCCCGATGCATCGAGCAGCACGCCGATCACGCCGTCGTCCCGCGCCCATTCGCGCAGCTTCGGGATGAGCAGTCGCACCATCGCCACCGACAGCGAGTTGAGCGATGCAGGCGAATTGAGCGTGGCAACGCCGAAGCGCTTGCCGTTGGCAGTCTTGATTTCGTTGAAGAGAACGACGGGATCGGTCATTGGCTGTCTGGTTATCGGATGTCGGCGTCGCCCTCTAGGAGCTTGCGGGCGACGATCATTCGCATGATTTCGTTGGTGCCTTCGAGGATCTGGTGAACGCGCGCATCGCGCACCAACCGCTCCAGCGGGAATTCGCTCAGGTAGCCGTAGCCGCCGTGCAGTTGCAGCGCGTCGTTGCAGACGGTAAAGCCCGCATCCGTCGCGAAGCGCTTCGCCATCGCGCAATAGGTGCTCGCATCGGCATGAGCCGCATCGAGCTTGCTCGCGGCCATGCGCACCATCTGCCGCGCGGCGACCAGTTCAGTCGCCATGTCGGCGAGCTTGAATTGCAGCGCCTGGAAGCTCGCGAGCGGCTTGCCGAACTGCTGTCGCTCGTGCAGGTAGCGGCGCGCGGCATCGAGCGCACCTTGCGCCGCGCCTACGGAGCAGGTCGCGATGTTGATGCGCCCGCCGTCGAGCCCCTTCATCGCGATGCGGAAGCCCTCGCCTTCCTGTCCGAGCAGGTTCTCGGCCGGCACGCGCACGTTGTCGAAGTTGATCGTGCGCGTGGGCTGGCTGTTCCAGCCCATCTTGTGTTCCTTCTTGCCGTAGCTGATGCCGGGCGCATCGGCCGGGACTGCGATGGCGGAGATGCCGTTCGCGCCGCCACCGCCGGTGCGCGCCATCAGCACCAGCACGTCGGTCGAACCCGCGCCGGAGATGAAGGCCTTGCCGCCGTTGATGACGTATTCGTGGCCCTGCAGCTCGGCGCGCGTCTTGAGCGATCCGGCATCGGAGCCCGCTCCGGGTTCGGTCAGGCAGTACGACGCGAGCTTGCGCCCGCTGGTCAGATCGGCGCCCCAGCGCTCGCGCACCGCGGGGCCTCCCCAGGTGCCGAGCATCCACGTCGCCATGTTGTGGATCGTGATGAAGGCGGTGGTCGAGGGATCGACCGCTGCCATCTCTTCGAATACCAGCGTCGCATCGAGGCGCGGCAGCGCGAGCCCTTCGATGCTCTCGGGGGCATAGAGGCCGCAGAAGCCCAGTTCACCGGCCTTGGCGATCGCTTCCCTGGGGAAGATCGCCTCGGCGTCCCACCGGGCCGCATGCGGCGCGAATTCGGCAAGCGCGAATTCGCGCGCGGTCTGCGCGAAGGCGCGCTGCTCTTCGGTCAGCTCGAAGTCCATGCGGACGAGCTTACTTGAGCGCGATCGTGGTGTTGACGCCGTGCGAGACAGTGCTGTCGTCGAACCAGCGCGAAGTCACCGTCTTGGTCTGCGTGTAGAACAGCACGACCTGCTTGCCGTAGGGCCCGAGGTCGCCGAGCTTCGACGCGCGCGAACCGGTGAACGAGAACATCGGCACCGGCACCGGGATCGGCACGTTGATGCCCACCTGCCCGACGTCGATGTCCTCCTGGAAACGCCGCGCCGCTGCGCCGGACTGGGTGAAGATCGCGGTGCCGTTGCCGTTCGGGTTGGCGTTGATCAGTTCGATCGCGTCGTCGATGTTGTCCGCGCCGACGAGGCACAGCACGGGGCCGAAGATTTCCTGCTCGTAGATCGACATGCCGGGCTTCACGTCGGCGAACACCGTCGGGCCGACGAAGTTGCCCTTCTCGTAGCCGGGCACCGTAGGCTTGCGGCCGTCGAGCGCGAGTGTCGCGCCATCGGCCACGCCGCGTTCGATGAGGCCGGTGACGCGGTCAAACGCCGCGCACGAGACCAGCGGGCCGACATCCACGCCCTTGTCCACGCCCGCGCCGACCTTGAGCGTCTTGGCCTTCTCGACCAGATCGGAAACCCAGTTGCGCGCATCCCCCACCAGCACCGCGACCGACACCGCCATGCAGCGCTGTCCCGCCGCACCGAACGCCGCTCCGGCCAGCGCATTGAGCGTCTGCTCCTTGTTCGCATCGGGCATCACGATCGCGTGGTTCTTCGCGCCCATCATGCATTGCACACGCTTGCCCGCGAGCGATGCGCGGTTGTAGACGTGCGTGCCGACCTTGGTCGATCCGACGAAGGAGATCGCCTTGATGTCCTTGTGGTCGCAGATCGCGTTGACCACCGCTTCGCCGCCGTGCACCACGTTGAGCACGCCGGGCGGAATGCCGGCTTCGAGCGCGAGTTCGCACAAACGCATCGTGACCATCGGATCCTGCTCGGAAGGCTTCAGCACGAAGGTGTTGCCGGTGACGATCGCCATCGGGAACATCCACAGCGGGATCATGGCGGGGAAGTTGAACGGCGTGATGCCCGCGCACACGCCCAGCGGCTGCAGCACCGAATAGGTATCGACACCGCCAGCGACGTTGTTGGCGAACTCGCCCAACTGCAGGTTGCCGATGCCGGCCGCGTGCTCGACCACTTCGAGGCCACGGAACACATCGCCCTCGGCATCGGGCAGCGTCTTGCCCTGCTCGGCCGTGAGGATCGCGGCCAGTTCGCCCATGTGTTCGCGGATGAGCTGCTGGTACTTGAGAAAGATGCGTGCGCGTGCGCCGATGGCCGTCTTGCGCCAGGTCTTGAAGGCTTCCTTGGCGGAGGCGACCGCCGCATCGACTTCATCCTGCGTGGCGAACGGCACCTTGGCCAGCACTTCCTGCGTGGCCGGATTGACGATGTCGCGCCACTCGGTGGTCTTCGACTCGACGAACTTGCCGCCGATGAGCAGCTTGACGGTGGCGACCTTCGTCGCGGGGGTGGTGGTGGCGTCCATGAAACTTGTCTCCTGAATGGGGTGCGAGCAAGGATGCTAGCTTTGCACTTTTGCGGTTGCAATAGACAAATACGCATGCCCGATCTGCATAATTGCAACGCATGGACTGGGACAACCTGCGCTTCTTTCTGGAGCTCGCGCGCACGGGCACATTGGTCGGCGCGGCGCGGCGACTGGCTGTCGATCACACCACCGTCGCGCGGCGCATCCAGGCACTGGAAAAGGAGATCGGCACCGCTCTTTTCTCGCGCGAATCCGACGGCCACCGGCTGACGGAAGCGGGTCGCCGGCTGCAGCCGCAAGTCGAGTCGATGGAGAGTGCCTTCCGCGCGGTCGAGAGCACCGCGCCCGCATCCAACGAAGGGCTGTCGGGGCTGGTGCGCATCGGCGCGACCGAAGGCTTCGGCACGGTGGTGCTGGCCCCGCAGCTCGCCTTGTTCGCGCAGCAGCATCCCAAGCTCGTGATCGACCTGCTCGCGATGCCGCGCCTGGTGCACCTGTCGCGGCGCGAGGCCGACATCGTGATCTCGCTCGAACGTCCGGCGCGCGGGCCCGTGGTCGTCACCAAGCTCACCGACTACGTGCTGCGCCTGTACGCGTCGAAGCACTACCTCGCCAAGCACGGCGCGATCCGCACCCGCGAGGACCTGCGCGGCCACACCTTCATCAGCTACGTGGACGACCTGTTGTTCAGCAAGGAACTCCAGTACCTCGACGAGCTGTACAAGCCCGATTCGTTCGCGCTGCGCAGCACCAGCATCCTCGCGCAGCATCGGGCCACCGCGGCGGGCGCGGGCATCGCGGTGCTGCCGGCGTTCATTGCAGAGAGCGACAAGTCGCTGCGGCGCGTGCTGCCCGATGAAGCGAACTTCACGCGGACTTTCTGGATGTCGGTGCCGGCGGAGACGCGGCACCTGGCGAGGGTGAAGGCGGTGTGGGACTTCCTGAAAGAGACCGTCGAAGCGCAGCGGGATGTCCTGATGGCATAGCGCCCGGGTGTCCTGAAGACCGGCCATTTGCTGCAGTGCGACAAGTCTCATGGCGTTGACACCCACTCCACCCTTCCCTTACCGTCGTCTGAAAAGCGGTACGCACAACGCCGGGTGCGACCGGCATGGGGGCTAGCACATGGAGACAGACGTCGCCCTGAAGGTCCTCGGCGGACTGGGCCTCTTCCTTCTGGGAATCCACCATCTCACCGAAGGCCTGAAGAGCTTCGCGGGCGACTCGCTTCGCCGGGCGCTCCAGACCGCGGTGTCCGGGCGCTTCAGCGCCGTGGTTTCCGGGGCGCTGTTCACCGCGGCGATCCAGTCCTCGACCGCGACGATCCTGACCGTCATCGGCTTCGTCAGCGCCGGGCTCATCACCTTCTCGCAGGCCATCGGGGTCACGATCGGCGCCACCTTCGGGACCACCTCGACGCCATGGCTGATCGCGGTCTTCGGGTTTCGCGTCCGGATCGCGGATGGCGCGCTGCCGCTGCTCGGCGTCGGCGCGCTGCTCTGGCTGGTCGCGAGCGGCAGGCTGCGGTCGCTCGGCGCGATCCTCGCCGGCTTCGGGCTGCTTTTCACCGGGATCGACTTTCTGCAGACCGGGATGAAAGGCGTGACCTGGAACCTCGAAGCGTTCGCCGGCACCGGCCTCTTCGCACGCTGGGTGCTGGCCGGCATCGGCATCGTGATGACGATCGTGATGCAGAGTTCGAGCGCCGCCGCGGCGACGACGCTGGTGGCGCTCGACGCGGGCTCGCTCACGTTCGAGCAGGCGTGTGCGATGGTCGTGGGGCAGAGCATCGGGACGGCGGCGACGAGCGCCCTCGCGGCGCTCGGCGGCGGCCTGGCGGTGCGGCGCACCGCGATCGCCCATGTCACCTTCAGCCTCGTCGTCGGCGTGCTCGGCGTCGTGTTTCTGGGCCCGCTGGTCCATGCGGCGGAATGGCTGGGCGGGCGGCTCGGCGACCTCGACGGCGTGCTGGCGCTCGCAGCCTTCAGCAGCATCTTCAAGCTCGCGGGCGTGCTGGTGTTCTACCCGTGGCTCGACCGGTTCGCGCAGTTCATCAGCCGCATCGCCGGCAGCGGTGGCGAAACCGCCGTGAGCCATCTCGAACCCGCCGTCGCGCGAACGGGCGGCACGATCGCGCTCGAAGCCGCGTGGCGAGCGATCCTCGAAGTGGCGCGCGGCGCGGTCGACGCCGTCCGCGCCACCCTGGCGGGGGAGCGGGCCGGCTATGTCCCGCCGACCCAGGCAATCCAGCAGATCGAGCAGTTCCTCGAATCCGTGTCGCTCGACACCATCGACCCCAGCCTCGGGGAGGCGCGCCTCGTGCGCATCTGCCACGCGCTGGATGACCTCTCGACGCTGCAGCGGGAACTCGCGCGCATTCCGGCCGCCGTCGGCGACTGGCAGCCTCCGCCGGGCTACGCGGCAGGCGCCCGTGCGCTGGCCACCTGGCTCGACGCAACGAAGGATCCCGAAAGCGCCGCCGGCACGGCGATCACCTCACCCGTCGAGGAAGCCAGAGCGCAACTCGTCCATGAACGGAAAGCCGAACGCGAGCGGCTTCTCGGCGAAGTCGCCCTGCGCCGCGTGCCGGCGGCGACGGCCGCATCCGCGCTCGAGTCGCTGCGATGGGCCGAGAGTGCGTCTCAGGGAGCGCAGCAGTTGATCGAGTCGCTCGATACGGCCAGAGGCGATTAGGGCCTTACTGCCTTGCGGGCACTTCAGAAGCTCGGGATCACCTCGACGGACGACGGCGACGGCGCGTTCGAGAACACCTCGCTCGCGGCGGGCACCGGGAAACTGGAGCCCTCCGAAGCCGCGGCCGGCGTGCCTGAAGCCGGGATCGGGGCATCGTGCGACGGATGGGATCGGATCGGTCCTTCCGCAATCGACGTACCGAGCACGATCGCCGCCAGCAGCGCCAGCGCGACGAACCATTGCCTTCCGAATCTGGGAAAAGAGCCCCCTGCTGATCGCTTGTTCATGACGATCACCTTCCTTCCTGAGAGCCGATCCGTCGAAGCCGACCGGCAGGATGAAACTAGCAGGCGATGTCGAACGGCGAATCGTTCGCCGAGGGGATGACTAGGGCCATGCCGGCGGATGGCTCCCCGGCGGCATCGAAGGCCGGGGCCATGCGGCCGGCGTGCGGGACAACTGCGCGCTGTGGCTCAGACCCGCCAGTTCGCCGAAACCGGAAGGCGAGCATTCGAGGAACGGCGCCCTGTCGGGCACCGCCACCTTCAGGCCATCGGGCACGCGACCCATCCCGCGCAGCCAGTGGCCCGTCTGCGCGAGCGACACCTGCACGTGCCAGCTTCCGCCTTCGCGCTGCTGGCGGCACATCGCGGCCGATGCGCCCATGGCGATCAGATAGCCGGTCGCCTCGTCGAGGATCTGCATCGGCAGGGGCCGGGGCTTGCCGCCGCCCGCCGCTTCGCCCTCGGCATGGTTGAAGCCCATGGCTGTCTGCACGAGCGAATCGAAACCGCGCCGCGATGCCCACGGGCCCTGCGTGCCGTAGGCGGTGAGCGATACGTGGACGATGCCCGGGCGCATGCGCGCCGTATCGATCGCGCCGAAGCCCAGCGCCTCGATGCCCCCCGGACGATAGCCTTGGACGAAGACATGCCCGTCCGTCAGCAAATGCGAAAGTGCGGCGCGGCCCGCCTCGGTTTGCAGATCGACATGCGCGGAAAGTTTGCCCCGGCTGGTGTCTGCGATGGCCTCGACGTTCGGCAGCTTCGGCGAGTTGACCAGCATCACGTCCGCCCCATAGGCGGCCAATGCACGACCGCCGACCGGGCCGGCCAGGATGCGCGTGAGATCGAGCACCCGAACGCCGCTCAGAGGTCGGTCGTTCGCTTCGAGCGGCGGCAATCTCGCAGGCGGCGCGTCGCCGATGCGGTCGATGGTGAACAACGGCTGCGACGCGATCGCCCTGCCCTGCGGCGTGGCGTCCCATTCGTCGAAGGTGCGCATCGCGGTTGCGACGAGACCTCGTGCGGCGGCCGCATCTTCGAAATCGATCGCCCTCCATGACCGCATGGCGGCCTCGGCATCGGTGCGCTGCGCGGTGACGGGATCGAGCCCCAACAGCCGCAATGCACCCTCGCGGTGATGCGCGAAATTCGCGTGGATGCGCACCCAGCCATCCGCCGCGCGATAGAGGCCCGAGAACGCGTCCCACAGATCCGGCACACGGCCGTCGATGCTGAACCAGGCGGTGCATTCGAGCGCCGCGTGCAGCATGTCGACCGCGACTTCCTGGCGCGTCGCGCCGCGAACATGCCCCAGTTCGCAGGCAGCGAGCGCGGCCGCCGCGATGGTGCTCTGCGCGGCTGCGCCGACGGCGAAGGACGACGGCAGCACCGGGTCCGCACCACTCAGTCGCGCGCAAGCCAGTGCATCCGAGGGCAGTCCGGCCGTCTGCCAGATGCCGCGCAGCGCGTCGTTTGCATTCATGTCCGACTCTCCATGCAAAGTCGGCCCGGATGATCAGCCTGCGCCGGAATCCGGCTCGGCCGGGGCCGCATCGACGAGTGCCACATGGCCGCCGCCCTCGGCGTCCACGATTCGCACGATATCGGGAAACTTTTCGAGAAAACTCGTGAAGCTGCCGCAACCCAGTGCCCGTTCGTCGAAGGCCGGCATCAGTCGCTTCATCAGCGACTTGAGGGTACCGCGGTGCACGTAGTTCTCGCCTTGCCGCGCGACCAGTTGGGTCAATGACTTGGTCAGCGTTTCGCGCGCCTCATCGACCGAAAGAAGTGTCGGCAGTTGCGGTTCGACCGGCATCGCTTCGGATTCGGGCGAGGGTCCGGCGGAGGTCGCGGTCACTGCCGGCGCTGCAGCGGCCGACGCCGCCAGCTCGCTGGCTTCGTTGAGTTCGACCAGCGCGCGGTAGAACTTGAACTCGTTGCAGGCCGCGATCCAGAAGCGGTTGCTGTTGTTCTCGACGCCCACGCCGGCGACGAAACGGCCGGCCTGCTTGGCCTTCTGCGCAAGGCTGATGAAATCGCTGTCGCTGGAGACGACCACGATGTGCGTCAGGTGCGGATGCGCGTGGATGTCGCTCAGCGCGTCGAGCGCCATGCGGATGTCGGCGCTGTTCTTCATGTTCGCGCCCCGGGGGAACATCTGGATCAGGTCGATGCCCGCCCCATTGAGCGCATCGCGGTAACGCGAGAAGAACTGCCAGTTGCCGTAGGCGCGATGGATGATCACATCGCCGAACGACGCAGCGTAGTCGAGCACCGGGTCCACGTCGACCACCGGCGCCTGCACGCTCATGCGGTGGTCGCGGTAGTAGTCCTGCCCGTTCTGCTGGTCGGTCAGGACCGCGTGCAGATTCTCGAAATCCCAGTAGATCGCGACCTTCGCTTCGCCCCCGGCTTTCATCTGCGGCCGATTACTGGATCAGCTTCGGCCCGGTCTTCGACTGGATCTGGTCGAAGCTCACGCCCGGCGCCAGTTCGACGACCTTCAGGCCGTCCGACGTGACGTCGATCACGCCCAGGTCGGTGATGATGCGGTCGACCACGCCCACGCCGGTCAGCGGCAGGGAGCAGTTGTCGAGGATCTTCAGGTCCTCGGTGCCGTCCTTCTTCCGGGCGACGTGCTCCATCAGCACGATCACGCGCTTGACGCCCGCGACGAGGTCCATCGCGCCGCCCATGCCCTTGACCATCTTGCCGGGGATCATCCAGTTGGCCAGGTCGCCCTTGGCGCTCACCTGCATCGCGCCGAGGATCGACAGGTTGATCTTGCCGCCGCGGATCATCGCGAAGCTCTCGTGGCTGCCGAAGATGGCCGAGCCCGGAATGGTGGTCACGGTCTGCTTGCCGGCGTTGATCAGGTCGGCGTCGACCTGGTCCTCGGTCGGGAACGGGCCGATGCCGAGCATTCCGTTCTCGCTCTGCAGCCAGACTTCCTTGTCGCCGACGAAGTTCGCGACCAGCGTGGGAATGCCGATGCCGAGGTTGACGTAGAAGCCGTCTTCGAGTTCCTGGGCCGCGCGGGCGGCCATCTGATCTTGGGTCCAGGGCATGTCAGGCTCCTTTGGTGTTCTTGATGGGCGCGGGCACTTCGCTGCCTGCGGCGGCCTGTGCGATGGCGGCCTGGGCCTCGACCTTGGCGGCGGCGGCATCGACCGACGCGCTCACGGTGCGCTTCTCGATGCGCTTCTCGGGCGTCGCGTTGAGCACGATGCGGTGCACGTAGATGCCCGGCAGGTGGATGTCGTCCGGGGCGATCTCGCCCACCTCGACGATCTTCTCGACTTCGACGATGCAGATCTTGCCGGCCATCGCGGCGGCGGGATTGAAGTTGCGCGCCGTCAGGCGGAAGCGCAGGTTGCCGGACTTGTCGGCCACGTCGGCCTTGACCAGCGCGACGTCGGGCACCAGCGAGCGTTCCATGACGTAGGTCTCGCCGTCGAACTCGCGCAGTTCCTTGCCTTCGGCGACCTGGGTGCCGACGCCGGTCTTGGTGAAGAAGGCCGGGATGCCCGCGCCGCCGGCGCGCAGCTTTTCGGCGAGCGTGCCCTGCGGCGTGAACTCGAGTTCGAGTTCGCCCGCGAGGTACTGGCGCTCGAACTCCTTGTTCTCGCCGACGTAGCTCGCGACCATCTTCCTGATCTGGCGCGTCTCGAGCAGCTTGCCGAGGCCGAAGCCGTCGACGCCCGCGTTGTTCGAGATGCAGGTGAGGTTCTTGACGCCGGAATCGTGCAGTGCATCGATCAGGGCTTCGGGGATGCCGCAGAGGCCGAAGCCTCCGACGGCGAGGGTCTGGCCGTCAGCCACGACGCCCTTGAGCGCCGCGTCGGCGGAGGGGTAGATCTTGTTCGCCATGGTTCCTCGTTCGGTGGTTAGGGTGGTTGAATCCGACTCAAATTCGATCCCGCGACGATACTACGTACTGGCATACGTAGTATTTCGTAATGGAGACACCCGAAGGAAATTTGCCGGCAGTCGACTACCGGCTGGCTTTCGAGCTGGCGCCGGTGGGCATGGTGCTGTCGCGTCACCGCATCATCGTGGACTGCAACGCCCGCGTGTGCGAGATGTTCGGCGCCACGCGCGATGCGCTCGTCGGCCAATCCTTCCAGGTGCTCTACCCGAGCGTCGCCGAATTCGAGCGGATCGGCAAGCGCATGGAGCCGATCCTGAACGCCAGCGGCCGTTATGCCGACAACCGCATGATGAAGCGGCTGGGCAACCTGCACGGCATGTTCGCGGGCGAGACCTTCTGGTGCCACGTCAGCGGCCAGGCGCTGAATCGCGATGCGCCGCACGAGGCGGGCATCTGGACCTTCGAGGACCTGGGCTCGCGGCGCTCGGTCAAGGCCGAACTCACGCCCCGCGAGCGCGAGGTGGCGGCGCAGGTGATGCAGGGACGCACGTCGAAGGAAATCGGCAAGGCGCTGCAGATCAGCCACCGCACCGTCGAGATTCACCGCGCCCGCCTGATGCGCAAGTACACCGCGGCCACGACCGCCGAGCTGGTCCAGAAGCTGATTGCGGGATAGATTGCGGCACCGATGAACCGCCACCCCGACCCCGCCCGGCCGCACCACCGCGAACGCGGCTTTCAGAACAACTACGAGGAGTTCCAGCCGAAGAGCCTGTCGGAGCTGCTGCGCTGGCGTCGGCAGGCCTTCCGCGACCGCTTGCCGCCGCGACCGCTCGCGCCGACGCCGCGCGTGACGCCCGAGCTGGAATGGCTGCATGCCAACGCGCGCGCCGGCAGCGCCATGGTTCCCTGCTTCACCTGGATCGGCCATGCGACCGTGATGGTGCAGATGGGCGGGCTCACGATGCTGACCGATCCGATGTTCTCGCTGCGCGCATCGCCGCTGCGCTTTGCGGGGCCGAAGCGGCACACGCCGCCGGGCATCGAGCTGTCGCAGCTTCCGCGCGTGGATCTGGTGCTGGTGTCGCACAACCACTACGACCATCTCGACGCGCCGTCGGTCGACGCGCTCAACCGGCAGCCCGGCGGCCCGCCGTTGTTCGTGGTGCCGCTGGGCATCCGGCCCTGGCTGGCGAGTCGGCGGATCCACCACGCCGTCGAGCTGGACTGGTGGGAACGGCACGCCGTGCGTGGCGCACACGGCGACCTGGAGATCGCGCTCGTCCCCGCCCAGCACTGGTCGTCGCGCAGCCCCCGCGACGCGATGGCGACGCTGTGGGGCGGCTTCGCGGTGCTCGCGCCGGATTGCCATCTGCTCTACACCGGCGACACCGGCTACTCGCGCGACTTCGCGGACATCCGCCGGCACTTCAGCGACCGGCAGACGCCGGAGCAAGGCGGCGGCTTCGACATCGCGCTGATCCCGATCGGCGCCTATGCGCCGCGCTGGTTCATGAAGTCGCAGCACGTGGATATCGAAGAGGCCCTGCGCATCCATGCCGACGTGGGCGCCAAGCGTTCGCTCGGCATCCACTGGGGCGTCTTCGAGCTGAGCGACGAAGCGATCGACGAGCCGCCGCGCAAGCTGGCGGAAGTGCGCGACGCGCAAGGTATTCCGGAGGAGGAATTCTTCGCCGTCGCAGTCGGCGAGACACGTCGCCTGCCGCCGCGCCGGTGATCGCCCAGCCTCCGCTCAACCCGCCTTGCGAAAGGTGAGGTTGATCCGGCATCCGTCCCAGAACGGGTGCGCCCCCTCCTTCAGAGGCAGCACGCCGTGGTAGTGCAGCCGCGCCGGCCCGCCCCAGACCACCACATCGCCATGGTCCAGCGGAACGCGGCGCGCCATGTCCGAACGCTTCGGTCCCCCGAAGAGGAACACCGCCGAGAGGCCGAGCGACACCGACACGATGGGCTGGCTGAAATCGCGTTCGTCGCGGTCCTGGTGCATCGAGAGCCGCGTGCCCGGCTCGTAGCGATTGACGAGGCACGCATCGGGCACGAAGCCCTCGAAGCCGGCTCGCGACGCTGCTTCGGCCGCGAGGCGCCTGAACACATCCGGCAGGCGCGGCCAGGGCTTGCCGCTTTCGGGATCGAGCCGGTCGTACCGGTAGCCGGTGCGGTCGCTCACCCAGCCGAGATCGCCGCAGTTGGCCATCGCCACCGACATGCGCAAGCCCCCGGGCGTGACCATATGGCGCAGCGGCGCCTGCGCGATCACCTCACGGACGGCATCCAGCAGCGCACCGTCATACGGCCGTGCGAAGCGGCGCAGCACGACGGCGCCGGGAGCGAGCGGCAGCGGTCCGGATGCGGCTTCATCGTCGAAAAGGTCTTGCGTCATGGCTCACTGGGCATCGTGAAAGATGATCCCCGCCGTATGCCGCCGGCCCGAACGCACGCGGCTCACGCCGTGGCGCAGATTCACGCGATACGTGCCCCGCGTGCCCTGAACCGGCCGGTGGTGTACCGCGATCACCGCTGCATCGCCCTGTCGCAGCGGCAGCACCATCGGGCGCGACTGCATGCGCGGTCGTTGCTCCGTCATCACGAACTCGCCGCCGGTGAAATCGCGGCCCGGTTCGGACAGCAGGATGACCACCTGCAGCGGAAACACATGCTCGCCGTACAGGTCCTGGTGCAGGCAGTTGTAGTCGTCGGTGTCGTATTGCAGCAGCAAAGGCGTCGGCCGCAACTGGCCCGCCGCATGGCAGCGGTCGATGAACTCGGCGTGGCGCGCCGGATAGCGCACGTCGATGTCCATGATCTCGTTCCATCGGTTCGCGATCGGCACCAGCCGCGGGTAGATCCGCTCCCGCAGGGCGGCGACGGCCGCCGGCAAGGGGTAGGCGAAGTACTTGTACTCGCCGCGACCGAAGCCGTGCCGCTCCATCACCACGCGGCTGCGAAAGGACTTGTCGGCCGCATACATCCCGGCGAGCGACTCGCACTCGCCGGGCGCGAGCAGCGACGGCAGCAGCGCGCAGCCCTGGTCGTCGAGATCGGTTTCGGCCTGAACCCAGTTCACCTGCGCCACCCGTTCTTTCCATGAACTCATGCCGGCCCGGCCTCCCGGCGCAGCAGCGTGCCCTTGCGCTCGACGCCCCAGCGGTAGCCCGAGACGCCGCCGTCGCTGCGCACCACGCGATGGCAGGGAATCGCCACGGCGAGGGCGTTCGCGCCGCAAGCCTGTGCCACCGCGCGCACCGACTTCGGCGAACCGATGCGTTCCGCGATCGCGCTGTAGCTCGCGGTCTCCCCCACTGGGATTTCGCGCAGCGCCTGCCAGACGCGCTGCTGGAAGGCCGTGCCGCGAACGTCCAGTGGCAGGTCCAGCCCGACACGCGGCGCCTCGACGAAGCCGACGACCTTCGCGACCAGCGCTTCGAATCCGGCGTCGCCGCCGACGAGTCTCGCGCGCGGGAAGCGGTCCTGCAGCTCCCGGGCCAGTGCGTCGGGATCGTCGCCCAGCGAAATCGCGCAGATGCCGCGCTCGCTCTGCGCGACGAGGATCGCGCCCAGCGCGCATTGGCCGATCGCGAAGCGGATCTCGGTGTCTGCGCCGCCGGAGCGCCAGGCGGTCGGCGTCATGCCGAGGATCTCGTTCGAATCGGCGTAGAAGCGGCCGTTCGAGTTGTAGCCCGCGTCGTAGATCGCCTCGGTCACCGTGTCGCTGCGCGCAAGCTCGCGGCGCACCCGTTTCGCGCGATGCGCGGCCGCATACGCCTTCGGCGTCAACCCGGTCACTTCCTTGAAGAGCCGGTGCAGGTGCCAGGGACTGAGCCCGGCGCGCCCGGCGAGTTCGTCGAGCGCCGGCGCCTGTTCCGAGTCCTCGATGTAGCGGCACAGCCGCGCCACCAGATCCGCCTGCTCGCTCGACCGCGCAGGCGCGTCGGGCCGGCAACGCCTGCACGGACGGAAGCCCGCGCGTTCCGCATCCGCCGCCGTGGCGTGGAAATCGATGTTCTCCGGCCGCGCACGGCGCGACGCGCAGGACGGCCGGCAGTACACCCCGGTGCTGCGTACCGAATAGAAGAAACTGCCGTCGGCCTTCGCATCGCGCGCCGTCACCGCGGCCCAGCGCGGATCGCTCACCGTGGCGAGCGCGCGCATTTCGTCGTCATTGCGCATGTTCATTTCCTGCGTCCTTCAGTGTCGTTGATCGGTGCATCCACTGTAGGGATCGGGGCCGGAAGGGGCACTCCGCCGTTTGCTTTCGAATTCGCCGCGTAGGACGGCGCCGACACCGTGGTGCCATTTCAGCGATCCGCCTACGGTGCCGGTGCCGGGCCATCGTTAACATTTGCGCCAATGATCGATCGACGCTCACTCCTCACCGCAGGCGGCGCCTCGCTGGCGCTCGCATCCCTGGGCATTTCCGCCGATGCATTCGCGGCCGCCGGGCTCCAGTTGAGCCAGCCGCGGCCCTTCTCCTTCGAGCGCCTCGTGGCGTACGCGAAGACGCTGGGCAGCCAACCGTACGTCGCCGACAAGTCCCTGCCCGCGGACATCCTGGAGAAGATCGACTACGACGCCCACGGCAAGATCAAGTTCAACACCGACAACGCCCTCTTCCGCGACGGACCGGGGCAGTTTCCCGTCACTTTCTTCCACCTGGGCCGCTACTTCCAGGTGCCCGTGCACATGCACGTGCTGGAAACCGCCGGCGGCGACAGCTTTGCGCGCGAGATCGTCTATGACCCGGCGTACTTCACGATGCCGCCCGACAGCCCCGCGCGCCAGCTGCCTGACGGCGTCGGCTTCGCGGGCTTCCGCCTGCAGGAAAGCCGGCTCGGCGACCAGAAGAAGCTGCCGTGGCAAACCAACGACTGGGCGGCCTTCCTCGGCGCTTCGTACTTCCGCGCCATCGGCGAGCTGTTCCAGTACGGGCTTTCGGCTCGCGGCATTGCGCTCGATGCGGCCATGCCCGATCGCGCCGAAGAATTCCCCACCTTCACCCAGTTCTACTTCGAGCCGCCCGCGAACGATTCGTCGAACGCCGTGACGGTCTACGCCCTCCTGGAAGGGCCCAGCATCGCCGGCGCCTACAAGTTCGTCATGCAGCGCGGCAAGGCGGTGCTGATGGACATCGACGCGCGCCTCTTCCTGCGCCGCGACATCGGCCGCTTCGGCCTCACGCCGCTGACCTCGATGTTCTGGTATTCGGAGACCGTGAAGCCCACCGGCATCGACTGGCGCCCCGAGGTGCACGACTCCGACGGCCTCGCGATGTGGAACGGCGCGGGTGAGCGCATCTGGCGTCCGCTCAACAACCCGCCGCAGACCCGCGCATCGGCCTTCAGCGACAACAACCCGCGCGGCTTCGGCCTCCTGCAGCGCGACCGCGCCTTCGACCACTACCAGGACGGCGTCTACTACGACAAGCGCCCGAGCCTCTGGGTCGAGCCGCTCGGTCAATGGGGCGAGGGCTCGGTGCAGCTCATCGAGATCCCGACCGACGACGAGATCCACGACAACGTCCTGGCCTGCTGGGTGCCCAAGACGCCCGCCAAGGCGGGTTCGAACTTCGAGCTCAAGTACCGCCTGCACTGGTCGGCGGAGGAGCCCTTTCCGTCGCCCCTGGCGCGCTGCGTGGCGACACGCATCGGGCGCGGCGGACAGCCCGGCACGCAGCGGCCTCAGGGGGTGCGCAAGTTCATGGTCGAGTTCATCGGCAAGCCGCTCGAATCACTGCCCTTCGGCGTCAAGCCCGAACTGGTGCTGACCGCTTCGCGCGGCAAGTTCTCGTACATCTTTGCGGAGGCAGTGCCGAACGGAGTGCCGGGGCATTGGCGGGCGCAGTTCGACTTCGCCGCCGAAGGGGCCGATCCGGTGGATATGCGGCTCTATATGAAGAACGGGGATCAGACGTTGACGGAGACCTGGCTTTATCAGTTTCAGCCGTTTTGACTGTTGCTCGCCCCCAGGCTGCGCGCACTGCGTGTCGCTTCGCCAACCCCCTACCGGGGGCAATACCGGCGGCCCGGCGAAGCCGGTTCCGCGGTATTCCTGGCGAAACTCGTTATTTCCCTTTGATCGCGAGCAACTCGATCTCGAAATTGAGGGTTGCATCCGGCGGAATCACCCCGCCCGCTCCCCGCTTGCCGTAAGCGATCCCCGGCGGGCAGGTCAGCTTGGCCTTGCCGCCGACCTTCATGAGCTGCACGCCCTCGGTCCAGCACGGGATCACGCCGCCCAGCGGAAACTCCGCCGGCTCGCCGCGCTTGAAGGAGCTGTCGAATTCCTTGCCGTCGGGGAAGGTGCCGCGGTAGTGCACCCGCACGACGTCCGTGGCAGCCGGCGATGCACCCTTGCCGTCCACGAGCGACTCGAAGATCAGCCCGCTGGGCTTGGTCACTGGCGCCGATTGCGCAAAGGCGGCCGGCAGCATGAACATCGAAACGATGGCGGTACAGAGAATGGATCGCACGGAGAACCCCTTTGATGTTTGAATGAACCGGTTCATTATTGCCGCGCCGCCAACCCGCCTGGCACCCCTCTTGCAGGTTCACGTCCATGCGCTACCGAACCACGATCGAATCGCACGTCTTCGACTTCGCCGATCTGAAGCAGGTCATGGCCTGCGCAAGTCCGGCCCGCTCGGGCGACTATCTCGCGGAGATCGCGGCCGCCACGGCGCAGCAGCGGCTCGCCGCGCGACACGTCCTTGCGGAGACGCCGCTGAAGCAGTTCCTCACCGAAGCGCTGGTTCCGTACGAAGAAGACAACGTCACACGCCTGATCATCGATAGCCATGACGCGCAGGCCTTTGCGCCGGTGGCGCACCTGACAGTGGGCGACTTCCGCAACTGGCTGCTGTCGGAGCAGGCGCACACGCACGCACTGACCGCGCTCGCGCCCGGTCTCACCCCGGAGATGGTGGCCGCAGTGTCCAAGCTGATGCGCAACCAGGACCTCGTGGCGGTCGCGCGCAAGTGCAGCGTCGTCACGCGGTTCCGCGACACCATCGGCCTGCCCGGCCACCTGGCAGTGCGGCTGCAGCCCAACCACCCCACCGACGATCTGCGCGGCATCGCGGCGTCGCTGCTCGACGGACTGCTGCTGGGTGCGGGCGATGCGGTGATCGGCATCAACCCCGCGTCCGACAGCATGCAGGTGCTCGGCAACCTGCTGCGCATGCTCGACGAGGTGATCCAGCGCTTCCAGATCCCCACGCAGAGCTGCGTGCTCACGCACGTCACGAACACGCTCAAGCTGGCCGAGTACGGCGCGCCGATCGATCTGGTGTTCCAGTCCATCGGCGGCACCGAGAAGACGAACCGCTCCTTCGGCGTCACGCCGGAGCTGCTCGACGAAGCCTGCGCAGCCGCGCTCGCGATGAAGCGAGGAACCGTCGGCGACAACGTCATGTATTTCGAGACCGGCCAGGGCAGCGCGCTCTCGGCCAATGCCAATTTCGGCGTCGACCAGCAGACCTGCGAAGCCCGTGCCTATGGCCTCGCGCGGCGATACAAGCCCTTGCTGATCAACACCGTGGTGGGCTTCATCGGGCCGGAGTACCTCTACGACGGCAAGCAGATCATTCGCGCCGGACTCGAGGACCATTTCTGCGGCAAGCTCTTGGGCCTGCCGCTCGGTTGCGACGTCTGCTACACCAACCATGCGGAAGCTGATCAGGACGACATGGACACGCTGCTGGTGCTGCTCGGCACCGCCGGCATCAACTTCATCATGGGTGTGCCAGGCGCGGACGACGTGATGCTGAACTACCAGAGCACATCCTTCCACGATGCGCTGTTCCTGCGCGAGACGATGGGTCTCCAGCGGGCCCCCGAGTTCGAGGCCTGGCTGCAGCGCATGCGGATCACCGACGTCGCGGGGCGCATCGCACCGCCCTCCTCCAACGCCATGCTCTCGGACATGGGCTCGCTGAAGGCGCTCGCGGGATGAACGATTCGCTCGTCACCCACAACCCGCTGGACCCTTGGCGTGGTGCCACGCCCGCGCGCATCGCGCTCGGCCGCGCCGGCGCGGGCATGCCCACCAACGAAGTGCTGCGCTTCGGCTGGGCACACGCGATGGCGCGCGATGCGATCCACGCGGCGCTGGACGTGCAGGCGCTCGTGAACACGTTGAACGTGCAGGGCTGGGACACCGAACAGGTCCACAGCCGCGCGGGCGACCGGGCGTACTATCTGCGGCGCCCCGACCTCGGGCGGCAACTCGCGCCCGAGGACTCGTCGCGGCTGCGCTCGCGGGCCGGCGCGCCCAAGGACCTCTGCATCGTGATCGGCGACGGGCTGTCCTCGATGGCCGTCGAACGGCATGCCGCGCCACTCCTCGCGGAACTGCGGCCGAAGCTGCCGCCTGGGCTCTCACTGACGCCGGTCGTGATCGCCACCCAAGCTCGCGTCGCGTTGGCGGACGAGATCGCCGAGGACCTCGGCGCGCGCCTGTCGATCATCCTGATCGGCGAACGCCCTGGCCTCAGTTCGCCGGACAGCCTGGGCGTCTACATCACGCATGCGCCGCGTCGCGGGCGGCACGATGCCGAACGGAACTGCATCTCCAACATCCGCCCCGAAGGGCTGGCGTACGCGGCGGCCGCGTTCAAGCTCGCATGGCTGATCCGCGAATCGCTGCGGCGCGGCATCACCGGTGTCGAACTGAAGGACGAAAGCCATCTGGCGCTGGTAGACGAAGGCGGCTCCCTATGATCGGCGGCGTTGCGATTCATCAGGAGATCCCATGACCGAGCGCTATCCCCTCACCGAGATCAAGGACCTGCCCGACGACATCCGCGCCGCGGTGCTCGAAGTGCAGGAGAAGGCCGGCTTCGTGCCCAACGTGTTCCTCGCGCTCGCCCGGCGGCCCGCTGAATGGCGCGCCTTCTTCGCCTACCACGACGCGCTGATGCTGAAGGAAGAAGGCTCGCTCACCAAGGGCGACCGCGAGATGATCGTGACGGCCACCAGCGCGGCCAACCAGTGCCTCTATTGCGTCGTCGCGCATGGCGCGCTGCTGCGCATCTACGAGAAGAAGCCGCTCGTGGCCGACCAGGTGGCCGTCAACTGGCGCAAGGCCGACATCACGGCCAGGCAGCGCGCGATGCTCGAATTCGCGATGAAGGTGTGCGAGCGTTCGCACGAGATCGACGAAGGCGATTTCCCGCCGCTGCATGCCCATGGCTTCAGCGACGAGGACATCTGGGACATCGCGGCGATCACAGCGTTCTTCGGGCTCTCCAATCGCATGGCGAGCTTCAGCGGGATGCTGCCGAATCCGGAGTTCTACCTGCTCGGGCGATTGCCGCGCGACAAGAAATAGCAGCAGCCCGCCGCCAGGGCTCGGAGATCAGCCGCTCGCAGCGGCCGCCGGGCTGCGGCAACCCGCCAGCGCATCGAGCGAAGGAAGGTAGGTCGGCGTCCGCACGTCCAGCAGACCCAGGACGATGTGATAGAGGTTGTCGTGCGTGAGCGGCTTGTCGAGCCCGGATTCCATGCATGCGCGCGAGAGCTTGTCGCGCTCGATCATGCCGTCGCCGAACCAGGCGACCATGGGTACGCGCTTCTGCACATCGGGCGCGAAGCCGTAGGGCAGACCATGCAGGAACAGGCCGTACTCGCCGAGCGACTCGCCGTGGTCGCTCACGTAGAGCAGCGACGGATCGAATGTCCCGGATTTCCCCTCGAGCCAGTCGATGGTCTTGCCAAGGAATCGGTCGGTGTACGCGATCGAGTTGTCGTAGCCGTTGATCAGCTCGGAGTGGGTGCACTCCGCCAGCGCATTCGTTCGGCACTCGGGCTTGAAGTGCTTCAGATCCGCCGACGAGCGCTTGTAGTAGGCCGGGCCGTTGCTTCCCATCTGATGCATCACGAGCACGATGCCCTTGCGGCGGCGCTCGGCGGGCAGCGCGGCGATGCGCTCGTCCAGGCCGCGCAGCATCACCTCGTCGAGGCACTCGTCGGCCTCGCACAGCGCGCTCCTGAGCGCCGGGTCCAGCTGGTCGAAGGCCGACGCGTGCGGCACGCGGTCGCATACGCCCTTGCACCCGCCGGCCTGGTTGTCGAGCCAGAACACCGCAAGGCCCGAGGCCTGCAGCACATCCATCAGGTTCTCGAAATCATCCTCGCGCGCCTCGAATGCCTCCTTGCTGAGCGGCGAGAACATGCAGGGCACCGAAGCCAGCGTGTTGGTGCCGCAGGAGCGGACGTCGCGAAAGCTCAGCACGTGCCGCGCGGCGAGTTCCGGCGTCGTGTTGCGCGCATAGCCGTTGAGCCCGAAGTGATCGGCGCGTGCGGTCTTGCCCACGACCAGCACGAAGAGCGGCGGCCTTGCCTGGTTCGCGTAGCTGGCACCCAGCACGGTGCCGCCGGTCACCGGAATCAGTCTGCGCCCATGGCCGAGCATCGGTTTGACCACCACAGCGGTCGTCGAGTAGATGCTCGCGAGCGGGTTCATCATGTAGCGCAGATGGACGTTGTTGCGCATCAGCGGTGCAAGCTGCCGGTTCATCGCGAAGGCCGCGGCGCCAGCGACGGCAGCCACGATCGTCAGCAGCACGAGATTGCGCCAGAGCTGCGACAACGGCGGTGCAGGAACGAGGCGCACGAGCCAGAGTCCCCAGGCCGGCAGCGCCACGACCCACAGCACATTGAACAGCAGGCGCCAGCTCAGGAGGTCCTGCACCTCGCTCGCATCCGTCTGCAGGGCATTGGTCATCATCGTCGGGTCCATCACCGCGTGGTAGGTCAGCATGTAGTGCTGCACCACCGCGGCGAGCATGACCACAACGAACCACAGCGGCTTCATCCATCGCGTCCAGGCGGTGAACGAGAGCATCGCGACCAGGCCGCAGACCAGCAGCAGAAACATCAGCCCGGTCACCGGCAGATACACGCTGGGCGCGCCGCCGATCCGCGCCAGTTCGTTCCAGAGCGGCCAGTTCGCGGCCACGGCGAGATAGAGGCTCAGCCCGATGACGACGCTGCGCGCCGAACGCGGACGAGCGAACCAGTCGCCCAGTGCTCGCCATGGCGTGGGCGCCGGCTGTGGATCTTCCGCGCAGCCCGGTGCGGCGAGACCAGGCGAAAGAGAGGCGGAATGCGCACGGAGGCCGAACATCCTGCAAGGCTAGGAATCAGGACTGAAAGATCGCTGAATGTTTCAATCAGGTTCCATTCAGCTTGCGCAGCCAATGCGCGTGACATTCCCCCTCCGGCGCTCGGCCCGCACCGGCGGGCGCTGGCACTAGACTCCCGCTTTTGTCACAAGGAAAGGACGGCCGAGGTGCGCATATTGCTGGTCGAAGATGACGCCGCCCTCGCGAACGCGCTCTGCAGCTATCTCGTGGCCAAGGCCTTCGTGGTCGATGTCGCACCCAGCATCGCGGAAGCGCGCGCGGCGCTCGCCGCGGTGCAATACGCCGCGGTCCTGCTGGATCTGCATCTGGGCGACGGGGACGGTCTGTCGCTCCTGCCGAGCGTGCGTGCGCTGCGCGACCGGCCGATCGTGATCGTGCTGACCGCCCGCGACCAGGTGACCGACCGCATCCGCGGGCTGGACGCGGGCGCGGACGACTACCTGATCAAGCCCTACGACCCGGCGGAACTGCTCGCTCGACTGCGGGCGGTCGAGCGGCGGCGCAGCGCCAGCAGTTCGCCGGTGCTTCAACTGGGCAAGCTGGAGATCGACCTCGCGCGCGACCTGGTGCGCAAGGACGGCATCCCGGTCACGCTCACCCAGAAGGAATGGGCGCTGCTGCGGGTGATGGCGACCCGGCCCGACCGCATCCACACGCGAGAGAACCTCGCCGATGCGCTCTACGGCTTCGGCGACGAAGCCGACAGCAACACGCTCGAAGTGTTCATCAGCCGCTTGCGCCGCAAACTCGGCCGCAGCCACATCCAGACGCTGCGCGGACTCGGCTACCGCCTGTCGTTCAGCCCCGAAGACGAGGACGAATGAGCCGCGGTTTGCTGCGCCTGATCACGGCCGAGCCATTCGACAAGCGCGATTCGCTCGCCGGCCGGCTGACGCGCACCCTGATCGTGTGGGTCGGCGGGGTCTGGGTTCTGTGCGTGCTCGGCGTCGTCTGGTATGTGGACCGCGAGATCAACCACAACTTCGACAACGAGCTCATCGAGGTCTCGCACCGGATGTTCGACATGGCGCTGATCGAGCTGGACAAGCTGCAGGCCACCCGCCCGGATGCGCCCAAGCCCCTGATCGCCCGGCCGCAACTCTTCTCGTCGGACGCCGTGATCTACCAGGTGGTCGATCCGGGCGAGCACATCCTGCTGCGCTCGGCCGAGGCGGCCGACACCTCGTTCGACGTGCCGCTGGCGCCCGGCTTCGCGAACGCGGAGCCGTGGCGGATCTATACCGTGCATCACCCCACGCGCAACCTGTACTTCCAGGTGGCCGACCCGCTCGACGAGCGCCGCTCCGCCCTCAATCGGACCTTGCTCGGTCTCATCATTCCGCTGGTCGCGGTGCTGCCGCTGCTCGCGCTGGTGCTGCGCAATGTCGCGCGCAGCGAGCTTCGCGGGCTGCAGGCGCTCGCCGCCGAGATCGAACAGCGCAGCGTGACCGACCTGCGCCCGATCCGCCTGCCGGGCCTGCCCAAGGAGCTGCGATCGGTCGGCGACCATGTGAACCAGCTGCTGGAGCGGCTGTCGCATTCGCTCGACGTCGAACGCGCGCTTGCCGCGAATGCCGCCCACGAGTTGCGCACGCCGCTCGCCGCGGCCCGGCTGCGGCTGCAGACCGCGCTCGAACACGACCTCAAGCGCGAGGAAGTGGTGGCCGCGATCGAGGCGCTTCAGGTGCTCGGCCACCGCACCGAAAAGCTGCTGCAGCTCTCGCGGGCCGAATCCGGCGCTTCGCTGACGCGCGCGCGGATCGACCTCGTGCAGCTCGCGGGCACCGTCGCGCAGGAGTTCTGGCAGGACCCGCGTGTGAACGAGCGCCTGAAGCTCAAGGTGCCCGACAGCGAGCCGCCGATCGCCCTCGGCGACGTCGATTCGCTGGCCATCGCCTTGCGCAACCTGGTGGAAAACGCCCTGCGCTACGGCAAGGGCCGCGTCTCGATCGAAGTGATGCCGCCCTGCACGCTCGCGGTGCGCGATTTCGGGCCGGGCGTGAGCCCCGAGGAGTTGCACACGCTGCAGCAGCGCCACGTGCGCCACGTCTCGGACCATGCAGGCTACGGACTCGGGTTGTCGATCGTGAACACCATCGTCGAGAAGCTCGGCGGCCACCTCGACCTGGTCTCGCCGCCGCCGGGCGCGGCGACCGGCTTCGAAGCGCGGATCGTGCTGCGGCCGGCCTGACGAGGCGGGCTACACCGTCGCCAGTTCCCGCAGCCAGTCAGGCAGCGTCAGCGCCTTCTGCCTGGCGACGTCGATCCAGATCGTCGTGGCGCCGCCCGCTGCGCAGATCACGTCGGGCGCATCGGCGCGCGCCATCGTGGCCCAGCTTTCGAAGGTGGTGCGGCCGGGGTCGCTCACGTACATCTTCAGCAGCACGTCGCCCGGGTATTCGATCTGCCGGTAGAAGTTGCAGAACGCATTGACGATCACGATGCCCTGGCCTTCCGGCATCGGCTCGTGGCCGAGCGAGTGCATCCAGTCGATGCGAGCGATTTCCAGGTAACGGAAATAGGTGGTGTTGTTGAGATGCCCCATCGCATCCATGTCGCCCCAGCGGATGGGGATGGACGTTTCGTAGACGAGCTTCTTCTTCTCGGGGATTTCGATCCGCATCAGTGATCCTTGTCTAGAGCGCGAAGCCGTCGTCCGCCGCGATGACCGCGCCGTTCACAAAGTGGCTCTCGCCGCTGGCGAGCAGCACGATGAGCCCGTCGAGATCCTCCGGCTTGCCGACGCGCTTGCGCGGCAGCATGCCCACGAGCTTCTGCCCGCCGTCGGTGACCCAGTGCTCCTCGTTGAGTTCGGTCGCGATGTACCCCGGGCACAGCGCGTTGACGTTGATGCCGAAGCGGCCCCATTCGAGCGCCATCGCCTTGGTCATCTGCACCACGGCCGCCTTGCTCATGCAGTAGACGCCGATCTGCGGCAGCACCTTCAGCGCCGCGACCGAGGCGATGTTGATGATCCGCCCGCCGATGTAGGTGCCCGGCGCAGCGCCCCTGGCACGCGCGAGCATCCGCTTGCCGATCTCCTGCGCCACGAAGAAGGAGCCCTTGACGTTGGTGTCGAAGATGAAGTCGTAGTCCTCGACCGAGGCCTCTTGCAGGCGCTGCGTGGTGCTGACGCCGGAGTTGTTGACCAGGATGTCGATCGGCCCGACCTCGGTTTCGGCGCGGGCCACGGCGGCCTTGATGCTGTCCTGGTCGGTCACGTCGAGCTCCACCACGTGGGCATCGCCGCCCTCGCCTTCGATGCGGGCGCGAAGCTCCTTGAGCCGGTCGGTGCTGCGGCTTGCGAGAACCACCGCTGCCCCGGCGCGCGCCAGCGCCTTGGAGAACTGCGCGCCGAGGCCGCTCGACGCGCCGGTGACGAAAGCCACCCTGCCGGATAGATCGATGCTGTACGCCATGGAGAGATCCTCTGGGAGTCGCCAACGCGACGGCTCGGGAACCGCTCAACCGCCGCATAAAATGGCCCGGCCGCAGCGGTGCCTCGCACCCCCAGATCATTATCGACGAGACCCACATGACGAACGACGAAATACTTGCCCAGTTCGGCCCCCGCGAATCCATGGAATACGACGTGGTGGTCGTAGGCGCGGGCCCCGCGGGCCTCTCGACCGCCATCCGGCTGAAGCAGCTCGCCGCGTCGCATGGCAAGGAGATCTCGGTCGTCGTGCTCGAGAAAGGGTCCGAGCCCGGCGCGCACATCCTCTCGGGGGCGATCATGGACCCGCGTGCGCTGTACGAGCTCCTTCCCGACTGGGAAGAGATGGGCGCACCGCTGAACCAGCCGGTCACGCAGGACACCTTCCTGATGCTGACCGAGACGGGCGCCACGCGCACCCCCAATTTCATGCTGCCCCACAACTTCCACAACGAGGGCAACTACATCGTCAGCCTCGGCAATGTGGTGCGCTGGCTGGCGCAGCAGGCCGAGGCGCTCGGCGTCGAGATCTTCCCTGGCTTCCCGGCGGCCGAAGTGCTCTACACCGAGGACGGCAAGGTGCGCGGCGTCGCCACCGGCAACATGGGGATCGGCAAGGACGGCGAGCCCACCGAGAACTTCCAGCTCGGCATGGAGCTGCTGGGCAAGTACACGATCTTTGCCGAAGGCGCGCGCGGTCACCTGGGCCGCCAGCTCATCGCGAAGTACGAGCTCGACGAAGGCAAGGACCCGCAGAGCTACGGCATCGGCATCAAGGAACTCTGGGAAATCGACCCCGCGCGCCACGAGCCGGGTCTCGCGGTGCACACCGCCGGCTGGCCGCTGCCGTCGGACACCTACGGCGGCTCGTTCCTCTATCACGCGGAGAACAACCAGGTGGTCGTCGGCTTCGTGGTCGGCCTCGACTACCAGAACCCGTACCTGAGCCCGTTCGAGGAATTCCAGCGCTTCAAGACGCACCCCAACATCCGCTGGTACTTCGAAGGCCAGGACAAGGGCCTGAAGGCGCCCAAGCGCCTGAGCTACGGCGCACGCGCGATCACCGCCGGCGGCCTGCTCTCGCTGCCGAAGACGATCTTCCCGGGCGGCGCGCTGGTCGGCTGCGACGCGGGTTACCTCAACGCGAGCCGCATCAAGGGCAGCCACGCCGCCATCAAGACCGGCATGCTCGCCGCCGAAGCCGCCTACGACGCCGTGATGGCCGGCCGCCAGCACGACGAACTCACCGGCTACCCGGCCGCCTTCGAGCGCAGCTGGCTGCACACCGAACTCAAGAAGGCACGCAACTTCAAGCAGTGGTTCAAGAAGGGCATCGCGGTCGGCACGATCATGACCGGCATCGAGCAGTTCCTGCTGCGCGGCCATGTGCCATGGACCATCCACCGCAACCAGCCTGACAACGAACGGCTCAAGCGCGCCTCGGCCTCGAAGAAGATCAATTACCCCAAGCCCGATGGCAAGCTGACCTTCGACCGGCTCTCCTCGGTGTTCATCAGCAACACCAACCACGAAGAGAACCAGCCCGCGCACCTGACGCTGAAGAACGCGGCCGTGCCGACGCAGATCAACCTGCCGGAGTACGCCGGCCCCGAGGGCCGCTACTGCCCGGCCGGCGTCTACGAGTTCGTGCCGGACGAATCGAGCGGCAAGGAACGCCTGCAGATCAACGCGCAGAACTGCGTGCACTGCAAGACCTGCGACATCAAGGATCCGACACAGAACATCGTGTGGGTCACGCCCGAAGGCGGCGGCGGGCCGAACTACGTGGGCATGTAAGGCCCGCACATGAAAAAAGGCGCCCCAGGGCGCCTTTTTCATTGTCACGCCTGGGCGTCCCCGACCTCGCCCCAGCCGCCACCTCCCGGGGTCTCGATCACGAACACGTCGCCGGGTCGCATGCGTACCTGCCCGATGTGGTCCAGCGCCTCGACCGTTCCGTCCGCGCGCTCGACGCGGTTGATGCCCACCGCGCCAGCCGATCCCCCGTTGCCTCCGAATGCGCCTTCGTGCCGGCCGTTGCTCAGGATCGAGGCGGTCATCTCCGCCAGGAAGCGCACCCGCCGCACACCGCCGTCGCCGCCGCTCCAGCGGCCCGCACCGCCCGAACCGGCCCGCAGGCTGTAGCTCTCGAGCCGCACGGGAAAGCGGAACTCCAGTACTTCGGGGTCGGTCAGGCGCGAGTTGGTCATGTGGGTCTGCACCACGCTCGTGCCGTCGAAGCCCGGCCCGGCGCCCGAGCCGCCGGAAATCGTCTCGTAGTACTGATGATCCCCATCGCCGAAGGTGAAGTTGTTCATCGTGCACTGGCTCGCCGCCATGACGCCGAGCGCACCGTAGAGCGCATTGGTCACGCAGCTCGACGTCTCGACGTTGCCAGCCACCACCGCCGCAGGGGGCAGCGGGTTGAGCATGCATCCCGGGGGCACGATCACCTCGATGGGCTTGAGGCAGCCCGCGTTGAGCGGAATGTCGTCGTCCACCAGCGTGCGGAACACGTAGAGCACTGCCGCCATGGTGATCGCGCCCGGCGCGTTGAAGTTGTTGGGCAACTGCGCGCTGGTGCCGGTGAAGTCCACCGTTGCGGAGCGCGCAGCGGCATCGACCTTCACCCGCACGCGGATGCAGGCCCCGTTGTCGAGCGGCAGCGCGTACTCGCCGTCCTTCAGCGCGGTGATCACGCGGCGCACCGACTCCTCGGCGTTGTCCTGCACATGGCCCATGTAGGCGGCGACGGTGTCGCGGCCGAACTGGGCGACCATGGCCTGCAGTTCCTGCACGCCCTTCTCGTTCGCGGCGATCTGCGCACGCAGGTCGGCCAGGTTCTGCTCGAGGTTGCGCGAAGGGTGCGGCCCGCTCGCGAGCAATGACCGGAGTTCGGCCTCGCGCAGCCGGCCTCCATCGACCAGCTTGAAGTTGTCGATCAGCACGCCCTCTTCCTCGATCGTCTTCGAGAACGGCGGCATCGAGCCCGGCGTGGTGCCGCCCACGTCGGCGTGGTGACCGCGCGAGGCGACGTAGAAGGAGGGGCGCGCATCGCCCGCGTCGAGATAGACCGGCGTCACCACCGTGATGTCGGGCAGGTGCGTACCGCCGTGGTAGGGGTCGTTGAGCACATACACGTCGCCGGGTGCCATGGACGGATTGCGGTCGATGACGGTCCTGATCGACTCGCTCATCGAACCCAGGTGCACCGGCATGTGCGGCGCGTTGGCGATGAGGTTGCCCTGCACGTCGAACACCGCGCACGAGAAGTCCAGGCGCTCCTTGATGTTCACCGAGTAGGCGGTGTTCTGCAGCCGCAGGCCCATCTGCTCCGCGATGTTCATGAAGAGGTTGTTGAACACCTCCAGCATCACCGGATCGGCGCTGGTGCCCACCGACTGCCCGGCGATGCGCGGCCGCACGCGGTGCAGCAACACGCCGGATTCCGAGGCCCGCGCCTGCCAGCCGGGCTCGACCACGGTGGTGGCGTTGCGGCCTGCGAGGATCGCCGGGCCGTCGATCACGGCACCCGCGGCCAATGCACCCTCGTCGTGCAGGGTCGCATCGCGCCATCCGGCGGGCTGCTCGTCCGCCTCGCAGTACATGCGCACCGTCGCAAGGGGTTCCGGCGCATGGGGCGCGGCCGGCGCAGCCGGCGCACCGCCACCCGGTCGCTCGCCCGCACCGATCGCCTCGACCGACACCGCCTCGATCACCAGCGCGCGACCATCCATCAGGAAGGCGAAGCGGCGGCGATAGGCCTGCTCGAATTCGTCGCGCAGCGCCGCAATGGCCGCGGCGGGATCCGACCCCATGGGCAGCATGCAAGGCAGCGCGGTGTCGGTGCCGTCGTATCTCAGTTGCACGCGATGCACGACCTCGATGCCGCCGCGCGCCACCCCCTGCCCTCGCAGTTCTTCCACCGCCCGCGAAGCCAGCGACGTCGCCGCTTCGCGCGCGGCCGACAGGCCCTCGGCGTCGAGCCGGCGTTCGAGCGCCATCTCGCGCATCGCGAGCTGATCGGCCAGACCCATGCCGAACGCGGAAAGCACGCCCGCGAACGGATGCAGGTAGACGCTGCGCATGCCCAGCGCATCGGCCACGAGGCAGGCATGCTGGCCCCCCGCGCCGCCGAAGCACTGAAGCGTGTACTGGGTCACGTCGTATCCCCGCGCGACCGAGATGCGCTTGACTGCGTTGGCCATGCTTTCGACCGCGATCCGCAGCGCGCCGCTGGCCACCTGTTCGGCGCTGACCGTGCGGCCGGTGGCCTGTGACATCAGCCCGGCCATCTCCGAGAAGCCACGCTGAACCGCAGCGAGATCGAGCGGCTCGTCTGCCCCAGGGCCGAACACATGCGGGAAGTGCGCCGGCTGCAGCTTGCCGAGCATGACATTGGCATCGGTCGTGGTCAGCGGTCCGCCGCGGCGATAGCTCGCGGGACCAGGGTTGGCGCCGGCCGATTCAGGCCCCACGCGCAGCCTCGCGCCATCGAAGCCGATCACCGAGCCGCCGCCGGCCGCGACGGTGTGGATGCTCATCATGGGCGCGCGCATGCGCACGCCCGCCACCTGCGTCTCGAAGGAGCGCTCGAACTCGCCCGCGTAATGCGACACGTCGGTCGACGTGCCGCCCATATCGAAGCCGATCACGCGCGGATGGCCGGCATCGAGCGCGGTCCGCACCATGCCGACGATGCCGCCCGCGGGCCCCGAGAGAATCGCATCCTTGCCCTGGAAGCGGCTGGCCTGCGTCAATCCGCCCGAACTCTGCATGAAGAAGAGCGGAACGCCCGGCATCTGCTGCGACACCTGGTCCACATAGCGCCGCAGGATCGGACTCAGGTACGCATCGACCACGGTGGTGTCGCCGCGCGGCACCAGCTTCATGAGCGGGCTGGTCTTGTGCGACACCGACACCTGCGTGAAGCCGATCTCGCGGGCAATGCGCTCGGCCGCCAGCTCGTGCGACGTGTAGCGCCAGCCGTGCATGAAGACGATGGCGCAGGCGCGCAGGCCCTCGTCGAATGCGCCCTGCAGCGCGGTGCGCAGCGCCGCCTCGTCGAGCGGCTGCACGATGCCGCCCTGCGCATCGATGCGCTCGTCGGCCTCGATCACGCGCTGGTAGAGCAGCTCCGGCAGCACGATGCGGCGGTCGAACAGGCGCGGCCTCGCCTGGGTGGCGATACGCAGTGCATCGCGAAAGCCGGTGGTCGTGACGAGCACCGTCGGCTCACCCTTGCGCTCCAGCAGCGCGTTGGTGGCCACGGTGGTGCCCATCTTCACGCACTCGACTCGCTCCGGCGTGATGGCCTCGCCGGCCGCAAGACCGAGCAGCCGCCGGATGCCCTCGACCGCCGCATCGCGGTACTGCTCCGGGTTCTCCGACAGCAGCTTGAGCGTATGCAGCCGCCCTCCGGGATCGCGCCCCACGAGATCGGTGAACGTGCCGCCCCGGTCGATCCAGAACTGCCAGCGGGAGGAGAAAGAAGTCTGCATATTCATGATGAAAGAGATAGAGGGGAATTGAACGAGCCACGCCGCAACGCCACCCTTTCCAGGACCACCGCGGAACCGGCTCTGCCGGGCCGCCGGTGGTGCCCCCTGAAGGGGGTGGAGAGCGACACGAAGTGCGCGAGCCTGGGGGTGAGCTTGGCTATCGAGCCTGGGGGTGAGCTAGAACTTCCTTCCGCGGGTCTCGGGAAGGCACAGGGCCATGACGATCACGATCGCATAGGCGACGGCTGCGCAGATGCCGATCGCAGAGCCCAGTGAGAGGCTGGTGCGGTCGCTCAGGAGCCCCACGACCGCCGGGAAGGTGGCGCCGATACCGCGTCCGAAGTTGTAGCAAAAGCCCTGCCCCGAGCCGCGCAGCTCGTTGGGGAACAGCTCCGCCAGGAAAGCGCCGGAGCCGCTGAAGATGCCCGACATGAAGAAGCCGAGCGGAAAGCCGAGCACGAGCATGACGCTGTCGGTGATCGGCAGCAGCGTGTAGGCATAGACGAGCGATCCGGCGCCGATTGCAAAGAGGATGAAGGCAAGCTTGCGCCCCAGCCGGTCGGACAGATAGGCACCGCACAGGTAGCCGGCAAAGGCGCCCACGATGAACATGAACTGGTAGCCGCCCGAACCCAGCACGGTGAGGTGCCGCTCGTTCTTCAGGAAGGTCGGCAGCCAGACGCCGATCGCGTAGTAGCCGCCCTGCATGCCGGTGAACATCAGGCTCGCGAGCACGGTGGTGCCGAGGATGCCGGGCTTGAAGATCGCAAGGAAGTTGCCGTTGCGTTCGCCCCGGGCCACGGCGGCGCGCGTCTGCATGTAGACCTCGGGTTCGTGCAGCGAGCGGCGGATGAAGACGATCAGCAGTGCCGGCAGCAGGCCGAGCAGGAACATCACCCGCCACGAGACCTCCGGCGGCAGCAGGGAGAACAGCGCTATCGACACCAGCACGGCCGCACCCCATCCGATGGCCCAGCTGCTCTGCACCAGTCCGACGGCCTTGCCGCGGTAGGCAGGCCGGATCATCTCGGCGATCAGCACCGAGCCCACGGCCCATTCCCCGCCGAAGCCGAGGCCCTGCAGGGTCCGGGCGATGAGCAGTTCCTGCGGCGAGCGCGCCAGGCCGCAGGCGAAGGTGAAGATCGCGAACACCAGGATCGTGAGCTGGAGCACGCGCACCCGGCCGTAGCGATCGGCGAGCACCCCGGCCATCCAGCCGCCGATCGCGGAGGCCACGAGCGTGGAGGTGCCGATCAGCCCTACCTCGGTCTTGCTCATGCCCCATAGCGAGAGAAGGATCGGCGTGACCAGCGGCAAGGTGTAGTAGTCGAAGGCATCGACCGCATAGCCGCTGAACGAAGCCGCCAGCGCGCGTTTCTCGTTGCGGTCGAGCGTGGTCAGCCAGCTGCCTTGCGACGGACTCGCATCGGCCAGCTCATCGGCACCGAGCGTGTTCTTCATGATGTTGTCTCCTTTTTGGATGGATGCGAATGAAAGAAGGCGTTCAGAACGCCGCGAGGCGGTGGTGCAGCAGGTCGGTGACGAGCATCGCCCCTGGTGCATGCGTGATCGCGAACGGCAGGCGCGCGGCAGCCAGCGCAGCCTGGGGCGTGACGCCGCAGGCCCAGAAGACGGGCAGTTCATCGGGCATCAGTTCGACGGCCTCGCCATAGTCCGGGCAGCCGATCGAACGGATGCCGATCCATGCCGGATCGCCGATGTGGACCGGCGCGCCATGCACCGCCGGAAAGCGCGAGGTGATCTGGACGGCGCGAATCGCGTCGGCCGCGCGCAGCGGGCGCATCGAGACCACCATCGGTCCGTGAAACACCCCGGCGCGCGCCGTCTGGATGTTCGTGCGGTACATGGCGACGTTGCGCCCCTGCGAGACATGGCGCAAGGCGATCCCCTCGGCCAGCAGCGCATGCTCGAACGTGAACGAGCAGCCGATGACGAAGCTGACCATGTCGTCGGTCCACAGCGCGCGAACGTCGCAGGGCTCGTCGATCAGTTCGCCGTGGCGCCACACCCGGTAGCGCGGCAGGTCCGCACGGATGTCGATGTCCTTGCCGAGCGCGGGCAACGACGGGTCGCCCACTTCCGAGACGCCCAGCAGCGGACAAGGCTTGGGATTGGCCTGGCAGAAGCGCAGGAAGTCGCCCGCGTGCGCCTGCGGCAGGACCACGAGGTTGCCCTGCACATGGGCGCTCGCCAGGCCGCTGGTGTGGCTGCTGAGTGCGCCGCTGCGGGCGGCGAGTCGAACGTCGAGCGCGCTGCTCGCGCCGTCGACTATTTCGTGGAGGACTTCAGGGTGTTGCATGAGGGCGGATTTTGGGAATCCGCCGCCTCGAACGCCAACGCAAAGTTTCTTGCTCAGGTCATCGATTTTTTCGATGAGCCCGACCGGTGCGAAGCGTGCACCACGGCGGAGCCCAGCGCCGCCTCCAGCAAGGGAGACGAAGGGTCCTCCCGATAGCTCGCATAGATGGGCAGCGGCTCCAGGGTGGCATCGCAAGGCAACGCGCGAAGCGGAAGCCTGCGCGCCAGAGGCTCCACCACCGCACGCGGCAGGGTCGCGACGCCGAACCCGGCCTCGACGAGCTGCGCCATCGCGGAGATCGAGGAGATCGCGTGCACCCTCGGCGCGGGATAGCCCGCCTCCCGGAAGAATTCGAGCAGCGCCACATGCGGCTGCGAACCGCGCTGGAAGGTCAGCAGGTCGAACGAGAGCAGGTCCGCCATCCGGTAGCGCCGACGCACGTGCAGTTCGCGGTGGCCGACGAAGCACATCGGCATCGCGGGCACGGCACGGGTGCGCACGCCATCACCGGCGGCCGGCAGCGCGGCGAACACGAGATCCAGCTTGCCGCGCTGGAGTTGGTCGACCAGCACGGGCGTGGTTTCGACGGTGAGTTCGAGCTCGAAGTCGGGATAGGTCTCGCGCATGTGCTGCAGCCACCCGGTGAGCCAGCTGTGCACCACCGATTCGATGGCGCCGACGCGGAGCACCGTCTCGCGCGCGGTGCCCGAGCCCATCTCGGCCTTGATGTGCATCTGCATCTCCAGCAGCCGCTGCGCGAAGGCATGGAAGCGCTGGCCCGCCACGGTGAGGCGGAACTGCTTGTCGCGCCGGTCGAGCAGCAGCACGCCGAGTTCGCGCTCCAGCGCCGCGATGCGGCTGGAAAGCGCCGACTGGGTGAGGTGCAGTTTCTCCGCGGCGCGGGTGACGCTCTTGAGCGCAACCGCCCAGTGAAAGGCTTCGACGAATCGCAGGTTCATGTCCGGGCTGCTTCGATGTCGGGACGCGAGGGCCCGATCATCGCCCGGATCACTTGCCGATCAACTGGGTCAGCTTCTCTGCCTCGAAGGACTCGTCCTTCGCCGCGTCGCAGGGCACGCAGTCCTTCTTGCCCGGCTGCTTCGACAGCGATTCGAGCGCCTGCCAGAGCAGCGCGATCTGGTGCTCCTGGCTCGCGGTGTGGTCGATGAGCCCCTTCATCGCCTGGCTCAAGGGGTCGTCCTCCAGCGTGACGCCGTAGGCCGAGAACTTCGCGGCCGCGGGTTGGGTGACGTCGGCGCTCTCCCCCGCCTTGGAAGGAATGATCCGCGCCGGGATGCCCACGGCGGTCGCGCCGGCCGGCACGGGCTTGATCACCACCGCATTGCTGCCGATCTTGGCGCCGTCGCCCACCGTGAAGCCGCCCAGCACCTTCGCGCCGGCGCTCACCACCACGTTGCGGCCCAGCGTGGGGTGCCGCTTGGTGCCCTTGTAGAGCGAGGTGCCGCCCAGCGTCACGCCCTGGTAGATCGTGCAGCCGTCGCCGATCTCGGCGGTTTCGCCGACCACCACGCCCATCGCGTGGTCGAAGAACACGCGCTCGCCGACGATCGCGCCGGGATGGATCTCGATGCCGGTGAACCAGCGCGAGAACTGGGAGACGAAGCGACCGACCCACTTGAAGCCGTGGGTCCAGAACCAGTGCGCGAATCGGTGCAGCACGACCGCATGCAAGCCGGGATACAGGGTCAGGACTTCCCAGCGCGACCGGGCCGCCGGGTCGCGGTCGAGGATGCACTGGATGTCGGAACGCAGCCGGGAGAACATCGGTTGTTGTTATATCGATATGGGGCAGGCAGTCTATTACCCCGGCTCTTTACGCACGGCGGATGGGGTTTTGCCGGGTCCGCCGCCTCCACCGCCCTTGGCGGCGTCCGCCATGGCCTTGGCGATCCCGCGCAGGATGTGGATTTCCTCCTGCGTGGGCTGCGCCCGGTTGAAAAGCTGCTGCAGCCGCGGCATGAGCTTCTTGGGCGCCTGCGGGTCGAGGAATCCGATCTGCACGAGCGCGCGTTCCCAATGGTCCAGCATGCCCGCCACCGCCTGCGCATCGGCCGCGCGCACCGGCGCGGTCGCGTCACGCACCGCGAAGCCGCCCAGCGCCTGCCGCCATTCATAGGCGATCACCTGGATCGCCGCGCCGAGATTGAGCGAGCCGAACTGCGGATCGGTCGGGATGCTCAGTGCGACGTTGCAGCGGTAGACATCCTCGTTGCGCATGCCGAAGCGCTCGGAGCCAAAGAGGAAGGCAACATGCTGCGCCTCTCCCTTCGACAGCGGTTCGAGGTGTTCGCGCGGGGTCCGCGTGGGCGGGCCGAAGTCGCGCGGGATCATTGCAGTGGCACAGAGATGCGTCACACCGTCGAGCGCCTCGTCGAGCGTGTCGACGATGCGCGCATTCGCCAGCACGTCGAGCGCACCGCTCGCACGCTGGATGGTTTCCTCGCGCCGCAGCACGTTGGCCCAGCGCGGCGCGACCAGCACCAGGTCGTCGAAGCCCATGGTCTTCATGGCGCGCGCGGCGGCGCCGACGTTGCCGGCGTGGCTGGTCTGGATCAGGATGAATCGGGTACGCATGGAGGCACGGAAGCGCGGAGCCGGTAAAATCCCCCGATTCTCGCCGCCCGCATCGCCGGGCCGCATTCCAGGGGGCCACATGCAAACGTCGTCGTCGCTCCCGTTCCGTTCTTCGCACAATTCATGTCGTCCCCGAACCTGCACCCCATGCTCAACGTGGCCATCAAGGCCGCCCGCGCCGCCGGCGCCATCATCAATCGCGCCGCGCTCGATATCGAAGCCGTGCGCATCTCCCAGAAGCAGGTCAACGACTTCGTGACCGAAGTCGATCACGCGAGCGAGCACGCGATCATCGAAACGCTGCTCACCGCCTATCCGGGGCACGGCATCCTCGCCGAAGAATCGGGCACCCAGCATGGCGCCAGGGATTCGGACTACGTCTGGATCATCGATCCGCTCGACGGCACCACCAACTTCATCCACGGCTTCCCGGTCTATTGCGTCTCGATCGCGCTGTCGGTGCGCGGCAAGATCGAGCAGGCCGTGGTCTACGACCCGACGCGCAACGACCTCTTCACCGCCACCAAGGGCCGCGGCGCCTTCATGAACGAGCGCCGCATCCGCGTGAGCAAGCGCACCCGGCTCGCCGAATGCCTGATCTCCACGGGCTTCCCCTTCCGCACGGGCGACAACTTCAAGCAGTACCTGGCCATCATGGCCGACCTGATGCCGCGCGCCGCCGGCCTGCGCCGCCCCGGCGCCGCCGCGCTCGACCTCGCCTACGTGGCGGCCGGCTTCAGCGATGCCTTCTTCGAGACCGGCCTCAACATCTGGGACGTGGCGGCGGGTTCGCTGCTCGTCACCGAGGCCGGCGGCCTGATCGGCAACTTCACCGGCGAGCCCGACTTCCTCGAGCAGCGCGAATGCCTCGCGGGCGCGCCGCGCATCTACGGCCAGATCGTGCCGCTGCTCTCCCAATACTCGAAATTCGCGAACGTCGACGACAAGCTGCGCGCCAGCGACCGCATCCGCGCTGTCGATCCTTCGCGTTCGCACGCCGACCTCTACGCGCGCAGCACGGTCGGCTTGTCGGAGGAAAAGGCCGAGGACGAGGCGCCTGCAGCCCCCGCCGAGGCCGCGCCGCAGCCCCGCAAGCTGACCCGCGTCCGCCGTGACGCCCCTGCGGCGCCCAGCGAGGGCGACGCGCCGGCCCGGTGATGCCATCGCAGCGCGCGGCCACCCAGCGGGGCCGCGCTGCCTTGCGCGTGGCACTCAGCCACTACGTACTCAACGGGATCGCGGTCGCCTTCGGCCTCTTGCTGATTTCCGGGGGCGTGCATCTCGCGCTCGGCGCGCTCGCGGCCTCGGCCGCATCGGTCGGCGTCATCGTGACGGCGCCGCCGGACCTCGCGGCGCCGCGGCGCGGCAAGTTCTTCCAGATGCTGCCGGCGCCGCTGATCGGGCTGCCGCTCTTCTTCATGGTCCAGAACCTGCATGCGGCGCCGCTGCAGCTGGGGCTGCTGCTGGTGCCGGCGACCTTTCTGGCGTTCCTCGCGATGGCCTGGGGCAAGCGCGGCATTCCGATCGCCATCGCGGTCATGTTCTCCATGATCTTCTCGATGGCCACGCCCACGCCGACCGGCATGGCGGAAGCGATGCAGCGCACGATGTACTTCGGCCTCGGCGCCGGGCTCTACGTGGTCTATGCGGTCATCGCCAATTCGGTGCTCAACGCACGCTACCGCGTGCAGGTGACGGCCGACCTGCTGCTCTCGCTGGCCGCGCTGATGCGCACCGAGGCCCGCCAGTTCATGCCGATCGACGAATCCGGCGACATACGCGAGATACCGCCGTCGCTGCTCGGCCAGCTCCTGCGGGAACAGGCCGCGCTGGCCGACCAGTTGCAGGCGGCGCGCGACATCGTGCTCGAATCGCCGCGCACCCCGCGCCGTCAGCAGCTGGCCGGGATGCTGGTGACGGTGCTCGAACTTCGCGACCTGCTGCTGGCGAGCGAGCTGGATCTCGACGCACTCAAGACGCATCCCGACCACGCGCCCGCGCTCACCGAGATGCGCGACATCCTTCAGGGGCTGGCCGAGGACACGACGGCGCTGGCGGATGCGCTGCTGCTGGTGCGCAAGCCCGACGCAATGGTCGACCGGCGCCCGCGCCTCGCGGCCATCCGACTGCAGGAAGACGCCGCCCCCGGCAGCTACACCGGCCCCACGCCGGCCATGCTCGCGCGCGGGCTCGCCAATCGGATCGGCCACATCAACGACGAAGTGCTGCGGCTGTCGGCACTCGCACGGGGCGACCGCGAGCCCGATCTCGCGGTGGTGCGCGCGAGCTGGCAGGTGTTCGTGAGCCCCACCGATTGGTCGCTTCGCCCCTTCCTGGCGCTGTGGAACTGGGATGCCCCGCCGCTGCGCCATGCGATCCGCGCCACGCTCGCGATCGCCGCCGGCTACGGCGTCGCGCTCGCCATGCCCTGGGGATCGCACGACTACTGGATCCTGCTGACCATCGTGGTGGTGCTGCGGGGCAGCCTCTCGCAGACGCTGGAGCGGCGCAACAGCCGGGTCGCCGGCACCCTGCTGGGCTGCGTGTTCGCGGTCGGCCTGCTGTCGGCCCATCTCTCGCCGCTGGCCCTGCTGATCGGCATGACGCTCGCGCAGGCCATCGCGCACGGCTTCGCGGTCCGCCGCTACCTCATCACCGCCGTCGCGGCCACGGTGCTCGGGCTGGTGCAGGCCCACATGCTCAATACGGGCGTGAGCACCGCGTTCGCGCTGTTCGAGCGCGTGGCCGATACGCTGATCGGCGCTGCGCTCGCATGGGCGTTCTGCTACGTGCTGCCGTCGTGGGAACGGGGGCAGATCCCGGCGCTGGTCGCACGCACGCTCAAGGCGCAGGCGCGGCATGCGCGCCTGGCGCTCGGGCTGGGGCAGTTCCGCTCGGTCGACGCCACGCCCGAACTCGACTGGCGCCTCGCCCGGCGCGAGGCCTTCGACAGCCTTTCCGCGCTGGTGCAGGCCACCCAGCGCTCGCTTTCGGAGCCGCGCGCGGTGCGCCCGCCGCTGGAGCCGCTCGAGCACCTGCAGGCGCACAGTTACCAGCTGCTCGCACAGTTGAGCGCGGTCAAGTCGATGCTGGTGCTGCGGCGCGACCGCCTCACCGTGGCCGACATCGAAGGGCCGCTGGCCCGCACCATCCAGCGCATCGAGGCAGCCATCGGAAGCGCGCCGACCGGCGGCCCCGCGATGCCCGAGAGCCCGCCCGCGACCACCATCGCCGGCCCGTTCTCGCTGCCCGATCCCTTCAACAACGACATCACGCCCTGGCTGCTGCGCCGGCTCGACATGGCGACGGGCATTGCCGCCCAGTTGCGCGATGACGCGTCGCGCATCCTGCAATCGCTTGCCGAGACCGGGACCGAAGCGCCTACGCAGACCGGGACGGTCCGATGATCAAGGAAGTGCTCGACCACCCCTGGGTCGGTCCGATCGTCGCCGCGATCGTCGCGGCGACGCTGGCGCTGCTCGTCCACGCCCTCGGTGGCTTCGTCCTGCGGCGCGTGACCCGTTCGATGCCGGTGCTGAATTCGATCCTGGCCCACATCCGCCGACCGGCCCTGTTCCTGCTGCCGCTGGCCGCGATGGAACTGGTGTGGCAGGCCTCGCCCGACGACCTGTACCTCATCGACAAGATCCGCCATTTCAACGGCCTGGCCCTGATCGCGGTCTCCACGTGGCTGCTGATCCAGGCGGTCAATGGCCTGGCCGATGGCATCGTCAAGCAGAACCCGTATGACGTGACCGACAACCTGCATGCGCGGCGCGTGCTCACGCAGACGCGCGTGCTGGCGCGCACGGCCAATGCGGTGCTGGTGGTGGCGGGCGGCGCCTTCATGCTCATGACCTTTCCCGGCGCGCGGCAGGTGGGCGCGAGCCTGCTCGCATCCGCCGGGGTGATCGGCATCGTGGCCGGTCTCGCGGCCAAGCCGGTATTCAGCAACCTCATCGCGGGACTGCAGATCGCGCTCGCGCAGCCGATCCGCATGGACGACGTGCTGGTGGTCGAGGGCGAATGGGGCCGCGTCGAAGAGATCACCGGCACTTTCGTGGTCCTCCGGATCTGGGACGACCGGCGGCTGATCCTGCCGCTGAGCTACTTCATCGAGAAGCCCTTCCAGAACTGGACGCGCCACGACTCGCAGCTGCTGGGCTCGGTCTTCGTCTACGCCGACTACGGCATGCCGCTCGCGCCCCTGCGCGAGGAAGTGGAGCGCATCGTCAAGGCCGCGCCCGAATGGGACGGCCGCTTCTTCAACCTGCGCGTGACCGACGCGACCGAGCGCACGATGCAGATCCGCGTGCTCTGCACGGCCGCGTCGTCATCGCTCGCCTTCGACCTGCGTTGCACGGTGCGCGAAGGGCTCATCGACTTCATGCAGCGCGAGTACCCGCAGTGCCTGCCGAAGGTGCGGATCGACGGCGGGACCGGCGAGGCGAAGCCGGCCTGAAGCGATGCGAGCGCCGGCCGGCGCTCAATCCCCTTTCGCGCCGCGGCGCCGGCGATCCGCCTTGGGCAGCACGGCCTCGGCGACCATCTGCTCGGCATGCCGTTGCAGGCGCGCGAGCGACTCGTGCAGTTGCATCACGGCGTCCGAGTCCAGCGCGCCAAGCAGTTCGGCGTTGATGCGGGTCACCAGCGGGAACAGTTCGTCGTACACACCGCGGCCGCGCTCGGTGAGGCACAGCAGCACCTGCCGCCGGTCGCCCGCCGGGTGCGAGCGCGCGATCAGGCCCTTCGTCACCAGCGAGCCGACCGCCTTCGAGGTGCGGGCGCGGTCGAGCTGCGCATGCTCCGCGAGCCCGGATGAACTCAGCTCGCCATGGCTCGCCAGCGTGGCGATCAGGCGCCACTCGCGCCGCGTGATGCCGAAGCGGCCCTCGCAGATCCTGATGACCATGCTGCCCGCGACCGACAGCAGGCGCGACAGCCGGTAAAGCAGCAGGTCGTCGAGGGGTCGGCGCGATGCTGGCGTCGGGGTCATCTGGGGTTAGTCCGGAGAATGGTTGATTTGATCAATCGAATGCCGCAACTCTAAAGTCATCCAAGGCAGGGTCGCCTCGAAGGCCCGCTGCACGAACACATTCCAGGAGACTTTCATGCCCCGCACCGACCTCGACCGCCGAAGCCTGATCGCCGGCCTCTGCGCCCTGGCACTTTCCCCGCTCGCAGGTGCCGAAACGGCCTTCACGCCCGGCCAGCCGATCAGGGTGCTGATCGGCGTGCCGGCCGGCGGCACGCAGGACGTGCTGACGCGCGCCATCGTGCAGGAAGTGCGCGACTCGCTCGGCCCGCTGATCGTCGACAACCGTTCCGGCGCTTCGGGCCGCATCGCGGTGGAGGCGGTGAAACACGCGGCGCCCGACGGACGCACGCTGCTGCTGGGCACCGCCAGCATGATGACGATGTACCCGAGTGCCTACCCGAAGCTCTCCTACGACCCGATCAGGGACTTCGTGCCGATCATCAACGCGGCACGCTTCGAGCTCGCGCTGGTGGTGAGCAAGGACGTGCCGGCCAACACGCTGGCCGAGTTCATCACCTGGGCCAAGGCGCAAGGCGACAAGGTCAGCTTCGGCTCGTACGGCGCGGGCACGCCATCACACTTCCTCGGCGAGATGCTCAATCGCTCGGCGGGGCTCAAGATGGTGCACGTGCCGTACCGGGGCTCCACGCCGGCGCGGCAGGACGTGATGGGTGGGCAGATCCCGGTGTATTTCGACACCGTCGGCGGCGCGCTGCAGATGCAGTCCGGCGGCCGCGTGAAGGTGCTCGCGACGAGTGGCGAGAAGCGCTCGCCGCTGATGCCCGATCTTCCGACCTTCGTGGAAGCGGGCCTGAAGGACGTGGTCGCAACGGCGTGGTTCGCCTTCTATGCGCCCGCGAAGACGCCACAGCCGATCGTCGACAAGCTGCGCGCCGAGTTCACTCGCGCGGTCAATTCGCGCGAGGTGCGGCAGCAGCTGCTGCAGAACGGGATGTATGCCGTCAACGACGACGCGAACACGCTTCTGAAGACAATGCGCGAAGACACTGCCCGCTGGGCCGTGATCATGAAGGCCGTGAACTTCCAGGCCAGTGACTAGCTCACCCCCAGCCTCGCCCACTTCGTGTGGCTCTGGCACCCCCTCTCCGGGGGCAACCCCGGCGGACCGGCCAAGCCGGTTCCGCGGGGTTCCTGGCTTTGAGACGGACAGCTGTTGGCGAGTGGTGCGCATTACTTACGAAAGGGTTTTCATGTCTATTCAGTTGATTTCGCGCATTGCGGGCACGCTGGTGTTGGCCGCGACGGGTCTCGCCGCGCAGGCCCAGACGCTCGAAGGCGGGCCGCTGCACATCGTGGTCGGCTACGCAGCCGGAGGCGCCACCGACCGCGTGGCGCGCATCGTGGCGGACAAGCTGCAGGCCAAGGTCGGCGTGCCGGTGATCGTGGACAACAAGGCCGGCGCGGGCGGACGCCTCGCGGCGCAGCAGGTCAAGGCCACGCCGGCCGGGCAGAACGTGCTGATGGTCGCCAACCCCGCCGTGATGGTGGTCGCGCCGCTGGTCTTCAAGGACAACGGCTACGACGCGGAGCGCGACTTCGTGCCCGTGTCGCATGTCAACGACTACGAGTTCGCGCTCGCCGTCTCGACCGCCGTGCCGGTGCGCGAGTTGTCGCACCTGATCGCGTGGATGCGCGCCAATCCCGAGAAGTCGAACTTCGGCGTGCCCGCGACCGGCAGCCTGCCGCACTTCTTCGGCCTGATGATGGGCGAGAAGGCGAACGTGCAGGCGCAGGTGGTCGGCTACCGCGGCTCCGGCCCGCTCTTGACCGACCTGGTGGGCGGCCAGGTGCCGATCGCCTTCGACACCTTCGACGTCGACCTTCCGCAGCACCAGGCCGGCAAGATCCGCATCCTCGCCGTGTCGGGCGCCAGGCGCTCGCCCTTCGCGCCGGAGATCCCGACCTTCAAGGAATCCGGCCTCGACCTCGTCGCGACCGGCTTCAACGCGTTCTTCGCGCCGGCCACCATGCCGCGCGAGAAAGTCGCGCGGCTGTCGAAGGACATCCACGCGGTGATGCAGGACCCCGACACGCAGCGCCGCTTCAAGGACGCACTGATGACGCCGGTCGTCAGCACGCAGGAGCAGACGGCCGCCATGCTCAAGGCCTACCGCGCGCAATGGGCGCCCGTGGTCCAGAAATCCGGCTACCAACCCTGAAATCCATGCAACGACCCAACATCATCTTCATCGTCGCCGACGACCTCGGCTATGCGGACCTCGGCTGCTACGGCGGCCGGGACGCGCACTTCGGCCCGGTGTCGCCGGTGCTCGACCGGCTCGCGGCTCGCGGCATCAAGTTCACGCAGGGCTATTCGAACTCGCCGGTGTGCTCGCCCACGCGCTTCGCGATGATCACGGCGCGCTACCAGTACCGCCTGCGCGGCGCGGCCGAGGAGCCGATCAACAGCAGGAGCCGCGGCAGCACGACGCTCGGCCTGCCGCCGGAGCATCCGACGCTGCCTTCGCTGCTGCGCGGCGCGGGCTATCGCACCGCGCTCATCGGCAAGTGGCACCTGGGCTATCCGCCGGCATTCGGGCCGCTGCGCTCGGGCTACGAGGAGTTCTTCGGGCCGATGTCGGGTGGGGTCGACTACTTCACCCACTGCGATTCGGCCGGCCGGCACGACCTGTGGTCCGGCGAGGAGGATCACCAGGAAGACGGCTATCTCACCGACGTGCTCTCGCGCCGCGCAGTCGACTACGTGGAGCGCATGGCGACGCAGGACGCACCCTTCTTCATGAGCCTGCACTACACCGCGCCACACTGGCCTTGGGAAACGCGCGACGACGCGGCCAAGGCGCCCGCGGTGAAGGACAACCTGTTCGATCTCTCGGGCGGCAACATCCACACTTACCGCCGCATGATCCATCACATGGACGAAGGCATCGGCTGGATCATGGACGCGCTCGACAGGCACGGCATGGCCGACAACACGCTGGTCGTCTTCACCAGCGACAACGGCGGCGAGCGCTTCTCGGACAACTGGCCGCTGGTCGGCGGCAAGATGGACCTGACCGAAGGCGGCATCCGCGTGCCATGGATCGCGCACTGGCCCCAGGCGATCGCCGCGGGCGGCGAAAGCGCCCAGCACTGCATGACGATGGACTGGTCGGCGACGATGCTCGACGCCGCGGGCGTGAAGGCCGATCCGGACTACCCGCTCGACGGCGTCTCGCTGATGCCGGTCCTGCGCGATGCGAAGCACAGCTTTGCCCGCCCCCTGCACTGGCGCATGAACCACCGCGACCAGCGCGCGATGCGCGAGGGCGATTGGAAGTACCTGCAGGTCGACGGCAACGAATACCTCTTCAACATCCCGGGCGACGAGCGCGAGCGGGCCAACCAGGCGAAGAAGGAGCCGGAGCGCCTCGCCCGCATGCGCGAAGCGTGGCTGGCGTGGAACGCGACGATGCCGCCGATTCCGGAAGACGCGACCATCAGCCTCGGCTATTCGGTCAAGGACATGCCGCAGCGTTGAGCAGACAGCAAAAAGCCCCTCGTCGAGGGGCTTTTTTTGGGGTCGGCATCAGGGCCTCAGCGGGCCTGGAGCCCGGCGTTCGGCCGTGCGCCGCGCATCAGCGCGGCAAAGGCGTCGGCGATGCGTTTGAATGCCGGCGCCAGCAGGGACGGCTCATCGCGGCCGATATGACGGACATCGTCGTTCGCCAGGGCGCGCTCGAACGAGTCCGTGAACTTGGGGTTGCGGGGAAAGTACGAGGTCGAAGCAGTCATGCCCGCTATTCTAAGGGTTTACCCTATCTCCTGCAGGCGCCGCCTGGAATTCCCCCCACAACCCGGTATTCCGTCACACCAGGCCGCTAGAGCGCGCGGACCGGCATGCAGAGCTCGCAGTTGAAGGCGCCGGTCTTCTCGTCCATCGCGAAATCCTTGCCGTACACCTCGACCGGCGGCGCATCGTCGGCCTGGTAGCCGCTGTCGGGCAGCCAGTCGCACAACTGCACCCAGGCGTCGTGGATATCGGCCGATGTGCCTGAAAAACGTGCACAGGCAAAGCGCCCGCCGCGCAGGCTCTGCACGCCGACCTCGCCCTGCGGCTTGAAATCCTCGCCCACCTCGATGCAGGCGTCGTAGCGGCATTTCTCGGGTGGCGTGACGTCGGGGTTGTCATGGCTGATGCCGTACATCACCCGGCGCGGCGCCATCAGCCCGTGCTCGCCACACCAGGCTGCGAAGCGTTGCCAGAGCTGGCCGATGCCCGAACTGCCGTACGGGCCGTCGTGGCGCATGTAGGCGACGCGCGCCGGTGCCAGGGTCTTGATCTCGACTTTCATGGTTTCGTCTCCTGAAACGTGGCCCTTGGGCCAGGAACCCACATCGTCGCGAAATGCGTCGATCACGGCTTGATAGCGCTTGCGGTCCGCTTGATGAATCTTGCTGAGTTGCATGCGCCGGTCGTCCGCCCACGCGCGGAACGCCCCGCGCCGCCATTCCGTCGGCGTGACGCCGAAGTGCGCCCTGAAGGTCCGCGTGAACACCGGCGCCGAGCCGAACCCGACATCCAGCGCGATCGCGAGCACCGGCTCGGGCGGCAGGAACAGAAGCCGCCCGGCCGCCACTTCGAGCCGGCGGCGCCGCACCCGGTCCGCGAGCGTCTCCCCGGTCATCGACTGGAACACACGGTGGAAATGCCACGAAGAGAAGTGCGCGACCTGCGCCAGCGCGGCGAGATCCAGCGGGTCCGCCAAGTGGCCATCGATGTGGTCGACCACGCGGTTGATGCGCGCGAGGTAGGTGTGCCGCGAGACCAGGCTTGACTTCGACATGATTCAGATATATCTTTTGCTAATCAGATATCAAATTCGAGGTTCACATCCATGCGCCATTTCAGACACTTTGTACACGGCACCCGCCGCGATGAACACGACGACGGACTCGGCGGCGGCCGGCACGATGGCGGCTCGCACCGCGGCCTGCGCACCGGCCGCGGCGGCGGCCGGATCTTCGGCCACGGCGGCCTGCGCTTCGTGCTGCTGCAGCTCATTGCCGACAAACCCAGCCACGGCTACGAACTCATCAAGGCCATCGAGGAACGCCTCGGCGGCCGCTATGCGCCGAGCCCCGGCATCGTCTATCCGACCCTGACGCTGCTCGAAGAACTCGGCTACGTCAGTGTCGACACCCCGGAAGGCGGCAATCGCAAGCGCTACACCGCCACCGATGCGGGGCGCGAATTCCTGGGCGCCAACCGCGCGACGACCGACGAGCTGATGGCCCGCATGCAAGGGGGCATGGATGGCGCAGGCATGCGCGCCGGCCGTCCGCCCCAGGTCGTCCGCGCGCTCGAGAACCTCAAGCTCGCGATGCGCATGCGCCTCGCGGCACCCCTCACCGAACAACAAGCCCACGAATTCGCCGCGGTGCTCGACAGCGCCGCCCAACAACTGGAACGCATCTGACATTCATGACATCTGCCCAACACACCGACACCACTTCGCCTGATCGCCTGCCGCGCCGCGTGCGCCACGAACTGCGCTTCCGCAAACTGCAGGTGCGCGCGGTGCGGCGTGTCACACCGCACCTGATCCGCGTCACGCTCGAAGGCGACGAGCTGGCGGGCTTCGCCAGCCCCGGCTTCGACGATCACGCCAAGCTCTTCTTCCCCGATGCGGACACCGGCGTGCTGAAACTGCCGACTGCCGGCCCCGATGGACCGGTGTGGCCGGACGGCATCCGGCCCACGATGCGCGACTACACGCCCCTGCGGCACGATGCTGTGGCGGGCACGCTCGAATTCGACTTCGCGCTGCACGACGCCGGCCCCGCCACGCGATGGGCGGAATCCGCCAGGCCCGGGGACGTCATCGGCGTCGGCGGTCCGCGCGGCTCGTTCATCGTGCCCACCGCCTTCGACTGGCACCTGCTCATCGGCGACGACACCGCCCTCCCCGCGATATCGCGCCGCCTGGCGGAGCTGCCGGCCGGCGCTCGCGCAGTGGTGCTGGCCGAGGTGGACGGCGAGACCGACCAGATCCCGCTCGCCTCCGCGGCCCATGTCGAACTGCACTGGGTGCACCGCCGCGGCGCCGAGCCCGGCGCGGGCGCACCGCTGCTCGATGCGCTGCGTGGTCTGAAGCTGCCGAAGGGGGATTTCCACGCCTGGGTCGGCTGCGAATCGGGCGCCGCCAAGGCCCTGCGCGCGCACCTCGTCGACGAGCGCGGGGCGCACCCCAAATGGATCCGAGCCTCGGGCTACTGGCGCCGCGGTGCCGCAGCCACGCACGACACTCACGACAGCTGAAGTGCCCCGACCCACCGAAAGCGCTATGCCGCGTGACCGGTTTACGACCGCCGGGGCGCGTTTGAAAATTCTGCCGTTTGAGTACTTAGGAAGTAACTCTTGGGGTGTACGGATGGGACTCAGCATGGCGCAGTGGCAGTTCTTCGCGGCCTTGTTGACCGGCGTCCTGCTCCTGCTCGCAGTGATGTGGGTATGGCGGCGAGCCGCCGGGCGGCGTGAATCGCAGCGCCGCATCGAGGCAGCGCGCATTCGCTCGGGGCATGTGCCGCTCGAGATCCCGACGGTGCGCGGCAGCATCAATCCCTCGGGCGGCGACTCGGTGCCCGACACGCTGCCCGAATGGTTCATCCAGGGCAAGGGCGAGCACGCGATCGTCGACGAACACCCGCGCATCCGCGTTCGCTACATCGACGCGCACGACAAGAAGATCGAATGCGTGATCCAGGTGGACAACCTCGATCTGCAGAAAAAAATCATCACGGGCCACGGCGAAATGCCCGGCGAAGTCCGCCGCGTGCCGCTCCATCGCATCCATTCGGCGCGCGTCGCAGAGACGGGGCAGCGCTTCAACGTCGATACCTGGGTCGAGGCGGTACGCGTCGCACGACGGCGTCGCGGGCACGCCTGAAGAGTACGTCGGCGTGCGGCGCGCCGGTTCACTGCGCGCACCTCCAGTCCTCCCTCCTGCTGAGGATTGCCAATCGATACGCCATGCGCAGACTTGATGCATCGAGCACACGAAAAGGGCACTTTGCATGCTCAAGTTCGCAACTCTCGCGCTCCTGGCGCTGGTGCTGATCCTGGCGGTGTTGATGGTCCTCGACCCGAGGCCTTGATCGCCCGATGTGTCGGAGGCCCGAATCGCGGAGCATCCTCCAGCACCGGCCTGCGGGCAGAGCCAGCCGGTTGTCTTCGGCGGCACTTGCGGAGGCGAACGCTCTCACGGATGCTTCCTCTTCTGCATATCGGCCTGCCAGGCGATGCGATGAGGGACTCGAATGAAACGAAGGGCATTCCACTTCACATTGGCGGCAATCCCGGTCTCCATGGCGATTGGTGCGCCTGCGCAGCAGGCCAAGCGGCCCCTGCGCGTCGCCTGGGTGTCCACCGAGCGCAAGGGCCGCCCATCGCTGACCTACGAGGCTTTTCGCTCCGGCATGCGCGAGTTGGGCTACGTCGAAGGGCGCGACCTGCACATCGACAGCTGGTGGGGCGAAGGCTCGCGCGATCGACTCGAAAAATCGGTGCCGGAAATATTGCGTGCACAGCCGGATGTGCTGCTCGCCTCCGGCGGCCTGGCGCTCGGCGCGCTGATCCGCACCGACGTCAAGCTGCCGATCGTGTTCAGTGTCAGCGCCGACCCCGTTGCAGCCGGCTTTGTGCAGAGCTTCTCGCGGCCGGGCGGCCACATGACCGGCGTCAGCCTGTTCACGCTGGCACTGGTCGGCAAGCGCCTGGAGTTCCTGAAGAAGATCCTGCCGAACGCGAGCAAGATCGCGCTGATCGCCAATCCGCAGCATCCGGGAGAGTCGCAGGAACTCGACGCGACCCGGACAGCGGCGGCCCAGCTCGGAATTGCGGTGCACTACTTCCCCGTGAAGGACCAGGCGGAACTCGACGTTGCTCTGGCCGAAATTGTTCGGGAGGGCGACGACGCCATCGTGGCCTTTGCCGACGGCTTCACGATGAGCTTCGCCTCGCGCATCGCCGAGTTCTCGCTGCGGCACCGGATTCCGGCCATCGATGGTTGGGCTGAGTTTGCGCAGCAGGGCAACCTGATGATCTATGGCCCGGTCATCGAGGAGGTGTACCGCCGTCTGGCTGCCTACGTCGACAAGATCGGCCGCGGCGCCAAGCCGGCGGACCTGCCTGTGGAACTGCCGACGAGGGTCGAGCTTGTCGTCAACCTGAAGACGGCGCGGGCGATCGGCTTGGCGATTCCCCGGGCCGTGCTGCTGCGCGCCGACCACGTGATTGAGTGAAGCACCGCCACCGCAAGCGCGTCAACGTCATCCGCTCGAACACCAGCCCCGGGTGGCCGTCGACCATAATGTGCTGGCCCGGCTGCAGCGCCCTTGCGGCGCGCGCGTCAAAGCGCATGTTTTCCCGCTGCCGGCGCAGCTTTCCTGAAAGCCGCTGTCGACGTCAGTCGTAGCTTTCGAGGACAGCAAGCTCAAAAAAACCTGCGCTTTTCGCGCGAGAGTGAAGCCAAGTTTCGATAGGTCTCCTTCAGGTGAACCAAACTGCCTCAGCCACCAAGAATCCCGATGCATTCAGCGGGATACGAACAAAAAGCCTTGCAGGCCAGGAGCTTGCGAAGGCCGTGAATTCGGCGCATACGCCCATGATGGCCCAGTACCTGGGCCTGAAGGCCGACCATCCGGACACCCTGCTCTTCTACCGGATGGGCGATTTCTACGAACTCTTCTACGACGACGCCGAAAAGGCGGCGCGCCTCCTCGACATCACGCTGACGCAGCGCGGGCAGTCCGCGGGGCAGCCGGTGATCATGTGCGGCGTGCCGTTCCATTCGGTCGACACCTACCTCGCGAGGCTCATCAAGCTGGGCGAATCGGTGGCGATCTGCGAACAGGTGGGCGAAGTCGGTGCGTCCAAGGGGCCGGTGGAGCGCAAGGTGGTGCGCGTGGTCACGCCCGGCACGCTGACCGACGCCGAGCTGCTCAACGACAAGAGCGATTCGCTGCTGCTCACGGTGCATGCGGGCATGCGCAATTTCTGCGGGCTGGCGTGGCTCAGCGTGACAGGCGACGAACTGCGGCTGGCCGAGTGTCCGGCCGATGCGCTCGATGCATGGATAACGCGCATCGGCCCGAGCGAGGTGCTCTACAGCGCAGAAGTCACGCCGGCTTTCGAGCAGCGCCTGAAGGCGATGCGCAACGGGGCGTCGTCGTTCACGCTTTCGGTGCGGCCCGCATGGCAGTTCGACGGCGGCCTCGGCGAGCGCAAGCTGTGCGAGCAGATGGGCAGCAACAGCCTCGCGGCGTGGAATGCCGAATCGCTCTCGAATGCCCATGCGGCCGCGGCCGCGCTTCTGGGCTACGCCGAGCACACGCAGGGCCGTGCGCTATCGCACGTGCAGCGCCTGTCGGTGGAGCGCGACGGCGACCTGATCGAATTGCCGCCCGCCACCCGACGCAATCTGGAACTCGTGCAGACATTGCGCGGCGAAGATTCGCCCACCCTCTTCTCGCTGCTCGACACCTGCATGACCGGCATGGGCAGCCGCCTGCTCAAGCGCTGGCTGCTCGCGCCGCGCCGCGAGCGGACGGACGCGCAGGCGCGGCTCGACGCGATCGATGCGCTGCAGGCCACCCCGACCGGCGGGGTCTCCGCGCCGTGGCGCACCTTGCGCGAACGGCTCAAGAACACCAGCGACGTGGAACGCATCGCCGCGCGCATTGCCTTGCGGCAGGTGCGCCCGCGCGAACTGGTCGCGCTGCGGATGGCGCTCGCGAAGGCCGAGCAGCTCGCGCCGGCGCTGCCGGCCTCCGCGCCCCTGCTGGCGTCGATCGCCGCGCGGCTCGCGCCGCCCGCAGGTTGCGTGGAAGCGCTCGTGGCAGCAATCAGCCCCGAACCGGCCGCACTGGTGCGCGATGGCGGCGTGATCGCATCGGGACACGATGCGGAGCTGGACGAACTTCGCGCCATCAGCGAGAACTGCGACGACTTCCTGCTCAAGCTCGAAACCAGCGAGCGCGAGCGCACCGGCATCTCGAACCTGCGGGTGCAGTTCAACCGCGTGCACGGCTTCTACATCGAAGTCACGCAGAGCGCGCTCGACAAGGTGCCCGACAACTACCGCCGCCGGCAGACGCTGAAGAATGCCGAGCGCTTCATCACGCCCGAGCTCAAGGCCTTCGAGGACAAGGCGCTGTCGGCGCAGGACCGCGCCCTGGCGCGCGAGAAGTGGCTGTACGAGCAACTGCTCGACACGCTGCAGCCCTTCGTCGCCGAGCTGAATCGCCTTGCCGGCGGCCTCGCGACGCTCGATGCGCTGTGCGCGCTGGCCGAGCGTTCGCACACGCTGCACTGGCGCGCCCCCGGCTTCGTCGCGCATCCCTGCATCGAGATCGACAAGGGCCGCCATCCGGTGGTCGAAGCGCGCCTTGCCGAAAAATCATCGGGCGCGTTCATTGCAAACGACACGCGCATGGGACCGCAGCAGCGCATGCAGATCATCACCGGGCCGAACATGGGCGGCAAGTCCACCTACATGCGGCAGGTGGCGATCATCGTGCTGCTGGCATCGATCGGCTCGCATGTGCCGGCCGACGCCTGCCGGCTCGGGCCCATCGACGCGATCCACACGCGGATCGGCGCGGCGGACGACCTGGCCAACGCGCAGTCGACCTTCATGCTGGAGATGACCGAGGCCGCGCAGATCCTGCACAGCGCCTCCGCCCATTCGCTGGTGCTCATGGACGAGATCGGCCGCGGCACCAGTACCTTCGACGGGCTGGCGCTCGCCGCCGGCATTGCGGCGCAGCTGCACGACCGCACCCGCGCCTTCACCCTCTTCGCCACGCACTACTTCGAGCTGACCGAATTCCCGGCCACGCACCATGGCGCGGTCAACATGCATGTGAGCGCGACCGAGGCCGGCAGGGACATCGTGTTCCTGCACGAGATGCAGCCGGGCCCCGCGAGCAAGAGCTACGGCATCCAGGTCGCCCGGCTCGCCGGCATGCCTGCCGCGGTGGTCAATCACGCACGCCAGGCGCTCGAGGCGCTCGAAGCCCAGCAGACGCAGACGCGCGCCCAGGTCGACCTCTTCGCACCGCCGCCCGCGGCCGAGGCGCCCATGGTCAGCGCCGTAGAATCCGCGCTGACCGCGCTCGACCCCGATGCAATGAGTCCGCGGGAGGCGCTCGAAGCGCTCTACACCTTGAAAAAACTCCAGACGCGCGAACAGGGCTGATGGCTTTATTCGCGCAACAAGACCTCATGACGTACTGTGTAGGCATCAAACTCAACGCCGGACTGGTGTTCCTCTCCGACTCGCGCACCAATGCGGGGGTGGATCACATCAGCACCTTCCGCAAGATGATCGTCTACGAAAAGCCGGGCGATCGCTTCATGGTGCTGCTGTCGGCCGGCAACCTCAGCATCTCGCAGTCGGTGCGCGAGATCCTGCAGATCGAAGAACTGCGAGAAGTGCGCGAGGACGGCGGGGAAGGCGATCCGATCACCATCTGGAACGCCAAGAGCATGTTCGACGCCGCACGCGTGCTCGGCTCGGCGGTGCGCCATGTGTACGATCGCGACGCCGAGGCACTCAAGCATGCGGGGCTGGACTTCAACGTCTCGTTCATCTTCGGCGGGCAGGTCAAGGGCGAAGGCATGCGCCTCTTCCTCGTCTACTCGGCCGGCAACTTCATCGAGGCCACCACCGAGACGCCCTACTTCCAGGTCGGCGAATCCAAGTACGGCAAGCCGGTGCTCGACCGCGTGCTGACGCCCGAAACGCCCCTGGACGAAGCCGCCAAGTGCGCGCTGGTGTCGATGGATTCGACGATGAAGTCGAACCTCTCCGTCGGCCTGCCGCTGGACCTCGTTGTGTACGAGGCCAACCAGTTGCACACCGACAAGATCATCTGCATCGACGCCGACAACCCCTACTACCGCATGATGCACAACAGCTGGGGCCAGAAGTTGCGCGAGGTGTTCGACAGCATCGAGGACCCGGTCTGGGACGACGCCTTCACCGAGCATCCGCTCAAGATGCCCGCCACGCGGCACAGTGCGCTACGCAAGATCTCGACGCCCGACGAAAAACTGATCTAGATTCGGCTCGCCCCCAGCCTCGCCCACTGCGTGTGGCTCGGGCACCCCCTACCGGGGGCGACCCCGGCGGCCCGGCAAGCCGGCTCCGCGGGGTCTCGCGAACGGGCTTCGCTTCGCTGGCCGGCTTGCCTTATTCCGCGCATCCCATGCTTCCTCCTGTCATTTTTTCCCACGGCAACAGCTTTCCGGCGAGCACCTATCGGGTGATGCTCGACAGCTTGCGCAACCGCGGCTTCGACGTCGACGCGGTCGAGAAATTCGGCCACGACCCGAAGTACCCGGTCACCGACAACTGGCCGCACCTCGTGCAGCAGCTCGCCGATTTCACGCGCGAGCGGACGAAGAAGCTGGGCGGTCCGGTGTTCCTCGTCGGGCATTCGCTCGGGGGTTTCCTGAGCCTGATGTGCGCTGCGCTTCATCCCGAACTCGCGCGCGGCGTGGTGCTGATCGACTCACCGATCATCGGCGGCTGGCGGGCCGGCACCATCAACCTCATGAAGCGCACGCCGCTCATGAAGAGCGTCTCGCCGGGCGTGATCAGCCGCAAGCGCAAGAACACCTGGGAACACCGCGATGCCGTGTTCGAGCACTTCCGCAGCAAGAAGGCCTTCGCCAAATGGGATGAGCGCGTGCTGCGCGACTACATCGAGCACGGCACCTTCGACGCCGAGGATTCGCGCACGCTCAGCTTCGATCGCGATGTGGAAACCGCGATCTACAACACCCTTCCGCACAACCTCAGCGGCCTGTTGCGCGCACATCCGCTGAAGTGCCCCGCCGCCTTCATCGGCGGCCGCCAGTCGGTCGAGATGCGGCGCGTCGGCATGACGATGACGCAGCAAGTGACCAAGGGCCGCATCACGATGCTCGACGGCACCCATCTCTTCCCGATGGAAAAGCCGATCGCCACCGCGGCGGCGGTGGAAGCATCGCTGCGCAACATGCTCCCCTAGCGCGCTGACCGGACGCCTCGCCAGGGATGCCGCGGAACCGGCTCCGCCGGCCCGCCGGTATCGCCCCCCGGACGGGGGTTGGCGAAGCGACACGAAGTGCGCGCAGCCTGGGCGCGAGCCCTATTCAGCCCAGACCACGAGGCCGCTCCAGGCGGTTGCAAGCACCACGATCCCGAACGCGATGCGATACCAGGCGAACGGGATGAAGTCGTGCGTGCTGATGTAGCGCAGCAGCCAGCGCACGCACAGCCAGGCGCTCACGAACGAGAACACGAGCCCGACCAGGAACAGCGGAATGTCGGCCACCGACAGCAGCGCGCGCTCCTTGTAGAGGCTGTAGACACCCGCGCCGATCAGCGTCGGGATCGCCAGGAAGAAGGAGAAATCGGTCGCGGCCTTGCGCGACAGCCCGAGCAGCATGCCGCCGATGATGGTCGCGCCGCTGCGGCTGGTGCCCGGGATCATCGCGAAGCACTGCACGAGGCCGACCTTGAGCGCATCCCACGGCGTCATGTCGTCCACGTGCTCGATGCGCACCGAGCCCGGCGGCCGCTTCTCGGCCCACAGGATGATGAAGCCGCCGATGATGAAGGTGCTCGCCACCACCACCGGGATGAACAGGTGCGCCTTGATCGCCTTGCCGAAGAGCAGGCCCAGCACCACGGCCGGCAGGAACGCGATGAGCACGTTGAGGGCAAAGCGCCGCGCCTTCGGCTGCCGCGGCAGCGCGACGATGGTCGAATGGATCTTCTGCCAGTACACCAGGATGACCGCGAAGATCGCGCCGGTCTGGATCGCGATGTCGAAGACTTTCGCCTTGTCGTCATCGAACCCGAGCAGCGAGCCCGCGAGGATGAGGTGGCCGGTCGACGAGATGGGAAGAAATTCGGTCAGCCCTTCGACAATGCCCATGATGGCGGCCTTGACCAGCAAAACGATATCCACGCGCGCTCCTTGAAAGAGCGTCGATTATCGCGATGGAACAAGTCAGGTGTCGTTCAGATCAGCGCCGCGAAATCACGCGGACTGCCGCTTCGCAGTGGTCCCGGAAGCCCATGCGCAGGTACAGCCGGTGCGCGCTGTCGTTGTCCTTCATCACATGGAGGAACGGCGTTTCTCCGCGCAGCAACTGGCGGCGGATCAGCGCTTCCATCAGCCGGCGAGCGAGTCCTCGCCCCTGGAAATCAGGATGCGTGCACACGCCGCTGATCTCGTGCAGCGTGCCGGCCTGCATGCGTTCGCCGGCCATGGCGACGAGGCGGCCATCTTCGAAGCAGCCGAAGTATTCCCCCAGCTCGGGCGTGCGTGGACCGAAGGGGCCGGGCCGGGTCAGGGCTGCGAGCTCGACCGCTTGCACGGCATGTACCGGCCTCAGTGGCACGGCATCGAGTGCCGGGTCGTCGCCCGGCATCGCGCCGTCCCAGACCATCCGGTACATCGTGGCATCGACGTCGATGTTCCATCCCGCTGGCGCGGCGCCGGTCCAGTCCATGCAGTAGACGTGCTCGCCGGGCTCGCAAAGCGGCGCAAGCGCATCGAGATCGGGATGCCGTGCATCGACGAATCCGGCGATCGGGGAGAAGCCCGATGCGTAACGCCGCGCCCGCAAGTTGCCGGACGCGAACTTCGAATGCGGGCCGGAAAGCGCATTCCAGGCGATGTTTTCGAGGAGCTGGATCATTCTCATGCGCGCTCGCGCAGCGCCCGCACGGCACTGTCCACCGTGGTCATCACCGGCAGTCCCGAAGCGTCCTCGCAGGCCCCACGCGCGCGCGCCATGCTGAACTGGGCCAGTGCGATGCGGGCGCAGCCGCGTTCCTTCAACGCGCGCGCCTGCGCAGCGACCAGCGCGTCGTGCTGTTGCGCATCGCCGCGATTCAGCGCCTCCAGGGCGCCAGCAGCAAGCGCCGTTACGAGCTCGACGCTCGCCGGAAACTCCGACGGCATCGTGTCCAGCGTCGGCTGGAACGTGGCGATCAGCCCGAGCCTGCCCGTGCCTTGCGCGGCCTCCGCCACCATCGCCTCGTTGGGCTTGAGCACCGGAATGCCGGCATGCCGCCGCGCGACCGCCTCGATGCACGGTCCGAAGGCCGAGCAGGTGAACAGGATTCCGCTCGCGCCGGTGTCGACCGCATATTGCGCCAGGCGCTGGAAGCGCTCGTGCATGGCTTCGTCGAGCCGGCCCACGCGCACGAGGTCGGCGGAAAGGCTGTCGTCCAGCAGGTTCATGCGGACGGCTTCGGGCCAGTCGCGCTCGAACGCGCTGTTGATCGGAGCGATCGAATGGCTCAGGGCGTGGATCAGGACGATGCGTGTCATCCCCCTGAGCGTAGCTCAGGAGCCGCTGCTTGCGACAGGGCGCGCGGCGTCCTGCATCCAGTCCGCATGCCAGCCGCCGCCGAGCGACTGGATCAGTGCCACCGCCGCGGTCTGGCGGTTGACCTGCACCTGCAGCAGCGTGCGCCGCGCATTGAGCGCCGACACCTGCGCCACCACGACGCTGGTGTAGTCGATCGTGCCCGCGCGGTAGCGGTTGAGGAACTGCTCCTCGGTGCGGTCCGCGGCGGCCGAGGCCTGGCGGCGCATCGTTTCCTGCTCGGCGAGGCTGGCACCGGCGGTGAGCTGGTCCTCGACGTTCTGGAACGCGGTCAGCACCGTCTGGCGATAGCGCGCGACGGAGGCTTCATGGCTCGCCTTGGCCGCATCGACGCTCGCGCCGATCGCGCCCGCGTCGAACACCACCTGCGCCACCGACAAGCCGAGCGACCACAGCGTGTTCGAGGCATTGAAGAGGTCGCCCACGCGGCTCGTGCTGCTGGAGACCGCCCCGCTGAGCGTGAAGCTCGGGTAATAGGCGGCCCGCGCGATGCCGATCTGCGCATTCGCGGCAGCCACGTCCCGCTCGGCGGCCGCGATGTCGGGGCGGCGCTGCAGCAAGGTGGTCGGAACGCCGGAGGGGATGCCGGGCACGACCGGCTTCCAGTCCGCGGCCGGCAGCGAGAACTCCGCAGGCGCCGCGCCGATCAGCACCGCGATCGCATGCTCCAGCGTGTCGCGCGTGCGCTTGAGGGCCACGCGCTCGGCCCGTGTGGTGACCAGCAGCGTCTCGGCCTGCAGCACGTCGCTCTGTGCGGCGATGCTGGCTTCGTAGCGATTGCGCGTGATCTGCAGGCTGCGTTCGTAGCCCTCGAGCGTGACGTCGAGGATGCGCAGCTCGGCATCCGCTTCGCGCAGCGAGAAGTAGTTGGTCGCGAGATCGCCGATGGCCGACAGGCGCGCCAGCGCCAGATCGGCTTCGCTCGCCTGCGCGCTGGCCTGCGCGCTGTCGACCGCCTTGCGCAGACGCCCCCAGACGTCCGGCGCCCAGTCGGCGTTGAGCGACGCGGCCATGGCGTTCGACGGCGTGGCGTTGCGCGCGCCGCTGCGGCGCGCGCTGCCGTCGACCGTCACGGACGGGAACAGCGCGGCCCGCTGCCCGCGCACCAGGGCCTGCGCCTGGGCGTAGTTGGCGACGGCGGCGGCGATGTTCTGGTTCGACACCTGCACGCGCGAGGCGAGCTCGTCGAGCGTCGCGTCGCAGAAGAGCTTCCACCACTCGCCGCGCTCCAGGGCATCCGCGGGCGCGGCGGGCAGCCAGCCTTCGGCGGCGGGCGCGGATTTCCAGGCGGGCGGGCTTGCGGATTCGGGCTGGACGTACTCAGGGCCCACCGCGCATCCGGCCAGCGCGGCGGCCAGGGACAGGGCCATGGCCGAGCGCGCGAGCGCTCGCCGGGGGTTGCGGAAAGTCGATCGATTCAAAGCACTCATGATGTCGGATTCACGTCGGCCGCGCGGCTCAGGTTTCTCTCGTTGGAGGTGCGGCGGCGCAGCTTGTCCAGCAACACATACACCACCGGCGTCGTCAGCAGCGTCAGCAATTGGCTCGCGATCAGCCCGCCGATGATCGCCACGCCCAGCGGCTGGCGCAGCTCCGCCCCCAGGCCGAAACCGATCGCGAGCGGCAGCGCGCCCAGCGCGGCGGCCAGCGTGGTCATCAGGATCGGGCGGAAGCGCAGCAGACAGGCCTCGCGCACCGCCTGCGCGGCGGTGAGGCCGCGCGCACGCTCGGCTTCGAGCGCGAAGTCGATGATCAGGATCGCGTTCTTCTTCACGATGCCGATCAGCAGGAACACGCCGATCAGCGCAATGATCGAGAACTCCATGCGGAAGATCAGCAGCGCCAGCACCGCGCCGACGCCGGCCGAAGGCAGCGTGGTCAGCACCGTGATCGGATGGACCAGGCTTTCGTACAGCACGCCGAGCACGATATAGATCACCACCAGTGCCGCGACGATCAGGAACCATTGCTGCCCCTGCGACTGCTGCGCCGCGAGCGCCGTGCCCTGGAAGCTGCCGCGCACGTTGACCGGCATCGCGATGTCGGCCTCGGCCTGCGCGACGACGCGCTTCGCATCGCTCAGGCTCACGCCGTCGGCGAGACTGAACGACACAGTGCTCGCGAGCTCGGTGTCCTGGTGGTCGATCGAGGTCGGCACCGCGCGTTCGCTGAATTTCGCGAAGGCCGACAGCGGCACCAACAGCGTGGTGTCGGTCGCGATCTGCTGGCCGGTGGAGGCGGTGCGCGACGACGGGTTGGCCGACACGAGGGTCGAGGTGCCGGTGCTCGTGTCCTTGTTGTCCTCGACCGAGCTGACGATGGTGTCGCCCCTGGCATTGGTGGTGGCGGCCAGCGTCGAAGGCACGTAGAGGTCCTTCAGCACGATCGGCGAGCGCTGGAAGCGCGGCGCCCATTCCATGATCACCGAGTACTGGTTGAGCTCGTCGTAGATGGTCGCGACGGAGCGCTGGCCGTAGGCGTTGTAGAGCGCGGCGTCCACCGCGCTCGAATTGACGCCCAGCCGCGCGGCCGCATCGCGGTCGACTTCGACGAAGGTCTCCACGCCGTTGTCCGCATCGTCGCTGTCGACGTCGGTCAGCGAGGTTTCCTGCCGCAGGCGATCGGCGAGCTTGGTCGACCAGGCGCGCAGGTCGCCCAGGTTGTCGCTCTTGAGCGTGTACTGGTAGGTCGAGTTGCTCGACCGCCCGCCCATGCGCAGGTCCTGCACCGGGAAGAGGAAGACGCGCAGCCCGGTCAACTGGTTGAGCTGCGGGCGAAGCCGGTCGATCACCGCCTGCGTGCGGTCCGTGCGCTGCGACACCGGCTTCAGGTTGACGAACATGAAGCCGCCGCCCGCGCGGCCGCCGCCCGAAAAGCCTACGACCGTATCGACCGCCGGGTCCTTGCGGATGATGTCCACCGCCTGCTTGAGCTTCTCCGCGACGGCCGCCGACGAGATGCTCTGGTCGGCGCGCAGGCCGGCGTTGAGCTGGCCGTTGTCCTGCTGCGGGAAATAGCCCTTCGGAATCGCGTTGAAGAGATAGACGTTGAGCCCGATCACCGCGAGCAGCACCGCCACCACGACGCCCTTGCTCGCCAGCGCCCAGTCGAGGCTGTGGGCGTAGGCGACCAGCGTGCGGTTCCATGCGCTCTCGGTGAGGCGGATGAAAAAGCCGCGCACCTTGCCGGGCGGCTTGCCGCCTTCCTCCGCCTCGCTGCGCAGCAGCATGGCGCACAGCATTGGCGTGGTGGTGAGCGAAATCACCAGCGAGATCAGCACCGACACCGACAGCGTGACCGCGAACTCGCGGAACAGCCGCCCCACCTGTCCGCCCATGAAGAGCAGCGGGATGAACACCGCCACCAGCGACAGGCTGATCGACAGCACGGTGAAGCCCACTTCGCGTGCACCACGCAATGCGGCCTCCACGCGGTTCATGCCGGCTTCGACATGGCGCATGGTGTTTTCGAGCACCACGATCGCGTCGTCGACCACGAAGCCGGTGGCGACCGTGAGCGCCATCAGGCTCAGGTTGTTCAGGCTGTAGCCCAGCAGGTACATCACGCCGAAGGTGCCGAGCAGCGACACCACGGTAGCGACCGCCGGCACGATGGTCGCGCGCGCCTTGCGCAGGAAGAGGCCCACCACGAGCACCACCAGCGCGACGGAGATCATCAGCGTGGTCTCGATCTCGTGCAGCGACGCGCGGATGGAGTTGGTGCGGTCCGAGGCGACCTCGATATTGATGTCCTGCGGCAACTGCTCGCGCAGTTCGGGCAGCAGCTTGCGCACGCCATCGACGGTTTCGATGATGTTGGCGCCGGGCGACTGGGTGAGCAGCACGACCACCGCCGGCTCGCCGTTGAAGAGGCCCAGGGTGCGCGTGTTCTCGACGCTGTCGATCACCCGCGCCACGTCGCTCAGGCGCACCGCCGCGCCGTTGCGCCACGCGATCACGAGGTCGCGGTAGTCGACCGCCTTGCGGCCTGGTGCGGGGGTGTAGATCTGCAGCTTGCGGTCGGCGCTTTCGATCGCGCCCTTCGGCCGATTGGCGTTGTTGGCCTGGATCGCGGCGCGCACGTCCTCGGTGCTGATGCCGAACTTGTTGAGCGCGAAGGGCTCCAGTTCCACCCGCACCGCGGGCAGCGAGCCGCCGCCGATCTCGACCTCGCCCACGCCTTCCACCTGCGAGAGGCGCTGGCTGACGATGTTCGAGACCTCTTCGTAGATCTGGCCCGGCGTGCGCGTCTTCGAGGTAAGCGCGAGGATCATGACCGGCGCCGACGCCGGATTGCGCTTGCGGTAGGTGGGATTGCTGCGCAGCGTCGCAGGAAGATCGACGCGCGCGGCGTTGATCGCGGCCTGCACCTCGCGCGCGGCGCTGTCGATGTTGCGGCTCAGGTCGAACTGCAGGGTGATGCGCGCCGAACTGTTGGAACTCGTGGACGTGAGCTCGTTGACGCCCGGGATGATGCCCAGCCTGCGCTCCAGCGGCGTCGCGACGCTGGAGGCCATCGTGCTGGGACTCGCGCCGGCGAGGCTGGCCTGCACCGAGATCGTCGGGTAGTCGACCTGCGGCAGGGGCGAGACCGGCAACACCAGGAAGCCAATGATCCCGGCCAGCGCGATGCCGATGGTCAAGAGGACCGTGGCGACCGGGCGCTCGACGAATGGCCTGGAAAGATTCATGTCCAGCCCTCGCTCACGCGGTCACGCCGCCGCCGTCCGTGTGCGAGTCGGCATCGGTACCGCCCTTGCGGCCGCCGCCCAGCCTGCGGCCCATGCGGTCGAAGGCCAGGTAGATCACCGGCGTGGTGAAGAGCGTCAGCACCTGGCTCACCACCAGTCCGCCGAAGATCGCGAGGCCCAGCGGCCGGCGCAGCTCGGCGCCCTCGCCCCAGCCGAACATCAGCGGCAGTGCGGCGAACAGCGCGGCCAGCGTCGTCATCAGGATCGGGCGGAAGCGCAGCAGCGCGGCCTGGTGGATCGCCTCCAGCGGCGACTTGCCCTGGTGCCGCTCGGCATCGATCGCGAAGTCGATCATCATGATCGCGTTCTTCTTCACGATGCCGATCAGCAGGATGATGCCGATGATCCCGATCACGCCGAGGTCGTTGCCGGTCACCATGAGCGCCAGCAGCGCGCCCACGCCCGCCGAAGGCAGCGTCGAGAGGATCGTCAGCGGATGGATGTAGCTCTCGTAGAGCACGCCCAGCACGATGTACACGCACACCACCGCCGCGAGGATCAGCCAGAGCTGGTTGGTGAGCGACTTCTCGTAGGCGCCCGCCGCGCCGAGGAAGGTCATGTTCACGCTGCCGGGCATGCCGATCTCCTTCGACACCGCGCGGATCGCCGCCACCGACTTGCCGAGCGCCACGTTCGGCGCGGTGTCGAAGCCGATGGTCGCCGCCGGGTATTGCGCCACGCGCGTGACCTGCAGCGGCGCGTACTGCTCGCGCACCGTCGCGAGCGAGGACAGCGGCGTCGCGGTGCCGGAGCCGGTGCGCAACTGCAGGTTGCCCAGCGCTTCGGGCGATGACAGCGGCTCGCGCTGCGCTTCGAGGATCACGCGGTACTGGTTGGTCTCGGTGAAGATGGTCGAGACGATGCGCTGGCCGAAGGCGCTGTAGAGCGCGTCGTCCACCGAGCTGGCGGTGACCGACAACCGCGACGCGGTGTTGCGGTCGATGTCCACGTAGGCGGCCAGCCCCTGCGCGCCCGCATCGGTGGTCGGATTGCGCACCAGCGGTTCGCTGCGCAGGCGCTCGACCAGCTTGCCGGCCCAGGTATTCACGGTCGCGGTGTCCACGCCTTCGAGCGCCACGCGGAATTCGGTCGGGCCGGTCTCGGCGTCGATGGTCAGGTCCTGCGTCGGCTGCAGGTACAGCGTGGTGCCGGCCACGTTGGCACGCACGCGCTCGCGCAGGCGCTGCATCACGGCGGCCTGCGAATCGTGCCCCTTGCGCAGGTTGATCAGCATGCTGCCGATGTTCAGCGCGGTATTGTTGGCGGCATCCACGCCGACCACCGAGCTCAGGCTCTGCACGTCCGGATCGGCCAGGATCGCGTTCGCGGCGGACTGCTGCAAGTCGGCCATGCGCGCGTACGACACTTCTTGCGCTGCTTCGATGCGGGCCTTGAGCTGGCCGGTGTCCTGTGTCGGGAACAGGCCCTTGGGGATGACGATGTAGAGCACCACGGTGAGCGCGAGCGTCAACACCGCCACCACGAGCGTGAGCGTCTGGTGGCGGAACACCCATTTCAGCTGGTCGTCATAGCGAGCGATCACGCGCTCGAAGAAGCGCTGCACGCTCGCTCCGAAACGACCGCCCTCTTCCGATGCTGGCTTGAGCCAACGCGCCGACATCATCGGCACCAGCGTCAGCGACACCACCGCGGAGATCAGGATGGTGATCGCGAGCGTCACCGCGAATTCGCGGAACAGCCGGCCGACCACGTCGCCCATGAAGAGCAGCGGAATCAGCACCGCGATCAGCGACACCGTCAGCGAGATGATGGTGAAGCCGATCTGCGTCGCGCCCTTGAGCGCCGCCTGGAACGGCGGCTCGCCGTCTTCCAGATAACGGGCGATGTTCTCGATCATCACGATCGCGTCGTCCACCACGAAGCCGGTCGCGATCGTCAGCGCCATCAGGCTCAGGTTGTTGAGGCTGTAGCCGAGCAGGTACATCAGCCCGAAAGTGCCAATCAGCGAGATCGGCACCGCGATGCTGGCAATGATCGTCGCGCGCAGGCTGTGCAGGAAAAGGAAGATCACCAGCACCACCAGCACCACCGCGAGCGCCAGTTCGAGCTGCACGTGGCTCACCGATGCGCGGATGCCGGTGGTGCGGTCGCTCAACACCTCGACCTTCACCGAACCGGGCAGCGAGGATTCGAGTTCGGGCAGTTGCTTCTTGATGGCATCGACCGTACCGATCACGTTCGCGCCCGGCTGGCGCTGCACATTCAAAATGATCGCCGGGTACAAGAGTTCACCCCCAGGCTTCGCGCACTCCGTGTCGCTTTCGCCACCCCCCTCTCCGGGGGCGATACCAGCAGCCCGGCAGAGCCGGTTCTGCGGTATCTCGCGATCCGCCTTCGACTCATCGTCCGACCGAACTGCCGCCCACGCGCCGAGCTGGGTGTTCTCGGCGCCATCGATCACGCGGGCGACGTCGCTCATGCGAACCGGCGCGCCGTTCTTCCACGCGACGATCAGGTTCTTGTAGTCGGCCGCAGTGACGAGCTGGTCGTTGGCGTTGATGGTGTAGGCCCGCTTCGGGCCATCGAAGCTGCCTTTCGCGCTGTTGGAGTTGGCCGCCGCGATCGCCTGCCGCAGCGTGTCCAGGCCGATGCCCACCGAGGCCAGCGCATTGGTATTGGCCTGGATCCGCACCGCCGGCCGCTGGCCGCCGTTGAGCGTCACCAGCCCGACGCCGCCGACCTGGCTGATCTTCTGCGCGAGCCGCGTGTTCGCGAGGTTCTGCACCTCGGTGAGCGGCATGGTTTCGGAGCTGACCGCCAGCGTGAGGATCGGCGCATCGGCCGGATTGACCTTGGCGTAGACCGGCGGCGCAGGCAGGTCGGCCGGCAGCAGCGAACCACCGGCGTTGATCGCGGCCTGCACCTGCTGCTCGGCCACGTCCAGCGTCTGGTCGAGCGCGAATTGCAGCGTGATGATCGACACGCCGGTGGCGCTGGTCGAACTCATGCGGTCGAGCCCCGCCATCTGGCCGAACTGGCGTTCCAGCGGCGCGGTGACGGTGCGGCTCATGACCTCCGGGCTCGCGCCCGGATAGAGCGTCTGCACCTGGATGGTCGGGTAGTCGACCTGCGGCAAGGCGGCCAGCGGCAGGAACCGGAAGCCCACCAGGCCCGCGAGGACGATCGCGAGCATCAGCAGCGCGGTCGCGACCGGCCGCTCGATGAAGACGCGCGAAGGACTCATCTTCTTCCCTGTCCCTTACTGCGGCGGCGGACGCTGGCGGCGCTGTTGCTGCTGACCTTCGCCGCGCTGGCCGTTCGCACCCTGGCGAGGCGGCGTCGGCTTCTCCCCCTGCAGCATCACGCGCGCCCCATCCTTGAGGCGGTCGCCGCCTTCGGTGACCACGAGTTCGCCTTCCTTCACGCCGTCGGTGATCGCCACCAGATCGACCGTCGCCTCGCCGCGCTTGACTGCGCGCATCGACACCGTGCGGTCCTCGTTGATCACGTAGACGAAAGTGCCGTTGGGCCCGGTGCGCACCGCCGTGACGGGCACCACCACGGCGTTGACGGTGCGCAGCGTCATCTGCACGTTGACGAACTGGTTCGGGAACAGCGGCGCGCCCTGGTTCGCGAAGCGCGCCTTGGCCTTGACCGTGCCGGTGCTGGTGTCGACGATGTTGTCGAGCGTCGAGAAGGTGCCGGTGTCGAGGACCGAGCTGCGCACGCGGTCCATGGCCTTCACCTGCAGCGACTCGCCCTTGGCGAGCTGGGCCTGGATGTCGGGCACGCGGTCCTGCGGCACCGCGAACTGCACGTCGATGGGGTTCATCTGCGTGATGACCGCGATGCCGGTGGTCGCGTTGGCCGTCACGTTGTTGCCCGGGTCGACCGTGCGCAGCCCGATGCGGCCCGTCACCGGTGCGGTAATCCGGGTGTAGTCGAGATTGAGCTTGGCGGCGGCCTCGGCGGCGCGGTCGGTGATCACCGCGCCTTCGAGCTGCTTGACCAGCGCGGTCTGCGTATCGACGTCCTGCCGCGCGATCGAGTCCTGGGCGAGCAGCGTACGGTAGCGCGCCAGCGTGACGCGCGCGGCTTCGAGCTGCGCTTCGTCGCGCACCCGCGTGCCCTGCGCCTGGGCCAGCGCCTGCTCGTAGGGACGCGGATCGATCCGCGCCAGCAGCTGCCCCTTGGTGACCGATTGCCCTTCCGTGTAGAGCACCTCGGTCAGCACGCCGCCCACCTGCGGCCGCAGCGTGATCGTCGCCAGCGGCGTCACGGTGCCGAGGGCGTCGATCAGGATCGGAAGGTCCGTGCGCCGGGCTGCCGCATGGCCGACCGTCTGGCTGATGCCACCCGCACCGAAGCCCGGACGACCGCCGGCCGGCTCGCCCGAGCGCTTGATGAGATACCACGCACCCACCGCCAGGCCCACCACCAGGATCAGCGCCAGCAAGGCGCCCAGCCAACGCCGTCCGCGCGAGGGAGGCCGAGGTTCAGGATGGATGGAAAGGGTGGGCTCGGCGTTGGGTGACGACATTGTTGGAGTCAGGCGTTGACGTGTGCCTCTGAGTGGAGCCGGGAATCGTAGCGCCCGCTTGATACAAACCGTAAAGCCTCGGTAAAGCCCAGGTTGACATCTGCATCTGGCGACAGCGGTCTGCAACTGGCGCCGCCGGGATGCGCTTCGTCGCATCGCCATGGCGGGCGCAGCGGGCCACGCGCACAGTCCGCCCATCGATTCAGGAGCCCGTCCATGCAGATGTCCCCGATCATCGCCGTCCACCTCACCGCCGCCGTCAGCGCGCTGGTCCTCGGGCCCGTGGTGCTCTGGGCCCGCCGTGGCCGCACGCAACGCCCCCGCCTGCATCGCGCGCTGGGCTATGCCTGGGTCACCCTGATGGTGATGACCGCCGTCTCGGCCATCTTCATTCGCGATTTCAGGCTGCCCAACATCTCGGGCTTCACGCTGATCCACCTGATGGTGCCGGCGGTTTTCTACGGCCTGGGACGCGCGTTCTGGAAGCTCTTCCGCGGCGACATCCGTGGGCACCGCCTCGCGATGCAGGTGACCTACATCAGCGCCTGCATCGTCGCCGGAGGCTTCACGCTGCTGCCCAGCCGCTACCTGGGCCAGCTCCTCTGGGGCCAGTGGCTGGGCCTGGCCTGACGCTTTTTCCTTCGACTCGCCTCTTTTTCTCCCAACTCCCACGGAGCACACCATGCTGATGCAGATCCTTCTTCACACCCCCAAGTGGGTCTTCGGCCTTTTCGCGCTGCTGCTGTGGCTCGGCGCCCGCCAGCTCACCGCCACGAGCCTCGGCATGAGCCGCATGACGCTGATGCCGATCGTGATGGGCGGACTGTCGATCTACGGCGTCGCCTCGGCGTTCGGCGACTCGATCGTGTCGCTCCTGGCCTGGGCCGCCGTCGTCTTCGCGACCCTCGCTCTGGTGCTGCAGCGCGGGCTGCCGGCGGGCACGCGCTATGACGCGGCAGCGCGCCGCTTCCACGTGGCCGGGACCGCGGTGCCGCTGATGCTCATGATGGGCATCTTCTTCACCAAGTACATCGTGGGCGTGCTGCTCGTCATGCATCCCGGACTCATGCACCAGCCGAACTTCGCCACAGGGATCAGCGCGCTGTATGGTGCCTTCACGGGCATCTTCATCGGCCGCGCCATCCGGCTCTGGCGCCTCGCGATGCGTACCGAATCCGCGGTGCTCGCCGCCTGAACAGCCACACACAGAGGAGTTTCATCATGACCACTGACGACATCGATCGCCTGGCCCGCAAGCGAGCGAAGGCCAAGATGGGCTGGTTCATCCATGCGGCCATTTATGCGAGCGTCAACCTCGGGCTGGTCGCGCTGTCGGCGGCCAACGGCCGGGCGTGGGCCGTCTTTCCGCTGCTCGGCTGGGGCGTCGGCCTGCTGGCCCATGGGATCTCGGTCTGGCTGCTGCCGCCCGGCGGCGCGCTGCTCGAACGGATGACCGAGCGCGAACGGTCCCGTCTGGCCCGCGGCGCCAAGGGAGACCCGTGGTGAAGGCGGGCGCACGACGCCTGCTGGCCCTGGCCCTGCTCGGCCTGCTGGGCCATGCCGCATCGGCGGCCACCGGCGTGGCGGTGCTGCCGGCCCCGCCGGACACCGGCCCGGTCACGGTGTTCTACCCGACCGCTGCCGCGCCGGCCCGCTTCACCCGCGGCCCGTTCTCCTTCGATCTGGCCGCCGATGCCGTCCCGCTGCGCGGCAACGGGCGCCTCGTCGTGATGTCCCACGGCTCCGGCGGCTCGCCGTGGCCGCAGGCCGATCTCGCGATCACGCTGGTGGACGCCGGCTTCACCGTCGCGATGCCGGAGCATGCGGGCGACAACTACCGCGACATGCGCGATGTCGGCCCGGCCACCTGGCGCCATCGCCCGAGGGAGGTGTCCCAAGCGATCGATGCGATGGCCGCCGACGCGCGTTTCTCGCCGCTGCTCGACTTCGGCCGTGTCGGCGTCTACGGCATGTCCGCCGGCGGCCTCACTGCGTTGACACTGGCCGGCGCGCGCTGGTCGCCGGCCCTGCTGAACACCCATTGCCAGGCGCACCTGGCGCAGGACTTCCCGGCCTGCGTGGGTCTTGCGACCTCTCTTTCGGGCGGGATGCTGGACAGCTTTCGCCTCGCCGCTTCCCGCCGCGTGATCGACTGGAAGCTCGGCAGCCAAAACACGCTCGAATCCTGGACCGACCCGCGGATCGCTGCGGCGGTCGCGGCCGTGCCCATGGCCGCGACCATCGAGATGAACTCGCTCGCGAAGCCCCGGATTCCGCTGGGCCTCGTGCGCGCGGGACACGACGAGTGGCTCGCCCCGCAATGGCACATCGATGCGGTGCGCGCCGCCTGCGGTGAGCACTGCACGCTGATTGCCGACATGCCCGCCGCGGGCCACGGCTCGATCCTGTCGCCGCAGGTTCCGGACCTGCCCGAGCGCGCGGCGCGGCTCCTGAACGACCCGCCGGGCTTCGACCGGGCGAGCCTGCCCGGCGTCTACGCGGCCATCGCCCGCTTCTTCATCCAGAATCTGGCGCCATGAAGATTCACTGGTCCAGTGCCGGCCGGCACTACCTGCAAGTCATTGCGTTCTGCTGCGTCGTGGCGGTGCTGACCACCGCGATCTGGCCGAACAAGACCTACCTGATGCAGGTCGGCTATGCCTTGTCGGTGGGCACCGTCATCTGGGCCGTGATCGAGTTCGGGCGCTATCTCGTCGACGAGCGTCACTGCCATACCGACAGCACCGGCGGCCACGGCTGGCCGAAGGGCTGGCGCGGCCTCATGCTGACGGTCGTGGGCATCGGCTCCGGCTTCCTGGTCGGGGACCGCGTGGGCGACTACCTGTTCGGCTACACCAATGTCTCTTCGCCGCGCGACAACGCCATCAGCCTGGTCATCACCATCGTCGCCGGCGCTGCCGCGAGCTTCTACTTCCATGCGCGCGGCCGGGCCGCCGCGCTGACGGCCAAGATCGCGACCGCCGAACGCGACGCCGGCGAAGCCAGGCTCAAGCTGCTCGAGGCCCAGCTCGAGCCGCACATGCTCTTCAACACGCTGGCCAACCTGCGCGCGCTGATCACGGTCGATCCACCGCGCGCGGTCGAGATGCTCGACCATCTCAACGATTTCCTGCGGGTCACCCTCGCCGGCTCGCGTGCCACTTCTCATCCGCTGGCTTCGGAGTTCGATCGGCTTCGCGACTACCTCGAACTCATGTCGGTGCGCATGGGGCCGCGCCTGCGCTACTCGCTCGATCTTCCCGACGCCCTGCGAAATCAGCCCGTTCCGCCCCTGTTGCTGCAGCCCCTCGTGGAGAACAGCATTCGCCATGGCCTGGAACCGCGCGTCGAAGGCGGCGAGATCGTCGTGCGCGCCCGGCGCGACGGTGAAGGCCTGCTGATCGAAGTGACCGACACCGGCGTAGGCATCGATGCAGAGCCAGGCAAGTCCCCCAATGGCGGCGGATTCGGAATCGCACAGGTGCGCGAACGACTCCAGACTGTCTACGGCCCGCAAGGCGTCATGACCATGGCGCCCCTTCCGGCCGGCGGAACGCGCGCGGCCATCCGCTTTCCCCTGTCCGCATGAGCTGAATGAATCCAACCGCACTCATCGCCGAAGACGAGCCGCTGCTCGCGCAAGCCCTTCGTGCCGAACTCGCCGCCGCATGGCCTGAACTGCAGGTGATCGCCACGGTCGGTGACGGCCGCAGCGCAGTGCGCGAAGCGCTCGAACAGCTCCCCCAGGTGCTCTTCCTGGACATCCGCATTCCCGGCCTCGACGGACTGGGCGTGGCCGCGGAGCTCGCCGATGCGTGGCCGATCGACGAAGCGCCCATGCCGCAGCTCGTCTTCGTCACGGCCTACGACGAATACGCCGCGCGCGCTTTCGATGCGCAGGCGATCGACTATGTGCTCAAGCCGGTGCAGTCCGAGCGGCTGCGGCGTACGGTGAGCCGGGTGCGCGCTGCGCTGGATCTGCGTTCATCGTCGCCCTTGCCGGCCGACGATGCGCTCGCCAGCACGCTCGCGCAATGGCGAAAGGTGCTCGGCGCCGCCGAATCCGCGCCGGGTGCCGCCGCGCCGCTGAAGCTGATCCCGGCAAGCCACGCCGGCTCGTCAGGCAACTCGATCCGCATGGTGCCGATCGATGAAGTGCAGTATTTCGAAGCCGCCGACAAGTACGTGCGGGTGATCACTGCGCAGAATGAATACCTGATTCGTACACCGCTCAAGCAATTGCTGCCGCAGCTCGATCCGCAGGTCTTCTGGCAGGTTCATCGGGCGGTCGTGGTGCGTGCCGAGGCGATCGAATCGGTGCACCGCGACGAGGCCGGCAAGCAGCATCTGGTGCTGCGGGGCAGCGCCCAAAAGATCCCGGTGAGCCGGCTGTATGCGCACCTCTTCAGGGCCATGTAGTCCCGGTCCGACACCGCAAGATCGAGGCCAGTGGAAAAAGAAAAGGCCGGCCCCTTGTCGAGGGGCCGGCCTTTTCATGTGACAGCAGGCTATTTGTCGCGCGAAGCGCTGGCTCAGCGCCAATGGCGATGGCCGTGTCCGTAGTAGTAAGGCGCCGGGTAGTACACGGGCGCCGGACGGTAGTAGCGCGGCGCCGGTGCGTAATACACAGGTGCAGGACGGACGTAGACCGGGGCAGGGGCCACGTAGGCCGCCGGCGGGTAGTACACGGGCGCCGGAGCGACGTAATACGGCTGCGGAGACGCCACACCCACTGCGACGCCGGGGACGTTGACACCCACCGACCAGGCCACATTGGCTGCGCTCGCCGACCCTGCGGCAAAGAGCGCACCTGCGGCAACAGCGCCTGCAGCGGCCCATTTGAAGAGTGTGGATCGAGTTCTGCTCATGTCTGGACTCCTGTTGAAGCGGGCGTATCGAGCGCCCATGTACGTATTCAACGCGGCGAGTGTCAATGTGGTGTACGCCGCTCTGTGAAGAAGGTTGCCAAAGGTAACGACCCTCCAGCGGCACGTAGAATGCGTGAATGACTTCCGCCGCAGCCGACAACGATACCGCCAAGCCTAGCAATTTCTTGCGCCACGTCATCGAAAACGATCTCGAGCAGGGCACCTATTCCGGCCGTCAATGGGGCGGCGACCCCGGCGATGCCGCCCATCACGCGCAAGGCATGCAGGACCCGGCCAAGGTCCGCATGCGGTTTCCGCCCGAACCCAACGGCTACCTGCACATCGGCCACGCCAAGAGCATCTGGCTGAACTTCGAACTCGCCAAGGAATACGGCGGCGTGTGCCACCTGCGGTTCGATGACACCAACCCCGAAAAGGAAGAGCAGGAATACGTCGACGCGATTCGCGACGCCGTGCAGTGGATGGGCTACGAGCCCGTGATGGCCGACGACCCTGCGCATCCGGGTGCGCGCAACGACCACGTCTACTTCGCGAGCAACTATTTCGACTTCATGTACCGCGCGGCCGAATACCTGATCACGGCCGGTCATGCCTACGTCGACGAGCAGAGCGCGGAAGAAATCCGCGCCAACCGCGGCGACTTCAACACGCCGGGCACCGACAGCCCCTTCCGCGCCCGCACGCCCGACGAGAACCTCGCGCGCTTTCGCGAAATGCGCGACGGCAAGCTCGCCGACGGCGCCGCGGTGCTGCGCGCGAAGATCGACATGGCGAGCCCCAACATCAACATGCGCGACCCGGCGCTCTACCGGATCCGCCGCGCGACGCACCACAACACCGGCGACAAGTGGTGCATCTATCCGATGTACACCTTCGCGCATCCGATCGAGGACGCGCTCGAGCAGATCACCCACAGCATCTGCACGCTGGAATTCGAGGACCAGCGCCCGTTCTACGACTGGCTGCTCGACCGCCTCGCCGAAGGCGGCCTGATCGCCTCGCCGCATCCGCGCCAGTACGAATTCGCGCGGCTCAACGTCACGCACGTCATCACCAGCAAGCGCAAGCTGCGGCAACTGGTGGAAGACGGCCACGTCGACGGTTGGGACGATCCGCGCATGCCCACCCTCGCCGGCCTGCGCCGCCGCGGCTACACGCCCGAGGCGCTCAAGCTCTTCTGCGAGCGCTCCGGCGTGACCAAGTCCGGCGGCTGGATCGACTACGCGAGCCTCGAAGCCGCCCTGCGCGACACGCTCGACCCGATTGCGCCGCGCGCGATGGTGGTGCTCGATCCGGTGAAGCTCGTCATCACCAACTGGGGCGAGCTGATGGGCGGCGACGACGTGCTCGACGAATGCACGGCGCCCGTGCACCCGCACCACGCCGAGATGGGCCGGCGCAGCTTCAAGCTCGGCCGCGAAGTCTGGATCGAGCGCACCGATTACGAAGACGTTCAACCCAAGGGATTCTTCCGCCTCTTCCCCGGCAACAAGGTGCGCCTCAAGTACGGCCACGTGATCGAATGCACCGGCGCGACGCGCGATGCCGACGGCCAACTGGTCGAAGTGCAGGCCAGGCTGGTGCCCGACACCAAGAGCGGCACGCCCGGCGCCGATGCGATCAAGGTCAAGGGCAACATCACCTGGGTCGCGGTCGCCGATGCGTTGCCGGCCGAGGTGCGGCTCTACGAGCGCCTCTTCGCGGCAGCGCAGCCCGGCACCGGCGAACTGATCGACGAGCTCAACCGCGACAGCCTCGTCGTGACGCAGGGCTACGCCGAGCCGTCACTGGCCACCGCCGTGCAAGGCGCGCCGTACCAGTTCGAGCGGCACGGCTACTTCGTGCTGGATTCGCACGTGGGCGCGAACGGCCAGCGCGTGTTCAACCGCGCCGCCGGCATGCGCGACAGCTGGGGCAAATAGACGGCCGCTGCCCCTCGCCTCTTCAGAGGGGTTTCGTGAGATAGACCGCTTCGCGCCCGACGATCACGCGCTGCGCCGGCATGAACACGGTGCAGTCGTCGCACGGCGCGCGAATCTCGTCCGGGCCGTTGTTGGCGATGAGTTCGCCCTTGGCAAAGGTCTCGAAGCCGATGAGCGGCCGCACGAAGCGGAAGTCCTCCGACTGGATGACGTGAGTCTGCAGCAGCTCGTAGCGCTGCTGCGGCGCAGGCGGCGCCACGGGCGCCCGTTCGATCAATCCGAAATGCGCGAGGAAGCGCAGCGTCACCTCGGTCGCGAGTTCGGCCGCCGACTGCTTGAAGTGCTGGCCGCACTCGACCACCACCGCCGCGCCCGGTGCATCCGCGCCCGCGTGCAGCCCGTGCTGGATCAGCGGCGTGCCCGAGCCAAGCCCGGCCGGCATCACCAGATGCACCGGCGGCAGGCCGATCGCCATCGCCACCTTCGCATTGCGTTCGTATGCCGGGTACACCCAGAACGGCACGACGTCCTGGCTGGTCGAATGGATGTCGAGGATATGGTCCGCCGCCGCCACCACCGGGCGCATCTCGCGCGCACGGCGCAGCTCGGGGCTGTCCTCCGGCCCGTCGAGCCATTCGTCGGACCAGACGCGATTGAGGTTGTGCACGATCTGCCGGTTGTCGAAGGGCTTGGCCGGATCGAAGGCGTTGTAGGCCTCCACATGCGCAAAGCTCACGGTGAGCGTGCCGATGAGGGGCCGGACACCCGTGTCGAGCAGATGGGTCGCAGCCACCATCCCGCAGATCTCGTTGCCGTGGGTCAACGCGTTGATCAGTACATGCGGCCCCGGCTTGCCGGATTCGAAACGGTGGACGTAGTCGATGCCGGTATTGCCTTGGCGGTAGGCCGAAATGTCGCGCGGGAGCACTTCGAGATCGGGAGTCTGTGTCATTGATTCGGTCTTCTCGGATGAGGAACGGCAGCGTCGCCGGGAGCGCCAGTTTGCTACACCTTGCGACCGCGCGCAGACGGGCGGCCGGACGGCCATCTTGGGTCGTAGACTCGCGGGCCATCCATGAGAACCCGCATCCAAAAATCCATCCATGCCCCTGACCGCTGACATGCGACGGTCGATCGACCAGATTCGCGACTACCTCTTCGGCGGCGGCTATCCCGATCCCGTCAGCAATGCGGAGCAGTTGTCGTTTCTCTTTTTCTTCTTCCTGCTCGAGACCATCGACGACGAGAACCGGAAGCGCGCCGAGGTCCTGCAGGAGCCTTTCCGGAGCATCTTCGATGGCGAATGGACGCTCCGCAGCGCCGAGACTTCCGCGCGCGAGGGCAGCCGCATGGCGACCGTCCTGCGAACCGCCTCCCGGACGATCCCGCGCAGCCGCTTCCGCTGGACGCTCTGGGCCCGCGAGATGGGAGGCCAGGCACTCGTGGACTTCGTGGGTGACCAGGTCTTCCCCTTCTTCGCCGAGATCGGCGCGGCCGGCGCACACGACTTCATGCGCGGCGCGCGCCTGGGCATCCAGGACCCGACGGTGCTCACGCAGGTCGTGCGGCTCGTAGACGGGCTGGGCCTGGCCGATGCCGATTCCGACACCAAGGGCGATCTCTTCGAGCACGTGCTGCGGCAGATCAAGCAGGCCGGCGAGCTCGGCCAGTTCCGCACGCCGCGCCACATCATCCGGCGCATCGTCGAGATGGTGGACCCGACCATCGGCGAGACCATCTACGACCCGGCCGCGGGCACCGCGGGCTTTCTGGTGGCGGCCTACAACCACATCCGGCTTGCGCATTCTTCGCCCGGTCAGATCGTCGAGGTCGATGTGGATGGCAAGTCCCAGCGGCGCGGACTCGGCGACCTGCTCGCGCCCGAGGACCTCGACGTCCTGCGCAACAGGACCTTCTACGGCAACGACGTCGACCCGAAGATGGTGCGGCTCGCCACGATGAATCTCCGCCTGCGCGGACTGGACAACGTGCGCATCCTGCAGCGCAACGTGCTGACCTCGGTCCTCGACGACGCCAGCAAGGAGGAACTCGGCCTGCCGACCGAAGGCTATGACATCGTGCTGGCGAACCCACCCTTCTCCGGCCGCGTCGACAAGGAGCGCATCGTCGACTCGGTGCGTGTGGGCAACACCAGCAGCACCGAACTTCTGTTCCTCAAATACCTGCAGGACAGCCTTCGCGACGGGGGCCGCGCAGCGGTCGTGGTGCCCGAAGGGGTGCTGTTCGGCTCGTCGAGCGCGCACCTGGAGCTGCGGCGGCAGCTCGTCGAGAACAACCAGGTCGATGCCGTCCTCAGCCTGCCCGGCGGCGTCTTCCAGCCCTACTCGGGGGTGAAGACCTCGGTGCTCTTCTTCCGCAAGGGCGGGACCACACGGGAAGTGCTCTACCTCCATGTCGACGAAGACGGTTATCAGTTCGACGCCAATCACGACACGCCCAACGAGGACGACGATCTGCCGCGTCTGGCCGCGGCATACGCGCAGCGCGAGGCCTCGCTCTCGCGCTGGGAGGCTCGCGAGAGCGACGCCGACTGGCACGAGAAGTGGTGGTTCGCCGATGCAGCCGCGCTGCGCGACAACAGCTACAACCTCACGGCGAGCCGCTATCGCCCGCTGGGCAGCAGCGAAGCCGAACACGAAGACTTCCTCGAACTGCTCGACGACGTGATCGCGAGGGAACTCGAACTGGTCAAGGTGATGGAGACGCTGCGGGACATGGTCAGGGAGTACAGGGCGTGAGAGCGCCCCGGATTGCGCTGCGGGAGGTGGTCGAGGCGAAGACGGGCACCATGAACCCGTCCGCCTGGCCCGACGATCCGGTCACCTACATCGACGTCACGGCCGTCGACAACAGGACCAAGACCATCACCGGCGCGCGGACGATGCGCGGTGCCGAAGCGCCGAGCCGCGCGCGCAGGCTGCTGCGCACCGGCGACGTGCTGGTCTCCACCGTACGACCCGCCCTCAACGCGGTGGCGCTGGTACCCCAATCGCTCGACGGCGAAGTGGCGAGCACCGCCTTCTGCGTGCTGCGTGCGACGCCGCGGGTGCTGCCCGAGTACCTCTACTTCTTCGTCCAGTCGGCGAGCTTCGTCGGCGGCCTGGAACGGCTCGCGAAAGGCGCGCTGTACCCGGCCGTGACCGAAGCGTGCGTGTTCGACCAGGCGATGCCGCTACCGTCGATCGACCAGCAGCGCCGCATCGCCGACATGCTGCTGTGTTCGCAGCGCGCGCTGCGCCTGCGCCGCGACATACGGGAACGGACGAAGCGACTGATGCCAGCGCTGTATGCCAGCACCTTCGGCGACTCGCTCGCCAATCCCAAGGGATGGCCGGTGGTGCCGCTCGAGAGCCTGCTCAAGACGCCGCCGCAGAACGGGCTGTACAAGCACAGGTCGACCTACGGCGACGGCACTCCGATCGTGCGGATCGACAGCTTCCGCGACGCAGACCTCTGCGAACCGGCGCGCCTGAAGCGCCTTCGCCTCGACGACAGCGAGGCGCGGCAGTACACGCTCTCCGAAGGGGACATCCTGGTCAACCGCGTCAACAGCGCGGAGCATCTGGGCAAGAGCGTGCTGATCCGCGCGCTGCCGGAGCCGACGGTGTTCGAGTCGAACATGATGCGGCTGGTCGTCGATCCGGAGCGGGCGCTTCCGCAATATGTCGCATCGGCGCTGCAGACGACGCGCACGCGACAGCACTTCCTGCGGAACGCCAAGCGCGCGGTGAACCAGGCGAGCCTGAACCAGACGGACCTGAAGACGGTGCCGATCATGCTGCCGCCCCTGGAAAGGCAGTCCCCCTTCGCACGCTATGCCGACTTCACCGCATCGGCCAGGGGGATCGAGGCGCAGATGATCTCCAACGCGGAAGCCACGCTGGCTTCGTTGCTGGCGAAGTTCTTCGGCTGATCGCCCGGAATGAGACAAAAATCTCATTACAAGAACGAACTCTCGATTCGGAATTCCAGTCTCATTGTGAAAATCTATGCTTCGCTTCCGCGAGCTGCTTGCGCCGGTACTCGCCCTGCCGCGTGAACATCCAGCCGGGGTATTCGGGCGGAAGCTGGCTCACCGCATCGAGCGTTTCGAGTTCGGCGGCGCTCAACGCCACCTTCGTCGCCGCGATGTTGTCGGCAAGCTGGTCGGGTCGCTTCGCGCCGATGATGACGCTCGTCACCTGCGGCTGATGGAGCAACCACGACAGCGCGATCTGCGCGACCGACACGCCATGCGCCTCGGCGATCGGGCGCATCGCATCGACGCAATCGAACGCGCGCTCCTTGTTCACCGGGGGAAAGTCGAAGGTGGTGCGGCGGCTGCCCTGCTCCGCCTGCTGCTCGCGTCCGTACTTGCCGCTGAGCAGGCCGCCCGCCAGCGGGCTCCACACCATCAGGCCGACGCCTTCGCTCGCGAGCATCGGCACCAGTTCGCGTTCGAGATCGCGGCCCGCGATCGTGTAGTAGGCCTGCAGCGATTCGAAGCGCGAGAGACCCAGCCGCTCGGCCACGCCCAGCGCCTTCGCGATCTGCCAGGCGGCCCAGTTCGAAACGCCGACGTAGCGCACTTGGCCCTGCCGCACGAGCTGGTCGAGCGCACGCACGGTCTCCTCGATCGGCGTGGCCGGGTCGAAGCCGTGGATCTGGTAGAGGTCGATGTGATCGAGCTGCAGGCGCGCGAGGCTCGCCTTCACGCCGTCCATGATGTGCCCGCGCGAAGCGCCGCGCGCGTTCGGGCCCGGGCCCATTTCGCTGAAGACCTTGGTCGCGACGATCACGTTCTCGCGCGGCACCTTGAGGTTCTTCAATGCCTGACCGGTGATCTGCTCAGACAGGCCGCTCGAATAGACGTCGGCGGTGTCGATGAAATTGATGCCGGCGTCGAGCGCGGAGCCGACCAGCCGCTCGGCATCCGCCTGCTGCAGATCGCCGATCTGGGACCAGATGCCCTCGCCGCCGCCGAAGGTCATGGTGCCCAGGCAGAGTTCGGACACGAAGAGGCCGCTGCGGCCCAGTGGTAGGTAACGCATGGAAAGGATCTCCTTGAAGCGAACCCGCCAGCATAGGCGGCCGCGCGGAATCCTGCAGGCGGGCGACCGCATCCTTTCGGAGGTCTGGATCGTCATGTGGATGTCACATGCACCCATCCGGCGCGGCCGGAGAAAGGAACCCCCATGAAGCGCATGATCCGATACCGTCTCAAGGCCGACCGCGTGACGGAGAACGAGCACCTGGCCGCTGCCGTGTACGACGAGCTGCGGCACGTCAGGCCCGCAGGCCTGCGCTACGCCACCTTCCGGCTCGACGATGGCGTGAGCTTCGTCCACCTCGTGTCATACGACGAGAACACCGCGCCCGACGTCCTGACATCGCTCCCGTCGTTCAAGGCCTTCACGGCAGGCGTTCGCGATCGCTGCGAAGATCCGCCGGTCACTACCGAATTGAAGGAGATCGGCTCCTATGGCTTCTTCGAACGATGAACCGGACTCGATCATCGCGGCGCTCGACGGGGCTCGCCGGCGCTTCCTGGCGCTGGTCGGCGACATCCGCCCCGAGCTGCATCGCTACTGCACGCGAATGACCGGCTCGGTCGCCGACGGCGAAGACGTGGTGCAGGACACGCTCGCGCGCGCCTACTACCAGCTGCCCGAGCTCAAGGAGCTGCCGCCGCTGCGGCCCTGGCTGTTCCGCATCGCGCACAACCGCGCCATCGACCACATCCGGCATGAAGCGCATCGAAATTCGGAGCCGATCGATCTCGCGTTGGACCTCGCCGATCGCGAAGACCAGGAGCCCGACCAGGCGCTCGCGCGCAACCAGGCGGTGCATGCGGCGCTCTCCTGCTTCCTGCAACTCGCGCCGGCACAGCGCGGCTGCGTGATCCTGAAGGACGTGCTCGACCACTCGCTGGAGGAGATCGCCGACGAGCTCCAGTTGAGCGTGCAGGCGGTCAAGGCCGCGCTGCATCGCGGCCGGCGGCTCCTGCGCGCGCTGTCGCCGCCCGCAACCGAGTCGCCACCGGCACAGCCATCCGTCTCGCCTGAACTGGCACGTTATGCGACGCTCTTCAACGCGCACGACTGGGACGGCGTGCGCGCGATGCTGGCGGACGACGTGCGTCTCGATCTGGTCTCGCGGCGCAAGGCCGCCGGTCGGCGCGAGGTCAGCCTCTATTTCGGTAACGATGGCCGGGTGAGCGACTGGCACCTGGTGCCGGCCCACCTCGACGGCCGCGAGGTGCTGGCAGTGATGCGCGACCCCGCGGCGGCGCGGCCCGGCTACTTCATCGAGCTCCAATGGCGCGATGGGCTGCTGATCGCCATTCGCGACTATCGCTACGTGCCCTACATCGCGCAGGAGGCAGGGTGGGTGCTGGCGCGCTGAATCTCGGGCGCGGAGGCGATCAGCGGACCGCCACGCCCCAGGGCAGCTTGCCGACGGGCACGTCCGCGATCCTGGTGTTCGTTCCCGTATCGATGACCGACACACTGCCCGAGCGGCCGCAGGCCACGTAGAGCTTGCGGCCATCGGGCGTGAGCGCCATGTTCCAGGGCCGCTGCCCCACCGGGATGGTCGCGACGACCGTGTCGGTGGCGGTGTCGATCACCGACACGCTGGCGTCGCCGCCGTTCGACACGAAGACGCGCCTGCCGTTCGGATGCACCGCGATGCCGTTGCTGCGCAGGCCGGCGCCGATCTTCTTCAGCACGCCGAACGTGATCGCGTCGATGACGAAGACCTCGTTGGAATTCTCCGCGGCGACGTATGCGCGCCGACCGTCCGGCGAGAAGCCGATGCCGCGCGGCCGCGCGCCCACGGGCACCTGCGCGACCTGCTGGCGCTTCTGCACATCGACGATGTCGACCGCCCCCCCGTCTTCCGCACTCACGAATACGATCTTGCCGTCGGGCGAGAAGACAGCGTGCTCGGGGTTCTTGCCGCGCACCTTCACGATGAATGCCTTGCGGTTGTTGCGCGTGTCGACGAAGGCGACGTCGTTCGACTCCTCTACCGCCGCCGCCACCCAGCGGCCATCCGGCGAGATGCCGACGCCCTCCGGCGATTCGCCCAGATCGATGCTTCCGGTCATCCGCCGGCCGGCGAGGTCGATCAGCACCAGCCGGTTGTTCGGCTGGTCGCTCACGTAGGCGGTGCGCCCATCCGCACTGATGGCCGTCCCGCGCGGCTTCTTGCCCGCGGCAATGTCGGCAACCACCTTGTCGGTGGCCGTGTCGATCACGCTCAGCGTGCCCGATCCCTCGTTGGGTACATAGGCGAACGGAGCCGCTGCGGCCAGGAGCGGTGCGGCGAAAACACAGGCAAGCCACGGTTGCCACGAGAACCTGAACTTCATGCGACCTCCTCCCCTCTAGATGCGCACGCTAGTTCAGCATGCGCGCAAAGACGCCGTCGCGATCCACCACCGCATGCTTGAGCGCCGCGAGCACGTGCCCCGCGATGAGCGCGCAGAAAATCCATGCCGTCGTCACGTGCACGCCGTGGAAGAACGCATACACCGAGGGCAGCGGCGGCCCCCATGGCGGCCACGCGATGCCGAAGAAGGTAATGCCGAAGCGGCTGAAGTTCGACGCCACATAGCCCGACAGCGGCATCACCGCCATGCAGACGTAGAGCGCCACATGCACCGATCGCGCAGCCCGTCGCTCGACCTCCCTCATCGTTGCGGGCCAGGGCGGCGGTGCATGCGAGATCCGCCAGCCGAGGCGTGCGGCAATCAGCAGGCCCAGCACGATTCCGAAGGACTTGTGCAGGTTGACCACGCCGGAACGCGCCGGCGTGGCGCGCGGCGCGATCTCGTCCAGCAGGAAGCCGAAGGCGATCTGTCCAAGCAGCGCCGCAGCCAGCAGCCAGTGCAGCCATACGGCGGTACGCGTATAGCGCGCGGAGGACCGCACCTGCGGAGTCTTGATCGATATTGATGATATACCGTGCCTTTGAATCGACATGCCCATGCATCTCAGAGACCCGTCAGGAAGTGCGCGAGGTTCTCGATGTCCTGCGCGTTCAGCGTGTTCGCCACGCTGGTCATGTTGCCGGCGTCGTTGGTGCGCCTCCTGGCCTTGAAATCGCCGAGCTGCTTGACGATGTAGTCGTAGTTCTGCCCCGCCACGCGCGGAATCTCGTTCTGCCCGGCGAAGCCGCCGAGGTGGCACATGGTGCAGAGCGTCTCTTCGGCCTTGAGCTTGCCGAGCTTCGCCTTGTCGGCATTGGGAACGAACTTCTGGCGCGGCGGCTTCTGCGCCGAGAAGTAGCTGGCGAGCTCATGCATGTCGTCCCGGCTCATGGCGGTGTGCAACATGACTTCGTTGGTCCGCCGCCCTTCCTGGAAGTCGCGCAACTGCAGATAGATGTAGCGCGAGGTCTGCCCCGCAATGATCGGATAGACCGGCATGATCGGCTGCCCGTCAGCCCCATGGCATGCCGCACACGCCGCCGCCTTCGCGGGCACCGCCGGTTGTTGTGCCCTGACAGGAACGCCAGCGAAGACCATCCAAGCCCCAAGAACCAGCGCCGTGAAACCGGGGGCACCCGCGGATCCGGCTCCGCCGGGCCGCTGGGTGCGCCCCCTCGAGGGGGTGTCCGAGTCACACGAAGGGGACGAGGCTGGGGGTGTTCTCATCTACATTCCGAACACGACCACGGAGTTGCCGCGTTTGAAGTCGAGCTGCGTGTTGCCACCCGCCGCCACCGCGATGTACTGCTTGCCGTTCACGGTGTACGACACCGCCGGTGCATTCACGCCCGCGCCGCACTGGTACTCCCAGAGCTTCTTGCCGGTCTTCGCGTCGAAGGCACGGAACAGGCCGTTGCCTTCGCCGTTGAAGACCAGGTTGCCGCCGGTCGCGAGCACGCCGCCGATCAGGGGTTGCTCGGTGTCGAACTTCCACGCCAGCTTGCCGGTGTCGAGATTCACGGCGGCGAGCCGCCCCCATTGCTTCTCGGAAGGAATCACCTTGAACGCGCCGCCGAGCCACAGCTTGCTGCCGCCGGGGTACTTGGCTTCCTCGACGTGGTAGGTCATCGGCTGATGCAGGTTCGCCGCGTAGGCGATGCGCAGGTTCGGGTTGATCGCCATCGGGCTCCACTCGACACCGCCGTTCGCGCCGGGCAGCATGCGCGCGCCGTCCTTGGTCGGGAGCACCCACATGTTCTCCTGCGGCACCATCGCTTCGCTGTAGCGGATCAGCTCGCCGGTGGCGCGGTCGTGCACATAGACGTGCCCCGTCTTGCCGCCGTGGATCGCGACCTTGCGGATCTTGCCGTCCTTGCCCTTCGCCTCCGTCAGGATCACGGGCGATGCCGCGTCGAGGTCCCACACGTCGTGCGGCACGTACTGGTAGTGCCACTTGTAGGCACCGGAGTTGAGATCGATCGCCACGATCGAGTCGGTATAGAGGTTGTCCCCGGGCCGCTCGGCGCCGTAGAGATCAGGACTCGGATTGCCCACCACGAAGATCACCGAGTTGGTTTCCTTGTCGATCGCGGGCGCCATCCACACGCCGCCGCCCAGCGTCTTGTAGAAATCGCCGCCCGCCTTCTCGAACTGCGCCTTCTCGGCCGCGATATCGCGCAGCATGTTGCGCTGCGTCGCATCGTTCTGCGCCCACACGCCTTCGTGCCCCTTCTCGGGAATGGTGTTGAAGGTCCACAGCAGTTTGCCGTCGTTCGCATCGAAGGCCTTCACGAAGCCGCGCACGCCGTACTCGCCGCCGTTGGTGCCGATGAGTACCTTGCCGTCGACCGCCACCGGCGCCATGGTCTCCGAGTAGCCTTGCTCGGGATCCGCGATCTGCGAGGACCAGAGCACCTTGCCGGTCTTCGCCTCGAGGGCGACCAGCTTGGAATCGAGCGTGCCCATGTAGAGCTTGTCGCCCATGACGGCGACGCCGCGGTTGTTCGGTCCGCAGCAGAAGGTCGTGACCGGTCCCATCTTGTGCTTGTAGTGCCAGAACTCCTTGCCCGTGACCGCATCGATCGCGTAGACGTGGTTGTACGAGGTGGTGAGGAACATCACGCCGTCCACGACGATCGGCGCCGTTTCCATCGACTCGATCACTTCGGTCTGGAAGGTGAAGACCGGATGCAGCTTGGAGACATTGGCCGTGTTGATCTGCTTCGCCGGATGGAACCGGGTCTGCGCATAGCTCATGTTCGAGTGCAGGAAGTTGTTCGCGTCCTTGTCCGCGGCGTCGAGCTTCGACTGCGGCACCGAGATCGCCTTGGGCACGGGCGAGCCGGTCGCGCCCTGGTTCGGCACTTCGCCCTGGCCGAAGGCGCCGAGGGAGACGAAGCCGAGCACCGGCCCGGCAACGAGCGTACGGCGCAGGAGATGATGCGGGAACCTGGTCTTCTTCATCGCGGGTCTCCTCAGGCTTGTGACGAGCCTCTTTGGCCACCGCGGCGACCCGGGAGCCGGCGTCGCAAGGCGCATGCGGGGCGCCGGTGGATGCGCGCCCGCGAGAGGCTGCAACCGCTCGGAGATGGCGGTCCTGCCTCGCCTCGCTTGCAAGCGTAGCCACATTCAGGTCCACTGAATAGCGGATTCTTTCGGTGCACCGCAGCATTCGACGACTGGAGAAACAGCCATGAATCGATCCGCCTCACTGCTCCGCCACGCGCTGCATTCACTGTTGACCTGGGCCTTCGCGATCGCGCTCTGCGCATCGCCCGGCGATGCCGCCGCGCAGGCCGAGTCCGACCCCAGTCCCCATGCGCAGCTGCTCGTCGCGGCCCGACAAGGCAAGGTCGAGCGTGTGAAGGAGCTGCTCGCCAACGGCGCTTCGGTCAACGCCCGCAACCCCGTGGGCAAGACCCCTCTTTTCATCGCCTGCGAGAAAGGCAATACCGCGCTCGGCCTGGTGCTGATCGAGGCCAACGCCGACGTCAATCTCGCATCGACCGCACACGTCACACCGTTGATGGCAGCCAGCTACAGCGGCGAAGCCGAACTCGTGAAGCGCCTGCTCGCCGCCGGCGCGCGCACCGATCCGGTGGACCGCATGAACAAGTCAGCGCCGGTGTACGCCGCCGCCCAGGGCAACACGGCGGCCCTCGATGCGCTGCTCGGCGCGGGCGTCGACGTGAACGCGACCTACGAGCACAACCTCACGCTCCTGATGTGGGCCGCGGGGCAAGGGCATGCGGACACGGTGCGTCTGCTGCTCGCGCGCGGCGCGAAGGCCGACATGCGCGATGACCGCGGCCTCACGGCCTTCGACATTGCGCGCGGTGCGGGGCAAGGCGACGCGGTACAGGCGGCGGGGCTGCACTAGCATCGCCGTCCTCAGCACCTTCGCAGTCGAGTCCTTGCGCCGATGACAATCGGCTACGGCGCCTCGGAAGGCGCCTTGCCCTCCGCCGGCTTCGCGCCCTTCTTGCGCGCAGCGCGGGCATCCTTCTTCGCCTGCCGCTCAGCATCCAGCCGCTGCCCTTCCGCGAGCCATTGCGCGAACTCCTCGGGCGTCTCCAGGGTGATGCGACCCATGTTGCCGCTGCGGAATTCATGCATCACGATCTCGGCGGCCTTCTGCATGTTGACCTTGCCCTTGCCGAGCAGCGCGCCGCGCTTGCGGCCGATCGCGTCGAGCACTTCGTCGTCGGCGAGACCCGCGATCGGGTCGATCCTGAAGCGCGCCTCGACAAGCGCGGCGTAGTGGTCCTTCAGGTACGAAAGCAGCTCCAGCGCCACCAGTTCCTCGTCGAAGGCATTGCGCCCGACGGCGCCGCTCGCGGCCAGGTTGTAGCCGCTCTTGGCGACGATGATGCGCGGCCACAGCATGCCGGGCGTGTCCCACAGGTAGAAGTCGTCGGCCAGCACGATGCGCTGCTCGAGCTTGGTGATGCCGGCCTCGTCACCGGTCTTCGCCTTGCGCGCGCCGGTCAGCGTATTGATGAGCGTCGACTTGCCGACGTTGGGGATGCCGCAGATCAGCACCCGCATCGGCTTGGCCATGCCGCCGCGGTTCGGCGCGAGCGCGTGGCAGGCGTCGATGAGCTGGCGCGCCGGCGCGGTCTGGCTCGCATCGAGGCCGATCGCACGGGTGGCGGGCTGGGCGTTGTAGTGCGCCAGCCAGGCTTGCGTCTGCGCCGGATCGGCGAGGTCCTGCTTGTTGAGGATCTTGAGACCTGGCTTGTGTCCGGTGAGATCGGCCAGCATCGGATTGGCGCTGGAGCCGGGCAGCCGCGCATCGAGCAGCTCGATGACGACGTCGATCTCCTTGATGCGCTCGGCGATGGCTTTCTTGGTCAAGTGCATGTGACCGGGGAACCACTGGATGGCCATCGCGAATGTCTTTCTCTCTTGTCGGTGAACGGACCGCGGATTGTCGCGCCCCCGGTCAGGCCCTGAGAGCGGGCCGGTAGCGCCGGCTGCACGGGATGTGGGTGCCGTCGCGCATATGCAGCCGGGCCTCGCCGCCGTCCAGGGGCTCGATTTCCGCGATGCGGTCCAGGTTGGCCGCGTAGCTCCGGTGCACGCGCACGAAGCGCGCCGGATCGAGTTGGGTGAGGAAGTCCGTCAGCGTCGCACGCAGAAGGTAGTCGTGGCCGTTCACGCGCAGGCCGACGTAGTTGCCCTGCGCCTGCAGCCAGTCGATGTCGGCGGCCGCGATCAGGAATTCGCGGCGCAGCTTGCGCACGAGGAAGCGGTCGGGCCGCTGCGGCGGTGGGCCGGGCGCGTCAGGCGACGGCTCCGCGTCCGGCTCGGGCTCCGGCGGGCCTTCAGGCGGATCCAGCACCCGCGCCTCGCCCTGCAGCCGCAGCATGAAGACCCGGTAGCTCCAGAGCGCAATGAGGATCAGCACATAGGTCCGCGCGTCCTTCAGGTACTCGTAGGGCCACTTCGACGGCCAGTCGCCGAAGTCGTAGCGCGTGCCGGCCCAGAAATACACAAGGTGCCGCAGGCCGACCATCAGCGCCACATGGAGCAGGCTGAATGCAACGCTGCCCAGCACATGCCAGCCGAGGTTGCGCCGCCAGGCGCCTCGCCTGAGGGGAAACCGCCGCTCGAAGGCCACCACCGCCGGCACCAGCGCCAGCAGCGCGAGGTGGCTGCTCAGTTCCCAGGCCACCGGCTGCCAGGTGGCGATGTCGCGGCCGGACTGGCGGACGTCGATCACCGCGATCACGGTGCTGATCGCCGCCTGAACCGCCATGACCACGACCCAGAAGCCAGCCTCGGCCCATCGCCGGTAGGGCTGGTAGCGCTCGAAGAGGTTCTGCGCGGGATCGGACATCGCCCGGATTCTCACGAATCCGGCCGGGCGGCGGCTTTTTTCATCCCTCCCGGCCGCCGCTCGTCACAAAACGGCCGCGGGTCGTCCCCTCGGTCCTCCCCTGCCCGGTGCGTGCTCACACCATCCGGTCGAACCAAGGAGCGACCCCATGACAACCGAACGACGACACGACATCGATGCACTGCGGGCCCTGGCCTTCGCCCTGCTCATCCTCTATCACGTGGGCATGTATTACGTGGCCGGCTGGCCCTGGCACATCAAGAGCCCGCACGCGGCGGAATGGCTTCGCTGGCCGATGGTGGTCGTCAATGTCTGGCGGATGGACCTGGTGTTCCTGATCTCCGGCGTCGCCTTCGGCTTCCTGAGCCGCGGCCGCGGGCCGATGTCGTTGATCGGCCATCGGACGGTCCGGCTTCTGCTGCCGCTCGTCTTCGGGATGGCCGTTGTCGTGCCCTACCAGGCCTACGCCCAGGGCGTCGCGAACGGGTTGGTGGCACCGGGCTTCGGTGCCTTCATGCTGCGCTACCTCTCGGGCGGCCCATGGCCGAAGGGTGCCTTCGACGGGTCGGACTTTCCGATGACCTGGAATCATCTCTGGTATCTGGCCTACCTCTTCGTCTACACGGCGATCCTGGCCTTGCTGCTGCCGGTGCTGCGCTCTTCGGCCGGGCTCCGGCTGCGTTCGGCGTTTCTGCGCCTTCGCGGCTGGCGGCTGATCGCCGTGCCGACGGTGCCCCTCCTGCTGTCCACGCTCTGGCTGTCCCCGCGCTTCCCCGCGACGCACGACATGGTCCATGACTGGTATCTGCACGCGCTGTACTTCACCGTGTTCCTCTATGGGTACTGGATGGGCGTCCATGAGGAGATCTGGCGCGAGCTGGAGCGGCTTCGCCGTCCGGCGCTGGCGCTCGCGGCGTCGTGCATAGCCGCCTACCTCTCGCTGCGCCTCTTCGGCTTCGGTGCGGCTGCGCCCGCCTGGGTCGCCCATGCCCTGCGCGCCGCGTATCTCTGGACGGCGATCGTCGCGATCCTCGGATTCGCGCACCGTCACCTCAACCGGCCCTGGCCTTGGCTGCGCTGGGCCAACGAGTCGGTCTATCCCTGGCACATGCTGCACCAGACGCTGATCATCGTGGCGGCTGTCGCACTGGCGCCGATGCGGCTGGGGCCGGTGCTCGAAACCGCTGCCATCGTCGCCCTGACGGCCGGCGGATGCTGGGCGCTGACGGATGTGCTGATCCGACGCCTCGGCTGGCTGCGCCCGCTCTTCGGGTTGCCGCGCCGCGCTCCGCCGCAGGCACTGCCCAATGGAAGCACCGCCATTGTGGGCATTTGAACCCGGGCGCCGCAACACGCATGCTATTGGCTTGCCCACCCGCAGCGAAAGGCGCACACCATGCAGATCCAGGTCAACACGAGCAACGGCGTCGAGAACAAGGAAAAACTGGAACGATGGGCCGACGGCCAGCTGCGGCAGAGCCTCGTCCGCTTCGCCGACACGGTGACGCGCGTCGAGGTCCATCTCAGCGACGAGAACCACACCAAGGGCGGCGGCATGGACAAGCGCTGCGTGATGGAAGCGCGCCTTGCCCATCATGAGCCCCTGGCCGTGACCCAGCACGCCGCCAGCCTCGACGAGGCCTTCCGCGGCGCGTCGGACAAGCTCAGGCGATCGCTCGACAACGCGCTCGGCCGGCTCTACAACCATCGCGACCGCGATTCGATCCGCACGGGTGCCGAGGAGGCGGGCGACGAGGGGAACGCCCCTTGAGGCTCGCCAGGCAGGCGCCGCGCGCGTTCCAAGTAGCGGCGGCGCTGGCTTGGCTGCTGCTGGGCTGCGGCCTGGCGGGCGGCGCGTTCGCGGGCAGCATCAAAGGCAAGGTGATGATCGCCGGCCCCGCGCCCGCCGGCGCGAAGGTCCCGGTGACCATCGACCAGTACCTCTGCGGCCACGAGAAGCCTGCGGACGACCTGCAGGTTTCGTCCGCGCGCGAGATCCGCAACGCGGTCGTGTGGATCGAGAACGCGCCGGCCGAAGCCGCGCCCGCGGCCGCGCAGAAGGTGGAGGTGGACCAGAAGGGCTGCACCTTCGTGCCGCGCGTCGTGGTGGTGCCGGCGGGCGGCACGGTCGATTTCCTCAACAGCGACCGGCTTCTCCACAACATCCATGCGACGCCCAAGGCCAACGTGTCGTTCAACCGCACCCAGCCGATGGGCCGCACGATCCCGATCACCTTCGCGCAGCCGGAGATCGTCCGAATCAACTGCGACCTGCATTCGTGGATGACCGCCTGGGTGGTGGTGGCGGCGCACCGCTTCTATGCGGTCACGGGGCCGGACGGCGGCTTCTCCTTCGATGACCTGCCGCCGGGGCAATACAGGCTGCAGATCTGGCACGAACGGCTCGGCACCATGCCGGCGAACGTCACCGTGGGCGAGCAGCAACCGGCGCAGGTCAGTGTCGAGATGAAGATGCGCTGAAGCCCCTGCGATCGCGCGAACAGCCTCAGGGAACGACGGCGATCTTCTTCGACGCCTCCCAGGCGGCGGAATGCGTCGGCTCGGCGATCGCGCGCAGCAACCCGCCCTCGTCCAGCGCCACGGTGAAGGTCACCGTCGGCGCGGAATACACGGGATGCAGGTAGGCGCGCGCGATCTCCACCGAATCCTTGTACAGCGCGATGTAACGCACGAAATGCTCCTGCAGCGACGGGTGCATCGAATCGGCGCCGATGCTGACGGTCACGGTGAACCACGCGCCGCGCTTGACGCTGTCGGGCGCCGTGATCTTCGGCGTGTGCTTGCCGTCGAAGCCCTTGTGCAGTTCGCGGAACTCCGGTGTGAACTGCTGGGCCTGGTCTTCTTCGCCATGCGCGGCAACGCCCGCCCCGAGCCCCATCGCAACGGCCAGGGCCGCTGCGACCGCGCGAAGGCCAGAAATCCCGAGGAACCGGCTTTGCCGGGCCGCCGGGATTGCCCCCTGCAAGGGGGTACAGAGCCACACGAAGTGGGCGAGGCTGGGGGTGTTCATAGATCCGGGAGAAATTGCTTGACCATCTTCAGCAGCTCGCTCGGGCTGTAAGGCTTGGCCATGTAGCTCGATGCGCCGGCCTGCATCGCCTTGTCGCGATCACCACTCAATGCATACGACGTGATGACGATCACCGGGATGTGGCGCGTATCCGCTTCCGTGGTCAGCAGCTTCGTCGCATCGAGGCCCGACATCTTCGGCAGCTGCACGTCCATCAGGATCAGGTCGGGCAGTTCGCTGCGCGCGAGCGCCACACCGGTTTCGCCATCGGCCGCCTCGTACAGCTTGCAGGCCGACCGGCTGAGCAGCTGCCGGACGATCTTGCGGTTGTACTCGTTGTCCTCGACGTAGAGGATCTTGCGTTCGCTCATTTGACAACCTCCGTGCGTTGCACTGCGGTGCGAGCCCCCTTCGGAACGGCCGGGCGGGGGCTGGCAACCTCCGTGCGTTGCACTGCGGTGCGAGCCCCCTTCGGAGCGGCCGGGCGGAGGCTCATCGCGATGCCCCGCCCGCGCGCAGGGGCACGGAAAACCGGAAGGTCGAGCCCTTCCCCAGTTCGCTTTCGACCCAGATGCGGCCGCCGAGGCGCTCCACGAACTTCTTCGAAATGCTCAGGCCGAGGCCGGTTCCACCGAACTCGCGCGTGATGGTGGTGTCCACCTGCCTGAACTCGGTGAAGATGTTCTCGAGCTCGTCCTGCGCGATGCCGATGCCGGTGTCGGAGACGCTGTAGATCAGCTCGTCGCCCGCGAGTTCGACGGCGATGTCCACCCTGCCCTTGCGGGTGAACTTCAGCGCATTGCCCGCGAGGTTGGTGAGGCACTGCGTGAGCCGCCCGCTGTCGCCGTAGGCCGTGGGCAGGTCGTCCGGCACATGCGCATCGAACGCCAGCCCCTTCTCGGCGGCGATCGATCGCAACGCGGTGCGCACCGTGTGGACCACGTCGCTCACCACGTACTCCTCGAGCGCGAGATCCATGCGCCCGGCCTCGATCTTCGAGAGATCGAGCACGTCGTTGATGAGGCGCAGCAGATTGCGCCCGTTCACCTGGATGTCCGCCAGCGGCTCCTTCAGCTCGGAGGGCACGTCGCCGTAGATGCCGTCCATCATCATCTCGCTGAACCCGAGGATCGCGTTCATCGGGGTGCGCAGTTCGTGGCTCATGTTCGCGAGGAACTCCGACTTGGCCTTGCTCGCGCTGGACAACTGCTCGTTGAGGTCGACGAGCTCGGCGGCAGCCTGCCGCTGCGACTGGTCGAAGCGCTGCAGCTGCTGGCTCATGTGATTCATCCGGTCGGCGAGCACACCGAACTCGTCACGGTTGGGCACCGAGATTTTGCGCCCGAAGTTGCCAGCCGCGACATCGTCGAGGAACACGTGCGCGGCGCGCACCGGCAGGATGAAGGACCACGAGATCACGAACCCGCACAGCCATGCGAGCAGCACCGCGCTCACCGCGAAGACCGAGGTCAGGATCAGCGATCGGCGGTTCGCCGCGCTCACGCTCTCGCGCAGGCGACCCATGCGGTCCTGCTCGGCCTCCACGAGCTGGCCCATGTAGAGCGCGATCTGCTCGTCGAGCCGCTCCTGGCGCCGGAGCAGATCGGACGCGATGGGCTCCAGGTTGCCGTCGCGGATTGCATTCGCGATGTCGGCCACCACGCCCATGGCATCGTCCTGCGAGGCACGGATGCGGTCGATCAGGCCCTTCTGCCCCGAACCGGTCGCGGTGTCGAGCCTGGCCAGCGATTCATTGAATCGGTTGTTCTCGCGCAGGATGCGCTCGATCGCCGCCTCGTCCTTCGAGAGCATCGCGAGCGCCGTGAAGTGCATCTGACGGTCGAGCGCGTGCTGGCTCTGCTGCGACCAGTTGACCCGCTCGTGCGCCTCGTCGAGCAGGCGGCTCTGTTCGGTGGTGTTGACGAGCATCATCAGGCTGGCCACCACCATCGCGATGAACAGCAGCGTGATGATCAGGAAAGCGAGCAGCAGCTTGGTGTGCACGGAGGCGCGAACGCCCGCCACCCTTTGCACCAGCCCGGAGAAGGGTGACCGCTTCAATACCCGCGTGACAAGCTGCTCGAGTTGGATGCCGGGCTCCCTCAATCGGTCGAAGGGCTCTCCCTCTGCAGCGGATGGTCGGCGACATCCCGGCCAGCGTCAAGATTGCGCCGGCCGCGCTCACCGCGCGCGCCGGCCTCAGCCCCGGCGCGAGTTCGCCATCGCCTTGCCCACTTCGTTGCTGCCCTGCGCCGCGCCGCTTTGCGGAACGATCTCGCCGCTGCGGTCCGTCACTTCAGCGAGACGCTCCGCAAGCTGCTCGGGCGCATCGGCGCCGAAGCCGATCCATGCGCCCTGCGTGAGCGTGATGTGCGCGGCCTCGAAGACGCCGGCACCTGCGCAGAGGATCTGGCGGGTGGGCGCATCCTGTGCGGCAAGCACCAGCATCGCCGGCACCACCGCCTCGGGCTTGAGCGCATCGAGCACTTCCTGCGGCATCAGGTCCTCGGTCATGCGCGTGGCCGCCGTCGGGGCCAGGCAGTTGACGCGGATGTCGTTCCTGGCGCCTTCGAGGCTCAGGGTCTGCATGAGGCCCACCAGCGCAAGCTTGGCGGCGCCGTAGTTGCTCTGCCCGAAGTTGCCGTACAGGCCCGAGGACGACGTCGTCATCACGATGCGGCCGTACTTCTGCTCGTTCATGATCGGCCAGACGGCCTTGGTGCAATGCACCGCCCCCATGAGGTGGACATCCATCACGAGGCGGAAATCGGCGAGGTCCATCTTGGCGAAGCTCTTGTCGCGCAGGATGCCGGCGTTGTTCACCAGGATGTCGACGCGGCCCCAGGCGTCGAGCGCCTGCCGCACCATGGCCTGCACCGCCTCGAAGTCCGTCACCGAGGCGCCGTTGGCGATCGCCTCGCCGCCCGCGGCCTTGATCTCGTCGACCACGGCCTGCGCCGCGCTCGCGGAGCCGCCGGAGCCGTCGCGCGCACCGCCGAGGTCGTTGACCAGAACCTTGGCGCCGCGCGCCGCGAGGGCCAGCGCATGCTGGCGGCCCAGACCGTTGCCAGCGCCCGTGACGATGGCGACGCGGCCCTTGAAATCGAGATTGCTCATGCTGGAAATGCTTTCGGAGGAAGTCGTTGACGCGGTGCGTTTTACCCCAGAAAGCGGACGGCCCGGCCCGGTGACATCCCCGGCTCAGTCGTGTGTGTGACTCAATCGCTCGCAGTAGTCCAGCAGCTGTTCGATCTCGGCCGACTTGTCGAAGAAGGCGTCGGCGCCCAGGGCCTTGGAGCGGGCACGCATGTCCGGCGTGGCGTAGTTGCTCAACACCACCACCTTCTGGTCCGCGCGCCGCTGCCGGCAGGCGTCGATCACGCCGAGCCCGTTGCCCTGGCCCAGGAACAGGTCGACGATGGCGACGTCCCAGGCGTCACGGTGCCCCTCTAGCCAGCGGACCGCCTCGTCCTCGCCGCTCGCGTGGGCGACCACCACGGCGTCGGCGATGTCCTCGAGGAACCCGGTCAGGTTCTCGCGAATGACGGGGTTGTCTTCGACCAGATAGGTCTTGAAGGGCATGGCATGCATGGGCAGTCGGTTGTAGAGGGTGGCGGTTCCACCGCCTTGATGGCGATCTTCCCCACCGCATGCCGCAACCGGGTGAGCCTTGGCGGCCAATTCGGGTAGGCAGGAACCTACCCAGCCATGACGGCCGTGGCGCTCAGAGCGCCGCGCTCTGGCTCACCGGCCCGGTCGCCAATTCCGGCCAATGGTTCTTGAAGCCGAGTCGGGCAGGCGACACGTACTGTTCACGGTAGATCTCGAACGGCATGGTGTCGCTGGCCTCGATCCGCTTCTGCTCGTCCAGCGATTCACGCGTGAGGCGCTCGAATCCGGCCCGCTGTTCGGCCGGGAACGGCAGGGCCAGCAGGGTTTCGCGCGTCTGTGCGGACTGCGCGCGCACGAAGCTCACGAAGGAATCGTTGTGCGACGCCTTCATCGCCGCCAGCACGCGGGCGGAAGGCAGGGTCGAAGGGTCCTTCAGTGCCGCAGCAGCGGCCTGGACCGCCTCGCCATGCCTGGAGCCACCGTATGCCGCATCGAGCGCGTCGGCGACCGGCGCGAACTCCTGGAGCAGTTCGGCACCCCAGTCGGCGAGCAGCACCGGCTGTGCGGCGCGGCGCAACTGCAGGCCCGGTTCGCGGCCGCGCGCGGCGGTAAGGTGCTGGTTGTGCGCGAGATCGGCGATCTCCTCGCGCGTATCCGGCGGGCTGTCGGTCAGCAGGCAATGCAGCAGGAACACATCGAGGAAGCGCATGGTCTGCGCATTGATGCCGACCGTCTCGAACGGGTCGAGGTCCATGAGCCGCACTTCGACGTATTCCACCCCGCGCTCGCGCAGCGCATGCAGCGGACGCTCGCCAGGGTAGATCACGCGCTTGGGACGGATGGTCCCGTAGAACTCGTTCTCGATCTGCAGCAGCGTGGTGGCGAGCTGGTTGTAGTCGCCGCCGAGGTTGCGGATGCCGATCGCTTCGTAGGCAGGCCAGGGGCGAGTCAGCGCGTCCTGCAGCGAGGCGGCATAGCCGTCGAGGCTGTTGTAGCTCACCGCGAGCGATGCCTGCGCTTCGCTCTGGTAGCCCAGGCGGCCCATGCGCAGCGAGGTGCCGTGGGGCATGTGCATGCTGCCTTCGCCGAGCGGCAGCAGCTCGTGCGGCCGGCCGTCGACGAAGCTCGAACACAAGGCCGGCGAGGCGCCGAACAGGTACAGGAGCAGGAAGGCATGGCGGCGGAAGTTGCGGATCAGCGCGAAGTACTGCTCGCTGGACACCTCCGGCAGCGACCAGTTGTAGTGGATGCCCGAGATGGTCTGCATGCGGCGGCCGTAGCGATGGCTCAGGCCCATGCGATAGACGCTCTTGGCACGGCCGACGTTGGAGGAACCGTAGCGCCCGATCGGGATGGTTTCATCGGTCGGCAGGCCACAGGGCATGCTCGACACCCAGAGGCGCTCGTCGCCGGCTTCATCCATCACGTGATAGGTGAACTGGTGGATCTGCACCAGTTCCTGGAGCACCGTCTCGACGTCCTTGTGCGCGCCGGTGATCAGCTCGACCTGCGACTCGCTGAAATCGGTGGTGATGTGCGGATGCGTCAATGCCGATCCCAGGGCGCCCGGATGCGGCGTCAGTGCGAGCTTGCCATCGGGCTGGGCACGCAGGCTTTCCTTCTCGACCCCCCGCCGCACGCCCCTCAGCCGCGCAGCCGAGAGCGCTTCGATGCGCTCCTTCAAATTATTCATATGGATATGACCCATCTTTTTTCGTGGGGCAGGAAGGTAGCACGCCGAAAAGACTGTTGCTGGCCGCGGACGGTTGTCCCCGGCGCCGGCGGCTCAATTCGCCGGCAACCCACATGAATGCGTGGCCGGATGCTAGGCCCTGTTCACACAGGCGCTATGCGAGCACCTTCAGCAGATAGCGGTTGAGGTCGGCGATTTCCTCCATGCAGACGGAATGTTCCATGGGGTATTCATGCCATTCGACCTGGAAGCCCAGGGCCGCCAGCGCATCGCGGCTCTGGACCGCGCGGGCGATCGTGATCACGCCGTCGCGCGTGCCGTGGGCCTGGAAGATCGGCGTCCCCTGGTTGGCGGGATGGCGCTCGGCGGCGACGGTCTGCGCCACCGGCAGATAGCCCGAGAGGCCGACGATGCCCGCGAGCCGCTCGGGATGGCGCAGCGCGGTCATGAAAGTCAACGCGCAGCCCTGCGAAAAACCGGCGATCACGATGCGGCCGGCCGGTATGCCGCGCGCCTTTTCATTGGCGATCAGCGCCTCGATGGCGGCCTGCGAGCGCCGCAGCCCCGCCTCGTCTTCCGGGTTGCCCGGACCGAGGATGTCGTACCAGGCCGGCATGCGGTAGCCGCCATTGATGGTGACCGGAATCACCGGCGCGTTGGGGAACACGAAACGTACCGGGCCCACCGGCGACAGGTCGAGCTCGTTGGCGATCGGCACGAAGTCGTTGCCGTCGGCGCCGAGGCCGTGCATGAGGATGATGGCGGCCTTGGGATTCGGGCCGGTTTCGATTTCGATCGGTGGGAGTGACATGGCCCCGACGTTACCGCAGAACAGCCTGTATCAGAACGTGCGCGACTCCGGCCTCGGGGACCGGCCAGGCCGGGGGCGCGCCTACTGCGCGAGCTCGCGGCACTTCTGCAGGTTGGTGTCGAAGCGCTGCTGCATTCCCGGTTCGCAGGCGGCTGCGGTGGTCATGATGCGGCACATGCCGACGACGAGGAAATCCGACACCGCGTCGGTGCACATCGGGTAGCGCGCGAGCTGCGGGTTGTCGCGCACCTTGAAGCCCCACTGGTCCGAGAAATCGAGCATGCGCGACATCGCGCTCTCGAAGTAGTCGCGATCGCGCTCCTTGATCGCGTTTTCCATCTGCGGCAGTTCGACGTTCAGGAAGCGCATCGCGGCACCTGGGAATTCGCGTGCGTCCTGGGCGAGCGCGCCGGACGCGGACAGGGCCAGCAGCAGCGGCGCAATGGCGCGCGCGGTGAACGGAAGGACGCGGTGGCGGACAAATTCCATGGGCTTTCGTGTGTGACGTCAGGTGGCAGCTGCCGCGCCCTCGCGGTCCGCGACAACCCCCTATTTGAACCGAAAGCCGGCCCCCTACCAGCTCAGGCGCACGCCGACCGAGCCCTGCACCGACGACTTCACCCGCGCATCGCCACCGACGTCGAAGACATGCCCGACTTCGCCGTACAGCGTGGTCGATGGCGACAGGGCCAGCGTGGCGCCGCCGGCCACTTCGGCCGAGGTGTAGCCGGTGGCGCTGGCGATCGGCGTGCTCGCCGCGGGGGCGATGAACGTCGCCACGTCGGTGCCGGAACCCGCGCGGTACAGGTTCACCCGGCCGTAGGGCTGCAGGCGGCCGGCGCTGGTCGCGAAGTCGCCCTTGACGCGAACGCCGAGGCGGCCGATCCAGCCGCTGTCGGCATCCTGGCGCACCGAGGCGCCGCTGATGAGCACGTTGTCGAAGCTACTGCGCTGCCAGGCGAGTTGGGCCTGCGGCTCGATGGTCCAGCGCTCGGTCAGCGCGAAGGCCTTGCCCGTCTCGATCGATGCCGTGAGGCTGTCGGCCTTGCCCGAGGCGCTCGGGTTCAGGTCCGGGCGCACCGTGTAGCGATGGCTGCCGCCCTGTAGCACCGCATCGGCGTACCAGCCGCTGCCGTCCATCCAGGTCGCATAGCCGCCGACGTAGCGCGACTGCAGATCGTTGTTGCCGACGCGGCCGATGGTGCCGCGCGCATTGCCGCCCACGTCGGCGCCGCCGTCAAGGTAGCCCACGTAGATGCCGCCGCGCCAGTTGCCCGCCACGAACAGGTCGGTTCCCGCCTGCAGGCCGCTGACGTGGCCCTTGCTGGCGGCGTCGGCCACGCCGTCCTGGTGGATGTCGAGATCGGCATAGACAGCGCGCGCCCAGGCCTGGCGGCCCGCGTCCCCCGAGCCCGCGACCGCCGCGGACGGTGCGGCTTCGTCGCCCACGCGGCGATGCAGGTTGCCGAGCATCGCGAAGTCCGCCTGGCGCAGTTGCGCCGGCAGCGCGGCGAAGAGGGGCACTTCCGCGCGATAGGCAGGCAGCGTCGGGACGGGCGTCGTCGCCGTCGGCAGCTTCGGGATCGTCTCGGGGTTGGCGGGCGGCGTGACCGGCACATCGGTGCGCAAATACCAGTTCTCGCCCGCACCCTGGGCATCGGCCGCGTAGAGCCGGTACTCGAAGGCGCCGGCATCGACATGGCCATTGGCCAGCGTGAAGGCGCTCTTCGTGGTCTGCGCGGTGGTCGTCGCGCCATCCTGCGCGCTCACCACTTCGATGCCGTTGCCGTTGGTCTGCGCGCCGAGGCCGCCGAGATTGCTGATCCGGATCGTGGTGGTGCCGCTCGCGCTCGCGGCGGGGCCGTTCAGCACCAGCCGGTCGCTCAGGCTGTTGCTGCCGCCGAGCACCGTGCCCAGGCTGAGCACGCCGTTCTGGCCGACGTAGGCGCCGTTGACCGTCAGCGTGCTGCCCGGCACGGCGCTCAGCAGGCTCACCGTGCCCGCGTTCCGGAGCGACGCGACGGTCTGGTTGAAGCCGGCGGTGTCGAGCGTCGCGCTCGCCGCGACCACATGCGCCGAGCCCGCGCTGAAGGTGTCGGCCGCGCCGGCTTTCAGCGTGCCGGCACTGACCGTGGTCGTGCCGGTGATCGCCTGCGCCTTCGCAAGGGTCAGCGTGCCGGCGCCGGTCTTTTCGAGGCCGCCGGTGCCGCTCAGCAGCCCGCTGTACGTCGCATCCGTCGGCTGCGCGAAACGCACGAGGCCGTTGTCCGTCACGGCCAGCGGCGCGAACTCGGCGGGGGTCTGCAATGTGCCGGCCGGATCGACCGTCATGCTGCCGGTGTAGTTGCTGGTGTCCGTCGCGAGCACCAGCGTGCCGCCGGCGACGCGCGCACTGGTAAAGCCCGAATCCTGCAGCGAGATGCCCAGGTTCCAGCTGCCGCTGTCGTTCTTCACCAGCGACTGGAAGTTCGAGATCGCGTGGTTGAAGGTGGCCGTGCCGGTGCCGTTGAGCGTCAGCAGGTTGTGGCCGGCGCCGCCGTTGATGGCCCCGGAGATCGTGCCGTGCTCGTACAGGTTGAGCGTGTCGTCGCCGTCGGCGAAGTTCAGCGAACCGAGGATCTGCCCCTTGTTCGTGAAGTTGAGCGCCATCGTCCCGGCGACACCGATGATGTTGCCGTTGGTGCCGTCCTTGTAGCGGATCACGCCGGTGTCGCCATTGACCACGGTGTTGCCGCCGCTCGTCGATTGGAACCATATCGCCCCGCCCCCGGCCTGCGAGTCGATGGTCCCGTTGTTGATGATGGTGTTGCCGGCGCCGATCGGATTGACCGCCTCCGCGTCGCCTGCCGTGCCCCTGGAGAGCACCTGTGCGCCCTGCTCGATCGTCAGCGTGTTGTTGTGCAGGAACTCCACCGTGTTGGCGCCGGTGCCGTACAGGCCGTTGGTCAGGCCGACCGCGTTGTTCTCGACCGTCGCGCCGCTGCGCACGGTGATGCTGCCGTTGCTCAGCAGACTGATCGCCGGGTCGCCGCCGGTGCTGATGACCGCGTTCTGCTTCACGTCGACCGTCGTTCCCGGGGCGGTGCCGTAACCCGAGCCGATCGTGGCGGTCTGGGCTCCCCCGCCGCTCGTGCAGACGTAGTCAGTGCCCGTCAGCGAGCAGGCGGCCGACGCCGCGCCAGAAAGCACGAGCAGCGCCGTTCCGGTGGAAACGGCCCGGCCGGTCGATTTGCCGGCGGTCGCGGCCAGTTCGGAGGCCACTGCCCACGTTTGTTGCGACGAATTCCAAACCACCCTGAAAACGCGATTCACGAGCTTGTGCTCCCTTCGACGGACCCGAACGATGAAAATGAATACTTACGACTGTAATGCTCTTGTATTCATTTCCGTTGGGAGAAAGTCACGGAATCGGTGCGTAATCGCAGTTTTGCAACGAAAACGTTACAAAACTAAGCTGGATCTCAGTGCTGTCCGCCCCGGATCGGTGCATAGCCGGCCGAGGCAGCGGCGGCCGTAAACTCGGCCGATGCCCTCCCGACCGAACCGAGCACCGCGCATGATCGAACGCGGCATCCTGTGCATCCTGATCGGCGCGGCGGTGCTGATTTCGCCGCATTTCCTGGATTCGCCCACGTGGCGCGAGACGATCGGCGGTGCCTATCTGGTCGGCTGGTTCGCCCTGGTGCTGGGGGTGGCCCTGGTGGTGGTGGATCTGGTCGGGCGCGTCCGTTCCGGCGGACGGCGCTGAACGCGGCGGCGCTTCAGCGCCGCAGGCGAAGCCGCCTGAAGCCCTCGACCGCCGCCAACACGACCGCGCCCGCGATCACGCCGACGCCTGCGTTGCCGACCTGCGAGGCCAGCGGGCCCCATGCCTCGATCGCATGCCCGACAGCCGGCACGCCATGCACGAGGATGCCCCCGCCGACGAGGAACATCGCGACCGTGCCGAGAACGGACAGCGCCTTCATGAGCCAAGGCGCCGCGTCGACCATCGCGCGGCCCAGCGCCTGTACCGCGGCGTTGTCGCGCTGGCTGAGATAGAAGCCCATGTCGTCGAGCCGCACGATGCCGGCGACCAGGCCGTAGACGCCGATGGTCATCACGATCGCGATGCCCGCCAGCACGGTGAGCTGCGTGAGGAATGGCTGACCCTGCACCGTGCCGAGCGTGATCGCGATGATCTCGGCGGACAGGATGAAATCGGTGCGCACCGCACCCTTGACCTTGGCCTTCTCCGCCGCGACGAGGTCGATCGCCTCGTTGGCGACCGCCTGCTCGTGGCGTTGCGTCTCGATCGCGTGCTCGGCCTTGTGCAGGAAGCGGTGCGCGAGCTTCTCGAAGCCCTCGAAGCACAGGAACGCGCCGCCCACCATCAGGAGCGGCGTGACCAGCCACGGCAGCCAGGTGCCGATGAGCAGGGCCGCCGGCACCAGGATCGCCTTGTTGACGAACGATCCCTTGCACACCGCCCAGACCACCGGCAGCTCGCGGCTGGCGCGCACGCCGGCGACCTGCTGCGCATTCAGCGCGAGATCGTCGCCGAGCACCCCGGCCGTCTTCTTGGCCGCCACCTTGGTGAGCACCGACACATCGTCGAGCACCGTCGCGATGTCATCGAGAAGCAGCAGGAGGCTGGTGGCCATCTCTTGTTGATCGACCTATCGATTTGGGGAGCCCCAGGCCAAACCCCGGTCGGGGGTGGGCGGCCACACGAAGTGGGCAAGACTGGGGGCGAGCTCAAACATTTCGCTTCAAGCGGATTTCCTCGATCTTCACCGTCCCGATCGCGGTGGTCTTGGCGGTCTTCATCTCGCGCTTGAAGCCGGCGAGTTCGCAGAAGCGGATCGCGCGGTCGTTGCGCAGCGGCACCCAGATGGTGACGACGGTGCAGCCCTCTTCCTCGAGGCCCTCGCGCGCGGCGTCCCACAGCGCGACGCCGAGGCCCTTGTCCCAATGCTCGGGCTTGACGTAGAGCGACCAGATCTCGCCAGTGGTGGACGGCGTCTTGGGGTCGCGCGAACGGTCGAAGCCGACGAAGCCGACCACTTCGCCGCCGAGCTCGACCACATGCACCTGCGGTTCGGCGTATTCGATCGCCTCGCGCCACTTGGCCTCGCGGGTGGCGGGCGTCAGTGCGCGCAGCTGGTCGTCGGGGAGGATGCCCGCGTAAGCAGCCTGTGCGGAGGCGGCGTGGACTTCGGCGACGGCCTTGGCGTCGCGCAGGGTGGCGGGGCGAACTTCGAAATCGGACATGAATGCAGGGAGAGAAACGAACGGTAAAGGGGCGTATTGTCGCTGCCGATGAAAGCGATCGTTCAACCCGGCGGTTTCCACTTCGAGATCGAAGCCGACCGCACCCTCCTCCAGTCCGCCGAAGCCGGCGGCATCGAGCTGCCGAGCTCGTGCCGCAACGGCACCTGCCGCACCTGCCTGTGCAAGCTGGTGTCGGGCCGGATCCGCTATCGCATCGAATGGCCCGGCGTCAGCGCAGAGGAAAAGGCCGAGGGCTGGATCCTGCCCTGCGTGGCCGAGCCGGAGGGCGACGTCACGCTCGACGTCCCCTACGCCTTCGCGGTGTTCTAGGCCTCGTGGGCCTTCGCGAGCCGGTCGCGCTGCGCCAGCGACGGGAACAGCCGGAACCAGCACGCCGCCACCAGCACCGTGCCGATCCCGCCGGCCACCACCGAGCCGACCGGACCGAGCAGCGCGGCGGTCGCCCCGGACTCGAATTCGCCCAGCTGGTTGCTCGCGCCGATGAAGATCGAGTTCACCGCGCTCACCCGGCCGCGCATGGCATCCGGCGTTTCGAGTTGCACCAGCGTCTGGCGGATCACCACGTTGACCATGTCCGCGCCGCCCGACACCGCGAGCGCAACCAGCGACACGGCGAAAGTGCGCGAGAGGCCGAAGACGATCATGCACACGCCGAACATCGCCACCGCCAGCAGCAGCGTGCGGCCGATGCGACGCTCGACCGGGTGGCGCGTGAGATAGATCGACATGACCAGCGCGCCCACCGCCGGCGCGCCGCGCAGCAGCCCGAGGCCCCACGGACCGGTGTGGAGGATGTCCTTGGCATAGATCGGCAGCAGCGCCACCGCGCCGCCGAGCAGCACCGCGAACAGATCGAGCGACACTGCGCCGAGCACCGGCTTGCGCTTCCAGATGAACTCGACGCCAGCCAGCAGCGTCTTCGCGGTCACGGGCTCGCGCGGCGTGATCGTGAAGCTGTACTTCAGTTGCACCACGAGCGCGGACGCAAGCACGAAGAAGAGCAAGGCCGCGCCGTACACCACGCCCATGCCGGCCACGAACAGCATGCCGCCGAGCGCCGGCCCGCCGATGATCGCGCCCTGCATGCCGGCGGAGCTGAACGCCATCGCACGCGGCAGCATCATCGGCGACACCAGCAGCGGCGTCAGCGCCTGCTGGGCCGGCATCTGGAACGCACGCACCCCGCCGAGCACCAGCGAGAGCCCCAGCAGCAGCGCACGCGAACCCTCGCCACCCTGGACCGAGAGAAGAAGCACGAGCGCGACCGCGCCCTGCACCGCGAAACAGGCCGCGACGATGCGGCCGCGATGATGGTTGTCGACCACGTGCCCCGCCCACAGTGCCAGCAGCAGCGCCGGCACGAACTGGTAGAGCCCGACGAGCCCCAGGTCCCACGCACTGTGCGTGAGGTCGTACATGTGCCAGCCGATCGCCACCAGGAGCATCTGGCTCGCCGCCGTGCCGCACAGGCGCGCGAACCACAATCGCATGAAGGGCCGTTCGCGCGTCAGGTCTGAAAAGCTGGAACTTCGATCGGGAGCGGCGGCGACGGACATTCGGTCGAGGATAGCCGAGCGAGGTCTTCTAGACTCGGTGCCCGATGACTGACCTGCACGTGGTCCACGAAGACCCTCACCTGCTCGTGCTCGACAAGCCCGCGGGCCTGCTGTGCGTGCCCGGTCGGGGCGAGGACAAGCAGGACTGCCTCAGCGCACGCGCGCAGCGGCGCTGGCCCGATGCGCTCGTCGTGCACCGGCTCGACATGGCGACCAGCGGCCTCGTGCTGATGGCGCGCAGCCTCTCGATGCAGCGCGCGCTGGGCGATCTGTTCGCCGGCCGGCAGGTGAACAAGCGCTACGAAGCCATCGTCGACGGATCGATGCCCGTGCGCGAAGAATGGTCCCTGATCGACGCGCCATTGATGGCCGACTGGCCGCGTCGCCCACTGCAGAAGATCGATGCCGCGGGCAAACCGAGCCAGACGCGCTGGCGCGTGAAGGCATTGCTGCCCGAGCGCAACGCCACGCATGTGTGGCTGGAACCGCTCACCGGTCGCAGCCACCAGCTTCGGGTGCACCTGCTGTCGATCGGACATCCGATCCTCGGCGATGCGCTCTATGGCACCGACGACGTGCGCGAGCGCGCACCAAGGCTGCTGCTGCATGCGACGCTGCTCGAATTCGCGCACCCGGCCGACGGGCGCGTGTGCCGTTTCGAGAGTGCGCCGCCCTTCGATGCAGCCTGACTAGAGCGGTCCCTTCACCACAAGCACCGGGCACTTCGCATCCTGCAGCACGCGCTGGGTGACGCTGCCGAGCAGCAGTTTCTCGATGCCCGTGCGCCCGTGCGAGCCCATCACGATGAGGTCCGCGCCGACGGCGATCGCGGTGTCGACGATGCCTTCGTGCACCACATGGCCGTCGATCACGCGCTGGTCGCTGTGCAGGCCTTCGGCCGCCAGTGCGGCGACGCCGCGCGCGAGCGCCGCATTGGCGCTGCTGGTGGCGGCGGCGAGGTATTCGTTCTGGCCGAGCGCGTAGTCCGCGCCCACCCCGATGAACGGATAGTTATCCACCACATGGATGAGCGTGATGCGACTGCCGAAAGCAAGTGCCAGCCCGCTGGCCTTGCTGACCGCCAGCATCGAGGTTTCGGAACCGTCGATGGGCACCAGGATGTGATTGAACATGGCAGACCTCTTGATCGAAGCGTACAGACTCCAGGTTCGCGGGCGAACCGGCCCCGAATGTACATCCAAGGCAAGGCGTGCGGATGTAGGACGTCTACGGTCCGCCGGGAGCTTCACTCGCCCTGGAATTCGCCTGCGCGGCAAGTCACGACGAGCGTGTCGCGCCAGCCTCCTTCGCCTTCGATCAGCGGCTGGATGGGCGTCGATTCGTGGATCACGCGCGCGTCGTCGAGCAAGAGCAGCGACCACGGTTCCGTCAACGTGAAGCGCTCGCCGCGCCGGCCGGCGGCCTCGAAGACGCGCGTCTCGCCGCCCTTGATGTTGTGCCGGCCGACGAGCGCGACCGCCACGAGGTCCACGCCATCGCGATGGGCGCCTTCGGGCGTCGGGCGACCGATGCCGTCGGCGGTGTCGATGCGGAACTGGTGCGCCTCGACGTACCAGCGCTGCGCGCCGCGCAGGCCGCTCGCCGCATCCGCGAGCGCATGCATCAGCCGCTGCCACACGGGCTGCGCCACGGTGGCTTCCTGCATCGGTGCGAACCAGCGCTGCATGCCGCCGTGCAGCGCGTTGTACTCGACCGGCTGCCAGTGCGCACGATGCGGCACCTGCACGAGTTCGGCGCCATCGACGGTGAAGCAGGCATGCCGCCGCGTGCGGTAGCGGCCGCCGTCCTTCAGGTAGTCGTCGGGCGGCAGGTTGAACCAGTCGGCGTGCAAGGCGTCGAGTTCCGAAAGCGGCACGCCGAGCCACTCGGACACACCCTCCGGACTCAGCACGGCATAGCCGTCCTGGCGCAAGGTGGGGACGAGCCGATCCGGAGGTGTGAAGGGTGGGCTGAAGGCCGCGCTCACTCGGTCACCTTCACGCCCTTCCAGAAGGCGACGCGGTCGCGAACCATCTCGGCTTCGGGCTTCGGGTCCGCGTAGTACCAGACCGCGTCGGGATTGAGCTCGCCGTTGACCAGCAGAGAGTAGTAGCTCGCAGTGCCCTTCCAGGGGCAGGTGGTCTTGTGGTTGCTGAAGCTCACGTGCTCGCGATTGAGCGATGCGGCCGGAAAGTAGTGATTTCCTTCGACGAGCACGGTGTCGTCGCTTTCGGCGAGGGTGACGCCGTTCCAGGTTGCTTTCATGGGGGTGACTCCAAGGCGCGATGCGCGCCACTTACATCGACGAAAGTAGCACATCGCGGGCAAGCCAAGTCGGCGAGGGGTTCGAGGGCGGCCGACGCCGGGATCCTGCCGGCTCACTCCGGCTGCGCATCCAGCACCTCCACGCGGCGGCGCCCGCGCTCGTCGTGCAGCATGTACAGCCCGGAGCCGACCAGCAGCGCGATCCCGACCCATGCCGACAGGGCCGGCACTTCGTCCCAGATCGTGTAGCCGAGGAGCGTGGCGAAGAGCACCGCCGTATAGCGGAACGGCGCCGTCAGCGACACCTCCCCCGCGCGCATGCATTGCACCAGGAGGAAGTATCCCGACGCGAGAAACGCCGCCGCCACGCCCAGCAGGCCCAGCTCGCGCAGTGCGAACGGCTTCCAGCCGCTCGCCAGCGTCAGCGCGCCGGACAGCAAGGTCACCGACAACGCGGTCGCCAGCGTGATGATGATCGACGGGATCGAGGAATCGATGCGCCGCGTCATCAGGTCGCGGGTGGCGTGGAACAGCGTGCCGAGCAGGCACAGCAGCGCCCAGGCGTTCAAGCCTTCTGCGCTGGGCCGTACGATGCACACCACGCCCGCGAACCCCAGGACCACGGCGATCCAGCGCGCCCGGCTCGCGCGCTCTCCGAGGAACAGCACCGCGAACACCGTCATGAAGAGCGGTGCCGCGAGGTTGATGGCCGTCGCGTTGGCGATCGGTAGCTGGAACAGCGACAGCAGGTACAGCATCGTCGCGCACGCATCGACCGCACCGCGAAGCGCCACGCGCGGATGCAGCACCGCACCCACCTGCCGCAGCGCGCCCAACCGGTACGCGACCAGCAGCACGAGCACCGTGGCGATCACGCCCCGCACGAAGATGAGCTGTGCCGAAGGCAGCGACTGGCTGACGTGCTTGACCGTCGCATCGTTGAACACGAAGCAGCCCATGGCGCCGACCATCGTGGCGATGGCACGGCCGTTGGCGTGTGACGAAGACCGGGAAGCGAGAGGCTGCGAAGTCATGGAGGCGGAAGGTGTCGAGGCATGCGCGCGAACCGCGCCGGGAGCGCCGATCATGCCTCGGCGCGAACCGACACCTGACGGCGGCGGCGTGCCGCGCCTTGCCTGGGCAGTCTGTATCGGCGTGAAACGTTCCTTCCCCGCACGGCGCGCGCATCCCCACAATGGCCTCCCCTCGCAACGACGGAGCGACCATGAAGACGATGAAGGCTGCAGTGGTGCACGAGTTCGGCAAGCCGCTGAAGATCGAGGAGGTGCCGGTGCCGGAGGTCACGCCGGGCCAGGTCCTGGTGAAGGTGGCCGCCTCGGGCGTCTGCCACACCGACCTGCACGCCGCCGAAGGCGACTGGCCGGTCAAGCCCTCGCTGCCCTTCATTCCCGGCCACGAGGGTGTGGGCCATGTGGCCGCCGTGGGCGCCGGGGTCAGGCACGTGAAGGAAGGCGACCGCGTCGGCGTCCCGTGGCTGCACACGTCCTGCGGTCATTGCGAGCACTGCATCACCGGCTGGGAGACGCTGTGCGATTCGCAGCAGATGACCGGCTACACGGTCAATGGCGGCTACGCGGAATACGTGCTGGCCGACCCGGGCTACGTGGGCCACCTGCCCGCCAACATCGGCTTCTCCGCGATCGCGCCGATCCTGTGCGCGGGCGTCACCGTCTACAAGGGACTCAAGATGCTCGATTGCGCGCCGGGCAACTGGGTGGCGATCTCCGGCGTGGGCGGCCTCGGGCATCTGGCGGTGCAATATGCCAAGGCGATGGGCTTCCACGTGGCGGCGGTGGATGTGGACGACGCCAAGCTCCAGTTGGCGCAGGAAGTCGGCGCCGACATGGTGGTGAACGCCGCCAAGGACGATCCGGTGAAGCGGCTGCAGCGCGAGCTCAAGGGCGCACACGGCGTGCTGGTGACGGCCGTCGCGCGCAGCGCCTTCGCGCAGGGCCTGGGCATGCTCCACAAGCGCGGCACCATGTCGATGGTTGGCCTGCCGCCGGGCGACTTCGGGCTGCCGATCTTCGATGTGGTTCTCAATGCCAAGACCGTGCGCGGATCGATCGTCGGCACGCGCAAGGATCTGCAGGAAGCACTGGCCTTCGCCGGCGAAGGCAAGGTGCACACCGTGTTCACCGAAGACCGGATCGAGAACATCAATCCGATCCTCGACCGGATGCGGGAAGGCAGCATCGAAGGCCGGGTGGTGATGCGCCTGACCGACGAGTCCTGACCTTCCCACGGCGGCCAAGGACCAGGATCGCCGCATGACGCCCGATGGCTGGCTCTGGGGCACCGTGGCCACGGACGTGGCGGTGGCTTCGTACGCCGATGGCGACGCACTGGCGGCGCGCCAGAGGCAGCGGCTTGCGCGACTGCTCGCCTCCGCGAAGGAACGATCGCCGTTCTATGGCCGCGTGCTGCAAGACTGCGACTGCGACCATGTCCGCCTCGGCGACCTGCCGGTCGTCCACAAGGCCGAGCTGATGCATCACTTCGACGAGTGGGTCGCCGATCCGGCGATCCGCCTGGGCGAGTTGCGCCGCTTCGTGGCCGACCCGCGCCGCATCGCCGAGCCCTACCTCGGCAGCTATGTCGTCTGGGAAAGCTCCGGCAGCAGCGGCGAGCCCGGCATCTTCGTCCAGGACGATCTCTCGCTGGCCGTCTTCGACGCGCTCGAGGCGATACGCCGGCCGATGCTGCGTCCGGCACGGCGGCTGTTCGACCCGTGGGGCTGGGGCGAGCAGATCGCCTTCGTCGGCGCGACCGGCGGCCACTTCGCGAGCACGGTGTCGATCGAGCGGCTCCGGCGGCTCAATCCTGCGCTCGCGCAGCGCGTGCGCTGCATTTCGTTCATGCAGCCGGTGGAAGCGATGGTCGCGGCGATCGATGCGATGGCCCCGAGCGTCATCGCGACCTATCCCAGCGCCGCCGTCCTGCTGGCCGAAGAGCGCCAGCATGGACGCATGCGCACGGTGCCTCGCGAGGTGTGGACCGGCGGAGAGAACCTGGATCCCGCCATGCGCGCGTTCATCCGGCAGGCTTTCCATTGCGCGGTGGCCGACAGCTACGGCGCCTCCGAGTTCCTGTCCCTTGCGTTCGAATGCGAGCGGGGCTCCCTCCACCTCAACAGCGACTGGGCCATCCTCGAAACCGTGGATGAGCGCCAGCGTCCGGTGCCGCGCGGCGAGCCCGGCGCGACGGTGCTGCTGACCAACCTGGCCAACCACCTGCAGCCGCTGATCCGCTACGACCTCGGCGACCGGGTGACCTTGCGCGCGCGGGACTGCGCATGCGGTTCGCGACTTCCGGTCATCGAAGTGGAAGGCCGCTGCGAAGACACGCTTCGCATCGAGGGCGACGGCGCCGCTTCGGTCCAGCTGCTTCCGCTCGCGTTGAGCACGGCGATCGAGGATGGCGCCGGCCTCTTCGATTTCCAGCTGGTGCAGCAGGGACCGCGCGAGCTGCTGATGCGCACCGGACTGCAGGGCGGCGAGGGAGAGCAGGCGCTGCGCAAGGCGCACCGCGCGCTCTGCGATTTCCTGCGCTCGCAGGGCGTCACGGGCGTGCAGATCGAATGCCGCGCGGGCGAGCCCGGCCTTGCCGGCCGCAGCGGCAAGGTGCCGCGGGTGGTCGCTGCGGGCGCCGTCTCTGCGCTCACGGCGCCCTGAGAAGCGCGGGGTTCAGCCCCGGCGCGCCGCCTCGATGGTCGCGATGTCGATCTTGCGCATCTGCATCATGGCTTCGAACGCCCGCTTGGCCGCCGCCGGATCCGGGTCGGAGACGGCATCGATCAGCACGCGAGGCGTGATCTGCCACGACAGGCCCCACTTGTCCTTGCACCAGCCGCAGGCGCTCTCCTGTCCACCGTTGCCGACGATCGCATTCCACAACCGATCGGTCTCGGCCTGGTCATCGGTCGCGACCTGGAACGAGAAGGCCTCGCTGTGCTTGAACGCCGGCCCCCCGTTCAGGCCGATGCACGGAATGCCCATGACGGTGAACTCCACCGTCAGCACATTCCCCTGCTTGCCGGAGGGATAGTCGCCCGGCGCATGGTGCACGGCCTTCACGGCGCTGTCAGGAAATGTCTTTGCGTAGAACTCGGCGGCTTCCAGGGCAGTGCCGTCGTACCAGAGGCAGATCGTGTTCTTGCTGGCCAATTGGGTTCTCCTGTTCAAACTCGGATCACGGACAACGGGAATCGACGATTCTTCGTCAGGGGTGCGGATCATGACCCCTCTCCTCCTCCTACAGCAAACCCGACAAGTCGACGACATCCGGGCAGCGCGCCCTGCTGAGATGCTTTTCGCACCGCATCAGGAGACCAAATTGGCTATTCAACCACTCACCCCGCCATTGACCGACGCCGATGTGGCGGCACTCGAGGCAACCGTACCCCTGGCACAGCGGAACGAGCGCTCGCCGGACGGATTGAGGCATACGCTGGATGTCTACACCGCTCGCACCAAGGCGAACATCGCGGAGCAGCCGGTACGCGCCACGCTGATCGCAGCGGCCGGCGGTGCAGCATTGATGATGTGCGCCATGCGCATGTTTCATTCGTCGCATCAGGGGACCATGCAGTGACAAAGACCCTCCGACGACGTGCGTCTGATCGGAGGGCCTTCGCGGTCTCGGATTACCTTTGGGGTCTTGCCGAATCCGTACAGGCAGACTAGATCCGGCCCGCTCGCCCGGCCACCCGGCGGGCGACCAAATTCCTTGCCGGAAAGCGCCTACCCGGCCCGATTGCCACTTGCCTGCCGTGGTGCTTGAATAGCGGCCCTGCTTCTTCACCACGCCAGGAGGATGTCATGGCCTACGAAGCCCGATATGTCTTCAGACCGAATCCGGGCGCCGACCTCGGCGTCGTCATGGAAGCGATACAGCGGGGCGCAGCGCTCTGGAAACGGCACGGCGCCACCAGCGCGCGGCTGTGGGTCGTCGCGGCCGGCGAACTGGGCAACTACGTCCTCGAACTGCGCTTCGACAACGCCACTGAATACGCCAAGGTGACCGATCCGCTGTCCGCCGACCCCGAGTTCAGGAAGTGGCAGGCGGCGAATGTGCAGGCGGGTGCGTTCACGTGGGTGCGCAGCAATCTGATGCGTGAACTGCCGCTCGCGTAGCGCATCGGTCCCTTGTCTTCGACCCTTGCCGACTACGAGGAGCGGCTGGCGGCGTCCGCCGCGCTGCGATTTGCTTTCGCATGCGCCTGCGTCGAGCGGGTTCGCCACCTGCTCGAGGATGAACCTGTGGTCCGGTGCCTCGACACGCTGGCCGGCTACGTCGCGGGTCGGGTCGATCGGGAGGCTCTCCATCGCGCCGCATCCGACGCCGCCGCGCTGGCCAATCGGCACCCGGGCTCCCGTTCGCTGGACGGCGTGGGTCATGCGGCGGTGTCGGCGAGCTATGCGGTGGCGAACGCCCTGGCCGGCCGTGCGGTTCAGGCGGCCGACTACGCCGCCTATGCGATCGTCTACGGAGAAGGCGGATACGGCGCGGTCTCCGACCCGGAATCGTTCGTTCCGGAGAAGTCCTGGCAGCTTGCGACGCTGGAGCGGCTGGCGAGCGTTCAGGCGACGCGAAGCTGACAGCGACGCTACTGGAACGCCAGCTGGGTCGCCAACAGCACGCCGCCCACCACTTGCGAGCCCTGCACCGACACCGTGACGCCGTTGGCCGGTTGTCCGGTGCCGACGATGGTGGCCGCACTCGCGTCGACCCGCTGGCCCTTGACCGTCATGTCCGCCAGCGAGTTGAAGTTGGTGATGGGCCCGATCAGGCTGAACGATGGCAGCGCGCCACCTCCCGGGATGTGCCGGATCTTGAGCTTGCTCGCCACCAGCACGCCCGCGTCGGAAAGCGTGCCGCTGGCAACGACCGTGACGCCATTGCCCAGCTTCTGCGCCTGCCCGCCGGTGACCTGCGCCGCCGAGGCGTCGATCGGCGTGCCCATCAGGCTGAAGCTTGCCGTCGACGCAAAGTTGCCGATCACGCCTTCGAGCTGAACCGGCGCGCCCTTGACGCTGGAGAGGGCATACCAGCCGTCGATCTGGCTCGCGTCCAGGCGGCCCGCCACGGGCGGCAGCGCGCCTGACACGCGCACGATGCGGCCGTTGGCCAGCCCGCCTGCCGGTAAGGTGGCCAAGCGATAGTCGACCACGAGGCTGCCGAGCTGGAAGGTGCTGCTGGCGGCATCGAGCTGGGACACCACGCCCGTGACCAGCGGTGTCGCGACCACGGCCTGGGACTGGATGCGCGTGGCGCGCAGTGCCCCTGAACCGATCGGCAGCGCCCACACCTGCACCTGCATGCCCGCCGAGAGGGCCGGCAGGCCGGGCAGGTCGGCCCAGGCCGTATCGTCGTCCACGCTGACCGTGCTGCCCAGCATCTGGAAAGTGCTTGCGGCGACATCGACCGAATCCACCACGCCGCGCATCTGGGCCATCGAGCTCACCTGCCGCGCGGTGCCGCTGGTGAAGCTCGCATTCACGGGGCCGGTGACCACGACGGTCATGCCGATCTGCAATTGCGTCGCGTCGCGCAGGTCGAGCTGCGCCTGATCGGTGTCGTAGCGCAGGTCTCCCACGAAGATGCTGCCGATGCCGTCCACGCTGCCCACGCTGGTCCCGGCGTCGGCGGTGCTCACGCCCGTGCCGCCCGAGCCCACGCCGGAATCGCCATTGCCGTTGGACGCCGTGCTCGTCGAGCCGTCGTCGCCGCTGCCGGAAGACGCGCTCGTGGAGCCGTCACCGGCCGGGGAGGCATCACTGCTGGCCCCCGAACCAGGCGCGCCGGTGGTGCCGATGCCGGCGCCGCCCGCGACGGACATGCCGTCCGGCGTGCTGCTCCCGCCGCCGCAAGAAAGTAGAAGCGCCAGCGAAAGCGGCACGAGCGCCAGGCGCAAGAGCTTGTGGATGGTCATCGTGGGGTCGGATCGCGGGCACTCTCGCCCGCGTCCTCGATATAGGTGTAGATGCCCACGCGGATGCGCCCGGAGGCGGCGCCGTCGGCGGCCTCCACCGCGCGGGTCATGTGGCCGGTCAGTTCATGGTGCAGCGCGGTCCAGCGCTGGCGCACCAGCGCCTGGATGGCCTCGCAGTCCTCCAGCGACAGCCCTTTGGCAAACACGGCGCGCTCGAGCATCGGCGCCCGCTCGCCGGTCACGTTGGACACGGCGGCTTGCAGATGGTCGCGTGCGTTGTCGCCCAGGAAGGCCAGCATGGAGCGCAGGTCCGCCTGCGGCACGAAGGCCTCGGCGGTCAGTTCGGCATGGCCGTCCTCTTCGTTCACCAGCTTCAGGCGCACCAGCTCGTCGAGGATCGACCGGTGATGCCAGTTGCCCCGGCCGGCGGCGCGCGCCAGCGTCTCGAAGCTCACCGCATCCCCGTTGGCGACCACCGGCAGTCGGCGCAGCGCCGGATCGTCGGTTTGCATCTGCAGCCAGGAGGTGAAGGTCCTGGCCGCAGCCGAGCTCTCGGTGCCGGGCAGCGCGTCCGCGGGTTCGCGCACCCTGCTGGTCACCGCCTTGCGGTTCAGGCCCGTCGTGATCGACAGCTGGCTGATGTTGGGCTCGGCCACGCCCTGGCCGCGCCACAGGCGGTGCGCCTCGTCCAGCAGCAGATCGCGAAGCAGCTCCTCCATTTGAGGATGCTTGAGCCCCATGGCCAACGCGAGCCTGACCACCGGACGCATGATGCGTGCGCAGGCGGCCTGGGCCCATGCAAGTCGGTTGTCCATGGTGTGACGCGTTGGGTGGTGCGATGAATGGATCAGGCGCTAATGTAACAAGCGTGACATTGGATTTCGTCCATGCAGACCTCCGGGGCGTCAAGCGTCCGGCGTCGCACACTCAGCTGTCGATCTTCTGAAACCGGTAGACGGGCTTGCGATCAGGTTTGACCTTGGGCGTGATCTTGTTCGGTGACAGGACGGTCGGACCCGAACATCCGATACAGAACGGAACGGTCTTCCCGTCGATGGAAACAAGGCCGCCCACGGGCGACGGAGGGATGCCTTGGGAGCTGAACGTGTTCGGTGCGTAGACCCCATTCGAGTTCGGCGTCATCACACCCGTCTGGAAGTCCACCGCGTAGGCGCGTCCTGTGCCGAGGTTCGAACACTGATTGGAACTGGTGGTGCTCGATTTCGGCTGGAAGGTGCTGAAGTAGGTCTGGCCGCCGATGGTCAGCGGCGCAGTGACGACCTGCTCGTACGGCGTGCTCGTGGTGTACAGATTCATGTACCAACCCTTTGCCGCCAGCGCGGTCGGGTCGAGCGTCGTGGTGACGTTGGTGACGTTGGTCAATTGATTGGCAATGGCCAGCGATGCATCGGACCCGTAGCCGTTCACGACCGTGGGCGTGGTAGACACCGTTGCGCCGGTCTTGGTGATGTCGTCGCGAATGCCATAGAAGCGGTTGTTGACCGATGCGGCAGCGCCCGAAGCCAGCGGCTTTTCACGGTCGCCCGTGCCCACCAGGATGGTGGCCTGCTTGCCGAGCATGACCACGCTCGGTGCGTACATGAACTTGCGCTGTTCCGAGGCGATGCTCCAGTCGCTCACCGTCGCGATCTTGTTGATCGGCCAGCTTGCGATGGTGGCGTAGCTCGAGTAGCCGTTGTTCGGGTCGGAAGTGTTGATGCGCCAGATGTTGCCGCGCGTGTCCACCGCATACAGCAGGTCGACGATGCCGTCGCCATTGACGTCCACCGCCGTGAGGTCGGCGACGAAGCGTCCTGCCGTCGTACCCGGATCGAAGAATCGATAGTTTGCGGTTTTGCCGTTTGCGGCGTCCATCACGAAGATGCCGCGCCCCTGAGTGACCGTATCGCAGGCGGTGGCGATGCCGTCCTCGCAGCTGTCGTAGCCGGCACCGAAGGCGACCAGCGTGTTGGTGGCCGTTCCGATCTTCACGCGGATGGCGACCGGCGTGGACCAGGTCTGCCCCAGGCTGCTGCTGTCGGTGCTGCTGAACTTCCACATCAGCGTCGGTTGATTGCCGCCGGTGCCGGGCTTCCTGCTTGCATCGAATGCATAGATCGCGCGACCGCCGCGGCGCATGGTCGGGTAGATCCACAGCTTGCTCAGCGCGCCGCCGGACACTTCCTGGTAGCCGCCGATGGAACCGTCGAAGAAGTAGGTCTTCGGTGCGGCGCCCGTCGCCGTCACGCCGGGAAAGCTGATCAGCGGATAGTTCGAATGCACGCGATCGAGCAGATTCCAGGAGTTCGTGCTGTCGGTGCCGCTCCAATGCTCGGGCGCGATGAAGGCCCAGAGTTCGTTGCCGGCCCCGGTGCCGGTCTGGTTGCCGCTCACCGCATGCAACATTCCGTCGCCGGCACCGTAGAACACCACGACGTCGTTCGTGCTGCCCGAGCCGTAGTTCACCGCGAGCGGCCGTGAATGAACCACTTCGCCATGCACTGTCGGGCGGGTGGTGGGGCCCGCGACCGTGGCGCCCGCGCTGTCCGTCGTCGAGTAGGTCGTGGTGACCAGATTGCCGTTCGACGAGTCGAAGGTATTGTTGCCATCGCCGACGTTCTGGCCCCGCGCCCAGTTGACCAGGTTCGCGCTGGTGGTGCCCTTGCTCAGGCCCGTGCTGGGGATCGTCACGTTCGTCGTGTTGAAGTCCACGACGGAACTGCAGGTCGTGTCCGTGCAGGTCCGGATGTTGCGCGCGGCGTACCCGAGATCGCGCAGCTTCTGGCCGCTGGCCCCCCGTTCGACGAGCGGGCCGTCGGGCAGATCGGAGAACTTGCTGTAGGAAGAATAGGTGTCGCTTCCGCAACTCGACGCGGTCCCGGTCACGCTTTGCCAATACGTCCCGCTGTCATGCGACCAGAAGCTCGCCGCGCAATTCAGGATGAAGCCGCTCGAGGTGTCGACTGCCGGCGCTTTCGTGGCGTCGGCGAGGTAGAGCGAGTTGCCATTGAGCGCGAACTGGTACTGCTTCATGTTGCCGGCCCAGCGCTGGTAGGCGTTTTCCTGCGGGCGAAAGACGCCCATGAACACCTGGTTCAGGTACGTGCCCTGGGCATTCACGCTCACCGGCAGCGAAGCGGACGCGAACACGCTGTTCACCGATGCGATCTGCGTCAAGGTTTCCTTCAGCGCGTTGATCAGCGCCAGCAGATCGCCCCCGACGGAGTAGTACCCGCCGGCGTAGTTGTCGGGTGCCTGTCCCCGGCCGACCGCCGCCATGGTCTGAAGCAGCTTCGCCTGCTTGGCGTCCTGCGATTGGTTGTAGACGTCGATCGTGAAGGTCTGGACGTTCTGCTGGCCGTCCATGGAGCTCACGTCCGTGCTGTAGAGGAACCCGGCCCATTCGTCGGCGAACCGGACGTTGGACTTCTGACTATTGGGCAAAGGCACCGGGTAGATCTGCGGGCCCGGGTTGTAGCCGAGCCGCGACATCAGGGTGTTCGTGGGATTCGGCGACGAATTCGTATTGGTTCCGTATTCCTGGTTCGGCCAGGTGTTGCCGATCAGGATGATGAAATTCTTGCCGCAGGTGTTCGCGCCCGTGATCGGACTCTTGTAGGTCGTCTTCGAAGCGTCGGTGAAGGCATTGACATCCTCCAGGCTCGTGGCCGTGCTGTAGCGGGTGGGACCGAAACCGGTGGCACCCGTGGGCGATCCGGCCGTACCGCCGGAGCCCGAAACCACGAGGTCCGGCCGAGACCAGCCACCGAAATACTTGAAGGCTTCGTACAGGCCCGCGCCGTATTCGGCGGAAGAAGCGCCCTTGAAGTCGGGGGTGGTGATCTTGGTGTCGATGTTGGTCAGATCGGCCAGGATCGACGTGGCCACGTTGGTGTCGGTGCACTGCACGCTCAGTGGCTTGATTTCATGGCGGATGTAGCCCGGCATGACGCTGGGGCCGTCCACCGATCCGACGCTCGTGTTGAACATCATCAGGCCGGCATTGATGTCCAGTGCGGGGGTTCCGCTCGGAGGGCTGCAGACCAGCTGATTCAGTACGAGCTTCAGTGCACGGACTTCGACCTGCCCTTGCACCAGGCTCGGATTCCCGCTGCAGGCCGACGTGGAGCCGCAGAAGACCTGGTTCACATAGCTCTGGCAGGTCGTTCGCGTCGAGCCGCTGTAGTTGGTGGTGCATTTCCCGTAGACGGTCGAATAGCTCCAAGCCTGGGCGTTGTTCGACCAGTTCGAGCTGTTGTCGAGATAGAAGAGAACATTGGGCGCTCCCCCTGCCCCGCTGCCCGCGTACAGGTCGATGTCTTCGGCCGCAGCGCGCGAATGCAGCACGAGAGCGGCAAGGATCGCCAGGAAAAGTCGAAAGGCAAGGGAGTTCATCGATGTTCTTTCTGGCTGTTTCGCGATCAGGAGCAGCTTCCGGCGAGCGCCGTGATGTCGGTACGAACCTCCACGCCTTGCTGGACGACCGGAGCGGCATTCAGCAGCTTCGGATCGTTTGCTTGCGCTTGAAGGTCGTACAGCACGGTTGCACACAGCGAATCGTCGGACGGCGAACCCACCTTCGTCGGATCGACGATCGTCAGACCGGCCGGGCCCGGTCCGCCGAAGCAGGATGTGTCCGTGGCGGACACGTAGTAGATGCCGGCCGCATTCTGGTGCAGCAGTTCCGAGTTCTTGAGCACGCGGCCCCGCTTGCAGGTGAGGTTGTCGACCTTGACGTTCATCGAACCGGAAGCGCTATCGGCGGCGCTGTCGTCGGCCTTGCTCGTGCCCAGATTGACGCTGGTGGTCGTGCCCGCCGCCTTGTAGGGGTCCCAGGTGGTGTAGGGCTGGTTCAACACCACGTCGAGTGCGTAGTTCGCGGCGGCCACCGCCTCGCTTCGCACCTGCTCGTTGCTGACGACCTGCGTATGACGAGTGGAAAGCCGGATCACGCTGACCGCGATGAGGCTGACCATCAGCAGCATCACCATGCCGATCAACAGCACCGCGCCGGCCTGGTCGCTGCGCGCTCCACGGACTTTTCCTGACTTCATGATTCGCGGCGTGCCTTCGGAGTGACGAACGAGATGTAGGTGCTGTACACGCGCCGCTTCGGATTGCCAGCGGCATTGGCGGCAACGCTGACGGTGGTGTCGGCGCCGAGTACGAAAGTCGCGGCGTTCCTGGTGTTCTGGCTCGGATCGGTGGAGCGGGCCAGCAGCCAGATCCGCGCGCCGATGACTTGCGTCCAATCCGTGTTGGGCGCCGGGGCCGGCGGCGGGTTGGGCGCAGCCGCGAACACGTCGGGCGTTCCGTCCGCGCCGGTGTCGAACGCGTATTCGATCTGCATCTGCTCGATGTTCTCGGCCAGCACCACCGGGTCCGGGAGCGCGCCGGTGAGCGGGATGTCCTGATAGCTCAGCGCATTCGCCGCGCTGATGAAGTAGATGCGGCGAACGAGCTTGCGCTTCGGTGCCGCCGTACCGGCGCAGGTCTTGGTCTGGAGGGTGAAGGTCGATGCCCCGCCCTGTGCGAGCACGATGGGCGTCGCGCTGTATTCGCTGCCGCACTCGGACACCTGCAAATAGGCGTCTGCATTCGCCTCGGCCGGGCAATCCGTGTCGCCGACGGCACACGTGCTCGCCCGCTGGATGAAGATCGCATCGGTTCCGGCCTTGCGTGCAATGCAAGTCGGATCGACATCGACATTGGCGCCTGCTGCGCTGGCCAGCCCCAGGACGTAGTACGTCAACGAATCCTGCCAGGCGGCAAGGTTCGCGAGCCCGGTCAGGCACATGGCGTTCGCCACGGTCATGGTGCCGCTTGGAATCGCGGTGGCGGCGGCTGTCGGCGTGACCAGCGATCCATAGAACCCGGTCTGCGACAACTCGCGGGTCAGGACGTCCAGCGCATAGCGCCCGTTCTCGTTCACCTCCGCGCTGGATTCGATCTCCTGGCGGGACCGGCTGCTGCTGGCGAAAAGAATGCTCACCGCCGCGATGATCAGCAGGCCGATGGCGAGCGCGATCATCAACTCGATGATGGTGAGCCCTCGTTGGCGACTGCGAGGGGTTCGTGAAATCGGCGCGCGTGCTCGGCGGTCCATGTCGGTCCTCAAGATGACTTGGTGAGGTTCGGGACCAGGACGCGGACCGATACGCCGCGCCGCAACCCGTTGCCGAAGTTCACATCGCCGGCACAGTTGTTCTGGCCTGCTGGAGAATCCGGATCGGGTTCGGCGCCCTTCGATCTGCCTTGCCACACCACCGTGACGTAGATGTCGGCCAGCGCATTGCCTTCCGCCGGGACGACCCGGATCAGGCAACCCCGCGCGCCGATCATGGCGCCGACCTTTGAGCTGCCCTCCAGGGATGCCGCACCCTGCAGCGTCTGCCCCCACTGGCACATCTCGTACTTCGCTTCCGCCAGCGGGACACCTGCTCCCGGGACGCATGCGGAACTGGCGCTGAAGTCCTTGGCACTCGTACCCGAACCCACGTAGACGCTCGCACCCTGGGAGCCGACGGTGGAACTGACCGCGGGATCGAGATACCCGCTGATGATGGTTCGCGAATCGGTCAGTCGGCCTTGCATTTCGCGGACCAGCGAGAGCGCCTCGCCGCGCTGGTACGACTCGAATTCGACGACGGTGGACCTGGCCTGCATTCCGATCACACCCAGAATGCCGAGAAGCATGATGACGATCGTCACCAGCACTTCGATCAGCGTGAAGCCGCGCTCGCCGGTCGCTCGCGTCCGGCATCGACGAAGGTCAGCTAGGGAGGGCATGTTGAAGTCGATTGGGTGATGGCCCGGCCACTGGCGGAGATGCAGACCCAACGATTGACGTTGGCAGAGCTGAGCTGGATCGAGGACTGGCCGCCGGAAGTCAGCCGGCCCGAGGAGTTGAAGGTGAACAGCAGATTGCCCCCCGTCGAGGTCGTCGAAACGACGGCGGGGGAGCCCATCTGCTGGAGGATCGCGGTACCGCTTCCGTCGCTGCTCTGGGTGACCTTCCAGTCCCCGACGACGGTGCCGCCTCCCGAATTCACGAACCTGAAGGACACCTTGTCGTTGCGCTTGAGCGCTTCGCTGCGAGCGACCCACAGCGATTCGTTCAGCGCCGAGGCGACGGACTTGATGCGCTGAGTGGCGATCAGGTTCTGGAATGCGGGCGCAGCCAGCGCCACCAGGACGGCGACCACCGCCAGGGTGACCATCAATTCGACGGCCGTGAAGCCGCCATGCCGAGCACGCCCCTGCGCGCGCTGTGATTGGGTCAATGCCTCCTGGTTGTCCATTGCGTCACTTGCCCCAGTAGCCCGAGGTGTTCGCCGGCGTCTTGGCGCCCGTGTTGTCGATCGTCAGCGACTGCTCGCTCGACACTGCCTGACCCCCGGCCGGCGCGGCCGTCGCCGAGAAGCCCGTGCAGTCCGACGGAGAGCAAGTGATCGTGAACGTATAGGCCCCCTGGATCTCGGCGGGTACCGCAAAACCGATGTCCGTCTGCACGGTCGTGTACACGCGCCGGTCGAGCAGATAGGTTTGCTGCTTGCCGGCCAGGTCCATCAATGCGGCCTGCGCGGTCGCCCGCTTTCCCTTGCGGACGTACGACGTGTAGGAGGGATAGGCAATGGCGGCCAGGATCGCGACGACCGCGACCACGATCATCAGTTCGACCAGCGTGAAGCCCTTTGCCTGACGGCTGGGCGCGACCGAAAAACGGGATGGCTTTTTCAAAACCTCGCTCCATGGACCCTTGTTGGCCCGCTCGACAGGGCGAGCGGCTTGCAATAGTCGTAACTATATATTGCAAATGTGACTTTCTCACATTGGATCCGGCACTGTCAGATGCCGTTTGGCGCCTATCGGCCACCGTTCATCCGGTTTGTGAGGTTTTTTTCGGGAATTTCGCGATTGCGCGAGCGCCATCAGGGCGCGGCTTCCCCGCCAGCGGCAAATTCTGCAAGCCGCAGCCGGCCTCTCCGTTCGAGGGTCCGGCGCCCGCCGGCCGATCAGCGCCGCTGCGCCACGATATGCGCCGCGAGGTAGGCCGCGTCCTCGTCGGCCCCAAACAGGAAGGCCGACTTCCATTTGTGCAGCCAGGGCAGGCCCAGGAAATACAGGCCGGCTTCGGAGGTCACGCCGCGCTCGTGCACGGGCGCCCTCTTCGATTCCGGTGACGGGCCGAACACGGGCAAGTCGATCCAGCCGAAGTCCGCGTGGGCGCCGTTGGCCCAGATCACCGACGCGATGCCCTCGCGGGCGAGATCGAGGGTACGGAGGGGCGTGTCGAGCGCCGGCGGGTCGGGCAACGGGTCCTCGGGCGGATCCGCCGGAGGCAGATCCAGCTGCTGCGCGCGCACCGTGTCGTCGCATCGACGGTCGAACGCCTTCAGCGATTCATCGCCGTGCGCGATGCTGGCGGCGAGATCGTCGGCGATGGCGATCCGGCCGTTCTCGGCCGCCTTGACGCGGCCGGTCAGCACGATCCCCTCGGCCGCCAGCCGGCGCAGGTCGATGTCGTGCCCGCCGTTCACGCCGGTCATCAGGCGGGACAGGCGCGCGCCCTTCCACTCCCGGAGCGTCGAATCGGCCGAGCCCGTCGCGATCAGCCAATAGATGCAGTCCTTGCCGCGATAGCGACGCCGGATCCGCTCGTGCGAGCTGACCGACAGGAACACGCGCCGCCCCGCGCGGCAAAGCTCCTCGGCGATCTGCACGCCGGAGTTGCCGGTGCCGACCACGAGCACGGCGCCGCCCGGCAGCTGCATCGGATGGCGATACTGGGTCGAATGCAGCGCGAACACGCCCGCGCCCAAAGAAGGTGCCGCGCGCGGCACCTGGTACGGGCCCGTCGCCACGACGACGTTGTTGGCGACGTAGAGCGTGCCGTCGGTCTGCACCTGCAGTTCGCGCGATCCCGGCCTGCGCCGGACCGAAAGCGCGGCGCACCGGGTGCGCACGGGAGCGCGAATGGCCGCCGCATAGCGTTCGAGGTAGCCGGTGACCTCGCGCAGTGGAGAAAAGGCGTCCGGGTCCGCGTGCGGATCGGCTGCCATGCGCGGCCAACCCGGAAGATTCATGTTCCAGTTCGGCGACTGGAAATGCAACGAATCCCAGCGCTCGCTGCGCCAGCGTTCCGCGACCTCGCCGCGCTCGAGCACGAGGTGCTCGCCGCCCAGCCGCCCCAGGTGGTAGCTCATCGCCAGGCCTGCCTGACCACCGCCGATCACCAGGGTTTCGACGCGCTCAGTCGTCATGGCGAGCCTCGCACGCTTGTGCGCCTAACGAAACGCTGCACATCGCGGGTTCCTCCTGCGCGAGCCGGTGCATGGATCCGGCGCTTGGTCTCCCTCGATGCCTGCGCAAATATGCGATGGCCGATCAGTGCGGTCAACCCCGGCCGCTGCGGCAGGTTGCTGTAGGGTTGCGGCATGAACCCTGCGGCACCCTCTCCCATCCTCGACGTCACGGACCTGCACTTCGCGCACCCCGGGCAGCCGGCGCTCGCGGCTGGATGGAGCGCCTCCATCGGCGCCGGGGTCACGCTGCTGTACGGCGACACCGGCAGCGGAAAGTCGACGCTTCTTAGATTGATCGCAGGCCAGCTGCCCGCCAGGGGTCGCCTGAGGGTCGCGGGCGCAGGCAACGATCGCGAGCCCGACGCCTATCGGCGCAACGTCTTCTTCTGCGATCCGGAGACCGACGCGTTCGACAAGGTCACCGCGATCGAGTGCACGGCATCGCTCCGCGCCGGCGATGCGCACTTCAGCGAAGCGGGCTGGCGCACCTTCGTCGAGGGCTTCTCCCTGACGCCCCATCTCAACAAGCCGATGTACATGCTTTCGACGGGTTCCAAGCGCAAGGTCTGGCTCGCGGCGGCGCTTGCATCGGGCCGTGCGCTCACCTTGCTCGACGAACCCGCCGCCGCACTCGACGCCGCATCGATCCGCTTCCTGTGGGGCTCGCTCGCCTCGCTTGCCGAGGGGACCGACCGGGCCATCGTCGTCGCAAGCGCGACGCGAATCGACGAAGTCCCGCTTTCAGGCTCGATCGAGCTGCCGCTTCGTTCCGATCGAACGGCGCATGCCTAGGCGACTGCAGGCGCGCTGGCCATGGGGCCTGCACAATGGCCGGTCCCGATCAAGCCGCCAGAGGAACAGATGACCGCCATCACTCCAGCACACCCGCTCACTTCACGGCTCGTCACGACCGAGGGGCAGCTGCGCGCGCTGATCGGCGAGCCCGCCGCACTGACCTGCGCCAAGATCAGCGATCGCCTCGACGCGATGACCCGCCTGTTCTACTAGCGCCCGCGCGGAACGCCCCTGCATGCAGGTTGCCCGATGCTTCTGCCCGTCCAGGCCTATCCCGCCACCTTCGTCATCGCCAGTTCGATCGTGCTCTACTTCTCGCGCGGCGCGATCACGCGGCCGCGCTCGCATGGCTTCTATCGCTTCTTCGCGGTGGAGTGCATCTTCGGCCTGATCTGGATCAACCTGCCGGTCTGGGGCGACGATCCCGCGCTGTCGCCGAGCCAGTCGCTGGCGCTCGTGCTGCTCGCCACCTCGGCGTGGCTGCCGCTGCACGCGGTGCGCCGGTTGAGGCGGGTGGGTCAGCCGGGCGGCATTCGCCAGGACGAGGCGCTGCTCGGATTCGAGAAGACCACCCGGCTGGTGACGACCGGGGCCTTCAGGTACATCCGCCACCCGATGTACGCGGCGCTGATGTGCCTGGCCTGGGGTGTCTTCCTGCAGCGCTTCACCTGGCTCGCCTTGCTGCTGGTGCTGGCGTCGACCGCGCTGCTCTTCGTCACCGCCCACCGCGAGGAGCAGGAATGCCTGGCGCATTTCGGCGATGCCTATCGCTGCTACATGGGCCGTACACGGCGTTTCGTGCCTTTCCTGCTGTAAGCCTTCCCACTTGAACATGTTTGCCGAAATCAAGAGCTGGGCCCGCCGGGTCAAGCGCGACGCCGTCGCTCTCTGGTTCGCCTGTCGCGACCCGCGCACGCCTTGGGCCGTGAAGGCTCTGTGCGTGTTCGTGGTTGCCTATGCACTCAGCCCGATCGACCTCATCCCGGACTTCATCCCCGTCCTGGGCTACGTCGACGATGTGTTGCTCCTGCCTGGCCTGATCTGGCTGGCGGTTTGGTTGCTCCCGGCCTCCGTCACCGCGGACAGCCGCCTGCGAGCGGAGGAGTGGCTCGCGACGCAGGGGCAGAAGCCGTCCAGCAAGGCAGGAGCCGTGGTCATCGTGCTCATCTGGCTGGCGATTGCCTACGGTACGTGGGTGTGGTGGGCCGCCCGTTGACGCCCTATCCGAACTGGACGCAGCGCATGCTGAGCGTTCCAGACTGGAAGCCTTCGTAGATGGTCTGCGCACGCTCCCCACTGCCCGCGGCGCCCAGGGGGTACAGGAAGGGGTAGTAGTGGTCGGGCGTCGCAACGGCCACCGAAGCGCCTTCGAGCTTGTCGAAGTCGATGAGCGCCTTGTCATCCCGTCCGCGCAGGGCGGACTTCACCGCATCGTCGAAAGACTGAGCCCAGGGGCGGCTCGCGGACGGGGCATCGGGAACGCCCCGGTCCGTCGCACGCAGGTTGTGCACGATGTTTCCGCTGCCGAGGATGAGAACCCCCTTGTCCCGCAACGCTGCAAGCTCGCGGCCCACGGCGTAGTGGAAGGCGGCCGGCCTGTCGTAGTCGACCGAGAGCTGGAAGACCGGCACGTCCGCCTTGGGGTAGAGGTATTTGAGAACAGTCCACGTGCCGTGGTCCAGGCCCCACTGCTGCGTGGTGACGACGCGGCCCTGGGTCACCAGGCCGGCAGCGAGGCGCGCGATGGCCGGGTGACCGGGCGCCGGGTACTCGATGTCGAACAGGGCCTGCGGAAAGCCCCCGAAGTCGTGGATGGTCTTGGGCCGCTCCTGGATGCCCACGCCGGTCACCCCCTGCGTGAGCCAGTGCGCCGAGACGCTCAGGATGGCCGTCGGGGCCGGCAAAGCCTTCCCCCACGCAACCAGTCGGCGCGTGAACTCGTTGTCCCGCAGCGCGTTCATCGGGCTGCCGTGGCCGATGAAGATCGTGGGCATGCGGGCCGCGGCCCGGCCGCTCTTCTCGGCTGCAGCGTGCGCGAAGCCGGACACTGTCGCCAGCAGCGCGACGGCTCCGTGCGCTGAAGATTGGAGGAGAAAGCCGCGGCGGCTGGAATCGGCAGAAAGCATGTTTTCAGGGAAATTGATCGGAGCCGAGCGTACTCGACCGTCTGGCTGCCGGATGGCGGGCCTGCCCGAGAATCCCTGGATGCCGCATGCCGTATCCCGCCTGCGCGCCGCGCGTCTCGCGCGCAGCGCCAAACCCTTTCTCGCCCGTGGCGGCTTCAAGCGCGAGCGCTGCGCGGGCTGCAGGCTGGTTCCCAGCCACTGCATGTGTGCCCTGCGCCCCTCGCTGACCACGCGCGCAGGGGTGTGCCTGATCATGGCCGACATCGAGCCGCTCAAGCCGACCAACACCGGCTGGCTGGTCGCCGACGTGGTGCCCGATACCTTTGCCTTCGGCTGGTCGCGCACCCAAGCCGACCCCGCTCTCCTGGCCCTGCTGGCCGACCCGCAGTGGCAACCGTATGTCGTGTTTCCGGGCCAGTACGTCGCGCCCGAGCGAGTCGTGCACACCGTGCAGCCGCCGGGCAGCCTTCATGGCGATGGCGGTAAGCGGCCGCTGTTCATCCTTCTGGACGCGACATGGACCGAGGCTCGCAAGATGTTTCGCCGAAGTCCTTACCTCGATCCGTTCCCGGTGCTGAGCCTGGAGCCCGAGCAGGCCTCGCAATACACGCTGCGCCGCTCCGGCCGCGACGACCATTTCTGCACCAGCGAGGTGGCCGCCCTGTGCATGCACCTGGCAGGCGAACGCATTGCCGGGCAAACGCTGGAGGCCTATCTCGCGGTCTTCACCCACCACTATCTGCGGGCGAAGAATCAGCAACCCATTGCATGGGAAGACCCTGCCCACCAGCGCTTGCGCGAAGGCCGGTTCAGGGCAGGTTGAAACTCAGGGGTGGCACCGGGTTGTTGGCATTGACGGCCGTGTTCTGCAGATTGCCGTTGGAATTCGCCTGCACGGTGTAAAGGCCTGCGACCGCTGCGTCGGCCGAGAACCCGAACGAGGACGCATTGGCCACGAACGGCGCACGCACCGGCGCTCCGATGGGCAGGTTCATGCCGAACCCGCCGCTCGATGCATCCACCGGCGGTGACGCCACTTCGATGGCGGGCCCACCGGTGAGGTTCTGCAATGCGCGCACCGTTGCACTGGCCGGGTTCACCGTGCCGAGCACCGATCGCATGGACGTGCCCGGCGGGTTGATTCGCACGCTCTCGCTACCCACACTGGTGACTGCAGTGGCGCTGACCGGCACGGCCGTGATCACCGCCGTGGCACGGTCCGCCGATGTCACCACCAGGTCGAAGTTGCCTGTCGGAACCGGAAAGAGAGCGAAGCGGCCGAGGCTGTCCGGGATGCTGCTCTTGACCGGGACCCCTTGGGACTGAAGCGACACAAGGGTGGTGCTGCCAGCCAGCGACGTATCGACCCAGCCCTCGACGCGTTGTCCGCCGCTGTTGACGAAAGGCACCACGGTGATCACCGGCTTGAGGTTGTAGCGGCCCGAGTTGCCGCGCTTCACCACGGACTTGCAGGCGTCGAAGTCCAGCACCACGTCCACCACCTGTCCGGCCGGCACATCGACGTTCATGTTGAGCTTCAGGCCGCTTTGCTGGGCGCTGGGAGTATCCAGCGGCGTCTCGCTGCCCCCCGTGGGCTTGACGGAATTCGCCAGAGGATTGGCCTGCGTGTTGTCCGCCAGGACGAGGCGCATCTGCTGGTACTTGCCGGCCGGAAGCGGCGCCTCGCCCAGCGGAAAGAGCACGCCGTTGGTCAGCGTGAGCAGGTCCACGCGCCGGGGGCTTGCCAGCGGGATGTCCACCCAGCCGCTGGCGGTGTCCGCGGCATCGCTGCTCTGGTTCACGCGCACCTTGTCGATGGTGACGTTGACCGCGTCGTAGCCGCAGGCCGGCGCATCCGTCATCGAGACGCGCATGGTGCCCTTGTCGGCCGTCACGCCCGACCCGCCGATGCCGCCGCCACCCACGACGCCCGCGCCGCCGCCACCACCGCCACCGCAGGCGGCGAGGAGCAAGGCACACGTGGCAACGCCCGCGGCCAGGAAACTCTGAATCTTCATCGTGTTTCTCCTTGAGATGGGGGAGCCGCCGGCTCCTCGAAGTAGTAGATGCCCAGGCCCACGCGCCTGCGCGGCGTTGCGGCGGCTTCGGCGTCGTTGCCGGCAGCGGCGACCCTGTGTCGCACCTGAAGCCAGCGATCCATCCGCTCCAGCAGCGCCTGCGCCTGGGTGGCGCTCAGTTTGCGGAAGGCCGGCAGGTCGCTTCGGGGGATGGCGTCGTACATCACCTTGCGCTGGAATCGCGCGTCGCCGGCGCCGTGCTCGATGTTGTGGTCGATGGTGGCGATGAGCTCGGGCACGTCACGGCCCAGAATGCCCAGCTTGTCGGAGGCGCTGCGAGTCGGCACATAGGCGCGGGTGTGCAGTTGCACGTGCTGTTCGTCCAGCCACTCGACGGCACCCACCCGGTGCAGTTCGTCGAGCACGGCGCGGGCCGGCATGTCGCCGCTGTGGCGCCGCACGAGAGCGGCAAAGCCCTTCGGCCCGTCCATCGGCAGCACGCGCGGACTGCCAGCTGGGTCGAGAAAGTCGGGGTCGCGTACCCATCCGGTGAGCACACGCGCGGCACGGTTGTATCGATCGCCGCCGTTCTCCACCGGGTCGCCTTCGGGCAGCGAAAGCAGGCGACGCACCTCCTTGCGCGTGAGGCCCGAAAGGATGGAAACGCGCGAGATGGTGGACTTCTTGCCCTCGATGGCGAAGTCCCTCATGGCCACCTCGACATAGGTACGGCGGGCCAGCTCATCGAAAGCGGAATAAGACATGGATTGGCGCAGCAGCACGCGGAACAGGGCGCGCAGGACATTCGTCACTGCGCCCTCCAGAGCCTGATGCATCTTTGCCTGAACATCCATTTTGGGAAATTTATCCCAAATCACTGGCAAAATCACTCAACATTCTTCGAAGCGCACCTTCCGGGAGAGTCACCATGCGCGTTCTGGTCCTATCCGCAGCCTTCGCTGCCATCGTTGCCCCGCTGACCGCGCCGGCGCAGGTGTCGGTGAACATCAATGTGCCTGGCGTCATCGCCGTCGCACCACCGCCGCCGCGCTATGAGCCCGTGCCCGCTCCGCGGTCGGGCCAAGTCTGGATTCAGGGCAATTGGTACTGGGCCAACAACGACTACGCATGGCGCTCGGGGCATTGGGTGCAAGCACGTCCCGATTACGACTACGCACCCGGTCGCTGGGTGCGTGCGGACGGGGGATATCGCTGGGTGGAGGGCGACTGGAAGTCCAGGGGCGGCCCCGGCAACGGCCACTGCCCGCCGGGCCAGGCAAAAAAGGGCCGCTGCTGAAGCGAATCCATGGCCTGCCTCATCGCAGGCAGGTCATTCGCGACCCTCGCTGTGCAAGGTCGCGCGAAGTGCCTCCACGGCCACGGCCACCACGAGCCCGGTCAGGATGATTCCACCCATCCCGAGCGACATGGACAGCACGCGGCCGAGTCCCGACTTGGGCACGAGGTCGCCATAGCCGACCGTGAGCCCGGTGACGAACGCGAAGTAGAGGCCGTCGGTCAGCGGCCACCCTTCCACCTTGGCGACGAGCAGACCGATCAACGGCATCAACACCATCAAGCCCGAGAGGGCGGGCCAGACAATGGCGAGCCCTCGCCACAGCTCCAGGAAGAACCGGCGTCTTGAGATCCGGGAAGACTTCATTTGGCGCTCACCTCGGGTCGAGAAGCCAACCGCTGTGCACGGCCCCGCCAGCGCTCCAGCACCCAGACCGTGGCCGAGGCGTAGAAGGCCACGCCCACGAAAAGACAGACGCGCATGACCGAGCCTTCGAGCACGCTCTTGCCACTCGCGCTGTCCTCGATGGCGGGGCCGAGCAGGATCAGCGCGGTCACCAGCGCATTGCTCCAGAACGACGGCCGAAAGCGCGTGCGCCGCACGCCGAACATGGCCGATCCGGTCCACAGTGCCGCGGCCATCAGCCACAACGCCAGCATCCAGAGGCTCGGCCACAGCGACAGGCCCGTCCACACCAGCATGCCGATGAAGGCGCCCATGAGGGTCGAGCCCACGAGCTCGCGGCTCGCCGCTCCCGCTTGTGCCTCGCCGGCCTGCTGCGCCAGCGTCGCCGTCTTCATGATGGCGGCGAGGTAGAACGAAGGATTGGTCAGCGCGAGCACGAACACCGGCATGACGATGATCGTCCCGCGCAGCGCGATCCAGTTGGCCGAGATCGCCGCCGTGGGTTGCGCAGGCGCCCTCGCCTGCTGCAGCGGCGGATCGGGGAACAGTGCGCTGGACAACGCACTCACCAGCGTGCCGACGCCCAGCCCGACCGCGAGCGTGACGCTGAGCACCGCGATCAGCGACTGCTCCGCCACGCCGGCGACCGGCATCATCGCGAAGGAGATCACCAGCAAGGCGGTCAGCGCGCCACCGCCGCGCTGCCCCGCGCGGAACACCGCGTGGAGCACCACGCCGGTCAGCAGCACGCCGGCGAGCGCGTAGTGCTCCAGCAGCGGAACCATCAGCACCCCGGCCGCGATCAGCCCGGCGAGCACCACCGCAGTGACGATGCCCTTGACCAGCGGCATCGGCGGGCCGGGCTTGCACAGCACCAGCACCGCCATCACGCAGACCACGAACGGCAGCTTCAGCGCGAGCCCGTAGGCCAGCAGCGTGGCCACGCCCAGCCCGAGGGTCAGGCGCAGGCTTGCCTTGTCACCGCGCGTCATGGATCGCCTTCAGTAGAGATACGACAGCCAGCTCACGACGCGCATGTAAAGCGCGCCGAGGGCATTCATCACCGGGTTGTCGCCGGTGTAGACCAGCACGTCGGCCTGACCGCCGACCTGGACCCGGCGCAGGCGGTCGACCTCGGACGGATCGAACTCCACCACCACCGGGAAGCGCTGCGCCTGCCGCAGCCAGTCGCGGCTGTTCTCCACCGTGGGCAGCGCGCCGGGCGAGCCCTGCTTGCCGCTGCTCACGCCGCGGCCCACGCTGCGCACGCGTCCCTTGAGCACTTGCCCCGGCAGCAGGTCCAGCACGACGGCCGCTTCGTCGCCGGGTTCGATGTTGCCCAGGTTGTTCTCCGTCATCTCGGCGCTGATCCAGAGGTCGTGCGTTGCGATCAGCGTCATCAGCGGCGCACCCGGCTGCGCGAAGAGGCCGACGTCGGTGCGCAGGTCGGTGACCTTGCCGCGCGCCGGCGCAATGACACGGGTGCGTGCGAGGTCGAGTGCGGCCTTCTCCATGGCGGCCTTCGCGCTTTGCAGTTGTGCGTTCTCATCCCCGCTGCCGCCGGCGGCCTCTTGCGCCTTGCGCAGGTCCGCCTCCGCCCGCTTGGCCTGGCTGCGCGCCTGGTCGCGAGTCGACTGCGCGATCTCGAGCCGTCGCACGGAGATCGCACCGGGGTCTTCGTCGTGCAGCCTTTCCTGGCGGCTGGCGTCGCGCTCGGCCATCTCGCGATTGGCTTGTGCAACGCCCAAGGCGGCACGCGCCGCGTCCACACCGGCGACCGAGCCCTGCACGGAGCGCCGCACGGACTCGAAGTCGGCCTGCGAACGGCGCAGCGCAATGCGGAAGGGCTCCGGGTCGATGTCGAGCAGCGGCTGTCCCGGCTGCACCTCCTCGTTGTCGCGCACGTGCACCGCCAGCACCTTGCCCGCGACCTCGGCCGCCACCGGCACCACGAAGGCCTGCACACGCGCCTGCGAGGTGCTGGGCGTGAGGCGATCGCCGATGAAGTAGATGACGAGGCTGCCCACGATCAATGCGGCCAGCACGAGCGCGCCGATGCGCGTGCCGGTGCTCGCCCTGGGCGGTGGGGGGTCGGTTTGCTGGCTCATCAAGTGACCTCCGCGCAGCAGCGCTGCGATATTCGCCTTGGGGCGGCCCGGCGGCTCATCGAGTGACCTCCGCGCAGCGGCGCTGCGGTATTCGCCTTGGGGGCGGCCCGGCGGCTCATGGCGTATCGCTCCGTCGCCGCGAGGGCGGCTCTGCCCCGGGGGGCGGCAGGGGATCGTTCAGAAGTGGCATCCAGTCGCGGCGCTCGGCCATGGCGCGGCGCGTGTCCTCGTCCATCGGCAGCGGCTGCTCGCGCGCAGCCTGCCAGCCGCCACCCATGGCCTTGTAGAGGGACACGAGGCTCTGCACCACGCTGCCTTGCGTGCTCACGAGTTGCTCCTGCTGGGCGAACAGCGTGCGCTGCGAATCGAGTACGCGCTGGAAGTCGACCAGCCCTTCGCGGTACTGGATCGTCGCGATGTCGAGCGAGCGGCGCGCCGCCTGCACCGCGCCTTCGAGGAGGTCGATCTGCGCCCGGTTGCTCGCGAAGCCGGCCGCCGCGTCGTCCATCTCGCGCGCGGCGGTCAGCACCGTGTTCTGGTACTGCTCCAGCAGTTGCCGGAAGCGCGCGTCCTGCACCAGCACCTGGTTCGTGAGATTGCCGTGGTCGAACACGTTCCACACCAGCGCCGGACCGATGGCCCAGCTCGCGGTGTTCGACGACGCGGCGATCGAGGTGGCGGTCAGCCCGAGCGTCCCGCCGAGCGCGATGGAGGGGTAGAGCGCCGCCTCGCTTACGCCGATCAGCGCGGACTGCGCGGCGAGCTGCATCTCGGCGGTGCGCACGTCGGGCCGGCGCCGCAGCAGGTCCGCCGGCACGTCTGCGATCAGCCCGAGCTCGGCGCGCGGGATGCGGCCTTGCCCTTGCGACATCTCGGGCAATGGGCCCGGTGCCCGGCCGAGCAGCACCGCGAGGGCGTTCTGCGACTGGCGCAACAGGCCTTCGAACTCCGGAATGGTCGCGAGCGTGCCCAGGTATTGCGACCGGGCCTGCTGCACGTCGAGTTCCGATTCGTTGCCGCTGCGGAAAAGCCGCTCGGTGATCTGCAGGCTGCGCTTCTGGATCTCCGCGTTCTCGTGCGCGATGCGAAGGCGCAGCTCGGTTGTCCGGATGCTGCCGTAGAGGCTGGCCGCCTGCGCCGCGACCAGCACCTGCACGTCGTCGTATTGCGCGATGCTCGCGAAGTAGGCCGCATCGGCGGACTCGATGCCGCGCCGGTACTTGCCCCAGAAGTCCATCTCCCAGGCGATGTCGAAACCCGCGCCGGCGCTCCAGAAGGTGGTGTTCGCGCCACGCGACTGGCGCTGGCCGGCACGCAGAGCATTGGCGCTCACCTGCTGCACCTGCGGATAGAGGCCGCTGCCCGCGATGCCGAGCTGCGCGCGCGATTCGAGGATACGCATCGCCGCAAGCCGCACGCCGGGGTTGCGCCGCTGGGCCTCGGCCACGATCGCGTCGAGCGTGGGGTCGTCGAAGCTGCGCCACCAGTCGTCGCTGACGGGCTTCGCACGGGCAGGCGCGTCCGTCGCGAGCGTCCGCCCGGCATCGCCGGACCAGTCCTGGAGCCACGGCACCTTGGGCCGCGCAAAGTCCGGCCCGAGCATGGTGCAGCCGCCCAACGACAGGCTCGCGAACCACGCAAGGGCTGCAAGGCGCCAACGCGGGGTCGCTTCCGGCATGCCTTCAGTCGCCGGCGGCCAGATCGCTCTGCGCTGCGGGCGCGGCTGGTGACCGACTCGGACTGGTCGCGACCCAGCCCATGAAGATCTGGTAGCCGAGCGCCAGCAAGGTGGCCCCGACGAACATCCCGAGAATCCCCGCGGTCGCCATGCCGCCGAGCGCGCCGATCAGGATCACCGGCATCGGTGCATCGACCCCGCGGCCGAGCATCAGCGGCTTGAGCACGTTGTCGGCCATGCCCGCGACCAGCAGCAGCACGGTGTATGCCGCATTCATGCCGGTGGTGTGATCGCTGCGTGCCCAGAGCCACGCGATCGCCGGCAGCGTGACGATGACCGCCGGCACCTGTGCGATGCCGAGCACCAGCACGATCACCGAGAGCACCCCGGCCCACGGGACGCCCGCGATCAGCAGGCACACCCCGACGATGATCGCCTGGATGAAGGCCACGCCGATCACCCCCTGCGCGACCGCGCGGATGGTTGCCGTGGAGAGCTTCGCGAACTCGACACCGCGCGCGGGCCCGATGATGCGCACGAAGATCGCCTGCATGGCGCCGCTGCCCGCCTCGCCGAAGGCCATCACGATGCCTGCGACGATGATGGCCGCGAGGAACATCAGGAGCGCGCCGCCGATGCCGGCGACCGCACCGAGCGCGGTGCGCGCGAGATTGCCGACCTTCGGCTGCAGGCTCTGCACCAGCGCCGGCAGGTCGTCGTGGGCCTGCGACCAGATCGCGAAGACTTTCTCCCCGACGATCGGCCATGTCGCGACGCTGTCACGCGGCGGGGGCAGGCGCAGCGTGTTGTTCTGCACATCGGCGATCAAGCCCCGCACCGAATCGCCGACCGAGCTCAGGAGCACCGCCGTCGGCACGATGATCAGCACGATGCCCGCGAGCACCAGCACCGTGGCCGCGAGCCCCTGGCGCCCGCCCATGCGGCGCGCGAGAGACTGCTGCGCCGGATAGAGCGTGACCGCGAGGATCACCGACCACGCGATCAACGTCAGGAACGGCGAGAAGACGCGATAGCAGAGCAGCGCGAGCACCACGATGAGGCCCGCGCGGATCAGCACATCCATGAGGGCGGACGAGCCGCGCCGCACGAGCTCGTCATCGGATGGGTCAGTCGTACGCATGTTCGTCCTCCGGTAGTCAACCGCCCAGCGCGATGATCACGGCCTGGATCGCGGCACCGAGCGCGGCCATCACGAACGCTGCGCGCCACGGCGGAAGGCCCGCGTAGCGTCCCCACCCGTGGCCGCACAGGAACATCATCGCGATCCCGATCAGTGCCGACATGCGCATCGCGGGTCGCACCTCGCTGAAGAACAGGAACGGAAGCACCGGCGGGAAGGTCGACGCGAAGACCAGCAGAAAGACGCCGAGCGCGCCAATGAGGTCCTGGCGCGTGAGCCCCGCGGCGGGCGCCATATGGGCGGACTGGGCGACCATCCACTGCCGGGTGCGTTCGAGATCGGCCGAGCCGAGGGCGCTTGCGAGCGGCCCGAGCTCCTGCGCGATCAGCCCATGGGCCGGCTCGGAGCCGGGCGCCGCGACCACCTCGCGCCAGAGCCGCGCCCGCCTCGCCCGGGTGACGAGGTTGCGCAGTACGTACATCACCGCGTCGACGAATCCCCACGCAAGGTTGCAGCCGAGCGCCGCGATGAGCATCTCGCGCACCTCCTTCTGGCCGGCGGTGGCCACGCTCAGGGTGCCGGTGAAACTCAACACCATGAACAGGCCGAAGAGAATCTCCGAATTGCGGTCGATCGGATCGAGAACACGGCTTTCCATCTGGATTCCTCCTCCCGAAGGGTGCGGGCGGCACCTGGCCGTCACGGCACCCTATCTAGCAAGCACGATGCCGGACGCCGCCGAAGATACCGTGGTTCCCGCCTCGCCGGCAATGATGCGTTCGAGGTCCCCGAGCGCGCCGATCGCGGCGGTCTTGCCGGTCGCCTTCGCGAAGCGGCAGGCCGCATCGACCTTCGGCCCCATGGACCCGGCCGCGAAGCTCATTGCCGACAGCGCATCGGGCGACGCACGGCGGATGGCGCGCTGCGTCGGTTTGCCCCAGTCCACGTAGACCGCATCGGCATCGGTGAGCATCACGTACAGGTCGGCCTTGAGCTCGCGCGCGAGCAGCTCGGTGGCCAGGTCCTTGTCGATCACGCATTCGATGCCGGCCAGCTTGCGATGCGCACCCGGCGCATGGGTGCCCGGCTCATAGGCCGCCGGAATGCCGCCGCCACCCGCCGCGATGACGATGGTGTTGTGCTCGAGCAGCCACTTGATCGGCCGCAGCTCGAAGATGCGCTTCGGCTCCGGCGAGGCGACCACGCGACGCCACTTGTCGCCGTCCTGCTTGAAGACCCAGGACTTCTCGGCCGCGAGCCGGTCGGCCACTTCCTTGGTGTAGACGGGGCCGATGAACTTGGTCGGGTTCGCGAAAGCCGGGTCGTTCGGGTCGACCTCGATCATGGTCAGGAGCGTCGCGAAGGGCCGCTCGAAAGGCAGCACGTTGCCCAGCTCCTGCTCGATCATGTAGCCGATCATCCCTTCGGTCTCCGCATCGAGCACATCGAGCGGATAGGTTTCGACGTCGGCATAGGCGGCCCCCTGCAGCGCGAGCAGGCCGACCTGCGGGCCGTTGCCGTGGCCGACCACCATGTCGTGCTGCCGGGCGACCGGCGCGAGCGCCCGGGCGGCGATGCGGATGTTCTCGCGCTGGTTCTCCGACGTCATGGGCTGCCCGCGTCGCAGCAGCGCATTTCCGCCGAGCGCGGTGACGATGAGCATGGTCAGTCTCCCATCGTCGCGACCAGGATGGCCTTGATCGTGTGCATGCGGTTCTCCGCCTGCTCGAACGCGATGTTGTATTCGGACTCGAACACCTCGTCGGTCACTTCGAGCCCGTTCTTGATGCCGTAGGTGTCCGCGATCTGCTTGCCGAGCACGGTCTCGCTGTCGTGGAACGCGGGCAGGCAGTGCATGAACTTGACGTGCGGATTGCCGCTGGCCTTCATCAGTTCGCTGTTGACCTGATAGGCCTTCAGCAGGTCGATCCGCTCCTTCCAGACCTCCTTCGGCTCGCCCATCGACACCCAGACGTCGGTGTGGATGAAGTCCACGCCCTTGACCGCCGCCTTCGGGTCGTCGGTGATGGTGAGCTTGCCGCCATAGCGCTTTTCCAGGTCGCGCGCGATGTTCACGAACTCCTCCGCGGGCCAGAGCGACTTCGGGCCGCAGATGCGCACATCCATGCCCATGAGGCAGCCGACGATCATCAGCGAATGCCCCATGTTGTTGCGGGTGTCGCCCATGAACGCGTACTTGATCTCGTGGATCGGCCGGTCGCTGTGCTCGCGCATGGTCATCACGTCGGCAAGCATCTGCGTCGGGTGGTATTCGTCGGTGAGTCCGTTGAAGACCGGCACGCCCGCGTACTTCGCGAGCGTCTCGACCCCGGTCTGGCTCGCGCCGCGGTATTCGATCGCGTCGTACATGCGGCCGAGAACGCGCGCGGTGTCCTTGAACGATTCCTTGTGGCCGATCTGCGAGCCCGCCGGGTCCAGGTAGGTCACATTCGCGCCCTGGTCGTGGCAGGCCACCTCGAATGAGCAGCGCGTGCGCGTGGAGGTCTTCTCGAAGATCAGGCAGATCTCCTTGCCGAGCAGATGCCGCTGCTCGGTGCGGGCGTACTTGGCACGCTTGAGGTCGCGCGCGAGGTCGAGCAGGTAGCGGAACTCACGCTGGGTGTAGTCCTGCACGGTCAGCAGGGAACGGTTGCGCAGATTGAAGCTCATGTGAATCTCCTGAATGTGCGCTCGGGAGGAGCGCAGAAAGGGCGATCGGAGGGTGCTGGGTGTGCTTGGTGTGCTGGTTGGGGGGGGCGTGGCGAGGACGCCGGGTGGTCCCCTCCGCGAATGTCCCCCGGCTTCGCCTCCTCCTTTATTTCGCTGCGGGGACCACCCGGCATCCTCGCCACGGGGACCGCCGCGTCGTGCCGGCCGATCAATGACTGCCGTGACGGATCGCGCCGATGGCGTGCTCTGCGCAGCGAAATAAAGGAGGAGGCCGAAGGCCGGGGAACATCCGCGGAGCAGAGTACGCCGTCGGCGTGATCCCGCCCCCGAGCGCCGCATCTGCATCCAGCCGACAAGACCGCTTTCATCCTAGTACGCAGGGTCGCGCGAGATGGGGCAGGTCATGCAGTGACCGCCGCCGCGGCCGCGTCCGAGTTCGGCGCCGCGCACGGTGATCACCTCGATCCCCGCCTTGCGCAGCAGCGTGTTGGTGTGCGTGTTGCGGTCGTAGGCCACCACCACGCCGGGTTCGAGCGCCACCACGTTGTTGCCGTCGTCCCATTGCTCGCGCTGCGCCTGCCAGGCGTTGCCGCCGGTGTCGACCACGCGCATCTTCGGGATGCCCAGCGCCTCCCTCACGACATCGAACATGTGTCCCTTGTCCGCGCGGATGTCGAGCGCGTCCCCCTCCCCCGGCCGCACGCTGTAGCAGCGCACCTGGTCGGACACTTCGCGGAATGCGGTCACCACCTCGCGGTCGCAGAAGCTGAACACGGTGTCCAGATGCATTGCCGCGCGGCTCTTGGGCATCAGGCAGGCGATCACGCGCTCGGCGGCCTTGTTCGCGAACAACTGCTGCGCGACCTGGAACACCGCCTGGCGGGTGGTGCGCTCGCCCATGCCGATCAGCACGACGCCCTTGCCGACCGGCATCACGTCGCCGCCTTCCATGGTCGAGGCGCCGAAAGGCTCGTCGGAATCGCCCCACCAGATCTTGAAGTCCGCACCCTTGAACCGCGGATGGAACTTGTAGACCGCGCGCTGCAGCAGCGTCTCCGGCTTGCGCGCGGGCCAGTACATCGGGTTGCAGGTCACGCCGTTGTAGATCCAGCACGAGGGGTCACGCTGGAACAGCGTGTTCGGGATCGGCGGCAGCAGGAAGTCGGTGCCGCCCATCGCCTCTTCGAGCAGCGTCGACCATTCGCTCTTGGGCACGTCGAGGATCGCGATGCCGCCGATCAGGTGCTCGGCCAGCTTCTCGGCAGGCATCTCGTCGAGCCACGCCCGCAGCGGCGCAACCCCGAGCCCCACGTCGTTGATCGTGATGCGCCGGTCGAGCACGAATGCGCGTGCCTCGGCATCCTTGAGCGTCTCGGCCAGCATGTCGTGCAGGTCGATCACCTCCACGCCGCGCTCGCGCATCTTGAGGACGAAGTCGTAGTGGTCCTTCTGGGCCTCGTGCACCCACAGCACATCGTCGAACAAAAGATCCGCCGCGTTCCCCGGCGTCAGGCGCTGATGGGCGAGTCCCGGTCGGCAGACCATCACGGTCCTGAGCTTGCCGACTTCGCTGTGCACTCCGAGCTTTTGCATGATGAACCTCCTGTCTGGGTTATTCGGGCAACGCCATCAATTCGAAGAACTCGAGCGTCTCGCGGTCCGGTTCCTTCAGGTAGGTCCGGTAGATGGCGGGCAGTTCGGGCGAGCGGTAGATGCGGCTCAGCGCGCGGTCCACGGCGAGGCGGAAGTCGTCGTCGTTGCGACGGATCGCGAAGGCCAGCAGCTCGCGGCGGAAAAGCTGGTCGAGCACCACGAGGCTGGACTTCGCGGGGCTCTTCGCCACCGCGTCGAGCAGCAGCGGGCGCCCGTCGAAGAACGCATCGGCGCGACGGTCCAGCACGGCCTGCACGCCTTCGGCCGTGTCCTTCACCGAGACCACGTCGACCGCGATGCGCCGCTGCGCCAGGCGTTCGACCAGTGCGCTTTCCACCACGGTGCCACTGACCACCGCGAGCGCGCGCCGCTCGGGAGCGTTGGTGCCGCGCCAGATCACCGCGCGGGGCGGCTCCTGTCCCGTCAGCACCTGAACGAGCCGCACCGGCGCGTCGGAGCGGACCACCGCGTTCACGCCGACGAAGCCCACCGGGATCGAGAAGCTCACCTGCGCGCGGCGCTCCAGCGTGGGCACCGCGCCGCACAGCATGTCGATCCTGCCCTGGGCCACGGCGCTGAAGCGTTCCGTCATCGACACCTGCACCAGCTCGGTCGCGAGCGACGGCAGCTTCAGTTCCTGCCGGGCCGCCTCGCCGACCTTGGTGCACAGCGCAATGGCATAGCCGGTGACCTTGCCGGTCGCGTCCTTCTGCGTGAGCGACGAGCCGTCGGAGACGTAGCCCACGACGAACTTGCCCGATTCGCGCAGCTTGTCGAGCGTGCCCGCCGCGAATGCCGCGCCGGCCTGCAGCAGCGTGGCGCCGATCAGCGCGAGGAGGATGTTGCGCGGTTCGATGTATCGCATGGTCTCCCCTCCTCTTCACGCGGCGCGGACGCCGGCGGGCCGGCTCGCGAAGCGCGGCGCGATGAAGCCGTAGATGATGAAGCCGATCGCCATCACCAGCATGCCGCCGAGCACCGCGTCCTTGCCCGAGGCATAGAGCGCATACACCGAGTACAGCATCGCGATGACCGCGATGACCGCATTGCGCTTGTAGACGCCCGGATCGACATTCGCGTTGCGCATGATCACGAACAGCGCCGAGAGCGAGACGATGTAGGGCACCACGTTGGTCACCACCGCCAGGTTCACCAGCGCCGCGAACTGCTTGCTCAGGTCCGGCGAAATCGTGGACAGCGCCATGACCGACTGCACGACGCCCATGATCACCATGCCTGCGATGGGCGCACCCGCCGCGCTGGCCTTGCCGAAGATCGACGGGAACATCTGGGTGTCGGCCGCATCCTTGGCGGTCTGCGCGAGGGTGAACTGCCAGCCGAGCAGCGAGCCGACGCAGGCCATCGCCGCCAGCGCCATCACCGTCTGGCCGACGGCGGGGCTGAACATCTGCGTGTAGGCCAGGCCGAACGGCCCCGTGGACTTGGCCAGTTCGGCGTTCGGAACGATCCCCTGGATCACGGTGGTCGAGAGGATGTAGACCACTGCCGCGCCGAGCGTTCCGAACATGCAGGCCAGCGGCACGTCGCGCTTCGGGTTCTCGACCGCCGAGGCGTTCTGCGATGCCGACTCCATGCCGAGGAAGGCCCACAGCGTCAGCGAGATGCTGGAGCCCATGCCTTCGCCGAGGCTCAATCCCTTCGGGTTCCACGCCTCCGAGAAAGTCTGGCTGCTGAACCAGAACCAGCCCGCGATCGAGATGAAGCCCACCGGCAGGATCACGCCCCACACCGTGATGGAGCCGATGCGCCCGGTCAGCTTGGGGCCGCCGAAGTTCGCGACCGTGGTGATCCACAGCAGCGCGATGACGCCGACGCACGTGGAAATCGCGGAACTCGTGAGGACAGGGAAGAACGCTGCGAGATAGCCCAGCGCCGAACTCGCCACCGCCACGTTCGCGATCGCCAGCGAGAGGAAGTAAAGGAAGAAGACGTTGAAGTAGCCGTCCTTCCCGTAGGCATCCTCGGCGTAGGCCGCCATGCCGCCCGAGCGCTGGTTGAACACCCCCGCCTGCGCGAAGCTGTAGGCGATCGCGAGCGAACCCAGCGCGGTCACGACCCATGACAGCAGAGAGATCGCACCGACCTGCGCCATGTTGGCGGGCAGCATGATGATCCCGGAGCCCATCATGTTGACCGTCACGATGAAGGTCAACTGCATCACGCCCATCTTCTTTTCCTGAACGGCAGCCATCGTCGTCTCCTTTGGTTTTGTCCGCGGGGTCCGCTCCACCGGCGGGTTCGCTATTCGCGCACCACGTAGGTATGGAAGCGGATGCGCCCGTCGGTTCCTCGCTCCTGGTAAACACCCTGCACTTCGTAGTTGAAGCCCGGGAATCGGCTGAACGACGCCTCGAACGCGCAGAAGTAGTCGCGCATCGGCTTCGCTCGTTCGTCCCACCGCTCGCCCGGCACCACGATGCCGATGCCCGGGGGATAGATCAGAGCCAGCGTGGCCGAAATGCGTCCCTGCGCCTCGGCGAGCGGCACGTAGTCGACCTCGTTGCCGACCAGCGCGCGATAGGCGTCCTGCGGCAGCATCGCGAGCTCCGGGAAGTTGTCGGCGCGGAAGCACTGCCCCTGCAGGCCCTTGATGTTCGCGTCGCGGTAGAAGGCGTGCATCTCGTTGCAGACCTGCCGCAGCGTGTAGCCCGCGTAACGCTCGGCGTTCGCGGCGTAGAGCGACGGCAGCACCTCCTGCAGCATCGCGTCCTCGTCCCACAGGCTCTTGAACTTCACGAGCTTGGCGATGAGGCTGTTGAGCTTGCTCTCGTCCTCCGCCGGCGTCATCAGGAAGAGGATGCTGTTGAGGTCGCACTTCTCCGGCACGATGCGCTGCTCGCGCAGGTAGTTCGCCACCACGGTCGCAGGCACGCCGAAGTCGAGGTACTCGCCGCTCGCGCGGTCGATGCCCGGCGTGAGCAGCATCAGCTTGTTGGGATCGACCATGGCATAGCCGTTCACATAGCCGGCATAGCCATGCCAGCGGGCGTCCGGGTCGAAGTTCCAGCACTGCTGCTCGCGCTTGATGACGTCGGTCGCGAGGCTTTCCCACGGCACGTCGCTCACGTCGCCGGTGAAGGGCGAGCCCTTGATGGTCACCCGATCAGGCACGAAGGGATCGAAGAACCACTGCTCGGCCGCGCTGCGCCCGGTCCGCACGAAGTGGCGGCCGAACTCTCGGAACTTCTTGCGGGCCTCGATGCCGAGCTCGATGCAATGGTCCCAGAGCATCTCGCCGGCCTTGCCTTCGTGCACCTTCGCGTTCACGTCGAGCGAAGCGAACAGCGGGTAGAAAGGCGAGGTCGAGGCGTTCATCAGGAACGACTCGTTGAAGCGCTGGTGGTTCACATGGCGCTGCTGTCCGATCAGGTGATCGTCGCGCTTGTGGATCTGGCTGGCCTGCGAGAAGCCCGCGCCCTGCTTGTGCACCGACTGCGTGGAGAACAGCCCCGGCGCGTCCTCGGCCAGCTCGCCGAGCCGCATCGGGCTGTGGTCGGTGAACAGCGGGTGGAAGGCGTTGTAGCCGATCCAGGCCTCGTCCCACAGCACGTAGTCGCACAGGTGGCCGATGCGTTCCAGCACCTTGCGCACGTTGTAGACGGTGCCGTCGTAGGTCGCGAGCTGGATGCAGGCCAGGCGGAACGGACGCTGCCGATCGGCGATCGACTTGTCCTCCACCAGCGGATGCGAACGGATTCGCTCACGCAGCGAGGCTTCGTCCCAGGCATCCCAATCGACGGCGCCGATCATCCCGAAGGCGTTGCGCGCGGTCGGCAGGAAGACCGGCACGGCGCCCGCCTGCACCAGGGCTCCCTGGTGCATGGACTTGTGGTTGTTCCGGTCGAACAGCACCAGGTCGCCGCGCCGCAAGAGTGCATTGGCGACGATCTTGTTCGAGGTGCTCGTGCCGTTGAGCACGAAGTAGGTGCGGTCCGCGCCGAAGACTTGCGCCGCATGCCGCTGCGCCTCGTCGGCGGCGCCTTCGTGGATCAGCAGGTCGCCCAGTTCCACGTCCGCGTTGCACAGGTCGTTGCGGAAGATCGCCTCGCCGAAGTGCTTGAAGAACAGCTGCCCCGCCGGCGACTTGCGATAGAACTGCCCGCCCTGGTGCCCGGGGCAATCGAAGGCGATCGTCGCCTTGCCGTCGTAGGCCATCAGCTTGCCGAAGAACGGCGGCAGGAGCGACATGCCGTACTTCACCAGGCTCGCGCCGATCTGCTTGGCGTAGAACTCGGGCGACTGCTGGCCGAGATAGACATAGCCTTCGACCTCGCCGAGGCCGCTCACCACAGGCACGTCGGAAATGCGCTGCGAGTCCGCGAGGATCCACACCGGCGTGCGAAAGCCGATGCCGCGCAACTCGCGCAGCAGCGTGCGCGCCTTCGCCAGCATCTCGCCATCGATCCAGAGGATGTACGCACCGACGCCTGCGTCTTCGGCCACGTCGCGCTCGTAAGTGCCCGACACCTCGAGTTGGAGTCCGTTCGCCGCAATGCAGGCCAGGAGCTCCTTGGTCTGCACGTTCGCGGCATCGACGAGCGCGACGACCCTCAGGTACTTGTGCAGCGGAATCGGGATCGCCTGCGGCTGCAGCGAATAGCTGGCGTAGCGGCTCATGCTCTAGCCCTCCTTGACGCAATCGACCAGCCAGCGCTTTCCTCCGTTGCGGTCGACCTCGAACCGAAGCCCGTGGATGTCCGCCTCGAAGCCCGGGAACCGCTGTTCCGAATCCCGCGCGAACTTCAGGTACTCGACGATCGAGTCCGTTCCGAAGCGCTCGCCCGGCATGATCAGCGGAATGCCCGGCGGATAGGGCACCAGCATCACCGCGGCGACTCGACCCTTCAGCGACTCGATCGCCACCGGCTCGACACGGCCGTGCACCAGCCGGTCGTAGGCCTCGGCAGGGATCATCGCGGGCTCGGGCAGCTCGGTGTACATCGCGTTCATCGCGCGTGCGGTGTCGTTGTCCCGATAGCAGGCATGCAGCGCTTCGCAAAGATCGCGCAGGCCCATGCCCTTGTAGGTGGCACCGCCCGCCGCGCTCACGCTGGGCAGCACACGCGACAACGGCGTGTTGTTCTCGTAGTCGGTCTTGAAATCGACCAGCGCATCGACCATCGTGGTCCACTTGCCGCGCGTGATGCCGAGCGAGAAGAGGATCAGGAAGCTGTAGAGCCCGGTCTTCTCGACCACGAGGCCGCGCTCCCAGAGGTACTTGGTGACGATCGATGCGGGGATGCCGGTCTTGCCGAGCCTGCCGCCCGCGCCGAGGCCCGGCGTCAGCAGCGTGACCTTGATCGGGTCGAGCATCATGTAGTCGGGCGCGACCTTCCCGAAGCCATGCCAGGCCGCATTCGGCGCGAGCACCCAGTCCGAGGTCTTCGGCGGCTTCTTCAGGTCGAGCTTCTCGGGCTGCCAGATCTGGAACCACCAGTCGCGCTTGCCGAAGGCCTCGCCGACCGACGCGAGCGCATGGCGGAAGTTCATCGCCTCGTCGTGCGTCTCCTGCACGATCGATCGGCCGGCCGGGCCCTCCATCATCGCGGCGCTGACGTCGAGCGAGGCGATGATCCCGTAGTGCGGCGAGGTCGACCCGTGCATCATGAAGGCGTCGTTGAAGCGGGTCGCGTCGATCTTGCGCTTGTCGGACTCCTGGATGTGGATCATCGACGCCTGCGAGAACGCGGCGAGCAGCTTGTGCGTGGACTGCGTCGCGAAGACCAGCGTGTGGTCCGCGCGCGGATGGCCGCGCGGCACGCCCATCGCGTGGCGGCCCGAATAGAACTCGTGGAAGGCCGCGTAGGCGTACCAGGCCTCGTCGAAATGCAAGGCATCGACCTGGTCGGTGACCTTCGCCTTGATCATCTCGGCGTTGTAGCAAAGCCCGTCGTAGGTGGAGTTGGTCACCACCGCGATGCGCACCTGCCCCTTGTGCCCGCGCGCGATCGGGCTGGCCGCGATGCGGCGGCGCATGGCCTCCGGCGTGAACTGGTCGAGACCGATGGGGCCGATGATCCCGTAGTCGTTGCGCGACGGCATGAAGTACACCGGCGTGGCGCCGGTCATGATCAGCGAATGCAGCAGCGACTTGTGGCAGTTGCGGTCCACCGCGACGAGGTCGCCGCGCCCCGCCATCGAATGCCAGACGATCTTGTTGGCGGTCGAGGTGCCGTTGGTGACGAAGTAGGTGTGGTCCGCGCCGAACACGCTCGCGGCATAGGCTTCGGCCTCTTTCACCGGGCCGGTGTGGTCGAGCAGGGAGCCGAGTTCGGGCACCGAGACCGAGAGGTCCGAGCGCATCGTGTTCTCGCCGAAGAACTCGTGCAGCGCAAAACCCACCGGCGACTTGGTGAAGCCGATGCCGCCCGCGTGCCCCGGCGTGTGCCATGAATAGGCCGAACGTTCCGCATGATTCGCCAGCGCCTTGAAGAACGGCGGCAGCAGGTTCTCCAGGTATTCCGTCGCGGCGCGCATGATCTGCCGCGCCAGGAAAGGCACCGTGTCCTCGTAGAGATAGATGATGCTGTGCAGGTGGCGCAGCGCCTCCACGACCGCCGCCGAGCCCTTCTCCAGCGCGGCCGTTTCGCCGAGCGCGATCACTGGCAGCAGGGGCGCGCGCTGGTGCACCTTCTGCATCTCTTCGACGAGGCGCTTGAGCAACTCCGCGTCGCCGCGTGCCGGCTCGGCGCTCAGCACGATCGCGGACAGCCCCTTGTGCGCACCGGCGACGATGCCGGCGTCGGACTGGCCCGCGACCGCGATGGTCTTCCAGCCATGCCGCTCCAGCTCGTCCTGGATCTGGCGGATGCGCACGCCTGCGACCGAAGGCGCACCGACGTCCCGATGGGCGATGAGGATCGGGAAGCTGGACTGGAACTGCATGGTCTTCGTCTCCCTTTCTTCTGTTCTGCGGCTAGAAGGTGACCTTGGTCGAGAACTGCAGACGCGAGTCAGGTTCCGACGCGCCGTCCTTGTTCTCGCGCCGGCCCCAGATGTATTCGAGGCCGGTCGTGATGTTCTTCTGCAGGTTGAAAAGGATGTTGGCCGACGCGTAGCTGCCCTTGCGGAAGGCGCTGCCGAGCTGGCCGGCGGTATTGCTCTGGCGGTGCTCGCTGTAGCCGATCGCACTGGTCCACTGCGCGTTCCACGCGTGGTTGTAGTAGACCAGCCATGCGGTAGACGGCACGGTCTCGGCACGCAGGGCGGCATTCGGCGCGAGGTCCACGCCGCCGTCGTTCGCGTAGCTCGCGATCGCCTTGCCGTAGGCCGCCTGCCAGGTCAGCGAATCCTTGCCACCGAAGAACTTGAACGCGCCCGAGAGGTTCGCGCCATAGCCGGTCTGGTGGCCCGACGGGTTGGCGCCCGGAGTGTTGACGAACTGGTAGCCCACTTGCCGCACCATGCCGGCCGCGCGCACATGGCCCCAGTCGCGATCGAACCTGAACGACGCGATGGCGTCGGGCGTGCGGTTCCAGGGCTGCACGCCGGTGCCGAAGGCCGGGTCCACCTCCGTGAGCTTGCCGGTGTCGAGCGCGGAGTTCGGCGCTTCGAGCGACAGTGCGAGCTTCATGCCGTCGCGATCGAGCGGCGTGTAGCGCAACTGCGGGTTGCGCAGGAACATCATGCCGCTCGGTCCCCAGTAGTCGATCGTGTTCGGGAACACGTCGATGTCCATGAAGTTCGAGTAGTACTGGCCGACGCCGAACGCACCGAGCTCGCCCCACACGTTCAGCCAGTGCACGTTGGTGCCGCCATCGGTGCCGAAGAGGTCGAAGCTCACGTCGGTCTTGATCTGGCCGTACGCGGTCGGGATGAACGACTTGAAGCCGAGGCTCGACTGCCGCACGCTGAAGGTCGTCGCTCCGTCCTTGCCGCAACCCGGATCGCCCGGGCAGTTCACTGGGATCTGCGAGGGCCGCAGCGTCGCGGCCCATTGCGGGTTCATGCGCTTGGCGTCGTAGATCGCATCGAGCATCACCTGCCCGTAGAACTCGACGCGGGCCTTGTCCTTGTCCGGTGCGTTGTCGTCGGCGACCGATCGCGGCGCGATGACGACGGCGCCTGCAGGCGCCGCGGCCGCCGCGGGCTGCGCGGCCGGCGCAGGCTGCGCCTGCTGCTGCCGCTCCAGCGTCTCGACACGCCGCTGCATGTCCTCGATCGTCTTCAGGGCCTGCTGGAGCTGGGCCTTCAGTTCATCGACCTGCGGGTCCGCCGCGTGGGCCAAGGGCACGGCCTGCGCGCTTGCGACGACCGCCAGAGTCCAGAGCGATTTCCTCATGACACCCCCTTCAATGTGGAGTTGACAACTCGCATGTCGACCAACGCTTGCCGGTTGCGATCATAGGAACCGCAACTCGGCAGTCATTAGCGAGGCAGGACAATTTGTTGACGGATTGGGACAGCGCGGCCTACTTTGCATACCCGCCACGTCGGTGCACCCGGCGCGGCTTCAGTGCGTCTGCGCCGCCTTCTGCGCTGCACCGTGCGATGCCTTGTGCGGTGCGTCATGGGCGCGCCCCAGGCCGCGCACCGCCATCCATTCCGAAGCCGTCATGCCGAAGTGCCCGCGGAACCAGCGCGAGAACTCCGCACCCGATGCAAAGCCGAGCAGGTTGCCGACTTCGTAGAAGGTCCGCACGCCGCCGGTGAGAAGCGATTGCGCCATCTCGGCGCGTACGCCTTCGATCACGGTCGACACGCTTTCGCCCGCGACCGCCAGCTGGCGGTTCAGCGTGCGCCGGTGCGTGCCCAGGTGATCCGCCACACGCTCGACCGAACAGGTGCCGCTGGGGATCAGCACGCGGACCACTTGCCGCACCCGGTCGAGCGGTTCGTCCTTCGATTCGGCGAGCTGCTGGTCCAGCCATCGCTTGAGTGCATCGCCGAGTTCGGGGTCGGCCGCCGGAATCGGCATGTCGAGGTCCCGGCTGCGGCAGACGATGGCGTTGAACGGGTGCAGGAAATCGATGGGCGCGCCCAGTACGCGCTTGTGCACGTCGAGGTTGTCCGGCCGCCCGTGGTTGAAGCAGAAGCCGACCGGCTGGAATTCGTCGCGCGCCAGCGCACGCAGCGTTCGCAGCGTAACGCCGGCCGCCATCTCGATTCCCTGGCGCGAGGCGCCTTTCTTCTGCAGCCTGAGTGCCAGGAAAACCATCGTGAACTGGCCCATGTCGTCCATCCAAAGACGCAGGCCGCCGTTCTGCGTGCACTGGTAGCGGGCCAGCGACTCCAGCGCGGCGCGCAGCGTCGGCTCCTCGCGCAGCACCGCGGCCAGCACCCCCAGGTTGCTGAAGCGGCGCGTCTCGGCGAGCAGCAGCCCGAAGGCCTCCTGCCCCGACTCGCGCGCCGATTCCTCGAGCAGCGTCGCGACCGAGTCGACGCCGATCAGGGTGTCCTTGTCGGAGAGCGTCGCGATCGGCAGGCCGGCCGACTTCATCATGCGCGCGGGATCGAGCCCGAGCGAGCGCGCCAGGGCGTCGTAACCGGTGAGGGTCGCGCCCCGGGTCAGATGGCCCGCGGTCTGCGCCTTCTCGTCGCGCAGTTCGAGGACATCAAGGCGACGCATGCGCACCCCCTTCGGGGTTCACCGAAACCTGCAACACGGGCACGCACGACGCGGCCCGCTTCACGATCGAAGCGTTCATGTCTGCCTCCATCCGTTGCTCGACATCGACGTGCGCCCTGCCGCGGCGCCGCAGACGTTCGGCCTGCATCGGCTCGCCGGCGGTCACGGGTCCTGCTCGGCGGCCTGTCGTCTCGGATCTCGACCCACGCCGGGCGGTTTCCGGCTCTTTCCATTATTGACAAGCGTTGCAGCGCCGAACATTGCCCCTTGGTGCAATTCGGCGGTGCGCCCGGATCATCGGCGCCCCCCGCCCCCGCGCCCGCCGCCCCCACCACTTCCTCGCCCACCGCCGCCGGAGAACCCGCCGCCACCCCGGCTGGCACCGCTGAATCCGCCGCTGTGGCCGCCGCTGAATCCGCCCGAGCGGCTTGCACCCTGGCTGGCCGACGGCCGGCTCACGTTCGCCTGTCCGCCCCCCCGCGCCCCACCGTAGTTGGACATCGATTGCCGGCTGGCCGCCCCGCGATCGACCTGCTGCCGCGTCTGCGGCGAGCCACCGCCCGCGCCCCTGAACGCGTTGTCGGTGGATGGCCGGCTCTGCACCTGTTGCAGGCCCTGGCTTCGGTTGCCCCCGCCGAGTTGCCCGCCGCGATCGCCGCCCGCGAACTGCGAGCCCCGATCGCCCGCCCGCGCCTGGCCCGCCGCGCGATCGCCCGCACGCAGGCCGGCCTGGTCGCCGGCGCGACCGCCGCGGTCGAAGTTGCCCGCCGCCTGCTGGGCGCGCTGACGCGTCGCCGGGTCGTTGCGCAGGTTCTGCCGGCCCTGCGCCGGATCCATGCCGCGCTGCTGCAAGGCCGATTGCGCGCGCTGGCGCTCCGCGTTGCGTGCGGCGTTGTCGCGGCCACGGAAATCGGCGCGGTTCTCGGCGCCGGGCACGTTGCGGCCGAACTGCTGCTGGCTGCGCTGGTCGCGGTACGGCACGCCGCGCCGGTTGGCCGCGTTGTGCTGGAACCTGTTCTGCCCCGCCGCGAGCTGCCGGTTGGCGTTGATGCTGTTGTAGCGGTTGACGTTGATGTTGACGTTGCCCCCGCCCCAGTTGCAGTTGCCCCAGAGCGCACCCACCGCCGCCACGCCGACGCCGAACGCGATGCCGGTGGCCAGCGCCGCGCCGGGGTACCAGCCCGGATACCAGGCGCCGTAGCCGACCGGCGGGTAGTAGTACGGCGGATAGGCCGGATAGGGCCAGGTGCCGTACACCACGGTAGGGTCGTAGGTCGGCACGTAGACCACCTCGGGATTCGCGGGCTCGATGCTGATCACGCTCTGCTGCGTCTGCGGCTCCTGCTCGACGATCACCTTCTGCTGCTCGTTGCTCTTCAGGCTGCCCTGCTCCCGTGCCTTGCCGCGCAGGCGCTGCGCGGAATCGAGCACGTCCTTGGACGACGCGAGGAAGGCATCGCCGAGGTTCTGCACCCAGTCGGGCTGCTCGCCCATCATCTGGATCACCTGCGGGAAGGCCACCAGCGACTGCACGCTCGGGTCCCAGGGCATGTTCTGCACCGCCTTCACCGCGGCGTCCCCACTCTTGTCAGCGTGGGACCTGGACCATTTCGCCGCGTCGGCCACATCGGCCGGATAGGTCGCTGCCATCAGCACCTGCGAGAGCAGCGAGTCGGGATACAGCGCGATGGGCGCCATCATCTGGTCGATCTGCTCGCGGCTGAACGACGGAGCGGCCGCTTGCTGCGCCGCGGCCAGCACCGGCAGGCACAAGCAGACAAGCGTGAAGAAGAACAAGCGCGCGAGCCGACGGGCCGAAGCAAGCATGACGGACTCCTGACGGGTTCGGGCACGCATGCTCGCGCGCCTTTGCCGTCGGCGCAAGCGCCCGCCTCAATCCCTCGCCTGGAGCCAGTGAACGCTGAAGAGTCGATCCGGATCGGTCCACACCGCGGCGGGCCGGAAGCCCGCTTCGACGGCCAGCGCGCGCAGGCTGTCGACGGTGAACTTGTACGAGTTCTCGGTGTGGATCGTCTCGCCCTCGTCGAAGGCGAAGCGCTGTCCGTCGAGCGTCACGGCCTGCGCGCGGCGGCTCACCAGATGCATCTCGATGCGCTGCAAGGGCGCGTTGTAGAACGCCGCATGCGTGAAGCCGTCGGGCTCGAAGTCGGTGGCGAGTTCGCGATTGGCGCGCCGCAACAGGTTGAGGTTGAAGGCCGCGGTCACGCCCTGCGCATCGTTGTATGCGGCATGCAGCAAGGCCGGGTCCTTGACGAGATCGACGCCCATCAGCAACCCGCCGCCGCGCAGCAGCCGGCATGCGAGCTGGAGGAACGCGAGCGCCTCCTCGGGGCTGAAGTTGCCCAGCGTCGAACCCGGGAAGAAGCCCACGCGCTGCCCCGCACCCTTCTCGCGCGAAGGCAGCACCAGCGGCATGGTGTAGTCGGCCACCATCGGCTGCACCGCGAGCCGGGGGTAGTCCGTGCGCAAGCGTTCGGCGGCCGCTTCGAGGTGCTCGCCGGAGATGTCGATCGGCACGTAGCGCCGCGGCGACTCGAGCGCATCGAGCAGGAGCCGCACCTTGGTGAGCGATCCCGCGCCGAACTCGACGATCTCGGCGTCACGCCCGATCTGCGCCGCGATCTCGGGCGCGCATTCGGTGAGGATGCGCACCTCGGTGCGCGTGGGGTAGTACTCGGGCAGCTCGCAGATGCGGTCGAAGAGCTGCGAGCCCGCCGCGTCGTAGAAGAACTTCGGCGAGATGCTGCGCTGCGGCTGGGAGAGGCCCGCGTTCAGTTCGCGCGCGAAGTCCGACAGCGGTGCCGCGCGCTGCGCGGCGCGAAAGGCGTGGACGTTGAACGCATGTGTTCGCATCAGAGATCCTTCGCGAGCCGCAGCCCCGAGAACTGCCAGCGCGCGGCCGGCGGGAAGAAGTTGCGGTAGCTCGGCCGCGCATGCCCTGCGGGCGTCGCGACGCTGCTGCCCCGCAGCACGATCTGGCCGACCATGAACTTGCCGTTGTATTCGGCCGCGACGCCCGCGAGCGGGCGGAAGCCCGGGTAAGGGTCGTACGAAGAACGCGTCCACTGCCATACCTGGCCGTGCATCTGCGAGATGCCGGGCGCGTCGTGCGCGGCTTCCCATTCGAATTCGGTGGGCAATCGCGCGCCGGCCCATTCGGCGTAGGCGGCGGCTTCGTAGAAGCTCAAGTGCGCAACGGGCGCCTCGGGCTCCATCGGCCGCACGCCGTGCAGGCCGAAGACCTGCCAGCCGCCCGCCGCGCCGTGATGCACGAGGCGCGGATCGTCGGGCCCGAGCCAGTACGGCGGGCATCGCCAGCCCTGTGCCTGGACCGTGGCCCAGCCGTCGGACAGCCACAGGTCGGGCCGCTGGTATCCGCCGTCGGCGATGAACTGCGCGTAGTCGCCGCAGTTCACGAGCCGGTCCGCGATCGCATGGGGACGCAGCAGCGTGGCGTGGCGCGGCGTTTCGTTGTCGAACGCGAAGCCGGGCCCCGGGTGCCCCGCTTCCACGACACCGCCGGGCCGCTCGATCCATCGCACCGGCGGCGGGACCGATGCGAGGCGCAGCGCCGGACCGGAGGCCGGACGGTATGCCGGCAGCACCGGATTGCACGACAGCGCATGCAGGATGTCGGTGAGGATCAGCTCCTGGTGCTGCTGCTCGTGGTGCAGGCCCAGCGTGACGACGGGCTCGATCGCCGGCCAGTCGGCTTCGCTGGCGGTGCCGAGCAATGCGAGCACCGCCTCGTCCACGTGCCGGCGGTAGGCGTGTACTTCATCGAGGGCCGGTCGCGTGAGCAGGCCGCGCTGCGGCCGCGGATGCCGCGGGCCCAATGCTTCGTAGTAGGAGTTGAAGAGATACGGGAACCGCTGGTCGAACAACCGGTAACCGCTGGCGTGCGGCTGGAGCAACACCGTCTCGAAGAACCAGGTGGTGTGCGCCAGGTGCCACTTGGTGGGACTGGCGTCGGGCATGGACTGGATGCACTGGTCCTCGGCCGAAAGAGGCGCCGCCAGTTCGAGTGTGTGGGCGCGCACCGCCCGGAAACGCTCGCGCAGTTCCTCCGCCGCAGGCGCGGCCGGCTGAATCAGGTTCATGGGGTCTCCAGTGACGGGTTGGTAGTTTTTTAGCCCATGCACACAACAGGACGCCGTAGGACAAGGCCCCGCCCGTTGACGGACGGGGCAACCGGAACGCCGGCGCGGCGGAACGTTGCACTGTGGCACAAGTCGCTGGCCGCTGCATGACCCTGCGTATGATCCGGCGAATGAGCACGCCCCCCTCTTCCGGCCGTCCGCACATCGTCATCGTCGGCTGCGGATTCGGCGGCCTCGAGGCGGCGCGCAAGCTGCAGAGCGCCGACGTCGATGTCACCGTCATCGACAAGACCAATCACCATCTCTTCCAGCCCCTGCTCTACCAGGTGGCGACTGCCGGGCTGGCGGCGCCGGCCATCGCGGCACCGGTGCGAGTGCTGTTCAGGGGCCGGCCCAGCATCACCACGCTGCTGGGCGAAGTCACCGACATCGACCCGAAGGCGCAGCAGGTCCGGCTGGCCGATGGCACGTTGATCTCGTGGGACCACCTGATCGTCGCGGCCGGCGCCACGCACAGCTATTTCGGCAACGACCAGTGGGCGCAGGCTGCGCCCGGCCTGAAGACGCTCGCCGACGCCTTCGAGATCCGGCGCCGTGTGCTCCTGAGCTTCGAGCAGGCGGAGGTCGAGACCGATCCGGCGAAGCGCCGCGCGCTTCTGACGTTCGCGGTAATCGGCGGCGGGCCGACCGGGGTCGAGATGGCGGGCACGCTGGCCGAGATCGCGCGACACACGCTGTCGGGCGAGTTCCGCCGCATCGATCCCGCCAGCGCCGAGGTGCTGCTGATCGAGGGCGGCCCGCGCGTGCTGCAGGCCATGCCCGAATCGCTCAGCCAGCGCGCGCTGGAGCAGTTGCAGAAGCTCGGCGTGCAGGTGCGGCTGAATGCGCGCGTGACCTCGGTGGAACCCCATGGCCTGCAGGTCGAATCGCCCTTCAGCGACGGCGGGGCCGGCGTCGGCACCCATCACATTCCGTGCAACTGCGTGGTGTGGGCGGCCGGTGTCGCCGCATCGCCGCTGGGCAGGATGCTGGCCAGCGCCACCGGCGCCGAGACCGACCGCGCCGGCCGCGTGAAAGTGCAGCCCGACCTGAGCCTGCCCGGTCACCCGAACATCAGCGTCGTGGGCGACCTCGCGGCCGCGATGAGCCACCGTCCTGGCCACGAGCCCAAGCCGGTGCCCGGCGTCTCGCCCGGCGCCAAGCAGATGGGCCGCGCCGCCGCCGCGAACATCCTGCGCCGCATCGCCGGACAGGCGACCGAACCCTTCCGCTATCGCGACTACGGCAACCTCGCGACCATCGGCCGCAACTCGGCGGTGGTGGATCTGGGCACACCCTTCGGCCCGCTGCGCTTCTCGGGCAAGTCGGCATGGCTGTTCTGGCTGTTCGCGCACGTGTATTTCCTGATCGGCTTCCGCAACCGCTTCGTTGTGCTGCTGGACTGGGCCAGTGCGTACTGGAGCTTCCAGCGTTATGCGCGCGTGGTGGCCGATGCCACCGCCAAGGGAAAGCAACCATGAGCCAACCAGCCGTGGCACCGAACCCCGAAGCCTTCACCACGCGCGTGGTCGCTCATGCACCATCGAGGGTGCTTCACGCGATCACCGATCCGACGCACCTCGCCCATTGGTGGGGCCCCGCGGGCTTCACGAACAGCTTCCGCGAGATCGACGTGCGCCCCGGCGGCGCCTGGCGCTTCACGATGCATGGACCGGATGGCCAGCACTATCCGAACGAGAGCGAGTTCATCGAGGTCGGGCCGGAACGCGTCGTCATCCGCCATCTTTCGGGCCATCGCTTCACGCTCACGATTTCGCTCGATACCGAAGGCACGGGCACCCGCATCGGCTGGCGCCAGGTCTTCGACGAGGCCGCGGAATGCGAGCGCGTGCGTGTCTTCATCGAGCCGGCCAACGAACAGAACCTCGATCGCCTCGAAGACGAACTGGCAGCCATGCCCTGAACGCCCATGTCACGCATCGAAAGCAAACTCCAATCGCTCGGCCTCGTGCTGCCGCCACCACTGGCGATGCCGCCCGGCGTGGTGCTGCCGTTCCCGTGGGTTCGCGTCGTCGGCCGGCGGGCCTTGATCTCGGGCCACGGGCCGCAGGCGAGAGACGGCCGCATTGCGCAGCCGCTCGGGAAGGTGGGGCGTGACCTCACGGGGGAGCAAGGCTACGAAGCCGCGAGGCTGACCGCGCTGGGCATCCTCGCGAGCCTGCAGCGGGCCATCGGCGACCTGGACCGCATCACCGCGTGGGTGCGCGTCTTCGGCATGGTGAACGTCGCGCCGGGCTTCAACCGCACGCCGGCGGTGATCAATGGCTTCTCGGACCTGATTCTTCAGCTCTACGGCCCGGATGCCGGCGCGCACGCGCGCAGCGCGATCGGGGTGGCGGAATTGCCCTTCGACATTCCGGTGGAGATCGAGGGCGAGGTGGAACTCGCGGCGTAACTCCTTCGAGCTTGTTGGACGATCTGTGACAAATCCAAGACCGCATATCGCGAATTCACCATTCCGCGGAGAATTTCCCATCTGCACTCTTCCCTAGCCGAGCGGAAGTCCATTGCTACGCTTCGATCTCCTTCAACTAGCAAGCCAGGGAGACAAGATGGAGCGTAAGTACGTCGTCGTGGGCGACCCACCAGCGAACGGAGGGCGCATATTGCCCTACGTTGGTCGGGAATTCACCATTCACGGCCACCAGGTTGCACTCATTGGCGGTCGGGCGTATTGCCAAGCCTGCAGAACCATCGGCGTCATCGCGAAAGCCGGCGGTGCCCGGCGATTGCAGTTCATCTCCGAAGCGGCTCTGGAAGGCGACGTCGTTGTCTGCGAGTGTCCATTCCCGCAACCTCTGATCGCAACTTTGCAGCACACATCAACCTTTGACGACATGGCAGGAGGAAGCGCAGCCTTCGATGCCAATACGCTAGCCAGGGGATGGTTTCAGCACGACTCTCAAGCGATCGCATCTAGCAAGATGCTGGTTGATTCGCAAGTGAAGCATCCTCATGAAAGCGCAGATGACGAGGACATCTGCCCCAACATGAGCAATGAGCAATTCGTTGAATTAATTCTCAAACTGCGCGACAAGGCTGTCGAATTGATCTCTCAGCGAGTACGAGACCTGGAGCGCTGGGGCAGCCCCGAAAAACAGCGGGTGAAGACTTGGTTCGGCGCGAGCGATGGGGAATTGCGCCAATACTTGAGCAACGGCCTTAAAGCCTGCATCAGGGTTTTGGAGGGGCTGACTGGCGACAACTTCGTGCGCTATTCCGAGTCTGCGATGCGGAACGTCGGGTGTACGCCGTCAGGTAACCAGAGCGGTGCCGGGCTTGCCGCGGAGGTATGCGGTCCGGATCTGAAGACCCGGACTATCGGCATCGGACTGGAGTTCTGCACCCTGCCGGATATCTCTTTTTCAATCGATTCCAAACTCGGGACGCTCATTCATGAAGTGACGCACTTCGTGGATACGTTCTCTTCGGTGGACACCGTCTATCACATGCGAGAGGCATTGAAGTGGATGCCGGAAAACCCGAGCAAGGCACGCACGAACGTCGACAGCATCACTGGGTATGTGATGTATGGAAACTAAGCGAATCTCAGCCGCCCTCATAGTCGCCGCAATATTGGGATGCGGCATGGCACAGGCCTGCGTGCAGCCTATTCAGATTTCCTTGGACTTCCGCAAAGATTCCGTCGAGTTGGACAGTGAGCAGATAGTCCGGTTGGCTAATTGGCTGGCCGATCTCAGGACCCGCGCGCAGTACGAGGAGGCAGACGTGGAAGGCGTCGCCGACGAATCGGCTGCCAATGGCCAAGAGCTCGCAGCAGGCCGCGCCGAGGCCGCGACCAAAGCGCTCCGTGCCCTGTACGCCGGACTTCCTGTTCGAGTGATGTCGCGCACGTACCCCAGGACGACTGCTACGTCGAAGACCGACTATGCGGCAATACAGCTCTACCCCAGAGAAGTTCCTGATTGCCCGAATCCGGTCCCAGTGAGGTGATGCTCTACGCTGTGGTTACGCCACCGCCACGCTCGGCGGCGCGGCGCCGGCGATCTGCCGCAGCGCACGCTCGAACACTTCGACCGGCTGGCCGCCCGAGATCAGGTGCTTGTTGTCGATGATGATGGCCGGCACCGAATGGATGCCGGCCTCCGTGTAGAGCCGCTCGCGCGCACGGGTCTCGGCGGCGAATTCGTTGCTTTCGAGAATCTCGCGCGCACGCTGCGGATCGAGCCCGGCTTCGGTCGCGAGGCGCACCAGCACGTCGTGATCCGAGGGATTCTCGCCGTCGGTGTGGCAGGCCTTGAGCAGCGCCTTCTTCAGCGCGACCTGCCTGGCAACGTCTTCGCGCTCGGCCCAATGCAGAAGCCGGTGCGCGTCGAAGGTGTTGTAGACGCGCGAGCGCCCTTCGGCGCGGAACTCGAAGCCGACCGAGGCGCCGCGCGCGCGAATCGCTTCGCGCGCCTGGGCCTGCTGCTCGCGCGTGCTGCCGTATTTCTGATTCAGGTGCTCGAAGGCGTCCTGGCCCTCGGGCGGCATGGCCGGGTTCAGCTCGAAGGGCTGGAAGCGAAGCTCGGCGGTGATCTCCGGCGCGAGGTTCTTCAACGCGGCTTCGAGCGAGCCAAGGCCGACGGCGCACCAGGGGCACGAGACGTCGGACACGAAATCGATATGGAGTCGGGTAGGCATGCCCAGCATCATGGGGCCGGACGCGCAACTTTCAACCGGCGCGCGCGATCACCCCACGGTCGCTACGTCATCGGGGTTCGGCCAACTTGCGTCCAAGCTGCGCCACCAGCCCGCGGAGCCAGCGATGGGCGGCCGAATGGTGCACGCGGTCGTGCCATAGCTGGTAGAAGCGCATGCGCGGGAAGCCCTCGGGCGCCTGGAGCACCGCCAGCGGCAGCAGGCTCGCGTGGTATTCGGCGAAGTGCCGCGCGGTGGTGAAGACCAGCTCCGTGCTGGCGGCGATCGACGGCGCGAGGCCGAAGTACGGCACCTGCACCCGCGCATCGCGTGCGAGGCGACGTTCGCCCAGATAGGTTTCGACCACGCCGCGCTGCCCCATGGCATAGGGCACCGGCACGACATGGCCCGCGGCGAGATAGTCCGCCTCGCCGACCTGCGTCGCGCCCGCCTGTGCGAGCGGGTGGTCGCGCGCCATCACGCAAACCAGTTCGTCTTCCAGCAGCAGCGAGATGTGCAGGTGCTCGGGCGGCGAAGGCCAGTTGCCGATGACGAGGTCGAGTTCGTCGTCCGCCAGCGCGCGCTCGAAGTCGAAGGTCGGCCCGAGCGCACGAAGCTCGATGCGGCAGCGCGGCGCCTCGATGCTCACATGCTGCGCGAGCCGTGCGATCCACGACGGCGCGATGTAGTCGGGCGATGCGATGCGGAAACGCTGCTCCGCATCGGCGGCGACGAAAGTCTCCGGCTGCACCAGCAGCGCCTCGATCTCGCCGAGCGCGCGACGCGCCTGCACGGCGAGGCCGGCGGCGCGCGCGGTGGGCACCATCGTCGTGCCGTCGCGCACCAGGAGTGCGTCGCCGAAGATCTCGCGCAGCCGCTTGAGGGAGCCGCTCACGGCCGGCTGCGTCTGCCGCAGGCGTGCCGCGGCACGCGAGACGCTGCGCTCCTCCACCAAGGTCGCGAGCACGCGCAGCAGGTGTCCGTCGAGCAGATCGGCGCCACGTTGCATGGTGTTTTCCCTAGTCTTATCGCTATGCCCGATGCAGTCTATAGCGATTCACATGCCGCCCCGCTATCGACAGCGCAGGGGGTCGGCTGGCCCAATCCAGACACCTTTCGATGACACCCTCGTGAACCGCCAAGGAGTTTGTTGCATGGCCACCCTGGAAGTCCCTCAAACCGCCGTTGCGCCTGAAGCGCCGCCGGCCAGCGCGCTCGATGCGGCCTACAGCCGCATCACCTGGCGCATCATTCCCTTCATCTTCGTACTCTGGGTCCTGGCCTGGGTCGACCGCGTCAACGTCGGCTTCGTCAAGCTCACGATGCTCGACGAGCTCGGCTGGAGCGAAGCGATCTACGGCCTGGGCGCCGGCATCTTCTTCCTCGGCTACTTCTTCTTCGAAGTGCCCTCGAACCTGCTGCTGCAGAAGATCGGCGCGAAGAAGACCATCATGCGCATCACGATCGGCTGGGGCTTCGTCTGCATCGCGACGATGTTCGTGAAGACGGCCGGGATGTTCTATTTCCTGCGCTTCCTGATGGGCGTGTTCGAAGCCGGCTTCTATCCCGGCATCATCCTCTACCTCACCTACTGGTATCCGAGCGAGCGGCGCGCGAAGGCCTTCGGCATGTTCATGTCGGCCTCGGCGATCGCCGGCGTGATCGGCGGCCCGCTGGCCGGCACGATCATGAACAACATGCACGGCGTCAACGGCTGGTCGGGCTGGCAGTGGGTGTTCCTCATCGAAGGCGTGCCGTCGGTGATCGCCGGTCTCGTGACCTGGTTCTACCTGACCGATCGGCCCGAGCAGGCCAAGTGGCTCACCGCCGAACAGCGCCGGCTCGTGCATGAGGACATGGCGCGCGATGCCAAGTCGCTCGGACATCGCGAAGAGAGCCTGCTCGCTTCACTGAAAGACGGCCGCATCTGGCTGCTCATCCTGATCTATTTCTGCATCATCGCGGCCAACTCGTCGCTGACCTTCTTCGGCCCGTCGGTGGTCAAGGAAGTGGGCTTCACCAATCCCGCGACGGTCGGCTGGATCATGGCCTTCTCGTACCTCTGCGGCGCCATCGGCATGGTCTACAACGGCCTGCGCTCCGACCGGCACCAGGAAAGCCGCCTGCACTGCGCCATCGCGGCGGCGCTCGGCGCAGCCGGCCTCGCGCTGACCGCGCTCTTCATGAAGCAGAGCCCGATGATCGCGCTGGCCGCGCAGACGCTCGCCATCGTCGGCACGATGAGCGCGATCCCGGTGTTCTGGCAACTGCCGGGCCGCTTCCTCGCCGGTGCGGCGGCCGCGGGCGGCGTGGCGCTGATCAACTCGATCGCCAACCTCGCAGGCTTCGGCGCACCGTTCATGCTCGGCGCGATCAAGACGTCGACCGGGCTGCTGTCGCCGGGCCTGTTCATCGTGGCGGCCATCGAGGTCCTGGCAACGGTGCTGATCATTGCCTTCGTCCCCCGCTTCGTGAAGAAGGCGGTGAAGTGATGAGCGCGGTGCTTTCTTCCCACGATGCGCTCACGCTGGCCGACATCAACCAGCTCGACCGCGTGCGCTTCGTCGCCGCGCTGGGCGGCGTGTTCGAGCACTCGCCCTGGGTCGCGACGCAGGCGTGGGCCGAGCGGCCTTTCGCGAGCATCGACCACCTGCATCGCACGATGATCGGCGTGGTGCGCGCGACCTCCCGCGAGGTACGCATCGATTTCCTGCGCATGCACCCGGAGCTGGCCGGCAAGGAAGCGCAGGCCGGCACGATGACGGACCATTCGACCGCCGAACAGGCCGGCCTCAATGCGCTGACACGCGACGAGCTGCAGACCTTGCGCCGGCTCAATGCGGAGTACGCGGCGAAGCATGGCTTCCCCTTCATCATCGCGGTGCTCAAGAACACCCGTTCGCAGATCTTCGAGGCGCTGCGCACGCGCACCGGGCGCGACACCGATACGGAGCTCGATGCGGCTATCGAGCAGATATCCATCATCACGCGCCTGCGCCTCGGCAGATTGCTAGCCCATTGACGGAGCGACCCCATGACCACGCCCATCCTCACCCGCCGCGCCTTCCTGCCCGCGGGCCTTGCACTCGGCAGCATCGCGGCCGGCACCGCGGTGGCGCAGAACGCGCCGGCCGCACTCACGACCGCGCCCGTCTCCCAGCTCAACCTGAGCCCGCGCCTCACGATGCACGCGATCGACACGCACAACGGCTCGCCTGGCGCCGGCATGAAGGTGCAGCTGTCGAAATACGACGGCGACGACCTGCGCGTGCTGCGGCGCTTCGAGACCAACAAGGGCGGCCGTACCGACGAGCCGCTGCTGGTCGATGCGAGCTATCAACCCGGCCGCTACGAGCTGCTGCTGCAGTTCGAGGACTACTTCGCCGCACGCGGAACGCCGTTGCCGAAGCCGAACTTCCTCTCGCAGGTGCCGGTGCGCTTTCGCATCACGAACCCGGCGGAACGCATCCACCTCGCGATCCTGTTCACCCCCTGGGGTTACTCGTACTACCGCGGCAGCTGACCAAGGCTCCCCCCAGCCTCGCCCACTTCGTGTGGCTCTGCACCCCTCAAGGGGCGCACCCCTGCGGCCCGGCCGAGCCGGTTCCGCGGGTGCCTGCGAAAGGGCCTGCGGTGCCACCCTGGGCTTCATCGATCATCAAGGAGACAACACATGGCCGGCATTTCCACCCATGTACTCAACAGCGGCACGGGCCGCCCCGGCGCGGGCATGCGCATCGATTTCTCCGTTCGCGACGGCGACGGCTGGAAACTCGTGAAGACCGTCACCACCAACGCAGACGGCCGCACGGACCAGCCGGTGCTCGCGCCCGATGCGGCAAAGGTCGGGCAGTACGAGTTGCTGTTCCACGTCGGCGACTACTTCCGCAAGCAGCCGGGCGGCGAAGGCGATCCGCCCTTCCTCGACACCGTGCCGGTGCGCTTCGCGATCTTCGATACGCAGCAGCACTACCACGTACCGATGCTGTGCACGCCGTGGAGCTGCTCGACGTACCGCGGAAGCTAGTCTCCAGAGGCTCCGCCCGAAGTCCTTGAGCACGCGGTCCGCAGGCGCGGCAGCCAGAGGAAGGCGATCAACACCAGCGCCACGCCCGCCAGCGCCATCGGCGCCACCATCGGCCAAGCACCGTTGCTGAGCTGCGGATCGACGAAGCTCGCCGCGAGTTGCCCGACCACGAACGCGACCGCCATCATCCCGAATCCCGACCAAGAGACGGCGCGGCCGGCCAGATGCGGCAGGTCGACCAGCGCGCCGGCCTGTCCGCACGGCTGATGAATGCCGTGGCCCACGCAGTAGATCGCGTGCCCGAGAAGGAGCGGCCACGCCGCGTGCGGCAGGAGCCAGCAACCGAGCGCCTGCACCAACGGCCCCGCCAGGCTGAGCAGCGACGCCCGCTGCACCGCGCGAACGGCACCCACGCGCGTGAGCAACCGGCGGCACAGCATGGTGCTGAAGATGTAGACGAGCGAGCCCAAGGCGGGAATCCAGCCATACCACGCGGGCGAAAAACCGAGGTAGCTGATGTAGACCATCGGCGAAAGAAGCAGGAAGCAGAAGATGCCGCCGTAGGTCGCGGCGGCGACGCTGGCCCACGCGCGAAAGCTGGGGCTCGCGAACACGTCGCGCACGCGTCCCTTGGCTGCCTGCACGCCGGACGCCGCAGCGGGCACACGCGTCTCATGGAAGCCGCGCAGGCACAGTCCCCACAGGATCAGCGCATAGACCGCCATGCCGCCGAGCACCCAGCGCCAGCCGGTGGCCTGCACCGCATAGGCTCCGGCCACCGGCGCGATCAGCGCCACCACGCCGAGACCGGTGAGGCCGCGCGCCATCACATGCGGACCTTCATGCGCCGGGTACAGGTCGCGCACAGCCGCACGTGCGCAGACGAGGATCGCGGCCATCGAGAAGCCCTGCAGCGCGCGGCACGCCGCCAGCATCGGGATGCCGGTCGCCAGCGCACCGCCGAGCGCGGCGGCCATGTAGAGCGCGAGCCCGACCAGCAGCACCGGACGGCGGCCGAAGCGGTCCGACAGCGGCCCGCAAGGCAACTGGCCCAGGCCGAAGGCGAGCACGAAGACGGTGAGGCTCGAACTGGCCGCGCCCAGCTCGCGCGCGATGGCCGGCAAGGCCGGGAGATAGCTGTCGGTGGCGACGGGCTGCGCCGCCAGAAGCAGCGGCAGCAGGAGCACGAACGAGAGGCCGCTCCGGGAGGACTGCCCGCTCACGTGGGTGCGTCCGCGGGCGGCATCGAAGATGAGGTCATCTGGCGAGTTGGGGTGGATTGAGTCGGGCCTGCAGCACCAGCGCCTGCGCCAACGCGATCTCGCCGGCAGGGACGGCAAGCGCCGGATCGAACCATTCGTCGGCGGCATCGCGGGGGAGTTCGGCGCGCAACCGGTCGATATTGGACCGCATCCGCGCCGCGTCCACCTGCAGGCCCGGCAAAGCCCCTGCGAGCGCACGCACGCTGCCATGCGCCGCCATCAGCAACTGCGGCCATTCGCCGAGTTCGGCCTGCCATGCGCCGAGGGCCCGCTCGTGCTCCTGCGACATCGCCTGGAGCAATGCGGCGACACGCTGCGGCGCGCGCTCGGCCGCGGCGAGCGCGGCCATGGCGGCGACCGGGTTGCGCTTGTACGGCATCGCCGACGAACCGCCGCGGTCGGGCTCGCTCGGCTCGGCCAGTTCGCCGACTTCCCACTGGCCCATCAGCGAGATGTCCTTCGCGATCTTGCCGAGGCTGCCGACCATGATGCCGAGTTCGCAGCCGAGCGCGACCCATTCGTCGCGCTGCGTGTGCCAGGTCGCGCCCGGATCGCCGAGTCCCAGTGCCTCGGCCATGTGGCGGCGTACCTGGGAGCCCTGCCCTTTCATCTGCGCCAGCGTGCCCACGGCGCCGCCGAGTTGCACGTTCAGCGCGCATCGGGCGGCCTGCGAAATTCGATCGCGGCTGCGCACCAGCGGCGCCGCCCAGCCGACGCACTTGAGTCCGAAGCTGGTGACCGAGGCGGGCTGCATCAGCGTGCGCGCGAGGATCGGCGTGATCGCATGTATCTCGGCATGTCGCAGCAGCGCCTGCGCAGCCTTGGCGAGGTCGGCCTGGACCAGCGACACCGCCTCGCGCGTGACCAGTGCCATGGCGGTATCGATCACGTCCTGGCTGGTGCTGCCGAAATGCACGTAGGCCACCGCGTCGGCGTTGAAGAGGCCCACGGCCTCCTTGAGGCTCTTCACGAGCGGGAGCGCGACGCTGCCGGCGCGGCCGCTGTCGCGCACGATCTTCGCGACGTCGAAGAGCTCGACCTTGCAGCTGCCGACGATCGACTGCGCGGCCGATTCGGGAATCAGTCCGACCTGCGCCTGCGCCCGTGCCAGTGCGGCCTCGAAGCGCAGCATCGCATCGACGAAGTGGTGTTCGCTGAACGCGGCCAGCGTTTCGGAGGTGGAGAGGAATCCTTCGAAGACGCTCATGGCGCTCGGGGTTTCAGTAGGCCAGCGTGGCGACGGCTCGAAGCTCTTCGGCGGTGGCGGTGCCGTAGCCGAAGAATTCGAGATAGGCCGGGATCATCTCGAAGAGCATGTCGGTGCCGACCTGCACCGCGCAGCCCTTTTCCTTGGCGGCGCGCAGCAGCGGCGTGTATTCGCTCTTCATCACCACTTCGCCGACGAAGGTGGTGGGCGCGATGCGGTCGATGTCGAAGGGCAGCGGATCGCCTTCCTTCATGCCGAGCGGCGTGGCATTGACCACCAGATCGAAGCCCGCCGGGTCGTTGGAGCCGGTCGTGACCTTGAGCTTCGGGTAATGAGTGCGCAGCCGCTGCGCGAGTGCATCGGCCGACGCGCCGTTCATGTCGAACAGCCCCATCTCCGCGACGTTGGCGGCCGCCAGCGAGGCCGCGATGGCCGACCCGACGCCGCCGCTACCCGACACCAGCACCCGCGCGCCGTCGAGCGAACGGCCCTTGCGCTGCACGCCGCGCACGAAGCCCGCGCCGTCGAACTGGTCGCCGACCAGCTTGCCGTCGGCGCGCTTGAGCACCGCATTGCACGCACCTGCGATCATCGCGGTGGGCGTGACCTCGTCGACCAGCGACATCGTCGTGATCTTGTGCGGCATCGTCACGAGCGCGCCGCGAAGGTTGGTGAACTTGAAGACCGAGGCGAACACTTCCGGGTAGTCCTCGGGCTTCACGCCCATCGGGATGACGACCGCGTCGATGCCCTGCTTGTCGAACCAGGGGTTGTAGATCATCGGAGCCTTGAAGCTCTCGGTCGGGTAGCCCAGATGGGCGATGAGGGTGGTCTTGCCGGAAATCATTGCAGTGGTCCTATGGATGAATCACGCGGTCGCCGCTGCCGCCGCATGGGCGCCGCCGAGGAAAAGTCGTTCGATGTTCGGGTCGGCCAGAAGCTCGTCGGCCCGCTTGTGCAGCACGAGGCGGCCGGATTCGAGCGCGATCGCCTCGTCGGCCATGCGCAGCGCGCTCTTCACGTTCTGCTCGACCATCAGCACCGTGGTGCCGCCGTCCGCCAGCCGGCGCAGCAGCTTGAACACATCCTGCACCACGATCGGCGACAGCCCGATCGAAGGCTCGTCGATCAGGATCACCTTGGGCCGCAGCAGCAGCGCACGGCCCACTTCGAGCTGCTTCTGCTCGCCGCCCGAGAGCGACGCCGCCGCGCTGTGCATGCGTTCCTTGACGCGCGGGAAGAACTCCAGCACCTCGGGAATGCGCTCGCGCGTGGTCTTCATGCCCAGCGTGATGCCGCCGAGTTCGAGGTTCTCGAAGGCGGTGAGCTGGCCGAACAGGTTGCGCCCCTGCGGGACGAAGGCGACGCCGTGCTTCACGAGCAGGTCGCGCGCGCTGGCGCCGGTGATGTCCTGCCCGTCGAGGCGGATCGCACCCTGCCGCACCTTGAGCAGGCCGAACATCGTCTTCAGCACCGTGGACTTGCCCGCGCCGTTGGGCCCGAGCAGCAGCGTGATCCTGCCGCGCTTCGCCTTGAACGACAGGTTGTTGAGGATCATGAAATCCTTGTAGCCCGCGACGACGTTGTCGAACTCGATGCAGGTATCGGAATTGTTGGCGAGGTTCGTCACGGTCAATTCCCCAGGTAGGCGTCCAGCACCTGCTTGTTGGCACGGATCTCCGCGGGCGTGCCGATGGCCATCACCTTGCCTTCGACCATCACCATGATGCGGTGGCACAGGTCCATCACGAAGTCCATGTTGTGCTCGATCACCACGAAGCTGCCGCGGCGCGTGCGGTTGAGGTCCTTCAGCAGCGACGACAGGCCGCTCACCAGGCTCGGGTTCACGCCGGCGCAGGGCTCGTCGAGCAGCACCAGGTCCGGGTCGCTCATGAAGGCCATGCCGATGTCCACCAGCTTCTGCTGGCCGTAGGACAGCGTGCCGGCCTTCTTGTCGGCGACGTGGCGGATGCGGAACTGGTCGATCAGCGCATCGGCCTTGGGGCCGAGTCCCGAATCGCCGGGCGCGAACATGCGGCTCCACATCGTGCCCTGGTGCTCTTGCGCGGCGACGATGAGGTTCTCGCGCACGGTCATCTTGCCGAAGACCTGCAGCGTCTGGAAAGTGCGGCCGACGCCGCGCCGGTTGAGTTCCAGCGGCCCGAGCTTCGTGACGTCGTCGCCATTGAGTTCGATGCGTCCGGCATCGGGCGTGATCTGCCCGAGCATGCAGTTGAACAGCGTGGTCTTGCCGGAGCCGTTGGGGCCGATGACGCCAAAGATCTCGCCGGGACGGACCTCGAAGCTCACGCCGCCGACGGCCTGGATCGCGCCGTAGGACTTGCGCAGGTCGGTCACGCGAAGGACAGGCGTGCTCATAGGGAAACCTCCGCGCTTCGCGCTGCGGCGCGAGCGCCTTCGGGCGGCCGGGCGGCGCTCATTGCACCACCCCCACCTTCTGCGCCATGGCGGCGCGTGCCCGCGATGCCTCGCGCGATTCGCGTCGCGCCCTGATGCGATCGGGTATCGACAGCAGCCCATCGGGCAGCCACACCATCAGCAGCACCACGGCCGCGCCGAACATCGGCAGATACCAGTCGGACACGCCCGGCACGTCGCGCAGCCATTCCGGCAGCACCACGCCGACCGCCGCGCCCAGCACCGGCCCCCAGAAGTAGCCCGGCCCGCCGACCACGACCATGAGGTACATCATGATCGACGCCGCCACCGTGAACGGCGCCGGCTCGATGAACTGCACCAGCGAGGCGAACAGGCCGCCCGCCACGCCCGCGTAGGCGGCGCCGATCGCGAAGCTCAGCAGCGTGTAGCCGCGCACGCTGATGCCCAGGCTCTCGGCGCGGATCGGGTTGTCGCGCAGCGCGGTGAAGGCCTTGCCCCACGGCGAACGCAGGAGGCCCCCGAGCGCGAGCGCGAGCACCACCGCGATCGCCAGCACCAGGTAGTAGTAGGGCCGGTTGCCCTCCAGCGAGAGGCCGAAGAGCGATGGCCGCGCCACGTTGTTGATGCCGAAGGTGCCGCCGGTGAGCCATTCCTCGTTGCGCATCACCAGCCAGATCGCGGTGTTGAAGCCCAGCGTGGCGAAGGCGAGGTAGATGGTCTGCACCCGCAGCGCCGGGAAGCCGAGCACCAGCCCGACCGCGAAGCACAGCACTGCCGCGAGCGGCAGCCCCAGCCAGAAGCTGAACCCTGCCTTGAGCACCAGCGCCATGGTGTACGCCCCGATGCCGAGAAAGGCCGCGTGGCCGAGCGACTTCTGCCCCGCATAGCCGACCGTGAGGTTGAGCCCCATCGTCGCGATGATGAAGATCAGCCAGTAGCTCAAGAGGTACACGCCGTAGTTCTTCAGGAACTGCGGCGCCACGAGCATCGCGGCCAGCGCGGCGGCGATGAAGAAGGCATTGAGCTTTTTCATACCTTCCGTTCCTCCTTCTTCCCGAGGAGGCCTTGCGGCTTGAAGAGGATCACGACCATGAAGATCACCAATGCCACCGCGTCCTTGTAGGCCGGCGAGATGTAGGCCGCCGCGAGGTTCTCCGCCACGCCCACGATCAGCCCGCCCACCAGCGCGCCGCGCGAATTGTTGAAGCCGCCGATGATGGCCGCGAAGAACGCCTTGCTGCCGAGGCTTTCGCCCATGTCGAACTTGGCGAGGTAGGTCGGCGTGACCAGCAGCGCCGCCGCCACCGCGAGCGCCGCATTGATCGCGAAGGTGTAGAACACCATGCGCGGCACGTTGATGCCGAGCACGCTGGCGCTTTCGGTGTTCTGCGCCACGGCCTGCATCGCGCGGCCCGTGACCGTCTTCACGAGGAAGGCCTGCGTCGCCAGCACGATCGCCACCGCGAGCACGAAGGTGCCGAGGTCGCCCATCGTGATCGTCACGCCGGCCACGTTGAAGAGCTTGTCCGGGAACAGGCTCGGGAAGGGCTGCGCCTCGGCGCTGTAGGCTGCGCGCACGCCGTTGCGCATGGCGATCGAGAGGCCGATGGTGGCGACCACGATCGGCATCATTCCGTACTTGAGGAGTGGATCGACGAGGCCGCGCTTGAAGGCCCAGCCGAGCACCCCCACCGCCACCGCGATGGTGAGCACGAAGCTCACCGCCAGCGGCGCACCGAACGACATGAACGCCAGCATGGCAAAGGCCGGCAGCATCACGAACTCGCCCTGGGCGAAGTTGATGGTGCCGCTGGCCTGCCAGAGCAGCGTGAAGCCGAGCGCCGCCAGCGCATAGATCGCGCCGGTGGCGAGCCCGGAAAAGAAGAGCTGCAGGAAGTCGGTCATGGGACCTTGCTTGCTGCGGCGCTTACTGCTTCTTGCCCAGTGCGGGCAGGATTTCCTTCACTTCCTGCTTGCCGTTCTTCACCTCGACGATGAAGCTCTCGCGGTCGAGATCGCCCTTGTCGTCGATGGTCACGTCCATCAGCACGCCGGGCTCCTTCGCCACCGGAATCGTCAGGCCGTGCAGCGCCTTGGCGATCGCGATGCGGTCGAGCTTGCCCGCCTTCTCGACGCCGGCCTTGAACATGTAGACGCTGGTGTAGCCCTTGATGCCGTTGTGGTCGGGGATGTACTTGTATTCCTTCTCGAACTTCGCGCGGAAGGCCCGCATGCTCGGGATCGGCGCGTCGACCGTGAGGCCCACGTGCGCCAGGATGCCGTTGGCGGATTCACCGGCCAGCTCGATCACCTTCTGGCTCGGCAGCACCGTCTCGCCGAGGATCGGCTTGGTCCAGCCCTGCTTGCGCAGCTCGCGCAGCGCGCGCGCCGACTCTTCTTCGTTGGTGTAGACGAACACCGCGTCCGGATTGCTCTGCTTGGCCTTGAGTACCGGCGCGGACCAGTCGACCTGCCCCGGCTCGGTCGAGATGTCGGCGACGATCTTGATGCCGTTCGCTTCGGCGGACTTCATGAACGCATCGCGCCCGCCCTTGCCGAAATCGTTGTTGACGAAGATCACGGCGATGGTCTTGGCCTTGAGATTGGCGGCCACGTAGCGCGCCAGCTTGGGCATCGCGTTGACCTGCGAGAAGCTCGTGCGGAAGACGAAGGGATTGCCCTGCGCGGTGATCGCGGTGGCCTCGGCGCCGGTGAAGTTCGGCGTTTCGCCGCGGCGCGTCTCGGCCATGCTGACGATCATCGAGCCCGAGAAGCCGGGCCCGAACACAGCGATCACGCCGTTGTCGACCGCCTTGGCGGCCATCGCCTTGGCGACGCCGGGGTTGGACTGCGTGTCGCTGATCGCGCTTTCGATCTTCTTGCCGAGGATGCCGCCGGAGGCGTTGATTTCCTTGATCGCGAGCTCGACGCCATTCCTGAAGTTCGTGCCCGCCGTGGCGCCCGTGCCTGACAGCTCCTGGATGTTGGCCACCTGGATGGTGTTCTGGGCGAAGGCACCGCTTGCGCAGGCGGCCAGCGCGCACGCCGCAGCCAGGCGGATCGCGAACTTGCGGGTTTGAAGAATGGTCATCGAAGTCTCCTCTTTGGTGGTTGATTGGTTCGTGATTCGTGTCGATCGATCCGACGAACGCCTTGCCTCAGGCGTTCGGTGCGCGGGCCGGCTCGCCGTCCGCGACATGCGACTCGCTGAGCCAGCGCGCGCTCTTCATGGCGCGCTCTCCGACCACCATCGGGTCGGAGTTCACGTAGTCGTCGTTGAACACCTCGAAGGTGTAGTGGCCGCGGTAGCCCTTGTCTTCGAGGAGCTGCACCATGTCGCGCGCGTCGTGCAGGCCCTCGCCCGGGAACAGGCGCTGGTGGCGGGCCAGTTCGATCATGTCGGACTGGCGGTCGCTGTATTCGAAGAAGTAGTCGGCAAGCTGCACGAGGAAGATCTTTTCCACCGGCACATCGGCAAGCTGCCTGAGCGTCTCGGGCGTGTCGTCGCCGTGCACGGACATGTGGAAGAAGTCGAGGTTGAGGCCGACGTTCTCGCGGTCGCACCGGCGCACGATGTCCCACGCCTGGTGCCAGCGGTTGGTGTGCCGCCCCCACGAAAGCGCCTCGTAGCAGATGCGGATGCCCAGCGGCGTCGCCAGCGTGGCGAGCGTGCGCAGGTCTTCCGCGGCACGGTCCGGGTCGTCGATCGCCAGCGGCGAGGTGGTCGAGCAGCACAGCAGCAGATCGGTGCCGACCAGCGCCATCTGGCGAAGCTGCTCACGGGCCATTTCGAGCCGGTGCGGACGCATGGCGTCGGGCGCGCATTCGAAGTCGCGCAGCGGCTGGAAGTCGGTGACCTTGAGGCCGCTCTGCTTCACGAGCTGCGCCGCCTTCTCGACGCCGGCCGGATGGTTGATGAGATCGCGCGCCCAGAGCTCCACGCCCGAGAAGCCGGCCGCCTTCATGCACTCCAGCTTGTGGCCGAGCTCGCCCCCCATGGTGACGGTGTTGAAGCCGAAGCGGTCGAGGGCGATGGCCATGGGAGTCTCTGTCGTAAGGTTGGCCGCGCGTCAGGCCACGCTGGCCGAGTGATAGCGCAGCGGCGCATGGATCTCGCCGGCCATGGAGGCCGGGTAGATCAGCTCGCGCAGGAAATTGGCGTCATGGCGCAGCGCGTTGGCGGCGTCCTTGTGGCCGAAGAAATCGAGGTAGTGCGGCATCTGCTGGATCAGCATCTCGAAGCCGGCTTGCGCATTCAGGCCACGCTCGCGCGCCGCGCGCACGATGGGCGTGGGCTGGCCGCGCAGGAGGATGTCGAACAGCGCGGCATGCGAATCCATGCGGGCGACGTCCACAGGCAGCGGGTCCTCGGGTTTCAGGCCGAGCGAGGTGGCGTTGACGACGAGGTCGTAGCCGGCGGGATCGTTGCTGTCCACGGCGACCGTCGTCGCATCGAAGAAGGCGTCGAGCTTGGCAGCGACGCCGGCCGCCTTGCCCGCCGCCACGTCGTAGAAAGCGATGTGCTCGGCGCCGTTGACCGTGCCGCCCTCAGCCAGCGCGACGCCGATGGCCGCCGCGCTGACGCCCGCGCCGAGGATCAGCACGCGCTTGCCGCGGAACGGGATGTTGTAGCGGTCGAGCGCGCCGATCAGGCCTTCGCCGTCGAAGAGGTCGCCTTCGAGTTCGCCGTTCTCGATGCGGCGCACCACATTGGCGGAACCTGCGACCCGGCCGAAAAGACCGCAGCCGTCGAGCAGATCGACCAGCGACGGCTTGTGCGGCGGCGCGATCACCATGCCGCGCACGTTCCTCGCGAGGAACGCCGCCTTGACGAAGACGGCGAGGTCGCGCCTTCCCACCTGCACCGGTGCCATCACCGCATCGATGCCGCAGCGCTCGAACACCGCGTTGAACATCCGCGGCAGGCGCACGTTCGTGACCGGATCGCCCGGAAGGAGGTAGAGGGACGTGCTGCCGACGATGGATGGAAACATGGCGTGTCTCGCTTCAAGTTGTTCGACTATCGACCGAATCACTGACGAGGCGCCGCTAATGTAGCGGTCGATGTGAATGGATCGTAGCAAGTGAAGGTGTGGAAAAACGATTATCGAACTACACTGTTCGATCATCGAACGAATTGAGGGTTTGTCCCACAAACACCATGGACAGCGAGGCATCCCCCACGCCGCCCGGCCTCGACAAGCGCGACTGGATCGCCGGCCTCGAGCGCGGCGTCTCGATCATCGAGGCCTTCGACGACGCGCACCAGCGCATGACCGCCAGCGAAGCCGGCCAGCGCACCGGCATGACGCGCACCGCGGCGCGGCGCTACCTGCTCACGCTGCAGCACATGGGTTATGTGGCGAGCGACGGCAAGCTCTTCTGGCTCACGCCGCGCGTGCTGCGCCTCGGGCAGTCGTACCTGGAATCCGCGCGGCTGCCGCGGATCGTGCAGCCCTTCCTGCAGCGGGTGGCGGCCGGCACGCACGAGATCGCCTACCTGAGCGTGATGGACGGCGACGAAGTGGTCTACATCGCACGCAACGGCCCGAACCGGAGCATGAGCACCGGTTATGTGCTCGGCGCCCGGGTGCCGGCGCAGGTGACGGCATCGGGGATGCTGATGCTGGCGATGCGCACCGACGAGGAACTGGGCGCATGGCTCGCGACGCACGAACTGGCGGTGTTCACGTCGCACACGATTGCGAGCAAGGAGCGCATGAAGCTCGAACTCGCACGCATTCGGGCGCAGGGGTGGGCGCTGTCCGAGCAGCAACTGGATCTGAATTCACGCGGCATCGCGGTGCCGCTGCGGGATCGTCACGGCGAACTGGTCGGCGCCTTGAACGTGACGATGCCCATGGGCCATGAAAGCAGCGAGGACGCGGTCGCCCGCGTCCTCCCCGTACTGCGAGAAACCGCGCAGGCCATGCGGAATCTGATCTGACCCCCAGGCTCGCGCACTTCGTGTCGCTCTCCACCCCCTTCCAGGGGGCAACCCCGACGGCCCGGCAAAGCCGGTTCCGTGGGGTCACTTGACTCACCCCCAGCCTCGCCCACTTCGTGTGGCTCTGCACCCCCTTTCAGGGGGCAACCCCAACGGCCCGGCTAAGCCGGTTCCGTGGGGTTTCTGGGTTGCCTGCGGCTTAGGCGACGGCCTTGGTCAGCGAGGCTTCGGCGAGCGTCTGGGCGCGCAGGCGGTCGTATTCGTCCTTCGGGACGGGCACCGCGTTCGGCTTGCCGAGATCGTTGAGGTGGATGCGGTAGGTTTCGCGGGCACTCATCACGGCGATGGCAGCGATGGCGGTGATGCCGAGGGTCAGCGCGCCGATGATCATCGGGATGTTGGCCGCACCGGGAGGCGCAACGGCAACGAACAGGGCCGGCAGCATCGCGGTGATGGCAGTGCCGAGGTTCTGCGAGATCGCCATCGCAGAGCAGCGGGTGCGGGTCGGGAAGAGTTCGGGATAGAAGCTCGGGAAGACCGCGTTGTAGCCCTGGTACACGATGCCCCACATCAGCAGCGACATCACGATGGCGAGCGGCACGTTGTGGATGCTGATCGCATAGAGATAGCCGAACGACAGCAGACCCGCGCCGAGCGAACCGAGCACGATCGGCGGCTTGCGGCCGATCCTGTCCGACAGGTTGCCCACCATCGGGATGACGATCACCGCGAGGATGTTGCCGAGCACCGGAATCCACAGGTAGATGTCCTTCTGGAAGCCGATGCCGTAGGCCGGCTGCACCGCGTAGGCGGCGCCGAACACGGTGGCGACGACAGGGATCACGTTCATCAGCGCGGCGCAGACCACGCGCAGCATGTCCTTCCAGCTCTGCGTGAAAGCCTCGATGACCGGGGCTTTCGGCGCGGCTTCGGTGCCGACCTCTTCGGTGAACGCGGGCGTCTCGTCCACTTCACGGCGGATGATGTAGCCGGCCACGATCACCACGAAGCTCAGAATGAACGGAATGCGCCAGCCCCAGCTCAGGAAGGCGTCGTCGGGCATGTAGTGCGCGAGCGGGAGGAACACGGCGGCGGCCAGGATCTGCCCGGCCTGCACGCCCTGCAGCGTGAAGCTGGCGAAGAAGCCGCGTCGGCCGAACGGCGCGTGCTCCAGGATCATCGAACTGGCGCCCGAGATCTCACCGGCCACCGCGAAGCCCTGGATCAGTCGCAGGAGCACCAGCAGGACCGGCGCCAGCAGACCGACCTGGTCGTAGGTCGGCAGCAGGCCGACGGCGATGGTCGAGAAGCCCATGAGGAACATGCAGATCAGCAGCATGTGCTTGCGGCCCTTGGTGTCGCCCCAGTGCCCGAGCACGAAGGCGCCGATGGGCCGCGCCACGTAGCCGACGCCGTAGGTCGCCAGCGAGGCGACGATGGCGATCGTGGGGTCGCCCTTCGGGAAGAAGATCTGGGGAAAGATCAGCGACGCGGCGGTCGCGTAGATGAAGAAGTCGTAATACTCCAATGCCGAGCCGATCCAGCCGCTGGCGGCCGCCTTCTTGGATTGGTGTCGGCCTTTCGGTTCCGAGTCCTGGGGGTTGCTCATTTGTCTCTCCGGATGGTGGTCGAGGGGCGGCGGACTTGGGACGGGTCCGGCCGGTGTCGTTCGGCTATCGCGCAGTTCGCGGTGCGCAGGGTGAATGTAGAGCGCGGCCCCCGACCCGGCCCAGCAGAATCTGGCGATACGGATCAATGATCGTACTGGCGCGATCGATGATCGAACGCTCTACGGGTTTCTCCTGAATCTCGCAGTCAGCGCGTTTTTTCTTCCCGGCGGCTTCCACGGCATCCATCCGGACGCCGCGAGCGCCGGGCCGGACTGACGATCAAACCGCCTTTTCGAGCTTCTGCGCCCGCCACGCGCAGAAGCTGGCCACCACGGCCAGCGCCGTGGCCACCCCGAACATGACGACATAGCCGAAGCGCTGTGCGATCGCACCGCCGGCGAGCACGCCGAGCACACCGCCAAAGCCGTAGCCGATCACCGTGAAGAGCGCCTGCCCACGGCCGCGCAGCCGGCCCGGAAAGTGCCGCGTCACCATCGCGATGCAGGTGGTGTGGTGCGCCGCGAACGAAAGCGCATGCAGCAGTTGCGCCACCACCAGCGCCCAGATCCACTGGCCCAGCCCGGCGGTGGTGCCCATGCGCAGCACCGTCGCGACACCGCACAGCACCAGCCACCGGGGCATGGCCAAGAGCCCCAGCAGCCGGCCCTGGAGGAAGAACCAAGCGATCTCGGCCACCACCGACAGCGCCCACAGCAGCCCGATCGTTCCCTTGCCGTAGCCCAGCGAATCGAGGTACAGCGACAGGAAGCCGTAGACCGCGAAGTGCGACATCACGTGGAAGAACAGCGAGGCGAAGAACCACCGCACGGCCGGAATGCGCAGCACCGGACCGACCGGCAGTTTCTCGTGCGAATGCGCCGTGACCGGTTCGCGCACGTCGGGCAGGCGCAGCGTCGCGACCAGCACGACCGCCAGCGTGCCGGCCGCCCAGGCGGGAAAGTGCCGCATGCCGAAGCGTTCGAACCACTCGCCCGCGAAGAACACCGTGACCAGGAATCCCGCCGAGCCCCACAGCCGGATGCGCCCGTAGCGGCCCCAGTCGCCGGCCACCAGATGCGCCATCGCGGCCTCGGTGAGCGACATCATCGAGCTGGTGTGCGTGAACATCACGAGCAGCACGAGGCCCAGCCACCACGGCCCGCCGTTCCACCAGAGACCGAACGACGACACCAGCGCCACGGCCGCGCTGAAGCGCAGCAGCTTGACGCGCTCGCCCGTGTGGTCGCTCAAGGCGCCCCACGCATACGGCGCGAAGACGCGCGTCACCGACTGTACGGATGTCAGCAGGCTGATGACGAAGATCGGCAGCCCCAGATCCTTCAGCCAGAGCGGAAGGTACGGGTTGAAGAAGCCGATGTGGGCGAAGTAGCTCGCCGACAGCCCGGCAAAGGCCAGCAGATGGCCCTTGCCACCGGCCACCTGCATTACAGGAAGGACGCCTGGGGCGACGAAGGTTCGGAGGCGCTCGCCTTGTCCGCCGACGTATTCACATCACCGCACTGCGCGCGGTTGCGCAAGGCATGCTCGATGACGACCAGCGCCAGCATCGCCTCCGCGATCGGCGTCGCGCGGATGCCCACGCACGGATCGTGGCGGCCCTTGGTGACGACCTCGACTGGCTGGTTGTTCACGTCGATCGACTGGCGCGGGCTGATGATCGAGCTGGTGGGCTTGATCGCGATGCTCACGTCGAGGTCCTGCCCCGTCGTGATGCCGCCGAGCACGCCGCCGGCGTTGTTGGTCTCGAAGCCCGCGGGCGTGATCGAGTCGCCGTGCACGGTGCCGCGCTGCGCGACGCTCGCGAAGCCGGCGCCGATCTCGACGCCCTTCACTGCATTGATGCCCATCATGGCCCAGGCGATGTCGGCATCCATCTTGTCGAAGAGCGGCTCGCCGAGGCCCACGGGCACGTTCGACGCGGTCACGCGGATGCGCGCGCCGCAGGAGTCGCCGGCCTTCCGCAGCGAATCCATGTATGCCTCGAGGTGCGAGACGTCGGCAATCGGGGCGAAGAACGGGTTGTTCGGCACATGCTCCCAGCTTTCGAAGGGAATCGCGATCTCGCCGATCTGCGACATGCAGCCGCGGAACACGGTGCCGTACTTCTCGAAGAGCCACTTCTTGGCCACCGCGCCCGCCGCGACCATCGGCGCGGTGAGCCGTGCCGACGAACGCCCGCCGCCGCGCGGATCGCGGATGCCGTACTTCTTCCAATAGGTGAAGTCGGCGTGGCCGGGGCGGAACTGCTGCGCGATCTGCCCGTAGTCCTTGCTGCGCTGGTCGGTGTTCTGGATCAGGAGGGCGATCGGCGTGCCGGTGGTCTTGCCTTCGTACACGCCGCTCAGGATCTGCACCGCATCGGGCTCGTTGCGCTGGGTGACGTGGCGGCTGGTGCCGGGGCGCCGGCGATCGAGGTCTCCCTGGATGTCCGCTTCGGTGAGGGCCATGCCGGGCGGGCAGCCGTCGATCACGCATCCGATCGCGGGGCCATGGGATTCACCAAAGTTGGTGACTGCGAAAAGGGTGCCGAAGGTATTGCCGCTCATGGCGCGGATTATCCCAGCGTCGGCACCGCCGAGCCGGCGGCCCCACGGGAACGCTTTATGCATGCTGCGGCGCAGCATCCCCTCTTCAAAGGAACGCTCATGCTGGATCGGACCGACACGAAGTTCTCCCATGTCAAGCCGACGGATACCGAGTACGTCTCGGGCGGCCTGCGCGACTTCTTCCTCTACCGCGATCTCGGAATCGCCGAGGCCACCCACGGCAAGGTGATCGCGCACCTCGTCAAGGCCAACATGGCACCGGAAGCGGGCACCGGATGGCACCGCCACGAAGCGGACTTCCAGATCGTGATCATGGTGAAGGGCTGGGCCCGCTTCATGTACGAGGACAAGGAAACCCTCGTCGAGGCCGGCGACGTGGTGCACCAGCGCCCGGGCATCCGGCACTACCTCTTCGACTACTCGCCCGACATGGAGTACCTCGAGATCGTCTCGCCTGCGGACTTCAAGAGCGTGGACGTCGACCCGGTGTGCGAGGTGCCGCCGCCGACGGCCTGGTGAGTTTTCAGTATTTCCTGAACGTGCAGCATTTCGGCACGAAAATCGCCGGATGCCTGCATCCACCCTGCCGCCGCTCAGCCGCCAGTTCGTCGCCCACTTCGGAGAGATGGGAAGCAAATGGGGCATCAACCGGACGGTCGGGCAGATCTATGCGCTGATCTTCATTTCCGAACGCGCACTCAACGCGGACGAGATCGCCGAGTTGCTGGAGTTCTCGCGCTCGAACGTCAGCATGGGCCTCAAGGAGCTTCAGTCGTGGCGGCTGGTGCACCTGCGGCACCAGCCCGGCGACCGGCGCGAGTATTTCGAGGCCCCGTCCGATGTGTGGGAGATCTTCCGCGTGCTCGCCGAGGAGCGCCGCCGCCGCGAGATCGAGCCCACGCTCTCGATGTTGCGCAATGCGATGCTCGAAGAGCCCTCCTCCGACGAGGAGCGCCATGCCCAGCAGCGCATGCGCGAGATGCACGACCTGATCGACCGCCTCATGAAGTGGTTCGACGACGTGCAGCGCCTCGCGCCCGAGACCGCGATGCAGCTCATGGGCATGGGTTCGACCGTGACGAAGGTGCTCGGCCTCAAGGACCGCATCACCGGCTCGGCGCGCAAGAAGACGCCGGGCTAGCCGCCGTGCGGCGTGTCCAGCTTGTCGTGCCGGGTGGCCTCGTCATCCATCAGTTCGTACCACATCGCGTTGAGCACCGCGAACGTCGCTGCCAGCGGCAGCCCCAGGATCCAGGCGAAGTACCACATGGAATTCGTTCCTCGTTGATTCTTGGATTCGGTCAGTAGGCGTGTCCGCGCTCTTCGCGGATGGCGTCGCGATCGACCTTGCCGCGCAGCACGTGATAGATCCAGCCGGTGTAGGCCACGATGATCGGAATGAAGATCGCCGTCACCGCCAGCATGATGAACAGCGTGAGATGACTCGACGACGAGTCGAATGCGGTGAGACTCGCGCGCGGATCCGCCGATGAAGGCAGGATGAACGGGAACATCGACACGCCGACGCTCAGGATGATGCCGGCGATGCCGAGCGCGCTGGCCAGCAGGGTCATCAGTTCCGCACGCGCGCGAAAGCCGATGAACGCCAGTAGCGCACCGGCAAGCCCCAGGCCCGGAACGACGTACAGCACGGGATGGGCCGCGTAGTTGGTGAACCAGGCTCCCGCGTGGGTCTCGACCGTCTTGAGCAGCGGATTCGATGGACCGTCGGGCGGCAGTGAACTGGTCACCCGATAGCCGTCGACGAACTTCCACAGCAGGAAGCCGGCCACCGCATACAGGGCCACCGTCAGCAAGGCGGCGATGCTCCCGTAGCTGCGCGCGCGGTCCGCCACCGCACCCTCCGTCTTCAACTGCAGCCACGCGGCCCCGTGCATCGCGAGCATCGCCACCGACACCAGGCCGCACACCAGCGCGAACGGATTGAGCAGGCCGAAGAAGGTCCCGTCGTAGTAGATGTGCATGTCGGTCCCGAAGCGGAACGGCACGCCCTGGAGCACATTGCCCATCGCGACGCCGCAGATCAGCGACGGCACGAAGCCACCTATGAACAGCGCCGCATCCCAGCGTCCGCGCCACGCCGCGTCCTCGCGCTTGCTCCTGAACTTGAAGGCGACCGGCCGCAGGATCAGCGCGACGAGGATCGCGAACATCGCGACGTAGAAGCCAGAGAACGACACCGCGTACAGCTGCGGCCAGGCCGCGAAGATCGCGCCGCCGCCGAGGATCAGCCAGACCTGGTTGCCCTCCCAGACGGGTCCGACGCTGTTGATGATCACGCGTCGCTCCAGGTCGTTGCGTCCGGCGAAAGGCAGCAGCATGCCGGTGCCGAGGTCGAAGCCGTCCATCACCGCGAAGCCGACCAGCAGCACGCCGAGCAGCAGCCACCAGACGACACGCAGGAATTCGTAGGAAAGGAGTGTGTGCAGGATCATGTTCGTGCTCCGGGGGTCATTCGGCGGCCAGCGATGAACGCCGCAGTGCGGAGGCCGCTCGGGCGTCGGTTCCGGGGCGGCTGGGCGTCCCGTGCTCGATCGGCCCCTTGCGGATCGCGCCCAGCATCAGCTTCATCTCGATGATGAAAAGCACCGAGTAGATGAGCGTGAAGACCCCGATCGTCGCGAGCACCGTGGCCGCGCCGAGGTTCGAGACCGCCACCGCCGTGGGCAGCACGCCTTCGATCACCCACGGTTGGCGGCCGACCTCGGCGACGATCCAGCCCAGTTCCGCCGCGATCCACGGCAACGGAATCGCGAACACCGCCACCTTGAGCAGCCACGGATGCGCATCGAGCCTGCGTCTCGCGGAGAGCACGAAGAAGGTCGCTGTCAGCACGATGAAGAACATGCCGAGGCCGACCATGAGCCGGAAGGACCAGTAGAGCTGCCAGACCGGTGGGATGGTGTCGAGCGCAGCCTGCGCGACCTGCTCCGGCGTTGCCTTGCGCGGATCGTCGACGTAGCGCTTGAGCAGGAGCGCATAGCCGAGCGCAGGCCCGTTCTCCTCGAAGATGGTCTTGGCCGATTCGGGCACCGCGCCGCTGCTGCCCGCCTCGCGGATCTTCTGCAGCGCGTCGTAGGCCGAGATGCCGACGCGGATGTTGAGCTCCGCACGGTGAACGAGATCGTCGATGCCGGGGATCTCGGTGGTCAGCGAGCGCGTGCCGATCAGTCCCAGCAGCCAGGGGATATGCACCGCGAAGTGCGTCTCGCGGGTGCGCTGGTCGGGGAAGCCGAAGGCGGTGAACGCGGCCGGCGCGGGCTCGGTCTTCCACATCGCTTCGAGCGCGGCGACCTTCATCTTCTGGTGTTCGGTGGAGAGATAGCCCGATTCGTCGCCGAGCAGCACCACTGACAGCGAGGCCGCGAGACCGAACGAGGCGGCGACGGTCATCGAGCGCTTGGCCAACTGCAGGTGCCGGCCCTTGAGCACGTACCACGCCGACACGCCGAGCACGAAGATCGAGGCCACCACGTAGCCCGCCGACACCGTGTGCACGAACTTGGCCTGCGCGACCGGGTTGGTCAGCACCGCGAAGAAGTCGGTCACCTCCATGCGCATCGTCTGCGGATTGAACGAAGCGCCGACCGGGTTCTGCATCCAGCCGTTCGCGATCAGGATCCACAGCGCCGAGAAGTTCGAGCCGATCGCGACCAGCCACGCGACGATCAGGTGCGCCACCTTGGACAGGCGCTCCCAGCCGAAGAAGAACAGGCCGACGAAGCTCGCTTCGAGGAAGAAGGCCATCAGCCCTTCGATGGCGAGCGGCGCGCCGAACACGTCGCCGACATAGTGGCTGTAGTAGCTCCAGTTCATGCCGAACTGGAACTCCATGACGATGCCCGTCGCCACGCCCATCGCGAAGTTGATGCCGAAGAGCAGGCCCCAGAACTTCGTCATGTCGCGCCAGATCGTGCGGCCGGTCATCACATACACCGTCTCCATGATCGCGACGAGGATGGACAGTCCGAGCGTCAAGGGAACGAAGAGAAAGTGATACAGCGCCGTCAAGGCGAACTGCAATCGCGAGAGAGCGACGATGTCGAGGTCCATGGGGTTCCTTTCGTGTTCTTGCGAAGCCTTGAACTCAGTCGGGCCGCAGCGCGCGCAGCGCCGCGTCGAATGCCGGCGTGCCGCGCGCGAGGTCGGCCACGACGCGGCCTTGCTGCATGCAGATCAATCGATCCGCGAGCGCTGCCTCGCGGCGCAGGTGGGTCGCGATCAGGAGAACGCGGCCCTTGGCCTGGGCTTCGAGGCGCTGCAATACGTCGTGCGCGGTCGCGGTGTCCAATGCTTCCGTCGGTTCGTCGAGCAGCCAGATGGGCACGTTGCGCAGCAAAAGCCGGGCCAGCGCGAGGCGGCGCGACTGGCCGCCGGAAAGTCCGAGTCCGCCTTCGCCGAGCCGCGTGTCGAGGCCGCCCTTCATCGCGCGCACGTCCTGCGCAAGGCCGGCTGCCCATAAGGCAGCAAGAAGGCGCGCGTCGTTCGCGGCAGGATCGGCGAGGCGCAGGTTGTCCCGCAGGCTGTCCTGGAAGAGTTCTGTGCGCTGGGTCAGGAGGCAGTGAGCCTGCGCATGCACCTCCCCCGTCTCGGGCGCGAGGTCGCCTGCGATGACGGACAGCAGCGTCGACTTGCCGGCGCCGGATGCGCCGACCAGCGCGATGCGCTCGCCAGGTGCGACGCTCAGCGAGACGCCATCGAGCGCGGGCACGCGGCTGCCGGCATGGGTTGCATGCACGTCCTGCAGCCGGAGCGCCGCTTCGTCGTCGCGGGCGTGAACCGGCGTGTCCGTATCGGGCATCGCCATGCGAGGCGCGAGACGGCGCCCGGCCAGCCATGCGCGCCCGGCATCGAGCGCACCGCGGCGCAATGCGGCAAAAGGCTCCATCGCGGTGAGCGCGACCAGCAGCGCCAGCGCCGCACCGGGCGCACCGATGACGCCCTCACCCGCCAGCCAACCCACAGCGAGCAACACCATGACAAGCGTCAGCGTGCCCGCAATGCCGTAGGCCGCACCGGCGCCGGCTTCGAGCCGGTTGAGCCGCATGTCGGCCTGTGCGAGATGGCGATCGGCAGCGGCCAGCGACTCGCGCTGCGCATCGATCCGGCCAGCCATGACCAGTTCGGTCTGGCCCGCCACCAGGTCCACCGTACGGGCGCGCAAGGCCTCCATCGCCTGCGCCCGGCGGACCGCGGCGGGACGTGCGCGCGCGGCGGTCACGGCAGCGATTCCCCAGCCCGCGGCGACCAGCCACAGTGCCAGCACGATGCCCATCCACGCGCGCGTCGCGCCGAGCACCACGCCTGCGAGCATCGCGGCCGCGAGCGCCGCACCCGCGGGCACCAGCATGCGCAGGTAGAACGCTTCCAGCGCATCGATGTCCGCCGTCAGGCGAAACAGCAGGCGCGACGGCCGCGCGAGCAGTTGCCTCGCAGCGCCCGGCTGCGCCCAGCCGCGGAACAGTCGCTCGCGCAACGTCGCCAGCACACCGAAGGTCGCATCGTGGGTCACCAGCCGTTCGCCGTAGCGCGAAGCGGTCCGCCCCAGCGCCAGAAGGCGGATGCCGGCCGAAGGCATGAACACATCGAAGCGGATCGCGGTCGCCGCATTCAGCCCTGCCAGCGCGGTGGCGGTGATGAACCAGCCCGAGAGGCCGAGCAGCGCCATGCCCATCAGCACGGTGAGCGCGGCGAGAGCGGCCCCCAGTGCAAGCCGCTTCGGCTGCGCCGTGAGGAACGGCACCAGGGCCGGGCGAAGGTCGCGCCAGAGCTTCATGCGGCCTCCTGGCGGGGCGCGGCGTCCAGCCGGATCGTGCGATGCATGCGCGCCGCCAGGATGGGATCGTGCGTGGCGGCGATGAGCGTCTTGCCGCGCGCAAGTTCGATGAGCGCATCGGCGACGCGCTCGGCGGTCCGGGTATCGAGGTGCGCGGTCGGCTCGTCCACCAGCAGCAGATCGGCCCGCGCATGCACGGCGACGCGCGCGAGCGCCAGTCGCACCGCCTCGCCCCCGGAGAGTCCGCTGCCGCCTTCGCCGAGCGACATGCCCGGATGGGCCTGCGCCACATCCTGCAGAACGGCGAACTGCATCGCGGCATCGACATCCCTTGCATCCACGCCGGCACGTCCCAGGGCGACGTTGGCATGCACCGAGCCGGCGAATACATGCGGCTTCTGGCCCATCCAGGCGATGCGGGTGCGCAATGCCGCCGCGGTGCGGTCGGTCAGCGGCGTGCCGCCGATCGCGATCTCTCCGTTCTGCGGCTGCACCAGCCCGGCGATGAGGCTCAGCAGCGCTGTCTTGCCGGAACCGCTCGGGCCCATCAATGCGACGTGCTCGCCTGCGGCCACGCGCAGGTCGTAGCTTTCAAAGAGGACATCGCCGCCCGGTTGCGCGTAGTGCAGATCGCGGATGCGCAGCGACGGGGCAGCATCGACGGCCCTCGGCTGCGATGGCGCAGACGCTGTCGCTCCGGGCAAGGGCACGCCTTCCGCCGAAAGCTCATCGAGCGAACGCAGGGCCGCCTCGCCCGCCGCCCGGTCGTGCCATACGGCGGAGAGTTCGCGCAAAGGCTCGAAGAACGCCGGCGCGAGCAGCAGAACGAACATCCCTTCGCCGAGGGTCAGGCGCCGGCCCCAGATGCCGAATTCGAAGATGCCGAGCAGATGGAACCCCACGTAGGCGGCCACCATCGCGACGCCCAGCGCCGAGAACAGTTCGAGCACGGCCGACGAAAGGAAGGCGATGCGCAAGACCGCCATCGTGCGCACGCGCAGACTCTCCGCGGCTTCGCCAATGCGCTTGCCCGTGGCGTCGACCGCATCGAGAGCGCGCAGGGTCGCGAGCCCGCGAAGCCTGTCGAGCAGGAAGGCGTTCATGCCGCCCACCTCCACCATCTGCGCTTCGCTTGCCGCCTGCGCACGCCAGCCGACGATCGCCATGAAGACAGGGATCAGCGGGGCCGCGATCAGCAGGATCAGCGCGGCGATCCACGACTGGCTCGCCACCGCGATGACGATCACGACGGGCACCACCATGGCGCGCCACCGGGCGGGCCCGTACCGCACGAGATAAGGCACCATCGCCTCGGCCTGCTCGGCGATCACGCTGGCGGCCAGGCCCGAGGCCGGGCGCGCGCGGTCGATCGGCGAGCGTGCGGCAAGCGCGGCCGCCACGTCCGTGCGCACTGCGGACAGCCCGCGACGCGCCGCCGCGTACACCCGCCGCGCCCCCCAGGCCTCGCATGCGGCACGCAACAGGCCCAGCAGCAGGATGCCCGCGGCCGGCACCACGACCGCCGGGAATCCTTCTCCATCACCCAGGCGCTGCACCGCCCATGCCAGCAACGCCGCCTGCGGCAGCCAGAACAGCGCGGCGACGCCTTGAACCAGATTCCCGACCCCATCGGTGTCGATCGAACGCAAGCCGGTGGTTGGCGGAACAGGTGATTTCACGATTATTTTGCAATTTCAGTAATTACTGAAAACTCGGCAATCATAAGAGAAGTCGCTCTGCAGCGCAGATCTTGAAGCCAAAGTCGGCCTGCAGGATGACAAATCCCCATGACGCAACGGCTAAGCTAGCGTGTTCACCCCAGGCGCTATCGACGGAGAAAACGCAATGAAGGTCCTTTCCATCACGCCCACGTACTTCCCTGAAGTGGGCGGGATCGAGTCCGTGGTCCGAGAGCTGGCCACCCGCATTTCCGCCCATGGCATGCAGGTGGACGTGGCCTACGTGTCGCCGAAGCACGCGGCCTTCTCCGTGAACCGCATCGACGGCATCGACGTCTATTGCATCCCTGTGTCAGGCAACCGGCTCGTCGGCTACGCACGCGGTTTCGGCGAACTCGCGTCGGGCTACGACCTGCTGCATGTGCACGACCCGCAGCTCATGATGCTCACCGGCAACGTACTGCTGCAGTGCCGGCGCATTCCCGCGATCCTCAGCACCAACGGCGGATTCCGGCATACGCGCAGGCACAGCGGCTTCAAGTGGATGCACGAGCATTTGCTGATGCGGCCGCTGCTCAGGCACTACCGGCGCGTGCTCGCGATCAGCGAATCGGATGCGACCTACTTCGGACACTATTCGAAGCGGGTCCACAAGGCCGAGCTCGGCATCGCCTACTCGAAGTTCGTGCCCGGCCGCACCGTTGGCACGCCGGACCCGACGCGATGGATCTACTGGGGCCGGTGGTCACGCAACAAGCGCATCGACGCGGTGATCGACACCGTCGCGCTCGCCCGGGACAACGGCATCGCCATCGACCTGCTCATCGCGGGCCCGGATTTCGACCAGCTCGGCGACGGCTTCAAGGCCAAGATCGAGGCGCTGGGGCTGGGCGATTCGGTGCGGCTGCATCCGTATATCGAAGACGACCGCCTGATGGCCGAACTGCAGCAGCGCACCGTCTTCATCACCGGCACCGAGTACGAGGGCTTCGGGGTCGGCATCCTCGAAGCGATGGCCGCCGGCAAGATCGTGGTCTGCCGCGACATGGCCCCGATCAACGGCTTCGCGAAGCCGGGGGTCAGCGGCTTCTACCTGAACTTCGACGGGGGCGCCAAGGATCTCGACACGGTGCGCGAGATCGCCGCCCTCGACGAGGCGCAATGCCGCGCGATGGCAGAGGCGTCGCAGTCCGGCGCCAAGCGCTATGACTGGGACTCGGTCGCCCGGCGCTTCACCGAACACTACGCGAGCGCCCTCGGCCGCGCCTAGGCAGAGATCAGCGAAACCACCGCGCCGCAGACCAGCAGGCCGGCGAACAGGCCAAGGACCCCGCGCCAGGTCGCCGGCCGCGATTCGACGAAGCGATACAGCAGGATCGCGGCACCGATCGACAGCGCCACGGTCGCCAGCAGACCGCTCAATCCGATCCACGGCGTGACGCGCATGAAGTGACTCACCACCGCGCTCACCAGCAGCAGCACCGGAAAGTGGATGAGGAACAGCGAATACGAGATGCGCCCCAGCCGCACCAGCGGCTCGCCCATCGCCGGCCAGGCCGAGGGCTTGAGGCCGTCGAGGTGCTGGATGACCGCCACCGCCAGCGCGGTGATCCATGCCGTCGCGATCCGGCTGCGCCAGTCGAGCGCCAGCGCCGCGGCCCCGAGCAGCGCGAGCAGGAGCACCCCGAAACCCCAGGTGCTTTGCCGCGTCGCACGGCCGATCCAGAAGACGAACATGCCCAGCCCATACGAGCCGAAGAAATAGAGCGCGGTCACATCGAGCTCCGCGTGCCGGTTGAACACGGCGAGCGACGACACCACAAGCAGGAACACGAAGCCGGCCATCAGCCAGCGAGACGTCTCGGCCCGCATGGCCCAGCGCCGCTGGAGCATCTCCGACACGCCGATGGCGGCCAGCGCCAGCACGAAGAGCTGGAAGTCGATCGCCACGTACCAGACGCCGGTGGACAGCGCCTCGAAGCCCAGCAGGTCCTGGAGCAGCAGCCCGTGGGCGATCAGTTGCGCCATCACGGGCGGACCCGGCACCGCCTCGTCGTCAAGCCAGGGTCGCACGAGCGCGGCCACGATCACGCTGAAGGTCAGTGCGGCCAGGTACGGCATCACGAGCCGGCCATAGCGCTGGAAGACCCGCACGAGCGGCCGGTCGATGCGAAGGGTGCCGTCGGGCGCGAGGCTCCCAGCGGCCAGAAAACCCGCCAGCACCAGGAACACCTGCACCGCCAGCCGCCCGTACTGCGACAGCCAGTCGAAGACGTCGGGCGCCAGCGATGCCGCGCCTTCAGGCAGCGGCCCGTAGCGGGAGAGGTGGTGGCCGACGATCAGCAGGCACGCGAGTCCCTTCACCGCATCCAGAAGCGGCATGCGACTCGCGGCGGGCTTCGCCGCTGGCGCGGCGCGATCCATGGCCGGGGATTCAGAGTGCAAGACGGCGACGCGCGTCCATGTATTCGCGCTTGAGCTTCTCGACGAAGCTCGCGGCAGTGCCCACTTCCGTCACCGCGCCGATGCCCTGCCCCGAGCCCCAGATGTCCTTCCAGGCCTTCTTGGCGCTTTCGCCGCCGCCGAAGTTCATGGTCTTGAGGTCGCCCTGCGGCAGGTTCGCCGGGTCCATGCCCGCGGCCACGATGCTCGGCGCCAGGTAGTTGCCGTGCACGCCGGTGAAGAGGTTCGAGTAGACGATGTCGTCCGACGTGCCGGCGACGATGGCCTGCTTGTATTCGGCGCTCGCGCGCGCTTCCTCGGTCGCGATGAACGCGGTGCCGATGTAGGCGAAGTCCGCCCCCATGGCCTGCGCCGCGAGCACGGCCGCGCCGTTGGCGATGGAGCCCGACAGCGCGAGCGGCCCGTCGAACCACTGGCGGATTTCCTGCACCAGCGCGAACGGGCTCTTGACGCCCGCATGGCCACCAGCGCCGGCCGCCACCGCGATCAGGCCGTCGGCGCCCTTCTCGATCGCCTTCTGCGCGAAGCTGTTGTTGATCACGTCGTGCATCGTCACGCCGCCGTAGCTGTGCACGGCATCGTTGACGTCGGTGCGCGCGCCGAGCGAAGTGATGACGATCGGCACCTTGTACTTCACGACCATCTCCATGTCGTGCGCGAGCCGGTCATTGCTCTTGTGCACGATCTGGTTGATGGCGAAAGGCGCAGCCGGCTTGTCCGGATTGGCCTTGTTGTACGCCGCGAGTTCCTCGGTGATCTCGGCGAGCCAGTCCTCGAGCTGCGACGCGGGCCGCGCGTTGAGCGCGGGCATCGACCCCACCACGCCGGCCTTGCACTGGGCAATCACGAGCTTGGGGTTGCTGATGATGAACAACGGCGAACCGATGATCGGCAATGGCAGGTTGGCGAGCACGGGCGGCAGCTTGGACATGGTGTCTCCGAAGAAGGAATGAAACGGCAGAGTTCGATTTATAGAAGGAGGCGCGTGCCGCAACGGTCCGTTGCGCGACACGCGCCGGTCAGTGCGTCAGAACGCCTCGAGCGCCAGCGCGGTCACGCTGTCCGCGCCATCGACGATGCTGTCGCGCAGGCCAGGGGCCTTGTTCAGGATGTGCTCGGCGTAGAAGCGCGCCGTGGCGATCTTGGCCTTCATGAAGGGCACGTCGGTGCCCGCCTTGGCAAGGTCTTCGGCCACCAGCAGCGAGCGTGCGAGCTGCCAGCCCGCCACCAGATTGCCCCCGAGCATCAGGTAAGGCACGCTGCCCGCGAATACCGCGTTGGGCGATGCCTTGGTCTGTCCGGCCACGAAGCCGACCACGTCGATGAAGGCCTGGCGCGCGGCCGTCAGGCGCTTCGCCACGGCCTTCGCGTCGGCGCTGTCGCGCTTGGCGAGTTCGGCCTCGGTCTTCTCGATCTGCGCGGCGATCGCCTTGCCGACCTGTCCACCGTCGCGCGCGGTCTTGCGGCCCACCAGGTCGTTCGCCTGGATCGCCGTCGTGCCTTCGTAGATCGTCAGGATCTTGGCATCGCGCAGGTATTGCGCCGCACCGGTTTCCTCGATGAAACCCATGCCGCCATGCACCTGCACGCCGAGCGACGCCACTTCGAGGCTCATCTCGGTGCTGTAGCCCTTGACCAGCGGCACCAGGAATTCATAGAAGGCCTCGTTCTGCTTGCGCGTGTCGGCATCGGGATGATGGTGCGCCGCATCGTAAGCAGCAGCCGCCGTCATCGCCATGGCGCGGCAGCCCTCGGTGTAGGCGCGCATCGTCATCAGCATGCGCTTCACGTCCGGGTGATGAATGATCGGCGCGCTCGCCTTGACCGAGCCGTCGACCGGGCGGCTCTGCACCCGCTCCTTTGCGTACGCCACTGCGTGCTGGTAGGCGCGCTCGGCGATCGCGATCCCCTGCATGCCCACGGCGTAGCGGGCGGAGTTCATCATGATGAACATGTACTCGAGGCCGCGGTTTTCCTCGCCGACCAGATAGCCGATCGCGCCGCCGTGGTCGCCGTACTGCAGCACGGCCGTCGGCGACGCCTTGATGCCCAGCTTGTGCTCGATGCTCACGCAGTGCACGTCGTTGCGCGCACCGAGCGAGCCGTCCTTGTTCACGAGGAACTTCGGCACCACGAACAGGCTGATCCCCTTCACGCCCTCGGGCGCGCCGCTCACGCGGGCCAGCACGAGATGCACGATGTTCTCCGCCATGTCGTGCTCGCCGTAGGTGATGAAGATCTTCGTGCCGAAGACCTTGTAGGTGCCGTCGGGCTGCGGCTCGGCGCGGCTGCGCACCAGTGCGAGGTCGCTGCCGGCCTGCGGCTCGGTGAGGTTCATCGTGCCCGTCCACTGGCCGCTCACCAGCTTTTCGAGATAGACCGCCTTGAGCTCGTCCGAGCCCGCTGTCAGCAGCGCCTCGGTGGCGCCGTCAGTCAAGAGCGGGCACAGCGCGAAGCTCATGTTGGCCGAGTTCAGCATCTCGACGCAGGCCGCGCCGATCGTCTTGGGCAGGCCCTGGCCGGCGAAGTCCGTGGGATGCTGCAGGCCCTGCCAGCCGCCGGCCACGTACTGCGCGAAGGCTTCCTTGAAGCCGGGCGTGGTCGTGACCTGGCCGTCCTTGAACGACGAGGGATTGCGATCGCCTTCCACATTCAGCGGCGCGATCACGTCCTGGTTGAAGCGCGCGCACTCTTCGAGCACGGCCTGCGCGGTCTCGAGACCGGCTTCCTCGAGGCCCGGCATCTGCGCAACCTTCGCGATGTCGGCGAGGTGCTCGATGTCGAACAGCATGTCCTTGATGGGAGCGGTGTAGCTCATGGTTACCTCCTGCGGCCCTCGGGCCTGATGCGAACCGACGTGAAAAAGGGCATCGAAAACGATGCCCCTTTTGAGTTCAAACAGCTATCTGAAGTGGCTCAGAGCGCCTTGACGAGTTCCGGCACGGCCGTGAAGAGATCGGCCACGAGGCCGTAGTCGGCCACCGAGAAGATCGGGGCTTCCTCGTCCTTGTTGATCGCGACGATGACCTTGGAGTCCTTCATGCCTGCCAGGTGCTGAATCGCGCCGGAGATGCCGCAGGCGATGTACAGCTGCGGGGCGACGATCTTGCCCGTCTGGCCGACCTGCCAGTCGTTCGGGGCGTAGCCGGCGTCGACGGCGGCGCGGCTGGCACCGAGGCCTGCACCGAGCTTGTCCGCCAGCGGCGTCATGACTTCGTTGAACTTCTCGGCGCTGCCGAGGGCTCGGCCACCCGAGACGATGATCTTGGCGGCCGTCAGTTCGGGACGGTCGCTCTTGGTGACTTCGCGGCCGACGAAGGCGCTCTTGCCGCTGTCGGCCACGCCTTCGGCGCTTTCCACTGCGGCGCTGCCGCCGGTGGCTGCAGCAGCATCGAAGCCGGTCGTACGCACGGTGATCACCTTGATCGCATCGCTGCTCTGCACGGTGGCAATGGCGTTGCCCGCATAGATCGGCCGCTCGAAGGTGTCGGCGCTGTCCACCTTGGTGATGTCGCTGATCTGCGCGACATCGAGCTTGGCGGCCACGCGCGGCGCCACGTTCTTGCCGTTGGCCGTGGCCGGGAACAGGATGTGGCTGTAGTTCTTGGCAATCGCGAGGACTTGGGCGGCCACGTTCTCGGCGAGGTTTTCCGCCAGGCTCGGGCTGTCGGCCACGATCACCTTGGCAACGCCTGCGACTTGCGCTGCAGCCTTGCCGGCCTCGGCGGCATTGGCACCGGCC